>NZ_BAIX01000020.1 GCF_000613405.1 Hoylesella enoeca JCM 12259 | reverse complement strand
CAGAGTTCTTTTGCATGCTCTTATTGCTGCTGTTTATATTTGTTTGTTTAATCATCTCTTTAATTGTTCAGACCCCCATCCCCCTAACTTAGGGGGCGAAGGCGAAAAACTGGGGGCAAAGGTAAATAAAGTTTCTTAAAGGAGCAAGAAAATGAGAATAATTTAATTGCAGAAAGACGTTTTATGATCAAAAGAATTAAGTTAATCTTCGGGGTTCTTTCGATTTTTCCGACGATTTATCGTAGATTTGCCCCCTGTTATGAAAAAACTGATTGTGATTTTCGCCGTGATGGCATGCGTGGCGTGCGGACAAACGGATGAGGAACGAGCGGCGAAAACAGTCGTTCGTATTGAGACCTTATATAATAATAAGGAGTATCGACAAGCGCTCGATTCGATCAAAGCGCTTCGCGAACGCTATCCCAAAGCAATCAATGCTCGTAAAAAGGTATTGGACATTTGGCAAAAGGCTTCGCTGAAAATGACACAAGAAGATATTGCGCACACCGATTCGGCTCTGCAAGCGGTGCAGCAGCAGATCACCCGACACGGCACTCGCATCATTCCGACCGCCTTACGAATCAAACGAGACTCGTTGCAAATACGGTATGACGTGTTATGCGGCACCGTGCGCGTGATTCGCAAACGGATTGAGAATTGAGAATCAACACGTGGCACGTGGGTGTGCAGAGCTTGGTTACTGTTGATCTGCATTTATGATCAACCAAGCAGAATGATCAATTCTCATTTTCTTACGGATCAATTGACAATCCCCTATTTGGTTGTATCAAATGAAATGCGTAATTTTGCACGAAGATTTCAGACTTTTATGGCAGCAAATTCGTTGAAAACAGAAGATCAATTCAAGACCGTAATGGCCGAATGTCGTGCACTTTTCGAAAAGAAACTGCATGATTACGGAGCTTCATGGCGCATTCTTCGTCCCTCATCACTCACCGATCAACTTTTTATCAAAGCTAAACGCATTCGCTCTTTGGAGCTGAAAAAAAAAGCAATGGTGGACGAAGGTATTCGTCCGGAGTTCATTGCGCTGATCAATTATGGACTTGTGGGATTGATCCAACTGTCAAAAGGTTTTGCCGATAAAGCAGATATCACCCCCGATGAGTCGTTGGCTCTCTATGATCAGCATGCCGACGAAGCATTGAGACTCATGCTTCGGAAGAATCACGACTATGATGAGGCATGGCGTGCCATGCGTGTGAGCAGTTACACCGACTTCATATTAACGAAAATCCAACGTATTAAAGAGTTGGAAAACATCGACGGTCATGCCTTGGTTTCAGAAGGAATAGACGCCAACTATATGGATATTGTCAATTATGCAACCTTCGGAGCTATCAAATTAAAAGAACAAGAACAAGAAGCGTGAATATCAAACGCATCATAGTAAACTTATGCCGACTGATCATTGCAGCGACGTTTATCTTCTCGGGATACGTCAAAGCCATTGATCCCTTAGGTACACAATATAAGATTCAGGACTATCTCACGGTGCTGAATCTGCGCAGTTACATCCCCGATTGGATTACATTATCTGCTTCTGTGGGCTTGTCGGCTTGCGAGTTTACATTGGGTATTCTGATGCTGTTTGCTATTCGTAGGCGACTGACATCCCGTTTGATTGTCGGTTTCATATCGATCATGACGCTGATCACCGTTTGGTTGGTCGTCGCCAATCCTATAAAAGATTGCGGATGCTTTGGAGACGTCATCACATTGACCAACACCGAGTCGTTTATCAAGAACATTGTGTTGCTGATTTGTGCCATTACAGTGGCTGCTTGGCCGCTGAGAATGGTGCGATTCATCTCTAAAACCAATCAATGGATCATCATTAACTACACGATTATCTTTATTCTGCTGTCCAGCGGATATAGTCTCTACAAGCTACCGCAGTTTGATTTCCGTCCATATCGCGTCGGAGTGAATATCAAATCAGGGATGGAAATACCGCAAGGAGCTAAGAAGCCCAAATTTGAAACCACTTTTCTGATGCGTAAAAACGGCGTAGAGAAAGCATTTTCATTAGCAGATTATCCAGATTCCACATGGACTTTCGTAGACAGCAAGACCGTACAGATCGAAGCTGGATATGTTCCGCCGATCCACGATTTCGCTATCGAACGGATGAACGACGGTCAAGATATTACCAACGAAGTGCTTTCCGATTCGGGATATACCTTTCTGCTCATCTCACCCCACTTGGAACAAGCCGACGACAGCAACTTCGGAGCCATCGACCAGATCTTCGAATACGCACAGGAAGAGCATATTCCTTTCTATTGTTTAACGGCAAGCACAAAAGAGGCCATTACAAAATGGGAAGACATTACAGGCGCCGAATACCCTTTCTGCACCACAGATGAGACCACATTAAAAACTATGATCCGCAGCAATCCGGGTTTGATGCTACTCAAAAACGGTGAGATCATCCGCAAATGGAGTCACAATGACTTGCCCAAAGGCGATGAATTGAATGCTCCTTTACAGCAATTGAGCATCGGAAAAATGCCTACCGACAGCGTTCCCGGTAAAATATTGAAAATCCTTTTGTGGTTTGTGCTTCCTTTGTTAGTGCTCACCGTCGCCGACAGAATGTGGGCTTGGACTCGCTGGTTGAAACGAAAAGAAGAGTCAAACAAAATATATCAACGTTTAAAAAGAAGAAAAACAATGAGAAAAAAAATTGTAGCAGGTAACTGGAAGATGAACTTGAATCTTCAAGAAGGCGTGGCTTTGGCCAAAGAATTGAATACTTCTCTGACAGCAGAAAAGCCCAATTGCGGTGTAATCATCTGCACACCATTTATTCATTTGGCTTCTGTGGCTGGCGTCTTGAATCAAGACATCATTGGTTTAGGTGCAGAAAACTGCGCCGATAAGGAAAAAGGAGCTTTCACCGGAGAGGTTTCGGCAGAGATGGTAAAGAGTACCGGCGCCCAATACGTCATTCTCGGACATTCGGAACGCCGCCAATATTACAACGAAACACCCGAAATTCTGAAAGAAAAAGTGCTTCTCGCTTTGAAAAATGGCCTCAAAGTGATCTTCTGTATCGGTGAAACCTTAGAAGAACGCGAAGCTAACAAGCAGAACGATGTTTGCAAGGCAGAACTTGAAGGCAGTGTTTTCAATCTGTCGGCAGAAGAGTTTAAGAATGTCATTATCGCTTATGAGCCGATTTGGGCCATAGGAACTGGCAAGACTGCAACGGCAGATCAAGCCGAGGAAATCCACGCTTTCGTGCGTTCAGTCATTGCAGATAAATACGGGAAAGAAGTTGCCGAAGACACCACGATCCTTTATGGCGGCAGCTGCAAAGCCAGCAATGCACCCGAATTGTTCTCTAAACCCGACATTGATGGTGGTCTGATCGGTGGCGCTTCATTAAAAGCAGCCGACTTTAAAGGCATTATCGACGCTTGGAAATAATCATCATTCACGTTCAAAGACACATCGGTTTAAGTTTAGGCAACAACAAGCCGTAACCTTAAACCAATGGTCTGCGACAACTCATAGAATCAAAATCCACAACGACATGAAACAATTCGTCACAACATTGATGATCATGCTGTGCTCCATTGTGAGTATTCAAGCACAGACTTTCATCGAACACATCCAGCGAAAAGACAAGGGACAGGGCACTGTGACCGTTAATCAAAGCAAGGAAATCGACGAATTGGTTAACGGCAAGCCCCAAATCAAACAACCGATTAAGGTTACTCCCTCCATTGACAAGACTGCTACGGCCAAAGATAAGCCAACAGTCAACAAGCCAGTAACACCTCCCAAAGTGCAGCATCACAGTTCGGATTCAATCAAAAAAGAGTCGCTTGTCAAACCTGAAACGATTACCAAGACAGAAAATAAGAACGATGACGAACTCGACATACCTGTTGTGGATATGCGGAAAAAGGTAATGCGCAGCAGTTATAAGGTTGATGGCTATCGTGTGCAGGCCTTTGCCGGTGGCAATTCACGTGCAGATAAGATCCAGGCACAACAGATCGGCAATGCAATCAAGATGAGATTCCCCGACCAACCCGTTTATGTGCACTTCTATTCACCACGTTGGATCTGTCGCATTGGCAATTATCGGAGTTACGAAGAAGCCAGTCGGATGTTGTCGCAAATACAGAAAATGGGATACAAATCTGCTATTGTAGTAAGGGGAAAGATAACGGTGCAAGAATAGTTTGAGCCGGTAAGTTTATCCGTCTATACGTTTTCAGTTCCTAAGTTTTAGCTTTGAGCTTATTGCTTTTTATTTTTAATTCCCCAGCAACTTATGAACTCAAAACGCATCAATGCACTTTATAAACTCAGAAACTCATAAATTAAGAAACTAAAATGAAGAATATTGTAATCTTTGGAGCACCAGGCTCCGGCAAAGGTACGCAAAGTGACAAACTGATTGATAAATACGGATTGGGCCATATATCAACGGGCGATGTGCTGCGCAATGAAATCAAAAACGGGACCGAACTCGGAAAAACTGCCAAAAGTTATATTGACAAAGGCCAACTCATCCCCGATGAATTGATGATCGACATTCTTGCGAATGTTTACGACAGTTTCGGTAAGGAACATGAAGGCGTAATTTTCGACGGTTTTCCACGTACAATCCCGCAAGCCGAAGCACTAAAAAAAATGCTGGCAACGCGCGGGCACCGTGTGGCTGCTATGATCGAGCTCGACGTTCCAGAATCAGAACTGATGCAAAGATTGCTTCTTCGCGGGCAGAAAAGCGGTAGATCAGACGACAACGAAGCAACTATCAAGAAGCGGCTTGATGTTTATCACGATCAAACTTCACCGTTGATCGACTGGTATAAACGTGAAGGCATTCACAACCACATACAAGGCTTAGGCGAATTAGATCGCATCTTCGCCGACATTTGCACTGTCATAGAATCATTGTAAACGTTTAAATGAGGTGAGTTTTTAAGTGTTTGAGTCTTTCAAAGACCATTTATCAATCTAAAAACTCATCTCTTTAAAAAACTCAGAAACTCATAAATCCACACACGATGGCTGATTCCAATTTCATCGATTACGTCAAAATTTATTGCCGTTCGGGTAAAGGCGGCCGAGGCTCTATGCATTTGCGCCATGTGAAATACCAACCCAACGGAGGTCCCGACGGTGGAGACGGTGGCCATGGAGGCAGCATTTATCTGCGCGGAAACCACAATTACTGGACTCTTTTACACCTGAAATATGAGCGACATATCTTTGCCGAACATGGCGGAAACGGCGGACGCGACAAGTGTCACGGCACCAACGGCAAAGATCGGTATATCGATGTGCCTTGCGGAACAGTGGTCTACGATGCCGAAACAGGCAAATTCATCTGCGACGTGATGCACGATGGACAAGAGATATTGCTCTTGAAAGGCGGCCGCGGAGGCCTGGGCAATTTCCAATTCCGCTCTGCCACCAACCAGGCTCCACGTTTCGCGCAACCCGGCGAACCGATGGAAGAAATGACCATCATCCTCGAACTTAAACTGTTGGCTGATGTCGGACTTGTCGGTTTACCGAATGCGGGCAAATCAACACTACTCTCGGCTTTGTCGAGTGCGCGTCCCAAGATTGCCAATTATCCGTTTACCACGCTCGAACCATCATTGGGCATTGTGAGTTATCACGACAAACAGTCGTTCGTGATGGCCGATATACCCGGCATTATTGAAGGAGCGAGCGAGGGAAAAGGACTCGGACTGCGCTTCCTGCGCCATATCGAGCGCAACTCTTTGCTGCTGTTTATGGTTCCGGGTGATACCGACGATATCAAACGCGAGTATGAAATTCTGCTTCATGAACTGCAAAACTTCAATCCGGAAATGCTCGACAAACATCGGGTTTTGGCCGTAACGAAGAGCGATTTACTCGATGACGAACTCGTGGAAATGCTTCGCGAAACACTTCCCGACGATCTCCCGTGCGTCTTCATATCATCGGTGACCGGACAAGGATTGGATGAATTGAAAAACGTTTTATGGCAGGAGTTGAACAGCGAGAGCAATAAGCTGCAAGAAATCACGGCCGAAGAAACACTCGTTCACCGTGACAAAGATATACAACGCATAGCCGACGAACTGCGGGAAGAGGGCGAAGACAAGGAGATCGAGTATCTCGACGAGGACGAAATAGAAGATCTCGACGACTTTGAATATGAAGATGATCCGGCATAAAACGACGAAACATAACGAAAACGATACGGTTTGAAACATCCACAACTCACTTATTTCACGCTCGGCGAGGGCATCACGGCTTTTTCTTCGACCCGACACAGAGGCGTAAGTACTGGTAATTACGGTGCATTCAACATCAATCCGTTTTGCGGAGATGATGCAGAGGCGGTCCGAATCAATCGAGCTGCACTCTGTGAAGAACTGGGTGTCGAACCCGAAAAATTGATTATGCCTCGCCAAATACATGGAGTTGGGCTGCAAAACATCGTTAATCGCGTCCTCATTAAGCCTCAATCGGAACGCAACCAACTGTTAGATGGTTTCGACGGTGTGATGACTGATGTTCCAAACGTGTGTATCGGCGTATCGACAGCTGATTGTTTGCCCGTTCTTCTCTATGATCCGGTGCACAAAGCCGTATGTGCCGTGCACGCAGGATGGCGCGGAACGGTGCAACGAATAGTGCAAAAAGCCGTAGCAAAAATGCACGTTTGCTATGGCACCGAGGCCCCGCAAATACGAGCTTGCATAGGCCCCGGCATCTCGTTAGCCCACTTCGAAGTGGGTGATGAGGTTTATTCCGCATTCGAACAAGCTGGCTTCGAGATGTCACAAATTGCCCGTCGGTATGCCAAATGGCACATAGATCTTGAAGAATGCAACCGACTTCAATTGACAGAAATCGGCGTTCAAACCGCACAAATCCACGTTTCGGGCATTTGCACATACGAAAACGTCGACGATTATTTCTCTGCCCGCAGACTGGGAACCGCTTCCGGACGCATCTTTTCAGGTATTCTGATCCGATAAATAACACTCTTTATTTATTTCAAAGAATGAAAATCAATCCACGATACATCCTTGCCACCACTTTATTAAGCATCTTTTTGGCAACTCATTCAGCTGTCAAAAATCAGTTCACAACCCTCGAAACACAGCAGATCAGCATCCCCACACCAGGACTTTTCACCCATTCCGACGCCTTCAACATCGATCTTGGTCAGCTGCGCAGCCGCGATTATTCTTTCCCTTTACCCGTGGGAAAAATCGAACAAGCCGGAACCACAGAAATAGACATTATCACTTCCAAAGGCGATGCAGTCAAAGCGATGTTTGACGGAGTGGTCCGACTGAGTCGGAATACACCTTCACAGGGTAACGTGATCGTCATTCGCCACGACAACGGACTTGAAACCGTCTACGCCCGAAATGCTCAAAATCTCGTAACTGTGGGGCAAGGCGTCAAAGCCGGACAAACAATTGCCATCGTGGGTGGTGATAACAAGCGGACGTTTTGCCGTTTTTCGGTGATGATCAACGGTGGAAAAATCAATCCCGATGTGATCTTTGAGGCCAAAAGTCATCGTTTGCGCAAGCACGTGTTACGTTGTGAAAAACGCGGTTCGCGTGTCAATGTCACAGTGGAAAAAGATGATTATTTGGATGATTGGGATGAACGAGAAGCCGCAAAGCAAGAAAACGAACGCCATATAACTGAAAATGAGACACCGAATAAGCTCAACCTTTCTGCTCTCAGCAAGCGTGAATGGAGTTATCCGTTGCCCGGAAGTCATGTGATCAGCCTTATGGCGGCAAGCGTAGACACCCGGGCGTAGACATCAAAACCAAACCTAACGATGATGTTTTAGCTGCTTTCGACGGCGTTGTCACGCGTTCGAGTCCTTATTTCGGCTATGGCAATTGCATCATTATCAAACACTCGAATGGTTTGGAGACGCTTTACAGCCATCAATCCAAGAACTTTGTCAAAGTGGGTAACCGTGTCAAAGCCGGTCAAGTGATTGGACTCACCGGACGAACAGGCCGTGCCACGACCGAGCATTTGCATTTTGAAGTTTATTTCAAAGGTCGACGCATTGATCCGGCCATGGTTTTCGATCATCTCAACAAGATACTTCGTCGGGGCACTTTGATCTATTCCAATGGCAAAGTGAGAAGGAAAGAGGAGCGATAGAAGCATCGCGCCGTGTGTGATCAGCCGATCAATAACGCGGCGTGATATGCTCGTCGCTCATGATTTATGAGCCTTTTCGCCTGTTGGCACGTTGTGTTCGATACTTGGCTTTCTGTTTCGCAGATCCGCTTCCATGCGCACCTGTGATGTATTTTTTCTTTTTCGCCTTTGTCTTAATCTTATTTTTGTCGGCGTTGTCGCTTTTAGAAGCTCCGCGAAAGATGATTCCGCCGCCTGCGATAATCTCGTCAATGTCTGTCATACGCTGCTCAATGATGAAATAATCTTACCCCTGTGAATGCCATGGCAATGCCATATTTATCGCAAGTTTCGATCACATGATCGTCGCGAACAGAGCCTCCGGCTTGTGCAATGTATTCCACCCCGCTTTTGTGAGCACGCTCAATATTGTCGCCGAAAGGGAAAAAGGCATCGCTACCAAGAGCCACCTCACGATTGAGTGCTATCCAATCGCGCTTCTCTTCACATGTCAATGGATCCGGACGAGTATCAAAAAACTGCTGCCAAATGCCGTCTGCCAATACGTCATCATGATCTTCGCTGATGAAAATATCAATAGAGTTGTCGCGATCGGCCCGCCGAATGCCGGCTTTGAACGGTAAATTCATCACCTTGGGATGCTGACGCAGCCACCAAATATCGGCTTTGTTGCCTGCCAATCGCGTGCAATGGATACGACTTTGTTGTCCGGCGCCGATGCCGATTGCCTGTCCGTCTTTGACATAACACACCGAGTTGCTCTGCGTGTATTTCAAAATGATGAGTGCGATGATCAGATCCCGTTTGGCTTCGGGCGTAAACGCTTTGTTCCGTGTGGGTATATTGTCAAACAACGCGGGATCATCGAGCCGTATGTCATTGCGATGTTGTTCGAAAGTGATACCAAACACCTGCTTGCGTTCAATCGGATCAGGTTGATAGTCAGGATCAATCTTGATGATATTATAGGTTCCTTTACGTTTGTCTTGCAGTATTTCGAGAGCTTCTGGAGTGAAATCCGGTGCTATCACGCCGTCGGACACCTCGCGTTTGATGAGTGTTGCCGTGACGGCATCACACGTATCGCTCAACGCAACGAAGTCTCCGTAACTGCTCATACGATCTGCTCCGCGTGCACGTGCATAAGCACAAGCCAATGGAGAGAGTTTCATCGGAATGTCATCAACGAAATATATCCGTTTCAAAGTGTCGTTCAGAGGTAGCCCAATAGCTGCTCCGGCCGGCGAAACATGTTTGAACGAGGCTGCAGCAGCCATTCCCGTGGCCGCTTTCAGCTCTTTGACGAGTTGCCAACTGTTGAGTGCATCGAGAAAATTGATGTAGCCCGGTCGGCCGTTGAGCACTTCGATAGGCAATTCGCCTTCGTTGATGAAAATGCGCGAAGGCTTTTGATTCGGATTACATCCGTATTTAAGCGTTAACTCTTTCATAATAAGCATGTTGGTTTCTGCATGCAAAGATAATGTAAAAATGTGAGTTTCACCCGATGACAGCAGTCTTTTTATGAACGGCTTCGTGCATTGTTCTCTGTCAGGAAGCGTGCAAATAGAATCCGCTTTGTATTTATCCCAGAATCAAGTATCTACAAAAGGCGTTGCAATTAACCGTTAAACAGCGTGCAACTAACCGTTAGTTACGATGCGTTTAAGTGTTAACTGGCGGATGATTAACGGTTTATGGAAAAACAGACTCACTGCGAACCTTTCTGATTGAGAGACTTAACAAGTAGGATCAATTGTCAATCATCAATTTTCAATGATTCAATTGGCATACTTTTTGCATTTTCCATATATGTATTAAGGTAACAAAAGTATGGTGAAATCAATCAAAAACGAGAAGTTCGGGGGTGAAAGACCGCTGTTTCAAATCCACAACACGCGACTGGAAAATATCGAGATCACCGATGGGGAATCGGGTATTAAATGTTGTTCCGATCTCGAAGCCGACGGGTGTAAATTCTATGGCAAATATCCGTGGTGGCATGTGGACAGGTCGGTGATCACCAACTGTTATTTCGCTGCGGGTTCGCGCAGTGCCATTTGGTATTCCAACGATATGCGGATGGAGAATTGCGTGATCGACGGACCTAAGTTTTTCCGCGAGATGAAGAACCCAAATTTAAAGGATGTCACCATCAATGATGCCGACGAAACATTTTGGAAGATCGACGGTTTGACAGTCAATAATGTCACATTGCACGATGGCACCTATCCGTTTATGTTCTGTACGAATGTGAAAGTTGATGGATTGGTGAGCGACTCCAAGTATGTTTTTCAATATGTAAAGGATGCCGAGATCCGGAATGCTAAAATAACGACGAAAGATGCACTGTGGGAGACTGAGAATGTGACCGTTTATGACAGTGAACTTAACGGCGAGTTTCTGGGTTGGCATTCAAAGAATCTGCGCTTGGTCAACTGTCATATCACCGGAGAACAGCCGCTTTGCTATGCCGAAGGCTGGTTTTGGAGAACTGTACATTCGGTTCTGACTGCGACAGAATGTTTGAAGATTCCACGGTGAATGCCGACATTCGCGGCGCAGTGACCAACATTAAGAATCCTATCAGCGGCAAGATCACGGCCGATAACATCGGTTCGATTACGCTTGATGAGCATATCAAACAGCCTGCCGACTGCAAAATTGTGATCAGAAAACAACAATGCGAATGTGCATAAACAATCGTTCCGATCATAACACTTAATCAATCATGTATAATTTTGACTCCCTCCCTCCCGCCGCGGCACCAACAGCTATAAGTGGGACACGCCTTCGGCCGACGATATCATCCCGATGTGGGTGGCCGATATGGATTTTCCGGCAGCTCCTTGCATTATAGATGCACTACGTCGGCGTGTGGATCACGGCATCTTCGGCTACACATTGGTGCCGGAGAGCTATTATTCGGCCATCATCAATTGGTTTGATCGTCGTCACAACTGGCATATCAAGCGCGATTGGATATTGTACACTTCAGGCGTAGTACCTGCTATTTCGGCCGTCATCAAGGCGCTTTGTGATCCCGGAGACAACGTGTTGGTGCAGACACCGGTATACAATTGCTTCTTTTCTTCTATTCGAAACAATGGTTGCAAAGCCTTGGAGAGTCCACTGATTTATACAGATAACACGTATCAAATCGATTGGGAGAATTTTGAGCGATGTGTTTCGGATCCCCGAACACGTATTTTCCTGCTCTGCAATCCGCATAACCCGGCTGGTCGGGTGTGGACTCGCGGAGAGTTGGAAAGAATGAACAACATTTGTTTACGCCATCATGTGAAGGTGATTTCTGATGAAATTCATTGTGAATTGGTGATGCCAGGTCATTCATTTATCCCATTTGCATCCATATCTTCGGCTTGTCAAGACAATAGTATTACGCTGAATTCGCCTTCGAAGTCGTTTAATATCGCCGGATTACAGATTGCCAACATCGTCAGTAATGATCCGTCTGTGCGTCACCAAATTGATCGCGCTCTCAATATCAATGAAGTTTGCGATGTCAATCCATTTGGTGTAGTGGCTCTGCAAGCTGCTTATAATGAAGGGGAAGCGTGGATCGACGAACTCAATGTCTATCTTTGGAAAAACTATCAGGCATTGTGCGATTTCTTTCGAAGCCGACTTCCACAACTGGAAGTGACAAAACTGGAAGGCACTTACTTGGTTTGGGTGAATATCCGCGCCACTGGTGCAACATCAGATGAAGTCACTCGGCGTCTGTTAGACGACGGAAAGGTGATGGTGAACAGTGGAACAATGTATGGACAAACAGATGGTGAGGGATTTATCCGTATCAACATCGCTTGTCCGCATAGCCAAATGATGGAGGGGTTAGAGCGTATTGCGAAAGTGCTTGCATGACGATCGGTATTGAATGAATGATTGACTGATCGGCCATATATACTAAAAAAGGATGATCCTCATGCAGGATCATCCTTTTGTCTTATTCAAAAAAGAATGTCGTATTAAGGCAAACTGATTGCCTCACTCGGACAAACAGAAGCGCAAGTGCCACACTCTGTGCACAAGTCGGGATTAATCGAATACTTTTCTCCTTCTGAAATCGCCTCTACGGGGCATTCATCAATACACGTACCGCATGCAATGCAGTCGTCGCCAATTACATAAGCCATAATCAATAATATTTAAACGTTCATAATGTTCAGTACAATACCGGGGTGTAATACCTACTTTTGTACGCTGCAAAGGTACAAAATAGTTTTAATATACCTATATTTAGGTATATCTTTTTTATTCATTAACGTTCCATTCGAGTTGATTTCGATATAATAATAAGCGCTTTCGCACGTTATAAAAAGGATATGAGAAGGATTATATTCACGCTTTCGGCACTGATTTTCTGCACAATAGATGGTAGCTCAGATGCGGACCGTGCAAAACAAGCCATATATCGACTTGCGACCGTTGCATTTCAGTATTCTTGTAGGTACGCATCTGCAAGACATCGAACTGCGAAATGCTCGTCCGCAACTCATCACTGATGATGACGGAATTGTTACCGAAACGATTATCAACACCGACCAAGATCATTGGGATGCCGGTTTCACTGTGGGAGTAGCAGGAGAAATGCGTTTGAGCACACATTTTCAGCTGCGCATTGCACCTGCTTTATATTTCGGTTCACGGCATATCACGTTCCGAAATACCACTACTCGCGATGAGAAAGGACATCCGTTGGAACGTCATCAAGATCTAAAAACTGTCTATCTCTCTACGGCTGCCGAGCTGATCTTTGCCGCCCCGCGATTCAATAATCATCGTCCCTATTTGTTGGCTGGCGTGAATCCAATGCTCAATCTCAGCGGGAAAGGCAATGATTATTTACGACTCAAACGCCATGATCTATACTTCGAGACCGGAGTCGGTTGTGACTTATATCTTCCTTTCTTCAAACTCCGCCCCGAACTGAAATTCCTTTTCAGTCCGATTAATACCATCGATCAAGGCCACAGCAAGCGATTGAAAGATAAAAATATGCTTCCTTACACCTTATCGGTGAAGGAAGCACATACTAAAATGATCGTTCTCACATTCTATTTCGAATGATGAGTAAAGAGGAATAAAGAGAAAAAGCCTCTCGTCAAAAGCTATTTCTTATTGAAATTCAAGATCAGACGCCCGACAAAGACAGCGTTTTTACCGTTTTGATCAACAGGAATCTCTTTGCCATCCAGGTTTTTCGCATACTTCAACGTTTCGAAATAAGAATGCGAATGGCCGCCAAGCACCAGATCAATATGGCGCGAACCGGCGATCATTCGTTGGTCGTCCATTCCTTTTAGTCCCCACCCCAAATGTGAAATACAGATCACCACATCGCACTTCAATTTGTTTTTAAGTAGCGAAGCCGTCTTTTCCGCAGTCGAAACAGGATCGAGATACTTCACGCCCTCATAATTCTTATGGATTACCAGGCCATCCATCTCTGGATCAATACCGAAGACTCCGATCTTCACTCCATTTCTTTTGATAATCGTATAAGGTTTGACGATGCCCTCCAAAGGTGTTCCTGTGAAGTCGTAATTAGCACAAAGAATAGGGAATTTGGCCTTCTTGAAGATGCGCGCCATATTCTCCAAGCCGAAGTCGAATTCGTGATTGCCCACCGTCGAAGCATCATAGCCCATCTCGTTCATCAATCCTATCTCTACATCTCCTTTGAAAAGCGTATAGTAAGGAGAGCCTTGCGAGAAGTCGCCACTATCAAAGAGCAACAGATCCGGATGTTTCTTGCGTTCTTCTTTAATCATAGCCACCCGGCGCAGAAATCCTCCTCGCCCTGCCAACATAGTGTCTGTCAGACTCGGATTGAGCGGCATGATGCAACTGTGGGTATCGTTCGTGTGCAGGATCATTAGTTTACGCTGTGCCGATACAGTCAACATACCAACACACAGCAGTGTCATCAAGATATAAATACGTCTCATCGTTATTCCACTTTTATTCGTTCTTCATTCGGTCCATCAACACTTCGGCCTTGCGCAGCAGCTTCCCGCAAATAATCTATGATGATAAAGCGCACATTGTTTTCATGACTCGTGGGCGAAACCACATCTGTTGCACTCTTGAAAGCCTCCATCTTATCGTTTCCCTGAGCCACATAGTCGAGCGTAGCAATACGATAACGTTTGGTGGGATCTATCGGCCTACCATTTATTTCGGCATGCTTCAATCTACCGTCTCGCGTGATCGTCAGCCGCACACTGCTACTCACGCCTTCGCCTCCAGTAGAAGCAATCTCACGAAACAACTGCAACACCTTATCGCCCGACAACGTGACGAAACATATTTTATTCTCAAACGGCGCCACATCCACCACATCGCCATAGGTCACCTCACCTTGAACGAGGGCGGCACGAATACCACCCATATTGTAAACAGCAAAGTCGGGATGCTCGTTAAATCGTTTGCCACCCCACACCAAAATATCGGTGAGCAGATTAGAGAGTGGACTCCACGGTCGATGAGCCGTTATCGTGCGGGTCATCGAACCAACGACAGGACTCATCATCGAGTCTACGCGATGTTTGTAAGGTGCAAGAAAAGCGGCTGCGGCAGCATCCGGCTGCGCATCATACCGCTTATCAATCAGGATTCGGCTGCGTTCCACGCTCGACAGCGTGTAATGCGAACCACAGGAAGCGACGAGTGCAACCATCGTCAACAATCCCCAATAGCGTGTTTGTCTATACATTATATATTAGTTTATATCCGTAGGTCTGCGCCTGATCATCGGCCATAGGATGCCGAGAAGCGCAATCATCACGTGCAAAGGTACGATTTCTTTCCAAAATCTCAAACATTCGCGCCAAGATTCCCCCATATCCCATTGCCACTCATCTGCTGTTGGACTCCACAACACGGTCATCCCTACCCGGCAAAAACTCAATGACTTATGATCTAATGTCACAAGAAAGCATTACTTTTGCATCCGATTAAGGTAAAAAACTAATTTGTTATGGTTAAAATCACTTTTCCGGATGGCTCCGTTCGTGAATACGAGCAGGGCGTAACCGGGTTACAAATCGCCGAGAGCATTTCGCCGGCTCTCGCCCGTGACGTTGTATCTTGCGGAGTAAATGGCGAGACAGTGGAACTCAACCGTCCTATAAACGAGGATGCGACCATCGCCCTCTATAAGTTCGAGGACGAAGAGGGTAAACACACATTTTGGCACACCTCGGCACACCTTCTCGCCGAAGCGCTGCAAGAGCTCTATCCGGGTATTCAGTTTGGCTTCGGACCTGCCATCGAAAACGGATTCTTCTACGACGTGATGCCCAAAGCAGGCGACGTGATCAGCGAAAGCGACTTCCCCAAGATCGAAGAGAAGATGCGCGAGTTGGCCAAGAAAGACGAACCCGTGGTGCGCAGAAATGTCTCGAAGGCCGACGCACTGAAAGAGTTCGAGGCCGACGGACAGGAATACAAATGCGAGCACATCGACCAAGACCTCGAAGACGGCACGATATCCACCTACACCCAAGGCACTTTCACCGATCTATGCCGCGGTCCGCACCTCATGTCCACCGGTGCTATCAAAGCCATTAAGATCACAAGTGTAGCTGGCGCATTCTGGCGCGGCGATGCCAAGCGCGAACAAATGACGCGTATCTATGGTATCACATTTCCCAAAAAGAAGATGCTCGACGACTATTTGCAGATGATCGAAGAGGCCAAGAAGCGCGACCATCGCAAGATCGGTAAAGAGATGGAACTCTTCATGTTCTCCGAGCGAGTAGGCAAAGGACTCCCCATCTGGCTACCCAAAGGCACAGAACTGCGCATACGCCTGCAAGACATGCTCCGCAAAATACAGAAACGCTTCGGCTACCAAGAGGTCATCACGCCCCATATCGGCTCGAAGAACCTCTACGTCACCAGCGGACACTATGCTCACTACGGCAAAGACTCATTCCAACCCATCCACACGCCCGAAGAAGACGAGGAATACATGCTCAAACCCATGAACTGTCCGCACCACTGTGAGGTGTTTGCCTGGAAGCCTCGTTCTTATAAAGACCTACCCCTACGCATCGCCGAGTTCGGCACCGTCTACCGCTACGAGAAGAGCGGCGAACTCCATGGTCTAACCCGTGTACGCTCGTTCACACAAGACGACGCTCACATCTTCTGCCGTCCAGATCAAGTCAAGAGCGAATTCTTACGCGTGATGGATATCATACAGACAGTGTTCAAGATCTTCAACTTTGATAACTTCGAAGCCCAAATATCCCTCCGCGATCCCAAAGACCGAGAGAAATATATCGGCGACGACGAGGTTTGGGAAGAAAGCGAACAGGCAATCAAAGATGCCTGCGCCGAGAAAGGTCTCGACGCCAAAGTGGCTTACGGTGAAGCTGCATTCTACGGACCCAAACTCGACTTCATGGTCAAAGACGCCATTGGGCGTCGTTGGCAACTGGGAACGATTCAGGTTGATTACAACCTGCCACAACGTTTCAAATTGGAATATACTGCCGAGGACAACACCAAAAAGACGCCCGTGATGATCCACCGTGCACCGTTCGGCTCACTCGAACGCTTCTGCGCCGTACTCATTGAGCACACCGCCGGCCACTTCCCTCTCTGGCTCACCCCTGACCAAGTGGCCATCCTGCCCATCTCCGAGAAGTATAACGCCTACGCCAAACACGTGGCTAAATACCTCGATGAGCAAGGAGTGCGCGCTTCAATCGACGATCGTAACGAGAAGATCGGTCGCAAGATCCGCGATAACGAGATCAAGCGTGTGCCTTACATGGTGATCGTGGGCGAAAAGGAAGCCGCCGAAGGTCTCGTTTCGATGCGTCGCCAAGGCGGCGGCGAACAAGCCACCATGTCGATGGAGGCGTTTGCCCAGCGCATCAATGCCGAAGTGGCAAAGATGCTCGAAGTCACCAACATCCATCCCCAGGATTAGGAAATCAAACTTATCAATTAAACGAGGAAGTGCACCTGCATCTTCCTCGTTTTCTTATGATGGGTCATTCCCCATTTTCTTACGCCGCAGCATCACGACCCCGACTGCCTGCCGAGAAGTCGTATACTTGTGGGGCACTTCTATACGAGTAGTGTGGCACAGGTCGTATACCTGTCAGAACGACTGCGGGGGCAACATTTCCGCTCGCCTGAGAGCAGGAGCTGAAAATATACCGGCAAATGTTTTGGCGTTACGGTAAAAAACGCTAACTTTGCAGCCGCTAATGATAAAGTAGTTGAATGAAGAATGACAAGATGAAGAATCAGTACCGCGTGAATGAACAGATTCGCGTAAGGGAAGTACGTGTTGTGAGTGATGGCGGATCTGAGATTATGCCCACACGGAAGGCAATGGATATGGCCCGCCAGCTGGGAGTGGATCTCGTGGAAATCTCACCCAATGCACAACCTCCGGTGTGTCGTCTCATCGACTACTCCAAATTCCTCTACCAGCAGAAGAAGCGCCAAAAGGAGCTGAAACAGAAGCAGGTGAAAGTCGAGGTCAAAGAGATCCGCTTCGGTCCGCAGACCGATGAGCACGATTATCAATTCAAGCTCAAGCACGCCAAGGAATTCTTGGAAGACGGCAACAAGGTGAGAGCCTATGTCTTCTTCCGGGGTCGCTCGATCTTGTTCAAAGAGCAAGGCGAAGTGTTGCTGCTGCGGTTTGCCAACGACTTGGAAGAGTTTGGCAAAGTGGAGCAGATGCCAGCCCTGGAAGGTAAGAAGATGTTTCTTTACATCGCACCCAAGAAGGCCGGCACAGTCAAAAAGAGCCAGCAGAAGTTGGATCGCGAACGGCGTGAAGCCGAGGAGCGGGCCCTTGAACAGAACACGGAGCCGGCAGGCGGCGGTATTTTCGCCAATGCGAAGAACGGCGACGACGTGCTGAAAAAGATTCAAGACAAGGCCGACGAATAACAGACAACAAGGTGCGTAACGCCCGGTATATGCGTTGCCACCGTATAATAAACAACAAATCAAAACAAACAAAAAATGCCAAAAGTAAAGACAAATTCCGGTGCGAAGAAGAGATTTCGCTTCACCGGAACCGGTAAGATCAAGAGACATCACGCTTACCACAGTCACATCCTGACTAAGAAAACAAAGAAGCAGAAACGTAACTTGGTGCACCAGACATTGGTGGATCGCACTAACATGAAGCAGGTTCGCGACTTGCTCTGTCTGCGTTAACCCGATTAGTCAAACAATTAAAGGAAAAGAAAACTATGCCAAGATCAGTAAACCACGTTGCTTCAAGAGCAAAGAGAAAGAGAATTCTGAAACTCACCAAAGGTTATTATGGTGCACGAAAAAATGTGTGGACCGTTGCCAAGAACACTTGGGAGAAAGGTTTGACTTATGCATATCGCGATCGTCGTAACAAGAAGCGCAACTTCCGCGCGTTATGGATTCAGCGTATCAATGCTGCTGCCCGCCTGGAAGGTATGAGTTACTCGGTGTTGATGGGCGCTTTAAACAAGGCCGGCATCGAGATCAACCGCAAGGTGCTCGCCGACCTCGCAATCAACAATCCCGAGGCTTTCAAAGCCATCGTTGCGAAAGTGAAATAAGCGGGATCACGATCGAGAGCCATGCGGCTCTTGCAGATCCTAAGGTCATATAATTCGGGAGCCGTAAGAGATCAGTCTCTTACGGCTTCTTTTTTCATGCCTGGCGATTGGCGGTCAGCAGCTTATATCACGACTATCCACGATTGACACACCATGATGATACGAGAAGCTGTCAGGATCATCACTCACCATGCAATAGCAAATGATCACAGCTCGGTTGCTCTGTCGATCGATAGTTCGGTTTCGGTCGGAGGGATGGGCTGATTGGCACTTTCTTTCACGCCGAGCTCTTTGAGTTCGTTGGCTTTCTGCACGATACTCTGCCGGCCGGTATAAGCTTTGTTGTAGGCGTCGTCATAATCCCGGTGAAGCGTTTCGATGTCTTTTCCCACCTTGTCAAAACGTTTCACAAAGTCGCCGACACGCTTCAGCATCTCTTCCGCCATGTCAAACACCCGTTTCTGATTCTCGGTCTGTGCGTAATGCCGCCAAGCAATCTGAATCATTTTGAGGATGGCGAGCAGATTCTGCTGACTGGTGATAAAGACTTGCCGATCAAAGGCTTCGCCCCAGAGCTTGGGATCATGGAGCAGGGCCAACTGCAAGGCTCCCTCATTGGGCACAAACATGATCACGAAGTCGATAGCCCGACGCGGCTTCTTGATATATCGGCTGTAATCTTTCCGTGCCAAGGTCGTGACTTGCGTGCGCAAACTTCGCACCAGGTCATCGGCGAATTTACGGCGCAAGGTCTCATCTTCGGTGTTGACATATTGATAATAAGCATCGATAGACATCTTAGAGTCGATCACCACATCTTCGTTATTAGGATAGTGCAACACCACGTCGGGAATCATTCGCTTACCGCTGTCGTCGTTTTCGATGATGTTGCCTTTCTCGTCGGTGATTACTTGCTGCACGTCATAATCCACACCGCAGCGGAATCCCTGCAAGTCGAGAATCTCTGTCAGCATTCGTTCACCCCAATTGCCCTGTGCCTTATTTCCGCCACGTATCACGTTGGTCAACCGTGTGGCCGTGGCATCGATCTTCTGTGTTTGTTCGCTCATCTCCCGGAGTTGTTGCGAAAGCGACGCCGTGCTCTTGGCTGTCTCCGAATTGGTGTGCTGGATGGCCTGTTGCAGTTGTTCGATATTCTGCTTGAGCGGTGCCGTGAGATTCGACATCGACTCCGTATTGGACGACTTCAACTGATCTGATGCCTGATGGAGTACTTTCGTAGCCAAGTTGGAGAACTGTTCCTGCACAGTCTTCAACTGCTGTTCAAACTGTTCGCGCCTTAACTGCATCTCGCGTGCATTCTGCTGCTGCTCGGCTTCCAACCGCGTGGCAGTGCGTTCCAATTCCACTTTGAGCTGCATCAACTGCTCATTGAGTTTGCCCCGAGCCACCTCGGCAGTTTCCAACTGTGCGTGCAGGGCCTGCGACGAAGCGCGCTCTTGGTCCAACTGTTGTTCGGCGAGCAGACACCGCGCTCGATTGATTTCCGTTTTCCATTCAAGACAAAGGCGGCACTCAATGCACCGATGATGCCGCCGAGCACAATAGATAAAATAATCATATAGCTATTATTCGTGAGATTGCAAAGTTACGTATTTACATACATATCCGAGCCTTGTTCAGGCAGATTCTTTCCGTCGGCGAAGTCGACCGAAATACCACAACAACACAACGCCGCGCATCAGCAGATAGGCGATGAATGCGAGCCACAACGCATGGTTACCCAGCACGGCGAAGAGCGAGAAGAAGAGAGCAAAAAACACCACCGAAGCGATGAGCGATGACGAAAGCATCAGTCGGGTGAAAGTCAAGCCGATGAAAATACCGTCCAAAATAAAGGCCAACGCTCCCGAAACGGGAATCAACACGGCCCATCCAAAATAACGATCGGCCGCAGCAATGACCGCCTGCTCATCGGTGAGCAAGCTCAGGAAAGCATTCCCGCCCAAAGCATAGACCACGGTAAAGACCGCTGTCACGGCACCACCCCACTGCATCAGTCGCCGACAGACATCGGCAAAAGCCTCCCAATTACGAGCACCGTAATACCGTCCACTCAGCGCTTCACCCGCAAAGGCAAAACCATCCATCACATACGAAAACAGCGTGAACATCGTCATCAACAACGTGTTGACCGAAAGCACAAGATCGCCCTGCCTCGCCCCCACCGCCGTGAAAAACAAATTAACGGCCACCAGAAACAGCGTGCGCAAGAAGATGTCGCGGTTTACGGCGAAGAATCGTCTCATTCCGCCTCGCTCAGATAAGATCCTGCGCAATGACAGTCCCTTGACATAGGCAGACAGCCGTACATAATGCTTCGTCCATAGCACCAAGGCGAATCCCCATCCGCCCCATTGTGCAATGAGTGTGCCCAACGCCACACCCTCGATCTGCATCCCCAAGCCATAAACCAGTGTCAGGCTCGCTGCAATATTCACCACGTTTTGAACAATGGAGACCAGCATCGGGATACGTGTGTTCTGCATCCCTATAAACCAACCCGTCAGCCCATAGAGACAGAGCATTGCCGGAGCGCCCCAGATACAGATGTTGAAATAAGTGGAAGTGAGTGCGGCAATCTCGGTCGACGGATGCATCACAGTGAGGGCAAGCCATCGCAGCGGCACTTGACACACAATGAACGCAAATGCAATCAGTCCTCCCACGACAAGCGAACGAATGAGGATCTGCACCGCTCCACGGAGATCACGCTGCCCCAACGCCTGCGAAGTCATCCCGCTTGTCCCCATTCGTAAGAAGCCAAAGATCCAATAAATCACATTGAAGATCATCGACCCCACAGCGATCGCACCGATATAAGCTGCGCTTCCCAGATGTCCAACGATCGCCAAATCAACCAGTCCCAGCAGCGGCACGGTGACATTAGAGACGATCGAAGGTAAGGCCAGACGCAAGATCTGTCTATCTCGTAAATTTCCAATAAACTCCATCCCAATGAATTTGCCTCGCAAAGTTACGAATTTAATTCGAGGGATATACCGGAGCAAGCAAACCTTTTCCACCACTCACCCTCGCCATTCATTGAAAACAGTGACGGCACTAATTCAAAACAGTGACGGCACTAATCGCAAACAGTGACGGCACTCTTTGGAGACTGATCAGATCATGACATGACAGCGGAGGTTTTATTCAAGAATCTCCGCCGTCTATTCGTCAATCCATAAAAGTTATTGGGCTTTGTCTGCGATGACCTTTGATGAGACCCTCTAACTCCTCACTGGCCCGGGATCATTCTGGACAAATGAATGTTGAATCTGTTGTGCTTGGCGCGCAACAGATCCAACTGATTTAATGCAACACCTTTTTTAAGTACTGGCCGGTAAGACTCGTTGCGCATTGTGCTACGGCTTCGGGCGTACCGGCACACACAAGATCGCCGCCTTTGTCACCACCGTCGGGACCTAAGTCGGTGATAAAGTCTGCACACTTGATGACATCCATGTTGTGCTCGATGACGATGATGCTGTGCCCGCGTTCGATCAAGGCATCAAACGCGTTCAATAATCGTTTGATGTCATGGAAATGTAGACCAGTGGTGGGTTCGTCGAAGATAAACAACGTGGGAACCGATTGTTCTTGACCAATGAAATACGCAAGCTTCACGCGCTGGTTCTCGCCACCCGAAAGCGTGGATGAGTTTTGTCCGAGTTTGATATAACCCAAGCCCACGTCTTCCAAGGGTCTCAATCGGGCGACAATGCTTTTCTGTTGATGTGTACCAAAGAACTCGATGGCCTCCGATACCGTCATGTTCAGCACGTCGTTGATATTCTTTCCTTCAAACCGAACGTCTAACACATCATGTTTGAAGCGCTGTCCATGGCAGGCGTCGCACTCCAAAACGAGATCGGCCATGAACTGCATTTCTACCGTGATGACGCCTGCTCCCTTGCACTCCTCGCATCGACCACCCTCAACATTGAATGAGAAATACTGCGGCGTGAAACCCAATTGCTTGGCCAAGGGTTGTTCGGCGAATAGCTGACGAATGGCGTCATAGGCCTTGACATAGGTTGCAGGGTTGGAGCGCGTGCTCTTTCCGATGGGATTCTGATCGACGAATTCCACGTGCTTGATTTGTTGCCAGTCGCCGTCGAGTGAGAGATATTCGCCGGGCACATCGGCCACCTCGTCAAGATGGCGTTTCAAGGCGGGATAGAGTATGCCCTTGACGAGTGAGGATTTACCGCTGCCACTCACGCCGGTGATCACGTGGAGCACGTTGAGTGGGAATCGAACATTGATACCACGCAGGTTATTCATCCGCGCTCCGATGAGTTCGATGGTGTGATTCCATGATCTCCGGGACGTCGGAACGGGGATCGACTCGCGTCCGGTGAGATATCGAAGCGTGTGAGAACGCGGGTAACGGGATAACAACGTATCTGCATCGGTCTGCAATCTACTGCTGTCGCCCTCGAAGACTATTTCTCCACCAAGCCTACCTGCATCGGGCCCCACATCTATAAGATAGTCGGCGGCACGCAGGATGTCTTCGTCATGTTCCACCACAATAACCGTGTTGCCCAGCGACTGCAATTCTTTCAGCACGTGAATCAATCGGAATGTGTCACGGCTATGCAGTCCGATGCTCGGCTCATCAAGGATGTAAAGCGAGCCAACCAGTGAGCTTCCCAATGAGGTTGTCAAGTTGATGCGTTGGCTTTCGCCGCCACTCAGGGTGTTGGAAGGACGATTCAATGTGAGATAACCCAATCCGACGTCGACGAGGAACTGCAATCGATTGTTGATTTCCACGAGTAATCGCCTGCCCACCTCGGCATCGTGACTTTCCAATTGCAGGTTGGCAAACCACGCTTTGAGGTTCACAATGGGCATCTCCACTAAGTCGGTGATGCTCATTCCGTTGATTTTCACCCACCGGGCTTCTTCTTTCAGTCGTGTACCATGACATTTGGGACAGATCGTCTTACCACGATAACGACTCAGCAACACTCGGTATTGGATTTTATATTGATTCTCTTTCACGATCTGAAAGAAAGCATCAATGCAGACTTGCTCGTGCACATCGAGTCCCTTTTCGGATGGCAAGCCGTGCCAGAGCATATCCTTCTGCTTCTGGGTGAGTTTGTGATAAGGTTCGAAAATAGGGAATCCATCTTTCGTCGCACGTTTGCAAAACTCGTCTTTCCATACTCCCATCCGTTCGCCATGCCAGCACTGCACGCACCCGTCATACACACTCAATGTGGAGTTGGGGATCACCAGCTTCTCATCAATACCGATAATGCTGCCAAATCCCTCGCATTCGGGACACGCGCCGAGTGGGGAATTGAATGAGAACATATTGTCGTTGGGTTCTTCAAAGTGCATGCCATCGGCTTCGAAGCGTGTGGAAAAGTCATACGTGATATTCGAGGGCAGAAACACCAACCTACATTCGCCGTCGCCTTCATACAGAGCCGTTTCGGCGGAATCTATCAGGCGCGACACCGAATCCTTCGCATCGTCCACCGCCATACGGTCGATGAGCAACCAGAGGTGATCGGCCTGCACATCCCCTTGATGTGTTTCGAGAAACTCATCGATACGAATGAAGTCATTGCCTGTCCACAGTCGTGAATAACCCTGCTGCATCTCCATTTCCAACTGGTATTCCACCGTCCGATCAGCCGCCACGCGCAATGGCGCAAGGATAGCAAACTTCGTCCCTCGGGAGTATTGGCGCATACATGCCAAAATATCTTCCGGGGAATGTTTCTTCACTTCCTGCCCAGAGACGGGCGAGAAAGTACGCCCGATGCGAGCAAAGAGCAACCGCAGATATTCGTAAATTTCGGTCGACGTGCCCACGGTGGATCGTGGATTACGCGCATTGACCTTCTGCTCAATAGCGATGGCCGGCGGCAAGCCCTTGATAAAGTCGCACTCGGGTTTGCTCATCCTACCCAAGAACTGACGTGCATAAGCCGACAAAGATTCCACATACCGACGCTGTCCTTCGGCATAGAGCGTGTCGAAAGCCAGGGAAGATTTGCCCGACCCGCTCACACCGGCAATGGCAATAAACTTATTTCGCGGGATATTAAGGCTCACATCTTTGAGATTGTTGACGCGTGCACCTTTGATTTCGATATATTTCTCCATTTGAATCACTGTCTTTTAAGAAGTGACAAAGTTACGGATTTTTATCGGAAAGCAATAAGAAACGATTTGGAATTACATGGCAGTCCAACGATCTCACTCCGTTACTCTTTTCGGTTAGTGCTGCGACTCTTTGTGGATATGTTGGGGATAGAAATTCGCCCTTCTTGCTTCTGCTCGTAAACATCTTGTAAGAAAATTATCCGATTGTATCGTATTTCTACATATATTACGATGCTTTTCAGTAACTTTGTCTCCTGAATCTTACTCGTTTACGATTGATGAAAGAAGTCAGGATCAAAGAGACAAGCGTGCAACAAGCAGCAGAGAAGGGAATGGACGCTTTATCGGCGTGTTCGTCGAAAGTATTTATGCAGCTATCGGCGGTAAGCTGACAGCCGACACCATGGCGGAGTTGAATGCCGACCAAATCACGCTGCTGGCCTACTGCATTCTGCGCGACGAGGTGACCGACGGCGGATTCGTGCAGTTGATCCATAACGGATATGGCGGCTTCATCTTTCGGAATCCCTTTGGAAAAGCTGTGCGCAACTGGGGACTGACCGACCTATACAAGGTGGTGAATAAGGCGCATAAACTTTACAACAAATACCACGTCGACATCGAGCGCGACTGCGATGATGAGGAGTTTATGGCCATGTTCGAACGCTTTGGAAAGTTTGACGACTGCGACGATATTTTTGTGGAGAACGAGGAAGAATGGACAGCAGAAGTGGCCCACTATGTGGATGAGCACATCGGCAACTTCGCACAAATCATATCGTAATGAACAAGGAAGAACAAGCGCTGCGGAAGAAAAGCCCGGTGCAGATCAGAAACAAAAAGGCATCGTTCGAATACATCTTCGTCGATACTTATACGGCCGGGATCGTACTGACCGGCACCGAAATCAAATCGATCCGATTGGGCAAAGCCTCGCTGGTCGACACATTCTGCTATATCAACAACGGCGAAATCTGGGTCAAGGGCATGAATATCTCGCCCTATTTTTATGGCTCATTCAGTAATCACGAGGCCAAACGCGACCGCAAACTGCTGCTCAACCGGCGTGAGATCCGTAAACTTCAAGAAGCCACCAAGACGCCGGGATTCACCATCGTGCCCACATTGGTGTTTATAGACAGCCACGGACGCGCCAAGGTGGATATCGCCCTGGCCCGTGGTAAGAAAGAGTATGACAAACGACAGACCTTAAAGGAAAGAGAGGACCGGCGCGAGATGGATCGTGCGATCAAACGTTTTTAATGATCAAAGAGAATAATTATGATACGTAACATTGTGTTTGACATGGGTGGTGTTATCATCACAATCAATCACCAGGAGGCGGTCGACCGCTTCAAGGCGCTGGGTCTCAAAGACGCCGACCGACAGCTCGACCCCTATGAGCAGCAGGGAATTTTCGGCGACCTGGAAAGCGGGCGCATCGATGTGGCTGAGTTTCAGTCTGAATTGAGCCGGCAGGTGGGTCGCGAACTGACGTATGAGGAATGTCGTCATGCGTGGCTGGGATTCATAAAAGACGTTCCCGTCAGTCGGTTGAGAACCATCGAGCAACTGCGGCACGACGGTTATCGTGTCATATTGCTGTCAAACACCAATCCCTTCGTGTCTGACTGGATCGAGAGTGCCGCTTTCTCAGCCGATGGGAAGCCGTTGGGCGACTATTTCGATGCAGAATACAAGAGCTTCGAGCAGCACCTGATGAAACCCGATGAGGCATTCTTCCGTCGGGTGCTGACGACGGAACAGATCTTCCCAGACGAAACGTTATTCGTCGATGACAGCCCGCGCAACGTAGCGGCAGCAAGTGAGTTGGGCTTCAAGACTTTCTGCCCTACTAATGGCGAGGACTGGACCCAAATGCTGATGGAGTGGCTCCGGTCGGAATAACCTTCACACCGACTTCCGGGATCACTCCCCATCACAACCCCTATACTTCATTGTGAGAGGTATACGACTTCTCGGGCAGCAGTCGTATAGCGCTCATCATGTAGTCGCATACTTCTCATTGCGCTATCGTACACCACTTGTTTGCTGTCCACAAACGGCTCTCCCCGCCCCATCTGTGTGCGGCACCGGCAGGTTCATCCTGCGTGTGTGGCAAATCCCCGGAAGAGCCCGACTCAGAGAAGCCGACTTACAAGGCAGAATACGGAAAAAGGCTGACACCCCAATGGTTGTCAGCCTTCTCTTTTACAAAGTCGGGATTACTGGACTCGAACCAGCGACCTCGCGCCCCCCAGACGTGTGCGCTACCAACTGCGCCAAATCCCGATCTGTTTATCTTTCGGTGTGCAAAGGTAAAGAGTTTGGATGATATATGCAAATTTATTGCATGCTTTTTCATATATTTTTTTTAATCCATACGATTCGGAGGCAATCTGTTTTGTCATGCGGGTTTTATTTACTAAATTTGCAAGGTTTAGTCAAGCGAGTATGAGGCATCGTTTCATCACGATTTGGGCTGTGGTTTGCCTGTCCCAAGTTTCATGCGGAGGGGATTAAATCCACCGACCAGTCCATCCGATATGCCAGATAACCCACATTGATCTTTCAAAACATCGTCTATATGACTTATCAAATACAAGCTCCCGACACGTTGCGAGCTTCCATCACACTGCCAGCATCCAAGAGTATCAGCAACAGGGCACTGATCATCTGCACGCTCTCGGGAAGCAAGATTCTTCCGGACAATCTTTCTGACTGTGACGACACAGCTGTCATGATCAACGCACTACGCGATATGCCCGAGGTAATCGACATTCAGGCCAGCGGTACGGCAATGCGATTCATGAGCGCCTATTTAGCCGTCACGCCCGGCGAGCACGTTATCACGGGTACGGATCGGATGAAACACCGCCCCATCCAACCGCTCGTGGATGCGCTGCGCTATCTCGGTGCCGATGTTTCCTATGCCGGCGAAGAGGGGTTCCCCCCACTCAGTATCCGAGGCAAGATGCTCGACGGCGGTCATTTGGAAATCCCCGGCAACATGAGTTCTCAATATATATCGGCGCTGCTGATGATTGGTCCGACACTCAGAGAGGGACTCGAAATTCAGCTCACAGGTCAGATCATCTCGCGGCCGTATATTGATCTCACCGTATGTATCATGAAATCATTCGGCGCCGATGCCGAATGGACCGACTTCGACACGATAACCGTTCGACCAAAACCCTATATTCACCGTTCTTATCGCATTGAGAGCGATTGGAGTGCAGCATCTTACTGGTATGAAATGATGGCACTCACGGCCGATGATGATGCCCGAATCGTGTTGCAAGGTCTTGAAGACGGATCGCGGCAGGGTGACTCCGTGGCTCGGTATTTATTCAGTCTGTTGGGTGTGAAGACCGCGTTTGCACCTGCAACACAAACCGAGCCCTCCACAGTTACACTCACTCGGCATCGCCGTTCGGTTCCCCGCGTAGACTTTGATTTTACCAATTGCCCTGACCTTACTCAGACATTCACGGTGGTTTGTGCAGTATTGGGCATCCCGTTTCATTTTACCGGCCTTGCAAGTCTTAAAATCAAAGAGACTGATCGCATTGAAGCCTTGAAGCGAGAATTGCTCAAATTAGGCTATGTCATCAAAGATCAGAACGGCAGCGAACTGCTGTGGGATGGCGAACAATGCGAGCCCACACTCGAGCCGATAGACACATACGAAGATCATCGTATGGCAATGGCTTTCGCTCCGGTGGCAATTGCTTGTCCAGGAATACGTATCAATCATCCGAAGTGGTTTCTAAATCTTATCCCCACTATTGGGACGATTTGCAAAAAGCAGGGTTCTGCATCGACAAACAAGATTAATCATATATCGTAAATGAGTTATCTCATCATTGCACTCATCGCGCTCGGTGTACTCACGGCTGCATTCAGTATGCTCGTTCACCGGAAAGGAGACGACGAGAGAATCGTTCTCCCGTCCTCAGCAGATTGTGCTACGTGCAGTGGCAGCGACGAACGGTGCGAACAGGAATGTATGATGGAGCTGCTACCAAGCCCATTGAATATTATGATGATGAGGAGTTGGATGTTTTCAGAGGCCGACCGGCCGACCGATATACCGACAACGAGGCGGCGTTGTTTGCCGAAGTGCTCTACACGATGCGTCCCGACGAGGTGCGGGGATGGACTCGCAGCCTTACGCTCCGCGGTATCGATCTGCCCAACCAACTCAAAGACGAAGTTTTCTTAATGACCGAAGGATAAACAAGCAATAGTATGGAAATACTTCAATACGCCTTTTTTCAGAACGCTTTGGCAGGTTCTCTGCTTGCAAGTATCGTCTGCGGATTCATCGGAACTTACATCGTTACGCGACGATTGGTGTTCATCAGTGGCGGTATTACACACGCCTCGTTTGGCGGAATAGGACTCGGCGTCTTCTCAGGCATCAATCCTGTGATTTCGGCAATGGTTTTTGCGGTGCTCAGTGCGTGCGGAGTGCAGTGGCTTTCTCAACGTGGCGACGTGCGCGAAGACTCTGCCATAGCCGTCTTTTGGACATTCGGGATGAGCGTGGGAATCATCTGTTGCTTTCTTACGCCAGGTTTTATGCCTGACCTTCCGTCGTTTCTTTTCGGTAGTATCCTTACTATCGGCAAAGCCGATTTATGGCTTTTAGCAGGCCTATCAATTGTGGTAATTGCCATTTTCACCTTATTTTATCGTCCCATTCTCAGTGTCTCGTTTGATAATTGTTTTGCACGCTCTCAGCATTTGCCCGTTACTCTCATCGAATATATGATGATGGCGCTTATTGCTATGACCATTGTCTCGACGTTGCGAATGGTGGGTATCGTCCTTGCCATCAGTCTTTTGACCATCCCGCAGATGACAGCCAACCTCTTTACATATAGTTTCAAGCGAATGATTGGCCTCAGCATCGTTATCGGATGGGCCGATTGCCTTAGCGGACTTGCCATCTCTTATGCGCTAAACGTTCCTTCGGGAGCCTCCATTATCTTTGTAAGTATCATCCTTTACGCCCTGTTCAAAATCGCCAAGACACTCACTTCAATGTATAGACAACCTCGTGCCACGGCTTGACAAAAGACATATCGCTCCCTTCCTGATGCTGATACTCAACGTAATGGCAATAGGATGCTCTGTGAAGCAAAACACTTCGCAGAGTAGATTGTGGCACGCTTTTACGGCGAATTACAATACATACTATAATGGTTCGGTAGCTTATATCGACGGCTCATTAGAAAAAGAGAATGGCAATCACGATAATTTCACCGAACTGATACCACTTTATACGGTAGGAAATAAGGCAAGTATAGATTTAGGGAGTGCCAACTTCGAGATAGCTATTACCAAAGCAAAGAAAGCCATACATCAACACAGCATTAAACGACGTCCTACCTGGACACCAGGGCGGCGCAAAACACAGAAAGATATCGAGTGGTTGAGTCGTCGGGAGTATAATCCTTTCCTGTGGAAAGCGTGGTTGCTGATGGGTAAGTCACAATTTCATAAAGGCGCATTCGAGGATGCTGCCTCGACGTTTGCTTATATGAGTCGTCTCTATTCCACACAACCTGCCATCTATGGGAAAGCCCGTGCATGGCTTGCCAAATGCTACATAGAACAAGGATGGATGTACGACGCTGAGGAAGTAATTCGCAATATGCAGCGCGATTCGTTAGATTGGCGAGCTGTCAAGGAGTGGGATCACACCTATGCGGATTATTATATCCGTACTGGTAATTATGAGAAGGCCATCCCTTATCTGCAAAAGGTTATCCGGCACGAACTTCGTCGCAAACAGCGAGCACGCGAATGGTACTTGATGGGACAGTTGGAAGCAGCCTTAGGACGTAAAGAACTGGCCAATAGAGCATTCCGACGAGTCATTCGTCAGCATCCTCCTTACGAACTGGCGTTCAATGCTCGCATTGCGATGACAGAGGTTTCGGCCTCAGGTCAAGGCAAGAAACAGCTTCATCGACTTGAACGAATGGCCTCATCGGATAACAACAAGGATTTTCTCGACCAAATCTATTATGCCGAAGGCAATATCTTCTTGGCCCGACGAGATACTGCCCGCGCCATCGCTGCATACGAAAAAGGAAATCAAAAGAGCGTACGTAATGGCACGGAAAAGGGTGTTTTACTGCTCAAATTAGGTAATTTGTATTGGGAAAAGCAACGGTTCAGCGATGCCCGACGCTGTTATGGCGAGGCCATCGGTCTGCTTGACAAAGATCGCAGCGACTATGAGCAACTCAGTGAGCGGTCGGCCGTGCTCGACGAATTAGTACCTCACATTGAGACAGTCCATCTACAAGACAGTCTTCAAATGTTGGCAAGGATGGATGAGAAAGCTCGCAATGCTGCCATCGATCGCGTGATAATAGCCTTGAAACGACAGGAAAAAATGCAACGCAATGCCCTCGATTCTACAAGAACTATCCAATCGTCTAACGAAAGACCGTTAATTGCACTGCAAAAGACCGTTAATCGCACTGCGTTTAACGGTCAATCGCAGGGCGATTTGTGGTATTTCTATAACCCATTGATAATCAACGAGGGAAAGACCGCATTTCAACGACTTTGGGGAAGGCGTGAGAACGTGGATAATTGGCAACGAATCAACAAGACGGTAGTGGCCGGTCTCAATACGGAAGACCGCCGATCGAAATGGGATCGCGACTCCCTTGTATCTGAGGATTCGCTCCTTGCTCCGCCCCAAGCGTCCAAAGACAGTGTACAAAACGATCCGCATCGTCGCGAATACTATTTGGCACAGATTCCGTTCACGTCAGAGCAGTTGGCTGCCAGCAACCGACTGTTGGTCGACGGACTGTTTCACGCGGGCGTGATTTTCAAGGACAAACTCGACAACTTAACTTTGAGCGAGCGGGAACTCACGCGAATAGTTGCCGAATATCGCACATTCGAGCATTTGGATGAGGTTTATTACCATCTGTTCCTGCTCTATTCGCGGCGCAATCAACCGACCCAAGCCGGACTATTTCTGCAAAAACTCAAAGCAGAGTATCCCAAAAGTCAATGGACAAGCATCTTGTCAGACCCTTATTTTAGAGAAAATGCCCGCGTAGGAGTGCATTTGGAAGACTCGCTCTACACAGCTACGTATGCGGCATTCAAGGCCGGTCGCTATGCCGAAGCAATGGGAAATGTACATCTCTCGGCACAGAAGTTTCCCAAAGGAGCCAACCGCGATAAGTTTATATTCATCAACGGACTGAGCAAACTTAATAAAGGCGATGCGCAGGCGTGTCTCAACAGTATGACCGAAGTAGTGACCCGATATCCCGAGAGTTCGTTGAGTGAAATGGCAGGAATGCTCATTAAAGGGGTGAATGCAGGTAGGCGACTGCACACAGGGCAATTCGACATCGGCGATGTGTGGGCTATGCGTAGCCGGGTGGGTGCAGACAGCGATTCGATTGCAGTGCACACATTCAGTAATGATCGCAATGCCGACTTTCTGTTTGTCATTGCTTACCGACCGGATTCAGTCGACGAGCATCGTCTTTTGTTCCAACTTGCCGGATTCAACTTTACGAGTTTTCTCGTGCGTAACTTCGACATCGGTATCGAAGATGTAGAAGGAGTGCACCGGATGCTGGTGAGCGGGTTTCGTAACTACGATGAGGCGTTACAATATGCACGCCGACTTTATGGTCAACGTGGTATTGCCCGACTGATGAAAGAAGCTCGCAAATTTATCATCAGCAGGTCGAATTTGGAGTTGATTGGGCGTGGTTACAGTTACGATGATTATGACCGGTTTTATGCCAAGCACTTTGCACCACTTAAAGTGAGTATGCTCCCGTTACTCATTGAGCCCGAAGAGGTAGCTACAAAGCCTGATAGTATGGCCCCGACTGTGCCCAAAAGTAACGAAACCGGCCTCTATTTCAATAATGTATTAGACACGACTGTCAAGCCGAAAACGGTAGACAAGAAAACGAATAAGAAACAACCCATCGTCAAAAAAACGGAGAAGAAGGAGAAAAAAGCTTTCGATCCGGAAGATGAATATTACGAATTGGAAGGATTTTAGAACTAAACTTTCGTAAGTTCAGCAGTAGACGAGTGGACAAGTAGATGAGTAAACAAGTGATATGCTCGTTAACTCGTCAACTGGTTGACTTGAAAACAGACAAGTTGAGCTTGCGAAACTTGAAGATTTTGAGATATGAACAACGGATTATTACTGTGGACAGACGACGAGATTGAGCTGCTCAGAGGGCACATCTTGTTTCTGCGCAGCAAGGGATATGAAGTCGTCACAGCCAGCAACGGCACTGACGCCATCGACCTTTGCAGGCAACAGACATTCGATTTGATACTTCTCGACGAAATGATGCCGGGCCTGACAGGCCTCGAAACACTGCAATGTATCAAGGAGATTCAACCCTCTACGCCTGTGGTAATGATCACCAAGAGCGAAGAAGAGGATATAATGAATCAGGCAATAGGTGCTAAAATTGCCGACTATCTCATCAAACCGGTCAATCCCAAACAGATTCTGCTGACATTAAAAAAGAATATTCACAGTAAGGATATCGTGAAAGAAGCTGCTCAAAGCGGTTATCAGCAAGCCTTTCAGCAAATCTCCGTGCAGATGAGTGAATGCCGCTCGTGGGCTGATTGGATGGAAGTTTATAAGCGACTGGTACATTGGGAACTCGAACTTGCGGGTTCAGACAGTGCGATGACAGAGTTGTTGGCAATGCAAAAAGAGGATGCCGACACACAGTTTGCCAAATATATCAAGACACATTATCTGTCTTGGGTGACTCCACGGCAGGCAGATAACATTTCGGACAGACCTCTAATGAGTACCGATATATTCAAAAAGAAGGTGTTCCCATTGTTCGATTGTGGTGAGAAAGTGTTCTTAATCGTTATCGATAACTTCCGTTTCGATCAGTGGCGAATGGTTTCCCGCGAATTGGGCGAGCGCTTCGACATCAGTGAAGAGATGTACATCAGCATCCTTCCCACAGCCACACAATATGCTCGCAATGCCATTTTCAGTGGTCTGATGCCTGCTGCCATCGCCGAAATGTATCCCGAACTCTGGGTGGATGAGGACGAGGAAGAAGGCAAAAACATCAATGAAAGTCCGTTGATACAGACCCAATTAGACCGCTATCGGCGTCATAGTACATTCACTTATACTAAAGTGAACGACTCTGCAGGTGCAGAACGATTTGTCGAGCGGCTCAATGACATCCGCAATAACGATTTGAATGTGCTTGTTGTCAACTTTATCGATATGCTGTCGCACGCTCGTACCGAATCGAAGATGGTGCGCGAATTGGCCAATAACGAGTCGGCTTATCGCTCGATTACACAAAGTTGGTTTCGCCATTCAGCCCTTTCTGAACTCTTCAAACGACTTGCGGAAATGGATTATAAAGTTATTGTCACCACGGATCATGGTTCGATACGGGTCTCCAAGCCTGTAAAGATTATCGGAGATCGCAATACCAACACCAATCTCCGCTATAAATTGGGTAAGAATCTCAATTATAATCCTCGCGAAGTGTTCGTGATCAAGACGCCGGCTGAGGCGCAGCTACCTGCGCCTAACCTCAGCACGAGTTACGTTTTTGCTTCGGGTGCAGCTTTCTTTGCTTATCCCAACAATTACAATTACTATGTACCTTACTATAAAGATACGTTTCAGCACGGCGGAATCTCAATGGAAGAGATGCTTATTCCGTTAGTTACGCTCACGCCGAGAAGACGAATGGGAGGATGAGAAGCGTAGTAAACGAGAGAACAAGTACAAACAATAAATAGAATGGAAATCAAAATTACATCATTAGACTACATTCACGAAGCTGCCCGAGAGTTCATCGCTGGGATGGGCAAGGCTACTGTCTTTGCGTTCTATGGCAAGATGGGTGCCGGAAAGACCACGTTTATCAAAGCTGTATGCGAAGAGCTCGGTGTGGATGATGTCATTACGTCGCCTACTTTCGCTATTGTCAACGAATATCGATCGGCAAAAACAGACGAGCTTATTTATCATTTCGACTTCTATCGCATCAAGAAGCTTGAAGAAGTGTATGATATGGGCTACGAAGATTATTTTTATAGCAGAGCCATCTGTTTCTTGGAGTGGCCTGAACTCATTGAAGAACTTTTGCCTGAAAATGCCGTTAAGGTGACAATCGAAGAGCAGGCGGATGGCACAAGGTCTGTAACTTTCTGATGGATAACGTATAGAGAGATGATCTCAGTAGAAGGATTGAAGGTAGAATTCGGTGTGAAACCGCTGTTTGAAGATGTGGGTTTCGTCATCAATGACCGCGACCGAATTGCACTTGTGGGAAAAAACGGTGCCGGAAAGTCAACGATGTTGAAGATTCTTTGCGGCGAGCAGAAACCTACGGCGGGCGTAGTGGCTGTGCCAGGCAACACCACGGTGGGCTATCTGCCGCAAGTAATGGTGTTGCAAGACGATACAACTGTGCGCGAAGAAGCCCGCAAAGCGTTTGCCGATAACACTCGGATGAAGGAGCACATTGAGCAGATGAACCGTGAATTGACCGAACGTACAGACTATGAAAGCGAGGATTATCTCGCTCTTGTAGAACGATTCACACAAGAACAAGAGCGCTTTCTGATGATGGGTGGCGAGAATTATGAGGCAGAAATCGAACGCACACTTACGGGATTGGGCTTTGAACGCATAGACTTAGAGCGCCCCACGGCAGAGTTCAGTGGCGGATGGAGAATGAGAATCGAGCTGGCCAAGATTCTATTGCGTCATCCGGATGTATTGCTTCTGGATGAACCAACAAATCATCTCGACATCGAATCGATTCGCTGGTTAGAACAGTTTCTGGTGCAGTCGGCCAAGGCTGTGGTACTGGTGAGCCACGACCGTGCGTTTATCAACAATGTTACCAATCGCACTTTGGAGATTAGTTGCGGACGCGTAATTGACTATCGCGTGACGTACGACGAATATGTGGAGTTGCGTAAGGAACGGCGCGAACAACAATTGCGTGCTTACGAGAACCAACAAAAGGAGATTGCCGACATCAAAGCTTTCATAGACAGATTCCGTTATCAGGCAACTAAGGCCGTGCAAGTGCAACAACGCATCAAGCAGTTGGCTAAAATTGTGCCGATCGAAGTGGATGAAATAGACAACAGTGCAATGCACTTGAAGTTCCCGCCGTGCCTAAGAAGTGGCGATTATCCGATTATTTGTGAGAATGTAGGAAAAAGTTATGGAGGGCACACTGTCTTTTCTCACGTCACCTTTACCATTTCACGAGGTGAGAAAGTGGCTTTTGTCGGGCGAAACGGAGAAGGTAAGTCTACATTAGTGAAATGCATAATGGGCGAAATACCTTATTCGGGAGTACTCAAAATAGGACACAACGTGCAGATCGGCTATTTCGCACAGAATCAGGCACAGCTACTTGACGAGAATCTTTCTGTCTTCGAGACGATCGACAACGTGGCACGCGGCGATATCCGACTCCGTATCAAGGATATTCTTGCCGCATTTATGTTTCGCGGCGACGACATCGATAAGAGAGTCAAAGTGCTGAGTGGCGGCGAACGCAGTCGTCTGGCGATGATTCGGTTACTGTTAGAGCCGGTCAATTTATTAATTCTCGACGAGCCGACCAATCATCTCGATATGCCTTCAAAAGATGTTTTGAAAGAGGCCATCAAAGCCTTTGAGGGCACGGCCATTATCGTGAGTCATGATCGCGATTTCTTAGATGGACTTGTGACTAAAGTTTTTGAGTTCGGGAACGGGCGTGTGACGGAACATATCTTAGGCGATGCTATTCCGTCGCAGAGGCGCGGCGCGGCTATCGAAGCTGTATTGCGGAAGATTGATGGAGCCGGCTTGGGCAGTTTTCCTGCACAAGATGCACCGAAACAGGCTGCGGGTTCGTCGCGCAGTGAGAACACAGACGTGAAGCGGGATGCAGCCTCGTTCTCTTATGCCGAGCGCAAAGCGCAGATGAAGCAGCGCAACAAAGCAGCTAAGGCTGTGAAAGATTGTGAGCAGAAAATTGCGTCGATGGAGAAACGGATCGCCGAACTCAACAGCTTGCTTTCCGATCCTGCGAATGCTTCGGATATGACGCTCGTCACAGAATATATATCTACCCAGCGTACGCTGGATGCAGAGAACGAGCGCTGGATGATGCTGGCAGAAGAATTAGAACGGATGGAGTTAACGGGTTTATGAGTTGTTTGTAACCTCGTTCACTTGTCTACTTATAAATTAATAAACTTACTTACCAATTAAATAGACCAATTATGAGAATGAAAAGAATGATTCCGCTGCTGATGTTGGCAACCACTCCGATTGCGGGAATGGCGCAGAAGCAGCTGAAGTCGGGCGTCGACCCGGCTAACCTGAACCCAAGTGTGAAAGCCGGTGACGATTTTTACGAGTTTGCCTGTGGTGGCTGGATGAAGAACAATCCCCTACCCGCCGCTTATTCACGTTTCGGTAGTTTCGATCGTTTGGGACAGGACAACAACAAACGTATCAATGCTATCCTTGCTGAGCTGATGAAAGGCTCGTACGCCAAGGGTACGATCGAGCGGAAGCTGAGCGATTTCTATAAATTGGCGATGGATTCCGACCGACTCAATCGCGAGGGCGTGTCGCCTGTAATGCCGTTCATTCATTCGTTTGAGAGTGCTAAAAGCGTGGCCGATCTTGAAACATTGCGATTGAAATATGCCCCCTACGGTATCTCGGGCTTTATGAATACCAGTTTTGATGCCGACGAGAAGAACGCCAAGATGAATATCTTGCTTGTGCATCAGGGCGGACTCACGCTGGGGCAAAAGGAGTATTACCTCGACACCGATTCGGCTACGACGGCCATTCGCGAAGCGTACAAGCGGCATCTCGTGCGGATGTTTCGTTTTTTCGGCTTTACAGCAGCACAGGCCGAGACCAAGATGCGCGGTGTGATGAACATTGAAACTGCGCTGGCACGTATCAGCAAAAGTCGTACTGAACTGCGCGATGTAGAGGCTAACTATCACAAGATGACGCTGAAAGAATTTGAGAAGCGCTACCCGAATGTACAGTTGGCCCGCGAACTCAATGCTGAGGGTGTAGACAGCAAGTATATTCAAACAATGGTCGTAGGGCAGCCCGCATTCGTGGCTGGTGTTGATAAACTCATCACCGCGATGAATGCAGACGATTATCGTGCCTACATCGAGTGGAACTTTATAGATAGCTCGGCCGGTTATCTGAGCGATCCTATCGTAGCGGCCAACTTCGACTTCTTCGGAAAAGTACTTTCCGGACGCAAGGAGAACTATCCTCGCTGGAAGCGCGCTACCAATATGGTAGAGCAGCAGATGGGCGAAGCGCTTGGTAAGATGTATGTAGAGCGCTACTTCCCCGTTTCGGCCAAGGCCCGAATGGAGGCGTTGGTGAAGAATCTGCAAGTGGCACTGGCCGAGCGAATCGGTGCGCAGACGTGGATGAGCAAGAAGACAAAGGCAGCAGCGCTTGACAAGCTTCGCACATTCTACGTCAAAATAGGCTATCCCGACAAATGGAAAGACCTTTCGGGTCTCACAATAGATGCAGAGCAGTCGTTACTGACCAATGTAATGGCGTGCCGAAAGTTCTGGACGAAATGGGAGATTGATCACCGTGCCGGCAAGCCCGTGGACCGCGACGAATGGCTGATGACGCCGCAGACGGTGAACGCCTACTACAATCCTACAACTAACGAGATCTGTTTCCCTGCCGGAATCTTGCAGGTGCCGTTCTTCGATATGTCGGCGGATGATGCTTTCAATTACGGAGCTATCGGTGTAGTGATTGGCCACGAGATGACACACGGATTCGATGATCAGGGCCGCCACTACGACAAGAGCGGCAATATGACCGACTGGTGGACCAAGAGCGATGCCGCCAATTTCAATAGCCGAACCGGAAAGTACGCCGACTTCTTCTCGGCCATCAAGGTCTTGCCCGATCTCAATGCCAATGGTCAGCTCACTCTGGGCGAGAATCTGGCCGACCACGGAGGCTTGCAAGTAGCTTACACAGCCTTTAAGAATGCAACGAAGAATCATCCGCTGCCTACGATCGATGGTTTCACGCCCGAGCAGCGCTTCTTCCTGCTTACGCCGGCGTATGGGGCCAGAATATTACCGAGCAGGAAATCCGCAACCGTACCAAGAGCGATCCGCACGCATTGGGTCGCTGGCGCGTCAACGGTGCGCTACCTCACATCGACGCCTGGTACCAAGCTTTCGGCGTGAAAGCTGATAACAAGATGTTCCTGCCAAAAGAACAGCGCCTGCAATTGTGGTAAGCAGATAATGGAATGTCGCCCCAGCGTATAAGCCAAGGCAGACAAACACAAGGAGATGACGAATTGTTCTGATATAGGAGCAATTCGTCATCATTCATTTATATTATGATTGGTAGCCACAATACCAGCACAATAATTTCCAGTTCCGATACTTTTTCTTTATTTTCTTTGTCTAATTCAAAAAGATGTTATACCTTTGCCCCCGATTTCTTTCGTCCCTTTCGCCTCTTTCGCCCCCTAAGTTAGGGGGATGGGGGTCTGAACAAACGAGGGACCGATCAAAAAGAACAAACGAGAATATGACAACAAAAGCAAATATAACTAACAGCGCGATGCAAAAGAACTCCG
>NZ_BAIX01000021.1 GCF_000613405.1 Hoylesella enoeca JCM 12259 | reverse complement strand
TCGGTGTTCTTTTGCATCGATGTGCTGTTGTTTATATTTGTTTGTTTAATCATACTTCTCGTTTGTTCTTTTTGATCAGTCTCTCTCTTGTTCAGACCCCCATCCCCCTAACTTAGGGGGCGAAGAAAACTGGGGGCAAAGGTATAACAATCTTTTGGAACGGCCAAACTTTGTGAAAAAAAAGTTTGCAATGGCAAGAGATTCTTTATTATTCCGAATTACGTTAATCTTCCCAATTCCTTCATTTATTACAGTGATTTAGCGTATATTTGCAACCAAAGCTGATGATTATGCCACTGAATCCGAATAAGAATTTGAAGTTGTATTACTCAATCAAAGAGGTTGCCACGATGATAGGGGTGAACGAAAGCACGCTGAGGTATTGGGAGACGGAGCTTCCGCAACTCCGACCCAAGACGCAATCGACCACGAAAGTCAGGCAATACACCGAGAAAGATATCGAACTCCTGCGCACGATTTATACCTTGGTCAAAGTGCGAGGATTCAAGTTGGCGGCTGCCAGAAAGATGATCAACGAGAATCGCAAAGGTGTGGACAAAAGTAGTGAAGTGCTCGACACGCTTGTTTCTGTGCGTGATCAGTTGAAGGAACTCAAACGGCAACTCGACGGTTTGGTGTGAATTCGCCAGCTGCTCATTCATTTAATTGCTTTATTCATAATCATCAACAACGGCATTGATGAAGTCCATCATCGGCTTGGCGATTTGAAAGGCTTTTACGATTTCATTCAACCAGTTGTCTCCTTCGAAGAACGTGTCGGGCACGCGAACCCAACAACAGTAATCTTTCATTCGTAAATATTGAATGAATTCATAATCACGGGGAAAACCACTCGGCGCCGTTTTCAACGACTCCAAGCCGAAACCCTTACTTGATTCGCCCCATTTTCCCTCACCGGGACGACCGAAAAGTTTCACAAATGGCGCATTCTCAACCCGCCGACGCCACTCATCGATGTTACCCATAATCTCATTTCGGCAAGATGTCAGAATGTTTGTAGGCAACCAATAGCCACCGGCAGCCATCAGACAGTTGCCTGGTTCGAGGTGCAGATAATAACCGCCACGCAATGCTTTCTTGCCATGTGCACAGATATAAGCACCAAGATGATTCTTATAAGGCGATTTATCCGGTGAGAATCGTGTATCGCGATTGAAACGATACACACAGTCTTTCACTTGCAAGTGGGCAATCTCGGGATCGAATTCGGAGATTCGCACGATAGCTTGAGCGATTCCTGCTTCAAAATCCGCACGACATTCATTATATTCGTCTTTGTGTTCCAGGAACCAAGGACGATTGTTATTGGCCATCAACTCTGTGAGAAAGGTCAGTATTCTCTTTGCTTGCATGATTATTTCAACTTAGAATTTTCAAACAATTTAGGGCAGAAAGAATCGAAAGGACATTCTGCGCAATGTGGCATTCGACTGGTGCAGATATACCGTCCATGTAAAAGCAACCAGTGATGGGCATTAGGCACATCGGCTTCGGGAATGTTTTTGAGTAGTTCTTGTTCCACTTTGTAAGGCGTATCTGCGGTTTTCGGAACCAAACCCAAGCGATGACTCACCCGATAGACATGTGTATCGACCGCCATAGTCGCTTTTCCGAACCAAACGGCTTGCAACACATTGGCCGTCTTTCGCCCCACGCCGGGCAATTTGATGAGATCTTCCGTTCGATCAGGAAGTTCTCCGCCGAAGTCGTTCACAATCATTCGCGCCATCCCAACCAAATGTTGAGCTTTCGCATTCGGATAGGAGACGCTTTTGATAAGAGGGTAAACATCTTCGGGTTCTACGGCTGCCATTGCTTCTGCAGTGGGATAATGGCGAAACAATTCGGGTGTGATCTGATTGACACGCTTGTCTGTGCATTGGGCGCTGAGCAGTGTAGAGACGATCAATTGGAATGCACTCCCAAATTCTAATTCTGTCGACACACGCGGCATTTTCACCCGATAATAATCCAAAATATATTTGTATCTCTCTTGTCTTGTCATATATAAGAGGCGTATTTACATCAAACTCTCCACCAACAGCCATATATTTAATATGGTGACAATCGTGGCAAGAAAATAAAGAAAGACCGAATTCCAAGGACGATTGGCATAAACACCCATCACTCGCTTAGAAGATGTGAGACTCACTTGCAAGAAAACGGTGAAAGGGAGTTGAACACTCAAAATCATTTGCGAGTAAATCAGCCCCTCGAATGGGTCGGCAATGAAGAAAATGATCAACAACGATACACCGAGTGAGATCAGAATCCCCACAACAGAGTGCGTATCCTTAGCGTTATAAGACTCACCAAACATTCCCGCAAAGATACTCCCTGCTGCCATTCCACTCGTGATCGTACTCGATATGCCAGCCAAGAGCAAGGCAATAGCAAAGATATTGCTGGCATTATTGCCTAACAACGGAGCCAGAAGAGCCTGCGCCTGAGAGAGTTCTTCCACATGAGTGCCGTTTTGAAAAAACGTAGATGCGGCGAGCAAAATCATTGCACTGTTGATGGCCCAGCCCGCAGCCATTGAGAAAAGCGTGTCCATAAACTCATATTTCAACGTCTTCTCAATACTCACTTTTCCTTTGGTGTTGATTTGCCTACTCTGAATCACTTCCGAATGAAGAAACAGATTATGCGGCATTACCACTGCACCGAGCACACTCATGATGATTAGCAGACTACCTTTGGGCACACTCGGCACAACCCAACCATAAGTGGCAGCAGGCCAATCGATGTCGACTAAAAACAATTCATAGATAAACGATAGGCCGATCATTGATACAAAGCCGATGATGGCGCGCTCCATTCGTTTATAGGAGTTGGTGAACAGCATGATCGACACAGCCACCACAGTCAGAATGGAGCCCCATGCGATGGGAATACCGAAGAGCATTTGTAAAGCAATGGCAGATCCGAGAATCTCTGCCATTGATGTAGATATGCTGGCAAGAACAGCACTGATGATGATGGGGCGCCCCACCCAGCGCGGCGTGTACTTCTCGGCCGCCTCGCTCAAACACAGTCCTGTCACGATACCGAGGTGTGCCACATTATGCTGCAAAGCGATAAGCATAATCGTGGAAAGAGTTACCACCCACAGCAGTGCATATCCAAACTCAGAGCCTGCGGCAAAATTGCTGGCCCAATTGCCTGGATCGATAAAGCCGACGGTGACGAGTAATCCCGGTCCGATATATTTAAAGATGTCAAGTCCACCCAGAATCCGAGGGTGATCCTTTCTTTTCAGTTCTTGGAATATATTCATTTGCGCTACAAAGTTACAACAAAAAGCGATATCGTCATCACCTTTCCTGTATTATTAGCCAATGCAAGGCTTCACTTGTTCGCAATTTACCGAGATATAGGTATGGCTCTCTTTCAATACTTGAAATTGTTTTGTCCCCACGCATTATCGGCTTTCAAAACAAAAGACGATGACGATGAAGGCCCCAAGTCACCAAAAAACTTACCGGAATATTGCGTGATCACGTTTCGTTTAATGGGAACTTTGGTAAACGCTTGATTCTTCACCTCATTGCCGGCAGCATCCAATGCCGTGATTGTCATCTTCAACTCACCAGTCTCTGCATGCGGAAACGTGTAGACTTCAAACTTCCCTGGGTTACCCACAGACGCAGCATCGATCGTCCGCAATTCCGTTTGGCGCGACTTAACACAACCGAATCCCGTCACGGCATTCAACGAACTGCTGCCACCCGTATAGTAAAATCGCATCGTAGTGACCTTTGCCGGTATGGCATCGTCGGTGATCAGCCTGAACATCGACACTGCCCTTTTGAGTTCGATGTTGTATTCTTCGGCTTCGTCCACCGTAACATCCGCACAATAATAAAACGTATCGGTGAGTTTGTTATCGGGAAATGAAATCTTCTCAGGCGAACTTATGGTTGCCGCTCCTTTGCAACTGTGTGCAATAATGACGATTTTATACGTGCCCTTAGACAAATCGGCAGCAATCGTTCCAAAGTGTTCATCTCCCGCTTTTTGGTTGATCGCCTTCACTTTTCCACCGTCATTGAACACCGCCAGATTGATATGCGTGCAGACTTGATCCGCATTCACACCGGCTTTCGTCACACTGATGCCATCGTTGAATGGTATCTGCTCAAAGCGTTTGACACTGAACACCACATGCACGGCATCCTTCGGTGCAGGTTTAGGGTCTTCCTCATTCCAGTCCGCTTTCTCACACGCAGCAAACATCACGCCCGTCAGCATTATTGCCAACATTCTTAAAACATTGATTTTTCTCATCATCGTAGTTTGTTTAATGGATTAATAGATTGTCGCAAATATAAACATTATTTCCGATAAATGCAAGAGATGAAGACAAATTTGTGTAATATCCTTTGCAACTAACGCTTTTTCGCAGTGTAAGAGGCTGTTAGTTGGCGTGCAAAAGAGGCTTTTTCGGCATCTCATTAAGCGTTATTTGCAAACAGCATAACAGCAATGCTCATTTTAGAGTACAGTTATTCGACATTTCTCCCGATGATCACCCCGCCGTTCTCAACTATTTTTCCTATTTTTGCAGCATGAAACATGCAATCGATTGGAAACATATCGCAATATTGGCTGCCGTCGCCGGCGGACTGCTTTATATCACCGAATCCTTTTGGATGTCACTCGGCATCATTCTTTTGTTGTTAGTGGCCGACTATTTCGTGCAGCAATATGTAAGAAAGAATGGAGAAACTGATTGAATTATATCGCACATGGTACGGTAAACGTCCCACTGCCTGCAAGCAATTGCCCGGTTCCGGGAGCAATCGAACATACGTCCGAATGATCGATAACGTTGGACAAACCGTCATCGGAGTGATCGGCACGAGTCGGGATGAGAATCACGCCTTTGTAAGTTTGGCCCGCCATTTCACCGCTAAGCAATTACCCGTTCCCGAAATCTTAGCTGTGAGCGATGACGAACTGCGCTATTTGCAGACCGATTTGGGCGACATGTCGCTCTTCGATGCCCTCCGCGGCGGTCGGGATACAGGCGGACGATACAACCAAAAGGAAAAACAACTGCTCGTGAACACCATCAGAGCATTACCCAACATTCAAATCCGGGGTGCGCAAGGACTGGATTGGAGTTGCTGTTATCCTCAACCTGAATTGAATACAGATAGTGTTCTTTTCGATCTGAACTACTTCAAATATTGTTTTTTGAAAGCAACAGAGTTGGATTTTCACGAACTCAAGCTCGAAGCCAACTTCCGAATGCTTGCCAAAGACTTAGTTTCAGAACCAAGCGATAGCTTTCTTTATCGTGATTTTCAAGCTCGAAATATCATGCTCGATGCACAGGGCAATCCTTATTTCATTGATTTTCAGGGCGGCCGCAAAGGTCCGTTTTATTACGATTTGGCTTCATTCTTGTGGCAGGCTTCGGCCAAATATCCGTTCAAACTGCGTCGCGAGTTGGTGTATGAATATTATAACTCACTGAAAAACTACACAGAAGTGCCATCGGTTCGTCATTTCGTGGATCGGCTGAGCCTCTTCGTGCTCTTCCGCACACTACAAGTGCTCGGGGCATATGGGTTTCGCGGTTATTTCGAACGCAAGAAACATTTTCTCGATTCGATACCACCTGCTATGACAAACTTACGCGATCTGTTGAAAATGAATGCCGATGTGTTTCCTTATCCCTATCTGATGGACATGCTGAAACGCTTAACCGAACTGCCACAATTTGTTCCTGCCGAAGCATCCATGCCTATTCGCAGCGACGGTTTCCGTATTTCCAACTCTAATGTGTATGCAGCTCATCCGCAGGACGGCCCCGCCACATTCTCGAAATACGACGGCAAGGGGCCACTTGTGGTACGAGTGTTCAGCTTTTCATATCGAAAAGGTATTCCCGAAGATACATCTGGAAACGGCGGAGGATATGTTTTCGATTGTCGCTCGACACACAATCCCGGCCGTTACGAACCCTATAAAAAGCTCACTGGGCTTGACGAACCGGTTATCCGATTCCTGGAAGACGATGGCGAGATACTCTCTTTTCTCGATCATGTGTATAGTTTGGCTGACCATCATGTGCAACGCTATATCCAACGTGGGTTCACCAGTCTGATGTTTTCATTCGGTTGCACGGGCGGTCAACATCGCAGCGTGTACAGTGCGCAACATTTAGCCGAACACATTCACGATAAATTTGGCGTAGAGGTACACATCACGCATCGTGAGCAAAATATTTCTCAGGTATTGACAACAACTCAAACACATTGACAATGCAGGCTATGATCTTTGCAGCCGGCTTGGGAACACGACTCAAACCGATAACCGACCACAAACCCAAAGCGCTTGTCGAAGTGGGTGGAGAATCGCTATTGAAACGTGTTATCACGCGATTGAGCGAGGCCGGAGCCGATAGGCTGGTGGTCAACGTGCACCATTTCGCTGATCAAATCATCCGTTACTTGACCGAAAACAAAAACTTTGGACTGGATATTCGTATCTCAGATGAATCTGATGAACTGTTGGATACGGGCGGCGGACTACGAAAAGCGGCTCCATTGTTTAAAAACGACGAACCGATTCTCATTCACAATGTCGACATTCTGAGCAATGTTGACTTGCAGAAGTTTTATCGCGAGAGTGTCGACAACGCTGCCACACTCCTTGTCAGCGAGCGCGAGACCAAGCGCTATTTGCTTTTTGATGATGACATGCGGCTCGTGGGATGGACCAATATTGAGACGGGTGAAGTGAGATCGCCTGATGCCGCACTTGATGTTGCACGTTGTCGGAAGTTCGCTTTTGCAGGAATCCATACGTTTTCACCGGCTTTATTCCGAGTGATGAACAATTGGCCAGCAAAGTTCAGTATCATAGACCTTTACCTAAATACCGTTAGCCAGGCTCCGATTTACGGTTATTTGCAGCCTGATTTACGGTTAATCGACGTGGGAAAAACAGTTACTCTCAATGAGGCCGACGCATTCTTGAAAACAATCTGACGGTTTCGTGCAACGTTTACGAGAAAAAGAAGTAATTTTGCAAACGCCAAATCCCTCTTCCTCCAACGAGGAATATATCATTTAATCATACAATATCACCTATGCAACAGAAGATTATCATTCTTGATTTCGGTTCGCAAACCACACAGCTCATCGGTCGTCGGGTGCGCGAACTGGATACCTTCTGCGAGATTTTACCTTACAACAAGTTTCCCAAAAACGACCCTTCGATTATAGGAGTTATCCTGAGTGGTTCGCCCTATTCCGTTCACGACAGCGCAGCTTTCAAAGCAGAGTTGTCTGATTTTGTCGGAAAATATCCCGTGTTGGGCATCTGTTACGGCGCGCAATTCTATTCTTACGCCAACGGCGGCAAGGTGGAACAAACGGGAACTCGCGAATACGGACGGGCAAACCTGATGACTGTGGACACGGAGAATCCGTTGTTCAAAGGTTTTGATCAGCATTCGCAAGTGTGGATGAGCCATGGCGACACGATCACGGCAATCCCCGCAGACTGCCATGTGATCGCTTCGACGGCCGATGTCAAGTTTGCCGCTTACGCCAGCACGGTCAATCCCGTGTGGGGCGTGCAGTTTCATCCCGAAGTCTTTCACACATTGCAGGGCAAGGAGTTGCTCCGCAATTTTGTCATCGATATCTGCGGCAGCAAACAGCAATGGAGTGCGGCCTCGTTCGTAGAGTCCACGGTGCAAGAGTTGAAGCAACAGTTAGGCAACGATCGCGTCATCCTGGGACTCAGTGGCGGTGTAGATTCCAGCGTGTGTGCCACGCTTTTGAATCGCGCCATCGGCAAGAATCTCACCTGTATTTTTGTCGATCACGGAATGTTACGCAAGAATGAGTTTGCCAAAGTGATGGATGCATATAAAGGTTTGGGGTTGAACGTTATCGGCGTTGATGCCTCCGACAAGTTCTTTGCAGATCTTGCAGGCGTGTCCGACCCCGAAGAGAAACGCAAGATCATCGGTCGCGATTTCGTGGAAGTGTTCAATACCGAAGCCAAAAAGATCACCGATGCCAAATGGTTAGCACAAGGCACAATTTATCCCGACCGCATCGAGAGTCTGAGTATCACCGGAATGACCATCAAAAGTCATCACAACGTGGGTGGATTGCCCAAGGAAATGAAACTGCAATTGTGCGAACCGTTGCAATGGTTATTCAAAGACGAGGTGCGTCGCGTAGGTTACGAACTGCAAATGCCCGATCATTTGATCAAGCGCCATCCCTTTCCTGGTCCGGGTTTAGCCGTGCGCATTCTCGGCAATATCACTCGCGAAAAGGTGCGTATATTGCAGGAAGCCGATGATATTTACATCGAAGCAATGCACAACTATATTTGTGAAGATGGCGAATGCCTCTATGATAAAGTTTGGCAAGCCGGAACCATTCTGCTCTCCACTGTTCGGAGCGTCGGCGTCATGGGCGACGAGCGCACTTATGAGCATCCTGTGGCTCTGCGTGCAGTGACAAGTATGGATGCAATGACAGCCGACTGGGCGCATCTCCCCTATGATTTCATGGCCAAAGTGTCTAATGAAATCATTAATAAAGTCAAAGGTGTGAACCGCGTTTGCTACGACATTTCTTCTAAACCACCATCAACAATCGAATGGGAATAAGAAATAAATCATTAGAATAACTCATTGAGAAATTGCATAACGCATGCAATTTCTCAATAGAAAATTTGTACAGTTAAAACACCAGCACCTCCCCTGGTAAGCCCAGTATCCTAAACGATTATTTCTTTTCTCCCGCACTTGCCTACAACGATAGCAATACATTGAATGGGAACAGTGACGGTACTAATCAAAAACAGTGCCATCACTGTTTTAATTCACATTTTATAATTGCGTGACAGCGTAATCATTCGTCTTTTCACACACCTCTTTCCACACTGCATGAAGAGCTTAGCGTAATGCAGAATTGCTCTCCTTGCGCAAAACCATCTTCATATAGGCGCTCGAGTTTGGCTATGTCTTTCTCAATCCTGCCCACTTCCAACGGCTGACTCGGACGAATACAGATGATTTCTCCATGGCGTTCCATCTCCTCTACCATCTCTAACTGAGCATTATAAGCCTCAATCCGGTGACTCAAAGCGACGCGTAAGCGGGGATAATGCTTATAGATAAAAGGCGGAATCTTGTAGTCTTTACTCGTGTTCCGGTATCCACGATTGCGCGTCATCACCACGACGTTGTGACGATGGCCTGTTTCGATGGCCCGCAAAACAGGAATACTGTCGATGATTCCGCCGTCGAGCATCGGTATTCCGTCGACCATCACTATCTTGCTCACATAGGGAAGGCTGCTCGAAGCACGCACGATTGCGAGCAGTCGTTGCCGATCGCTGCGCTCTGTGAGATACATCGCCCGGCCTGTATCACAATTAGTGGTCACCATCTCAAAAGTGGCAGGATTACGAAAGTAAGCATCGTAATCGAACGGCAGATATTGATTAGGGAATTTGTCATAGAGAAGTTCTTGGTCGAAAATACAGCCTTGCGTGACAAGATGACGCAAGCCAATGTAATCATAACGAGCAAGATAATCGATGTTGGATATCCGTGCGCGGCGCGGTTGTTTGCTCATATACGACATCCCGTTGCAAGCACCGGCCGAAACAGCCACAATGTAATTGAAATAAACATCATGCTTCATCAAAGCATCCAATACGCCGCAAGTAAAAACACCGCGCATCCCTCCGCCTTCCAGCACCAACCCCGTGTTTGTATCAATCATCATAAGATCAGAAATATTCGCAACAAAGATAATGTTTTAATCTGATTTTTATTACCTTTGCAGCCAAAGGTTCTAAAAAATAATATTATGTTTAACAAAGAAACTTATATTCGCCGTCGGAAAGAGCTTCAAAGACTTGTTGGAGACGGTGTAATCGTGTTATTCGGCAACAATGAGTCGCCTTGTAATTTCCCTAATAACGGCTACTATCCATTTCGTCAGGATTCGTCGTTTTTATACTATTTCGGTCAACAGCGCGACGGTCTTGTCGGCGTGATTGATATAGATAACAACACCGAAACGCTCATCGGAGACGATATAGATATTGAAGATATTGTATGGTATGGCAGTGTGAATAGCGTGAGCAATATGGCTTCGGAAGTGGGTGTAAGCCATTCAGCCCCGATGAAAGAACTAACAAAGATTTGCAACGACGCACTCCGTCAGAAACGTAAGATCCATTTCCTTCCTCCTTACCGCTTTGATATCAAACTACAAATACTCGATTTGCTTGGCATTCATCCTAATCAGCAGAAAGAGTCTGCTTCGATGAATTTGATCAAAGCTGTCGTGAAAATGCGTTCGGTGAAGGATGCAGAAGAGATAAAAGAATTGGAGCATGCAGCAACCATCGGTTATCAGATGCACACCACAGCCATGCGCCTCATCAAACCGGGCCGAACCGAGAAATATATTGCAGGTCAAGTGAATGGCATTGCACTTTCTTACGGTTCGTCAGTGAGCTTCCCCACCATTTTTTCACAACACGGCGAGATTCTCCACGGTGCTCCTTCGCTCAATCAATTGGAAGCAGGCAAGCTCGTTTTGTGTGATGCCGGCGCCGAAAATATGAATAATTATTGTTCGGATAATACTCGTACCATGCCTGTCACAGGTAAGTTTACCCAACGTCAATTGGAGATTTACAGCATTGTTGAAGCCTGTCACGATTACGCTTTAGAAATATCCAAACCAGGAGTGAAGTATTTCGATGTGCATTTGGCTGTTTGTCGATTGATGACCGACCGTCTGAAAGAGCTCGGTTTGATGAAAGGCGATACCGAAGAAGCCGTTCGTGCCGGTGCACATGCAATATTCTTGCCTCACGGATTAGGACATATGATGGGCTTAGACGTGCACGATATGGAGAATTTAGACCAAATCAATGTGGGCTTCGATGAGGAAACTAGACCTAATTTAAATCAATTCGGTACCAACAGTCTGCGTATGGGACGCCGCTTGGAAGAAGGTTTTGTCGTGACAGACGAACCAGGTATTTACTTCATTCCCGATTTGATCGACGATTGGAAAACATCGGGATATTGCAAAGACTTTCTCAATTTTGATAAATTGGAGTCTTATAAAGATTTCGGCGGTATACGTCTTGAAGATGATATCCTCATCACTCACGACGGCTGCCGCTTCATCGGCAAAGATCTGATTCCTTATCATCCTAATGATGTTGAGGCATTTATGGAGAACAACTAAATCAAATCACATAAAAAGAACAATGAAGAAAGTTTTAGCACTCGCATTATTCGCCTTGATAACAACGGGCGTAAGTGCGGAAAACAAACGAGACAGCCTGAACAAAAACAAACCCGTGTTCACTGTTGTCAAAGAAAACAAAATCACGAGTATTAAGAATCAAAGTCGCAGCGGCACGTGTTGGGATTACTCAACATTGAGTTATTTCGAAAGCGAAATCCTCAAAGCTACCGGCAAAATCTATGATCTCTGCGAATCATTCGTGGCTAACAAAACGTATATGGACCGCGCCCGCCAGGTTGTTCGACTGCACGGCGATTGTCAATTTGCACAGGGCGGAAGCGCTTATGATGTGCTTTATTGCCTCCAAAACTATGGTATCTGCCCTGAAAATGCAATGCCGTTGCCAGGAACACTTTATGGTGATTCGCTCAATAACTATAATGAGCTGTTTGAAGTGATGAGTCCTTATGTAGCGGCTATTGCAAAAACAAGAGCAAAAAAATTGACCACGCAGTGGCAAGTAGGCTTACAGGGCATCTTAGATTCTTATTTAGGTAAGTGTCCTCAGTCATTTACCTATCAGGGCAAGACCTATACGCCGAAATCATTCGCAGCAAGTCTCGGCCTCAATTTCAATGATTACGTGACCATCACGAGCTATACACACCATCCGTTTTGGACTCAATTCGCCGTAGAAGTGCAAGACAACTGGCGTAATCCACTGTCTTGGAATCTCCCAATGGAAGATATGATGCGTGTCATCGACAATGCCGTGATGAATGGTTACACTGTGGCATGGGGCGGAGATGTGTCAGAAGAAGGATTCACTCGCCAAGGTTTAGCTTATGCTTATGATACTAAGAAGATGCCGGGACTCACCGGTAGCGATATGGCACGATGGCTGAAGCTCAGCAAAATAGAGAAAAGCAATAAATTAGATTCGCTGGGCTGCCGAGCACCCGAAGTTACTCCCACACAGAAGATGCGTCAGGAACGTTTCGATAATTGGGAACTCACAGATGACCATGGTATGCTAATCTATGGAATTGCCAAAGATCAGAATGGTAAAGAATATTATATGGTGAAAAATTCGTGGGGTGAAGCCGGTGATTATAAAGGTATTTGGTATATGACCAAAACGTTCATTGCCGCCAACACTATGGATTTTATGGTGAATAAGAACGCTATTCCCAAAGACATTCGTAAAAAAATGGGTATTTGATCGCATTTGGCGATTAGTAAATAAATTAACGGCAGTTTCTGTTTTTTCGATCAGAAGCTGCCGTTTTCTTATTTTATATTCGTAACTTTGGCCTCGGATGCCATGTGAAAGGCATCAAACTACATTGCGAAAAGAAATAAAAATCATATAAATGCACTTCAAATGGAATTACGAACCACCCACATTAGAAGAGAAGCAAGCAGCTAAGGAATTGGGAGAAAAACTGAATATCAATCCCATTCTTGCCCTTTTGCTGATCCGTCGTGGCATCAGCACCGAGTCGGCAGCTAAGCGTTTCTTTCGTCCACAACTTGCCGACTTGATCAATCCTTTCTTAATGAAAGATATGGACATTGCAGTCGACCGATTAAATGATGCTATGGGACGTAAAGAACGCATCTTGGTATATGGCGACTATGATGTAGACGGATGTACGGCTGTGGCGTTGGTATATAAATTTTTACAACAATTCTATTCCAATATTGATTATTACATTCCCGACCGCTATGAAGAAGGGTATGGAGTCAGCAAGAAAGGAATAGATTATGCTAAGAATACGGGGGTCAAACTCATTATTATTCTCGATTGCGGTATTAAAGCTATCGATGAGATTGCTTATGCTAAGGAGCTGGGAATTGATTTTATCATCTGTGATCACCATGTCCCAGATGAGTTAATGCCCAAGGCTGTGGCCATCCTTAACCCCAAACGTCCCGACGATTCTTATCCGTTCAAGCATCTGTGTGGTTGCGGTGTAGGATTTAAATTTATGCAGGCATTCGCCAAGAACAATACGATTCCATTCTCGCGACTCATTCCACTACTCGATTTCTGTGCTGTGAGCATTGCCGCCGATATTGTTCCCGTAGTCGACGAGAATCGAATCTTGGCCTTTCACGGACTCAAACAGTTGAATCAGAACCCCAGCTTGGGTTTGAAGGCGATTATAGACATCTGTGGCCTTAATGGTCGCGACTTATCGATGAGCGATATCATCTTCAAGATCGGACCTCGAATCAATGCGTCAGGTCGGATGGAGAACGGTAAAGAGAGTGTTGATCTACTCGTGGAAAAAGATTACGGCACTGCGCTGAAAAAAGCTAAACACATTGATGAATACAATGAGCAGCGCAAAGACATTGATAAACAGATGACCGAAGAAGCCAATCAGATTGTGGCAAAGTTAGAAAGCCAACAGCATCGTTCATCCATTGTTCTCTATGACGAGAATTGGAAAAAAGGCGTAATCGGTATTGTGGCTTCTCGCCTTACAGAAATTTATTTTCGTCCGACAGTGATCCTGACCCGTGATGGAGATTATGCCACAGGGTCGGCTCGTAGTGTGACAGGATTTGATATTTACGCAGCCATCAAGAGTTGCCGCGATCTTTTGGTCAACTTTGGCGGTCATACCTATGCTGCCGGCCTCACGTTACGATGGAACGACATCAAGAAATTCCGTGCTAAATTCCAAACCTATGTCGACGAACATATTCAACCCGAACAGACGGAAGCCATGCTCAACATCGATGCTATTATCGATTTCAAAGACATCACCAAGCGATTACACAACGATCTGAAACGTTTTTCACCTTTCGGACCAGGTAATCAGAAGCCTCTCTTTTGTACGGTCGACGTCTACGATTATGGAACCAGCAAAGTGGTTGGACGTGAACAAGAACATATCAAATTGGAACTTGTCGACTCAAAATCGAGTTGTGTCATCAATGGAATAGCTTTCGGACAAAGTGCCTCAGCACGATTTATCAAATCGAAGTGCAGTTTCGATATTGCCTATACCATTGAGGATAATGTTTTCAAGCGCGGTTCGCTTCAACTACAAATTGAAGATATTCGACCAGCCGAAGAGAATCAAATGATTGAGACAGACAAGATAAAAGGGGATTAGCCTTGAATTCAACCACGGACCAATATACTGAAATACTACGAAAATATTGGGGATTTGAAGATTTTCGCGGTATTCAGCACGACATTATCAAGAGTATTGGTAAAGGATGCGACACATTGGGATTGATGCCCACAGGTGGTGGCAAATCCCTCACATTCCAGATTCCGGCTCTTGCGAGCGAAGGCGTGTGTCTTGTGATCACGCCACTCATCGCTTTGATGAAAGACCAAGTGATGCACCTGCGCCAACGCGGCATCCAAGCCACGGCTATTTACTCAGGAATGTCACGGCAAGAAATCATCAAAGCACTTGAAAACTGTGTCTTCGGAGGTGTCAAGATCCTTTATATTTCACCAGAGCGACTGGGATCCGAACTTTTTCAAGCCAAACTAAAACACATCCATGTCAGTTTTATCACTGTTGATGAGGCCCATTGTATCAGTCAATGGGGATACGACTTTCGCCCGGCTTATTTGAATATCACTGTTGTCCGTCGTTTGAAACCAGGTATTCCCTTGCTCGCTCTGACAGCAACCGCTACACCAGAAGTAGTCGATGACATTCAGAAGCAATTAGGTTTTGCAGAGAAAAACGTTTTTCGCATGAGTTTCGAACGGCAGAATGTTGCCTACGTCGTGCGTCACACAGAGGACAAAGAAGCCGAACTTATTCATATTCTTACCGTAGTGAAGGGTTGCGCTATCGTTTATGTGCGTAGCCGACGCAAAACCAAGGAGATTGCTCAACTATTGGAAGCACATCAAATCAGTGCCACGTTCTATCACGCTGGTCTTGATCATGCCGTCAAAGACCAGCGACAAAAAGACTGGCAGTCTGATCAGACACGCGTGATCGTGGCCACCAATGCGTTCGGAATGGGTATTGATAAGGCTGATGTGCGAACTGTTATCCACCTTAATTGTCCCGATTCCATTGAGGCTTACTTCCAAGAGGCGGGACGAGCTGGTCGTGACGGCGGTAAATCTTATGCCATACTACTCTATAACGACAGCGACACGAGGAAATTAAACAAACGAATCGTAGACAATTTTCCCGAGAAGGAGTATATAAAAAAGGTCTACGAACACCTCGCCTATTATTATCAAATTGGTGCAGGAAGCGGCAACGGATACACATTCGAATTCGACATCGATAAATTTTGCCACACTTTCAAACACTTTCCCATACAGGCTGATGCTGCCCTTCACATCTTAGAACGCTCCGGTTACATCCATTATGAAACTGATCCCGATGCGGCAGCCCGCGTGATGTTTCTGCTCGGACGCAATGAACTCTACCGCTTGGAGGAAACGAGTCCACACGAAGAAACTGTTATCACAACGCTCCTGCGCACATATGGCGGACTGTTCACCGATTATGTCTACATAGATGAAGCACTGATTGCCCAGCAGGCGAATCTCACCAAACAGCAAGTTTATCTGAACTTAAAAGCATTGAGTCAGCGACGCATCCTGCATTTCATTCCTCGACGTAAAATGCCGTACATCACTTATACACAAGATCGAGAGGAAACCGACCGCATCATCATCCCTCCTTCGGTCTATGAAGAACGTAAGGAACAGTTCATCCGTCGCATCAAATCAATGCAACACTATGCAACAAACGATGACATCTGCCGCAGTCGCCAGCTCCTCCGTTATTTTGGAGAATTGCAAACAAAAGATTGTGCACAATGCGATGTCTGTCTTGAACATCAGACCGATCAGCTTGCCGACAAGCGTCTCGCACCAGTGCGACAACAACTCATCGCCTTGTTAAGCGACAATCTCCCCCATCCCATCACCGAATTGAAATCTCTCGCCATACCTCAGCGTCAATTAGATGCCGCTCTCCAATATCTCATCAGCGAAGAGCGCATCCTTTCCGAGAATGGTATTCTCCGTCTATATTAGAAATCTTTGTTATCAGATTGTATACAACGCCTGTTGGAATCACATCTAACATAGTCTACAAAGGCATAAGAGAAAGGGTGATTCTCATCGCGTATATGCGTTTCTCGATTCGTCTCCTGCCATTCATCATAGGACGGAAAGAAAGCATCAGCCGAGGCAGGGACATCGTCTATCTCCGTCAGATACAATCGATCAGCCTCTACTATCGCCTGCTCATAGACCCGTGCACCTCCTATAATATAAACATCTTCATCTGCCTGACACGCTGTCAAGGCCGCATCAAGCGACCCATAAACCTCGCACCCCTCGAAATGAACTTGTGTCCGACTCAGCACCACATTGCGACGGTTGGGCAAAGCACCCTTAGGCAGCGACTCGAAAGTGTGTCGCCCCATGATAATCGTGTGCCCTGTGGTGAGTCGTTTGAAACGTTTCAGATCGTCAGGAAGCCAATAAATCAGTTTGTTTTGATAGCCAATGGCACGATTTCGGGCCACAGCAGCAATGATGTTAACGGTCATTTGCATTCTATTTTAAAGTTCATCAGACAGAGACCTGCGCCGAAATATGCGGCCACGGGTCATAATTTACGAGTTCGAAATCTTCGTATCTGAACGCGAAAAGATCTTTTACGTCCGGATTCAGACGCATCACGGGCAGGACACGAGGCGTTCGGGTGAGTTGCAATCGGGCTTGATCAAGATGGTTGAGATAAAGATGCGTGTCGCCGGTAGTATGAATAAAGTCGCCCGCTTGCAATCCGCAGACTTGCGCCATCATCTGTAACAGCAGCGCATAAGAGGCAATATTGAACGGTACACCTAAGAAAGTGTCGGCGCTGCGCTGATAAAGCTGAAGACTCAAACGCCCTTCTGCCACATAGAATTGAAACAAACAGTGGCACGGGGGTAATGCCATCTGCTCGACTTCAGCCGGATTCCACGCCGTGACAATCATTCGGCGGGAGTCAGGATGATGACGAATCAGGTCGAGCACTTGCTGGATCTGATCGATAGTTCCGCCCTGATAGTCGGGCCACGAGCGCCATTGATGACCATAGACAGGCCCCAAATCGCCGTGTTCATCAGCCCATTCGTTCCATATCCGCACGCCGTTCTTTTGCAAATAATGCACGTTCGTATCACCTTTTAAGAACCAAAGCAGTTCGTAAATGATGGATTTCAGATGCAATTTTTTGGTTGTTAGCAAGGGGAAACCTTGTCCGAGATCAAACCGCATTTGGTTTCCAAAGACGCTGATCGTCCCCGTTCCCGTCCGGTCTTCTTTCTTAACGCCCTCGCGAATAATGCGATTGAGCAGATCGAGATATTGTTTCATTTATGCGATTACGTTTAAATTGTTTTGCGGAATATAACTACTCTTGATTTTCCATTCAATCGGATAGAGATTATTGGCACGCTGACCAATATTTTTTTCAAAGCCCAGCGCAAAGCCACGATAGGTAAGCAGCACAAAACCTCGTGGCGTTTCAGCGGGCAAGTCGACAACTTCTTTACGCAGAAAACGAATAGCTTGCTCGGTGTCGAGCGCCACTTGCGGAAAATAAGTCGCATCGAGCGCAGTGGAAAGGGCCAAAGAAGCGGCCGGAACGACATCCTTTCCTCGTTGCGTTCCGAGCGCAATGCCAGCATGGACGACGTGCAACGACCGAGCCACAGTATAGTAAGTGTCGGCCCAGCAGCGCGGAATCGCAAGATATTCATTATCAGCACATTGAGCAACTTCATATTCTCCACTTTGTAATAAGCCGTTAATCAGGCTGCAATTAACGGCTTTTCGTCGTGCGATTTGACGCTTCTTGCAAGGCGAAAAACCGTTAGTCGTTTTTCGAAGAACAAATAGGCAGAATCCCTCTCCTCGTGTTTTGCCCGGCAAGAAACGATAAGCGGGGCAGTCATTGACCAACGATCCGGTAATCTGCCACGTTGGATCCACATCAACAGAGAGATATTCGGCTCCCAATTCAGCTGCAATCCATGCGGCATTTTCTTCGTTTTCTCGAGCATTAAACGTGCAAGTGGAATAGATCAATAGGCCTCCGGATTTGAGACAAGGCCAAATATCGCTCACGATTTCGCGCTGCAAACATCGGCAATGTTCCACATTCGCTGGGCTCCATTCGGCTATTGCCCCTGCATCTTTGCGAAACATGCCCTCTCCACTACACGGAACATCGGCCAGAATGACATCGAACAGCAATCCGCTTCGCTGATAATCGCGTGCGTAATTATTGGTAACAACGACATCAGGATGGCCGAACTTCACGATATTCTCACGCAGAATCTGTGCCCGATTGCGCACAGGTTCGTTGCAAAACAGCACGCTTCCCGCGGGCAATGCAGCCAAAGCACATGTAGATTTGCCACCGGGCGCAGCGCAAAGATCGAGCATCCTCACGGGATCAGAAACATATTGACGGATGACTCGATGCAGAAACATCGACGAAGCATCCTGAACATAATAGGCTCCGGCGTGCATCAGCGGATCGAAAGTGAAATTGGGGCGCTCGCGAAGATAAACACCCACGTCGCACCAAGGCACTCGTCCGTCAGCCAAAGGAATATTTACATTGTCTGTTCGACATTTGAACGGGTTCAACCGAATGCTGACGGGCGGCTCATTTGTTAACGCCGACGTCATGGTCTGATATAATTCGGCTCCCATCAAATGCCGTGTGTATTGTTCAAAATCCGTTGGTAAATACATCACCATAAGTATATATGGGTGCAAAAATACGTATTTTTTCTTGTAACTTTGCAACTAACTAAGCACTTGTTGCGTCTAACGAACAAAAGTTTAATGAAATTGACGAGTTGAAAAGAAGTTGATCACTCGTCAACTAAACTAAGAAACGATATGAAAAAGTCATTGATAGCATTGGCACTGATGCTGACTTTCAGTGCATTGGCAATAAATGCGGTACCCAAACACCGCCATCATCCACAGAAAACAGCCGTTACCACGATGGCCGATTCAAGTTCGACAGGTGTCGAAGCCTATTCGGACAGCACGGCACTGGCCGAGACAGAGCACGATATCGGCTTTGAACAAGAAGACGAACGGGATTATAACCCAAACTATTCTGACGACAGCGACAACCCGATCGAGTATTGGGGCGACCACGTGGGATGGAATTTCGGCGGCATCTTATTAGCTATTATCATCGTGGTTTTGATCTTTCTGTTCCTAATGTCGCCTGTCATCATTATCCTGTTCATCATCAGGTATCTTATCAAACGCCACAACGACCGAGTGATTTTAGCCCAAAAAGCGATGGAAACAGGACAGCCTATGCCAGCCGATATTGCTCCCTCGCCTAGGAAAACAAATGAAAACCTATGGCGAAAAGGCATAAACAATGCTGCCATCGGCGTGGGATTGATGCTTATGTTTTGGTGGATGGGCGCCAAAGAGATTACTGGTGTTGGTGCACTTGTGCTGTGTATAGGTATCGGACAGATGATTATCGCCCGTACATCTGGCAAAAAACATGATCACGACGAATTTTAATCGCAGGCCGTGAATAAGCTGAATGATATCTCTCTCGTTACGCAGGTGACGGTATTTCACAACAAAAAGGCTTTCAATGAGCTGATTGTGAAGTACCAGTCACCTATACGTCGGTTCTTTATAAACCAGACTTCAGGAGACATTCAGCTTAGTGACGACCTCGCACAAGACACTTTCGTCAAGGCATATACACATATCGAGCAGTTCAAAGGCTTGTCGGGGTTCAGCACTTGGCTCTATCGTATTGCCTATAATGTGCTTTACGACTATACGCGCAGCCGTAAACTGACGGGCGACTTAGATACACCCGCTGTGTCGCGACGCAATGCCGAGACTGCTGACAGCAATTTGCGAATGGATATTTACGATGCAATGGCCATACTGACTGCTGCCGAACGCATTTGTATCACTCTACAATTGATGGAAGGACAACCCATAGACAAAATCTCAGAGATAACGGGTATGGCCCAAGGAACGGTAAAGTCGCACCTCTCTCGAGGCAAACAACGACTCGCCACTTATTTAAAGGAGAATGGATATGATGGATAACGATGAAAAATTAATAGCTAAATTCTTTGCTGAGAACAAGCAGGAGTTTGCCGACAACGGCTTTTCCGGGCGTGTGATGAGACGTTTACCAGCCCCAAAAGCAGTGCGACTGAATCGAATTTGGACATTGTTTTGCGTAGTTGCAGGCACTGTTCTCATCGTGATAACAGGCGGATTGACTAACTTTCGGATGCTATTGCATAACCTTTTAGGTGATTTTATCGGCGGATTTGCCTCAATCAACTTTCACGACATATCCCCGTCAATGACCTTTCTATTCTTCATCGCACTCGTTTCCGTGGCCGGTTACAATGCCATTGTGAGTGAGCGATGACGAAGAAGAGATAGCATACGTGAGCACGAAAGCCGGATCGAGACGATAATAGACAGAAATCGTGTGATCGTTTTTGAGATCCTGCACCTTTATACACCCTTGTTCTTGGGGCGTAAAAGGGTGGAGTCGCATCTCAAAGAATTGAAGAGACTCGGCAGAAAGGAGTTTATAAACTGTCTCTTTGGCACTCCAATTGATTAATTGACTATCAAGGGTTTCGGCATCTTCATCCTCACGGATGAATTTATGGGCGATTCGTTTCACGCGATTGCTATAATATTCGATGTCGACAGCCACTTCCCGACTTGTAGAGAGAATCAAAGCTGCATAACCTCGGGTGTGACTGATGCTCACATGGAATCCTTCCACATGCGGTTTCCCATTGGAATCGTGGGTGATCGATAATTCTTCATGACCCGTTATGGCAAAAAGTAGACTATATGTGGCTAAGACTTCGAGTCGACGAGCCGTTGATCGATATGCAAGTAACTGTGAGTTGAGACGCCGCAAACGCTTACTTGCATTGCAAAAGACCGTTAATGACTCTTCAATTTGCCATAAACCGAGTCGGACATCGGGTGCAACGGTTTCTATCCTTATCAATGGCATCGCAGCAGTCAGGCGTTATGAATGATGACTTTAACGCGGCTGATACGTCGCTCTTCAATGCCCATGACCTCAAAAGTATAGTTTTTGTATTCGAGTTTCTCGTGCATTGAGGGAAACTCTCCTTTGAGTTCGAGAAGTAATCCGGCCACAGTATCGGCATCGCCTTCTATTTCAGCAAACTCGTCATCATTGACATTCAAAATCTTGCAAAAGTCACTCAGCAGCGTTTTACCCTCAAAAATATAGGTATTATAGTTGAGCTTGGAATAAGTTTTTTCCTCTTCATCATACTCGTCATTGATTTCTCCCACAATCTCTTCCAGTATGTCTTCAAGCGTTACAATACCACTCGTGCCGCCGAATTCATCGACTACGATGGCGATATGCACTTTGTTTTCCTGAAACTCACGCAAGAGATCATCGATTTTTTTGGTTTCCGGAACGAAATAAGGCGGTCGAATCAAACTCTGCCAACGAAAGTTAGCAGGTTTGGAGAGATGAGGCAGCACGTCTTTGATATACAACACACCGCGGATATTATCCGTATTGTCTTGATAAACAGGGATTCGGCTGTAATTGTTTTCCACTATGCAGCGCAGAACTTCTGCAAACCCACTCTTGATATCGATGTCAACCACATCTTGCCGACTTGTCATCACCTCCTTGGCAGTCTCATCCCCGAATCGAATAATGCCCCGAAGCATTTTCTGTTCGTCCTTAATGGCATTCTTATCAGTGAGTTCAAGGGCTTGTTCCAGGTCATCGACGCTCAGCACATGATTCTCTCTTTGCACCACTTTCTCTGCTAAAATACCACTTCGAAGCAGTATAGTTTCTAACGGCCAGAACATTTTGCGAAGCAAAAGGATGCCATTCACCGTGCGACGACAGAATAACAAACTGTTCTGTCGACTATAAACTTTGGGCATGATTTCGCCAAACAGCAAGAGAAGAAATGTCAACAAGACGGTGATACACAGGAATTGCAACCAGTAAGCACGCTCACCGAAATGCACGATAGCGGCAAACACATAGTTGCATAACATGATAATCGTTACGTTGACAAAGTTATTGGTGATAAGGATGGTGGCTAACGTGCGCTCCGAATCATCACGAAGCATTTGTATATCTCGATCGCGCTGTGTCTTCCCCTCATCGAGTTCGGCAAGATCAGATGGTGAAAGACTAAAAAAAGCGATCTCCGAACCACTGGCAAAACCCGAAACCAAGAGCAAGATTGCGGCTAAGAGAGCTGCGATGATGGCACCAACTGTCGGCGCTTGGAGGTAAATATCCGATAAAGATTCAGTGAAAAAAGAGAGGTCCAATTGTTTCTTTTTTGTTAGCTAATGGTCGATGGAATTAAAAAGGAAGTTCGTCGGTGGTATCTTGCACTTGCGACGGAGTTGCGGAAGTAGGCTTCTCGACACTTTGAGAAGTTGGTTTCGGAGAGAGCATTTCCATATTTTCGGCCAAGATTTCAGTCACATAGCGACGTTGTCCTTTCTGATCATCATAGCTACGATAGCGTATTCGCCCCTCAATGTACAGTTTGTCACCCTTATGAACATACTTCTCGGCAATTTTAGCCAACCCTTTCCACATAATGATATTGTGCCAATCGGTGTGGTCTGGGACCTGTGTTCCATTCTGCAAAATGTATCCTCGTTCTGTCGTTGCCAACGGAAATTGAGCCACGGCTTGGTCATTCTCGTAATATCGAATGTCGGGATCTTTGCCGACATTACCGATCAGCATTACCTTATTCATTGCATTGAGAAATGGATGGATTCATATCGTGTGCTACGGAACGCTTACTTCCACATCCCCAAATACTTGAAATGGAAATTCTTACCCTTTGCCGAGGGGAACTGACTGCGACTGTCGACCCGTTCGCGCAGATGACTCACAATGCGATTGTAACTATCTTGTCCAGAGTTTGCTTTGCACTGCGCAACAAAATGAGTGTCGCGATACTCGTGTTTGCCCGTTGTTGGAACCATCACTACGCGTTTGAAATCCAACGAACATTCATACCATCCGGGATGTTCTTCTGTGAGTCGCGTTAGGGCCGACGAAGCCAAGTCGCGCCGTTCGGGTGCCGACGGCGTAGGAACAACGGGGCGCAACGCTTTTTTCTGCTTGAAATCGAGCATCGTTTCTGCTGTGGTTTTGATGATAATAAAATATACGCGCGGGCGAACCTTATAGCGTTTCGGATACATCACGTCGCTTTCGGCATACTCCTTGATATCTGCCGCCAAATCGGGAGTCATTCCGATTTCAGGAATAGAACTGAGAAAAGCCAATGCTTCATCCACACTATAAACAAAGGTTTCTCTATCGAAATATCTTAAATATAAATTCATCGAATGCTTATGTTTCTCTAAAAAAGAGCGGAAAACGGGACTCGAACCCGCGACCCCGACCTTGGCAAGGTCGTGCTCTACCAACTGAGCTATTTCCGCTTGCAACGTATCCTTATTTATCTTTGTGAAGAGGAGGAGACTCGAACTCCCACGACACAATTGTCACTACCCCCTCAAAGTAGCGCGTCTACCAATTCCGCCACCTCTCCAACAAAGTTTGCATCTGAATAAATAGTGCCCAGAACAGGACTCGAACCTGCACGCTGTTAAACACACGCACCTGAAACGTGCGCGTCTACCAATTCCGCCACCTGGGCATTCGAGGTTCCCCTCATCAGGTATTTATCCAACATGTGAGCGGAAAACGGGACTCGGACCCGCGACCCCGACCTTGGCAAGGTCGTGCTCTACCAACTGAGCTATTTCCGCATATTCATCCTAACAAGCTAGGAACATTTCTCTAAATGCGGTTGCAAAGGTAATGCTTTTTTCCGATACTGCAAATTTTTCCATGATTTTTTTATAGAAAACTGTTTGAAATGTAATTCATAAATTTTCAACTAATGGTTTTTCGCATAACAAGTAACAGTTAAACACACGGGAAAAGATCATTGATTGCATCGCGATTAATGATTAATTGCAAAGACATTTGCATGTGTTTGAATATCAAGCGAGTAGCAGGCGGTCGGCGAATGAATACAACCGGTGTCGTTCTTTATATGGATATAATATTTTGATGTGGTAGAAAAATAATGTATCTTTGCAAAGAATATCATGCGAATGAATGAGTCGTATTCGACAGACAGATTGCTTCGATTATACAAAAATGGAAAACGATAATAAAGATATACAACTGCGTAAAATAGATTTAGGTGAGGCGTATAAAAAGATTTTACGCAACAAGAGATTGTTTGTGATCACACTTACCTCGGCACTAATCGTGGGGTCGATCATCATTTTCAGTCTGCCGCGCTACTATATATGTAAAGTGAAACTCGCACCGGAGACATCCGCTTCGGCGTCGGGAAGTCTCGGATCGCTTGCTTCGAGTTTCGGTTTGAACTTGCCGAACGTGGCGCAGCAAGACGCGATCATTCCGGAATTTTATCCGGACATCATAGAATCGGTGGATTTTCAGGCTGAAATGTTTCCCGTCAATGTTTCATCGCAAAACGGAAAATTGAAAACGACCTATTATAATTATCTGTGTTGTCACCAGCGATATGCCTGGTGGACGAGAGCGATGACTTGGATCACGGGGTCAATGAAGAAAAGACAAGACAGCATGCTGCATGACCGCGGGATTCGGGTGAATCCTTTCCAACTGACAAAAGTGCAGTATGATATCGCCGACATGATTGATGACCGTATCAAATGCGACGTGAACAAGAAGACGGATGTCATCACCATCACTGTCAAAGACCAAGATCCGCTGATCTGTGCCACGATAGCCGATTCTGCCAAAAACAAGTTGCAACAGTTTATCATCGGCTATCGCACAAGCAAGGCGCGCAATGATTTGACACATGCGCAACATCTCTGCACGCAGGCCAAAGCGCGATATATCAAAGCGCAACAGGTGTATGCAACTTATATGGACACGAATGAAGATGTGGTGTTGCAGCGTTTCAAGTCGAAACAAGAGGAAATGGAGAATGAAGTTCAATTGCGATACAACAATTATCAGCTGACAACACAGCAAGTGCAATTGGCTCAAGCCAAACTGCAAGAACGCACGCCGGCATTCACGACATTGCAGTCGGCCACGGTTCCATTGAAACCTGCCTGCCCGAAACGAGCCTTGTTACTCCTTATTCTGATGTTGTGCACTTTTGCAGTCACTTCACTATACGTCGTCATTAGGCAATAAGATTATCGTTTGGAGAGTCGATGAGTCATTTATCGGATAGAGTCGCAAATCGCATTCTTTCATCCGGCGCAAGAGGGATGGTGTTGAAGAATATTCTGTATCTGCTTGTAACGCAGATCGTAAACTATATTCTGTCGCTCATCACGATCAAATATTTGCTTATGACCATCGGCGTTTCCAATTTCGGAAAAATCGCTTTCGTGCAGGCTTTTCTTTCCTATTTCATTGTGTTCATAGACTACGGATTCAGCATCTCTGCAACAAGAGACATTGCCCGATGCCACAAAGATGATCGGATTGCAATCTCGCGAATCTTTGCCAGTACGATGACGGCGAAGTTTATTTTGCTTATCGCGGGGTTGCTCGTATATGCCGGTCTGGTGTTATTGATACCTAAATTCAGTGCAAACAAGCTCACTTTTCTTTTATTCAGTGGTGTGCTGATCGGGACATGTTTGTTTCCCCAATGGTATTTTCAAGGCATTCAGAAGATGGAATACATCACCTGGATCAATATACTGATTAAGGCGGTGCTCTTGTTATTGGTTTTTCTCTTTGTCAAGCAGGGCAGTGATTACGTGTTTGTGCCGCTTATTTACTCATTGAGTTACGTCCTATTCGGTGTGTATGCACTTTTGTTGGCTTTGAAACATTGTTCATTTCGCGGGAATTACGACCAACATACAGTCTTGACAGCATTCAGAGGAGGTTTCCCTCTATTCCTCTCTTCTGCCGTATCAATACTACTAAATGGGAGTTCTATCTTTATTTTGGGACTAATCGTTGCCGACGATGTCGTTGGTTATTATGCAGGCTATGACAAATTGATCAGATCTTGCTTGATGATCTTTACCCCCATCACAACAGCCATCTATCCACATGTAAGCGAGACCATCACCGAAAATTTTTCGGCAGGCGTCAAATTGATCAAAAAAGCGGCAGCATTTACCCTGCTGTTAGCCATGTGCCTTATTATATTTCTGATTGCGTTATCAGATTATATCATACCGCTGATATTCACAGAAGCATTCCTCCGATTTCGAGGAGTGCTCGTGATTCTTGCCGCCTGGATGGTTTTCAATGTGGCCAATAACTTCATTGGCATCCAATATTACACCAGCATCGGGAAATCAAAAGTATATGCTCAATCACTGACAGCAAGCGGAATCATCACATTGGGTTTGATGATTTATCTCACCCGACTACAATCCTGTTACGGCACAGCCGTTTCTATCTTGATAGGAGAAGTCTTATTGACTGCGATATTATTGCTACGTATAAATTCACTCTACGATGATTGATAAAACCGCAATATGATCTGTCTGTTGATAATCGTCTATATGATCGTCTTCCTCTTCTCGATGTTAGAAGCAAGCAAGCAAGATGACAGATACCGCAAGTATGCTTTTTTCGGTATCGGCATTCTATTGATCCTTTTGGCAGCATTCAAACCGGTGGGTGTCGATCATGATTCTGAACAGTATGAATTCAACTTTTATCATTATGACTCACCTCAGGTTGTTATCTTTGTAGAGTTCACTTATCGATGGCTTTCACAATATCTGGGTTATTTGATGAATGATGTGCACATCGTCTTTCTTTTCTATGCGATACTGGGAGTATCCTTAAAATTGAAAGCCATTAAAGATTTGTCACCCATGTGGTTTATGCCTGTGCTGATATACATCGGGAATTACTACATCTTGCAAGATCTTACACAAATTCGCGCAGGAGTTGCATCCGGATTCCTACTGACATCAATCATGCCTTTGGCCAATCATAACAAACAAAAATGTATTCTCATGTGGCTCATTGCCTTTTGTTTCCATTATTCTTCTATCGCGTTCTTTCCCTTATTATTGCTAAACAATAAAGAACTCACGGTAAAACAGCGAATAACATGGACTATGGTAATCCCTGTTGGTTATGTCGTCTATTTTTCGGGGATAGACTTCTTATCTTTTCTTCCGCTCGGTTTTATGCAGGATAAGATCGATGCTTATCAAAAACTCAGGGACAGTGGTATTGCAGGTGATACAATCAATGTGTTTGGCTTGATCTTTCTTGTAAAAGTCATCATCTATTTATACATGTTATGGATGTATGAAACAGTGTACGCGTATAACAAATATATTCCCATAATGTTGAAAATGATGGGACTTTCTATATTCACCTTTCTTATTTTCAACCGACTCCCTGTGTTGTCGTTTCGATTAAGCGAACTATATGGAATTGTGGACATCATCATCTTTGCCCATATCTATTATACAATCAAGCCTGATATAATTGCAAGATTCATCGTGGCCATTATAGGATTTTCTCTGTTGGCAACCAATATCTTCTACACTCAATTATTAAAATGAAACAGACACTGCCCGATAGAAATAATACAGCGATTGTGGTCGTGACATACAACCCCGGCGAAGATTTTGCGACCAACATGAAGCGTTATGCCAGAATTGCAGCTTTGGTCATCATCGTAGACAATGACTCTGATAATAAAAGCCATGTCAGAGAGATTGCAGAGGCTAACAACGCAGTTTCATTGGGCAAAATCAAAATACAGGTATCGCAGCGGCCTTGAATATGGGTATCAAAAAAGGATTGACAGAAAACAAAGAATGGATTCTAACTTTGGATGACGACTCTTTGCCCAATGAAAAAATACTACCGATTTACGCCAACTTCATTAGCCGATATGATCATGTCGGAATAATCGGTACAACTTTTTCAAGGAAGAGGTTTAAAACAAATCATGCAACCACGTGCACAGATAGTCTCACCGTCATAACATCAGGAAGTCTGCATCATCGCAATATTTTTCACAAAATAGGATATTATGAAGAAAAATTATTCATCGACTGTGTAGATTTTGATTTCACGATAAGAGTCAAGATCGATGGCGAGTTCTCTGTGAAAAGAATAGCTCCGCCGCTTATCATTCACCACATCGGCGATCCTGTCAAGAAACGCGGACTCAGCTCCTGGAATCATTCCGCACTAAGAAGATATTATTGGGCGAGAAATACAGTATATTTGAATAAAAAATACCTGTTTTATGTGCCGGTGTGGATCACCAAAAAAGATTTTTTCTTTTTGAAAGATCTTCTCCTCATCGCCATCGTGGAAGATGACAGACTCCAAAAATTCAAAGCTATCGCCAAAGGAATACGAGACGGCCTAACCTTATAAATTATGATTTCAGTATGCATTGCAACATATAATGGTGAGCGATTCCTGAGCGAGCAGCTCATGTCGATACTCCCGCAACTCTCGCCAAAAGACGAAATCATCATATCAGACGATGGCTCCCAAGACGAAACCATCCGCTTGATAGAATCCATCAAATCTCCGCAGATACACCTCCATATCAATGACGGCAAACGAGGCTATACACCTAATTTCGAAAATGCCTTGCGACACGCCAAGGGAGAATATATCTTCCTGGCAGATCAGGATGACATTTGGATGCCTAATAAAGTGTCTGTATGCATGCGATTACTACAATCATACAGTCTGGTTATTTCCGATGCCGTGATTATCAACGAACAAGGCATCCGCATGGGAGAATCTTTCTTCAAATTACGAAAAACCAGGAAAGGATTACTCCACACACTCGTCCGATTCAGCTTTTTGGGCTGTTGCATCGCCTTCAATCGGAAGATCCTCCACCGAGCCATTCCCTTCCCCACCAAGCATTTATTGTGCACGCACGACAACTGGATCACCCTCGTTGGGATGACATATTACAAAACGATTGTGATTGATGACAAACTCGTATGCTATCGACGACATTCGAGCAATACTTCAGCAGGAGGCATGCAAAATTCTACTTCGATCGCATTCAAAATTAAGTACAGACTATATCTGCTCATTAAACTTATCAGCAGAAGACGACTATGAAAGTATCCATCATCACAGTAGCATATAACAGTGCAAAAACACTTAGCGATACCATCAGATCTGTGCTCGGCCAAACTTACTCAGACATCGAATACTGGATCATCGACGGAAATTCCAATGATGGAACTCAAAACATCATTCGCCAGTACGAAAAACACTTCAACGGACGAATGCAATGGATCTCAGAACCCGATTGTGGAATCTATGACGCGATGAACAAAGGAATAAACCTTTGCAGCGGTGACATTATCGGATTCTTGAATGCCGATGATTTTTTTACATCCGATCACGCCGTAGCACACATCGCGAAACATTTCACCGACGACACCGATGCCATCTACGGCGACGTGCATTTCGTCAGAGACCGACAGCTCGACAAATGTGTGCGCTATTATTCGGGCGCCATCTTTCGCCCATGGATGGTCAAATTCGGATTTATTCCGCCACACCCCTCCTTCTACGTCAGAAAAAAAATCTACGAAAAGTATGGAGCCTATCGCGCAGACTATCAAATCTCTGCCGACTTTGAATTGATAGCCCGCGTATGCTATAAAAACAAAATTCGCATATCCTACACACCTTTGGATGTCGTAACGATGAGATTGGGCGGTGTCAGCACAAACGGTTATCGAAATCATCTACTGGGACTCATCGAGACCTTACGTGCTTGCAAAAATTTAGGGATTCACACCAACCTACTTTTTGTATCGATGAAATACATCATCAAATTATATGGTCTTATACGCACGTAACGAGAAGCCAACAAATTTGATTAAAACAGATCATAAAGACCAACCCTGCGACCATGAAAAGCAAAAATCAAGCGAATTTTGATCAGCCGACGCCTCGGAAAGTAAAAATCAAGCGGATTTTGATCAGCCGAGGGGTCGGAAAGTGAAAATCAGAGAATTTTTGATCAGCCGACGCGTCGGAAAGTGAAAATCAAGCGGATTTTGATCAGCCGACGCGTCGGAAAGTGAAAATCAGAGAATTTTTGATCATCCGACGCGTCGGAAAGTGAAAATCAGAGAATTTTTGATCATCCGACGCGTCGGAAAGTGAAAATCAAGCTAAATTTGCTCAGCCGACGCGTCGGAAAGTGAAAATCAGAGAATTTTTGATCATCCGAGGGGTCGGAAAGCAAAAATCAAGCGGATTTTGATCAGCCGAGGCCTCGGAAAGTGAAAATCAAGCGGATTTTAATCGTCCGAGGCCTCGGACGATAAGAAAAGGATTTGTTTTGAACTTTCGTTATTTCACCAGATTAGCTATTGTGGCAATCATGGTGGCAATCGTTGCGGCTGTTGTACCAATGCTTAGCCATTCGGTCAATTTCAGTCCGCTGTTTACCGGCTTGCTCGGCACAACAATCTCACAGCCCGGCATCACTCTGGCGTTGTGGCTCACTTTGGCCACGGTGCCATTCATGTAGATGATATAGGTGTGACTTTTCTTGGCACGATTCCCCCATCCTCCCGCTTGATTGATATAATAGGAGAGGCGTTTTCCCTTCTTGTATGCCACAGCATTGGGATACATCACATCGCCGCTGATCTTCACCGTTCCGTTATATTCAGGAACAATAATCCGGTCGCCCTCGCGCAGCACGAAGTCGGCGTCGCCGCCGGGATGCGATAAGGCTTTGTTCAGTTCAATTCCGACGAAATATGTGTCACCCAGCTCCAATTTGTTCATCGCCAAGGAATCTTTCTCGCCTCGCTGTGCCTGCGCCATTCTCAAAACGGTCTGCATTCGTAAGCGTTCCTCGGGAGTGATTCGTCTTTCGAGTCGGGCTCCCGCGATGTAGGCTCTGTTAGTTATTCCGCCGGCTTTTCGGATGGCGTCGCTGAGTCGCTCGTTTTTCCGAGCCAAGGTATAGGTTCCCGCGAAGGTTACCTGTCCTTCTACGCTGATGTTTTTTTGAGTGGAATAGCTGGGACTCTTGCGGACGTAAACTTCATCGAAGGGCATCAGGGTGAAGCCCGGCTTTCCATCAATAACGAATCCGTCTTTCAGAGCCAGTGTATAAGTTTGGGCGATGATGCTGTCGGTGGTCAGTGCTTTGGGATTTTTCACTCGGCGGGCGATGTCTACTTTGACCGTTGATGCCGCATCTCTCAGTCCGCCAGCTTGGAGGATGAAGTCTTCAATCGTTTCGTTGTCGGCATACCGATAGATGCCGGGATATTGCACTTCACCGTGGATTGTGATGGTCTGTTGTTGCATCATCTCTTGCTTGGTCGGGATGAAGAGTACATCGTTTTTCTGCAAGGGGATGTCGGGCGCTTTTCCGCTCATGATACCTTCAATATCGACTGGGATTATTTTCAACGTCCGATCGGGTTTCATTCGGTGCATCACGGCATGGGCTGTAAACGCATCTTCTTTTACGCCTTCTGCTTGTTGGATAAGTGTGCGGACGCTGTTGATATCGCCGCCGACCTGATAGATGCCGGGGCGGAAAACGGCTCCGCGCACTTCCACTCTATTTTCGAAACGTGAGATGATGGAGTCGACGCTCACGGAGTCGCCGTCGGTCACGCGGAAGGCGGTCATATCGAATTCGCCTACATTATAGATGGAATATTCGCGGCCTGTCTTACGAATCACTCTCACAGCTCGCCGATAAGCATCACCAGTAAAACCGCCGGCGTATTTCAACAACGTGGCGATGCTTTCGCTCTTTTTCATTTCATAGAACATGGGACGCTTCACCTTGCCGGTAATATCAACAAGACAATCATAAGGACCGACCACGATCACGTCATTGTCTGCCAGACGAATGTTTCCCGTGAGTTTTCCATTGAGCATGTAATCGTAAATGTCAACAACGGTTATCAACCTATTATTACGAAATACTTTTATATTACGCAGCGTACCGATGTCATTGGTTCCGCCGGCCATGTAGAGGGCGTGAAAAACAGTAGCAAAAGCCGATAGTGTGTAGGTCCCAGGAGTTCTCACCTCGCCCATAACATTCACCATGATAGTTTTAGTCTGTCCCACGGTCAACCGGACCTTTGAACTGCTGTATCGCGATCCCAGTGTGGATCTGAGGCGTGCGTTGGCCTCATTCACCGTGAGTCCGCTCACCTGAATGGGTCCGAAGCCTTCGATGATGATGTCTCCATCGGGCGAGACAGTTGCTTCTATCGTTTTTTGTGAGGCTCCATAAATATCGACGACAACGGCATCGCCTGGTCCCAACCGGTAATTCCGCGGTGTGGCGATATTCATATTCGGTTCGAATGACAGATCTTTCCGGTTAAAAATATCACGGCCAAACACTTTCCGGTTTCTGTCGTAATTTTTTTCTGTCATTTGTATAGGCATGGTCATCGTGTCTTGCGGCATCAAAGCGGTCAACTCTTTCTGCATCAACAGGCGCTCGTCTTCGGTGACGGAGCCTACACCTCTACCCATTCGCAGTCTGTAATTGGAGTATTGTCCTTGCGTGTCTTTTTTCTCTCCATTATTTTTCCGCAGCCGATCACTTACTGATTTTTCCGCAACCACGCCAAGCCCTTGCTGTTTGGCTTGTCGCTCATACTTTCTTTTGATGTTGCGAATCCGATCGATATCTACACCTCGCTGTATTAGTTTGGTCACGATTTGTGCCTGCGACGTACCGGCTTTATATTCCCTTGCAACAAAATTCATAATCTGATCGTCTGTCATGGTGGACTGTGCTGACACGGTCAATTGACAGAGGACCGAAAGCAATATGTATACGAGTAATTTCTTCATTGTCAAAAGATAAACTAATTGAAGAAGTTCCAGCTCAGACCAAAACGAAACACGCGGTCGTTGAGCGGATAATGGGGCGTGAGAAAATAGTTCTGACTGCCCATGCCGGCATTGACGTGACTCATCATGACGAAAAAGCGGGTGCGTTTCAGATGAAAATTAGCATAAACATCCACGATGGGATAACTACCCACTTCCGTTTTGTTGTCGCCTGTCTGCGTCACAAACTGTCCCAAGGCAGGACTATAATCGGGCGCATAGTATTTGGTGAAAAAACGCATGTCGGCTCCGAAATCACAATGCAAAACTCGTGCAATCTTGAAACGCAGATAGAGATTGGTATAGACATTGATCTGAGGAACGGGGAGGATGTCGCTCTTCGTCGATTTCTGATAAGTGATGAGATTCTCCCAATTGAGCGGACCGAACGTGAAATCCTGACCGAGCGAGGCTGTGATAAGACTAATCATATCGCCGCTCTGCAACGGAGTGACAACATTTCCTGTGCGTCCAAACGTAGAAGTAATGGTGTAAGCTCCACTGAAATACGTGTAGTTCTTGATCCCGTCTACGGCCACTCGCAAGGTGGTGCGCGTCTTGCGATAGCTGAAAAGTCCTTCGACTCGTGAATGAATAATCTTACTCAGATCGCCGTTATCCCACCAATAGTGGCGCGCATGATAATGGCGATAATAAAAGGTGGGATTGAGTCGGTGAAGAAAACCGCTCGCCGCCAACGTAACCGTATCGCCGAACAGCGGGAAATTGACATCGACCGTGGCTTCGATCTTTAATTGTCCGGCGTCTTCGCCTGTGAGCCAGGTTTCACCCAACAAATTATAGTGGAGCGTGCGACCTTCTGTCTTGCTCAATTGGCCACCGATACTCAGGTTATGTTCATTATACGCTGCCGTTCCTTGGATGGTGTCCGGAAGCGTGAAATGACGAAAATCGCTCGTAACGAAAGCTTTCAATCCGGCCTTTGCCCACTTGTTAAAGCCCTCGAGCAGCGAAATTGCGAAAGTGTTTTGTATGCGATAATGATTGGTTTTATCATAGAGCGAGTCGCCGGAAAATCTACTGACATTACGATAAGTATTCAAATAAAAATTACTCGGCGTGGCATAAGCCGTATAGATGCGTCGATAATTATCCAGGTTCAACGTGTGAATAAAACTGGTAACTGGCACATATTCATCTTTGAGCCATAAGGTGTCTTCTTGCTGTTTCTTTTGTGCAGTCAGAATGCTGTCTGCCGCAGCTTTTCCTTTCACAGAGATACGGTTGCCTTTGCGATCGATCGAGTCTGTCGGTTCGGTTCCTGCAATCGCAGCTCCGGTAGGACGTCCCGTGAAAGTTTTCTTTTCGGCAAAGTTTTTACTATCGAAAACTTCACCTTTTCGCTTAGCTTCTTTTTCCGCTTGCTCTCTATTCTTCCGCTTCTCCTGATCTTTTTGCGCTTCTATTGCAAATTTCTTGGCCTTGATTTCTTCTTCGGTCATCTTCACTTTCCTATTGAAACCGAGGTTATAGCGTTGGGTGAAGAAGATGTGTTGGTTATCGTTACGATTCCAGTTCTGGCTCAACACCGTGGGGATTTCAGATGTTTGGAAATCTTCATTGAAGCTTTCGGGATGTGTGATATAATTGTCATTGGTGATACCTCCGTTCTCTGCCACTTTCTGATGATTGGTAGAAAGCAGAATCTGTGCCTGGTAACGGTCGCCGAGATAATATCCGTACATCGAGTAGTTGAAATGAGACGTACTCTGACTTTGATAATATCCTCGGCCGTAAAGGTAATCAAACTTGAATCCCGCACCCACTCTCTGACCTGCATTCACTCCGAATTTAGCCGTGAAATGATCTTCTCCATTGGTACGATCACCACAATTGTTGTATGAAATATTGGTGAACGGCGATAATGTATTGGTGAATAGGAATGCGTCTGTCGGCGTGATGAAATAACTGTAAGGCTGTGTAAAGATGAAGTGCCCGCTCTCGCGCCGATCAATGAAGATGCGATTGATACGCGGCGATCCGAGATTGCCCGTCGTATTATATTCGCCGCGGAGTCCCGAGGTGAATATCGTGTTCATAAACATGTGCGAGAGGGTGTCTACTTGAGCCGGTTTTCGATCACCGAATCGTGTATCCACAGTCCACACTTTGATCCCGACAGGAATCTCTTTATCACTACCCAGCGAGTCGGTTGTTTTGCGGCGCTGATCAGATGTGGTTATTTGCCCGCCGTTATCTATCTGATTGAAGTCCGATTGAGCCTTTATCGCCGTGTGAAAAACCATTAGCGAGAAAAGCACCAGTGTGAGGGTCTTTTTCATCAATGAAAGAATCGTAATATGCTTTCAATCATCTTGAATACCATCGCGACTAAAATAATGATCGTACCCGTGGGGCGATCGGCGTAGAAATAAATCAAAACGCCCGCGATAGCACCTACCATGAAAATGATATTAAGAATGTTTCGTATTTTCAGAAACTTATCTTGATTGCCTGATAATTGGAGATGATCTCTTGTCATAGGGCTATTTTTATTTTAAAGCATTCGTGATAGCCGAGAAAATCTCATCTTTCCGGTCGATTGTCTTACGGCGAAACTTAGCTGATCCTTTGGTCAATTTAGTCTTGCGTTTATTGAGTGCAACGGCATCCACAATCCATTTTTCGGCCGTGGTGTTGAATCCCGTGCTCCGTCCTTTCTCATACGAATAACTGATCCGGCTCAAAGTGAGATTCAACTGTCCATCCATACATTTGGCTATAATCGTATAACTCAACTCTGTTCGATCCAATGAAATGAAATTATTGGTAAAAATGAGCCACTCTTTATAATGCGCTGCAATGATATGATCACGCTTGTTGATGAGGACAATACCGCTTTCCTTAAATTGATTATCCTCTTTTGACATCTTGTCAAGTTGTGCATAAACCTGATCGTAGATATCTTGTGCACTCTTTCCGGGTAAACTCAGATCGAGCGTGAAAACCACCTTACCGTCCACTTCGGGCACAGCACCCGACAGATATTTGGCATCCTCCTGCTTGATTTCATCCTTTTTCGCCTTCTCAACAGTCTGTTTCACTTGTTGTTTGCTATCCTGCGGTTTCTCCCATACATCTTGTGCGGTGGCCGTCAAGGGCAAAATAGTCAACAAGATGGCTATTAATTTCTTCATAAGTCGATGCTTTGTGAATATTTATGTAGGCAAAATTACGAAATAATGTCTTATCGATCTGTGATTATTCAATATTTAACGTTATTTCAAGTCGAGCTGTGCTTGCAGTCGAATAATTTCATCCCGATACTGGGCAGCCTGCAAGAACTCCATTTTTTGGGCTGCTTGTTTCATCAAATCTGTCGTATCGGCAATGCTCTTCTCCAATTGCTGTCGTGTCATTTTTTGAATGATAGGATCGGCAGCAAATGCAGCTGTGTTGTTTTCAAGATACGTAGAATCCGGATAAGCAGCTGTGTTTGATCCAATTTTACGTCCGATGGTCAAAGCGCCATTGATCTCTTTCACGATCTGCTGAGGTGTGATGTGGTGTTCTTCATTGTATTTCAACTGAATCGAGCGCCTTCTTTCCGTCTCATCTATCGTCTTTTTCATGCTTTCCGTAATCTTGTCGGCATACATAATGACCAGTCCGTTCACATTGCGGGCAGCTCGTCCCGCGGTTTGCGTAAGCGAGCGATGACTGCGCAGAAAGCCCTCTTTATCAGCATCGAGTATGGCAACGAGCGAGACTTCGGGCAAATCGAGTCCTTCTCTAAGCAGATTGACGCCCACCAGCACATCAAACACACCGGCACGGAGGTCGGTCATGATCTTCACTCGATCGAGTGTGCCTACATCACTATGAATATAACTGGCTCGCACATCGTGTTCAAGCAAATATTCGGTCATTTCTTCGGCCATCCGTTTGGTTAATGTGGTCACCAAGACACGTTCTTTCTTCTGACATCGCTTTACGATCTCGCTCATCAAATCATCTATTTGATTCGTGCAGGAGCGCACTTCGATTTTAGGATCGAGCAAACCAGTGGGGCGGATCAGCTGTTCAACGACGACGCCTTCGGCCTCTTGCAATTCATAATCTGCGGGTGTTGCCGACACATAGATCGCTTGATGGATCAACTCATGAAACTCTTCGAAACGCAACGGACGGTTGTCAAAGGCTGCGGGTAAACGAAATCCATATTCCACAAGATTCTGTTTCCGAGCTCGATCACCACTAAACATCGCATTGATCTGAGGCACACTGACGTGGCTCTCATCCACAATGAGAAGATAATCCTTAGGAAAAAAGTCGAGCAAACAATAAGGCCGCTGCCCTGGCTGACGATTCTCGAAATAACGGGAATAATTCTCGATACCCGAGCAATAACCCAACTCCTTGATCATTTCCATATCATATTCCACACGTTCCTTGATTCTCTGCGCCTTGGTCTCTTCATTCAAATCTTCAAAATAAGCCACTCGCTTAACCAAATCATCTTGAATCAATCGGATGGCTTGCTCCGTTTGCTCTTTGGTAGTTATAAAGAGATTAGCCGGATAAATCCGATATTCCTCAAAAGAAGACAAACGATAGAAAGTCGCACGATCTACTTCTTCGATCGAATCAATCTCATCGTCCCACCAAGTCACACGCAAAACATTGTCGCTATACGCCATTGCAACATCCACAGTGTCGCCTTTTACTCGGAAATTACCGCGTTGCAACTCCATATCATTACGCACATAGAGAGCGCTCACGAGCTTTCGCAAAAAATCATTGCGATTGAGTCGCTGCCCTTTCTTAATAAAAATAATACTGTTCTGCATAGCAATCGGACCGCCCATACCATAAATGCAGGAAACAGACGATATCACAATCACGTCCTTTCGGCCCGAAAGCAACGCCGAAACGGCACTCAATCGCAATTTATCGATGTCTTCGTTGATAGACAAATCTTTCTCAACATAAACATCGGTCGTGGGCGAATAGGCTTCCGGCTGATAATAATCATAGTAAGAGACATAATATTCCACCGCATTTTCAGGGAAAAATGCTTTCATCTCTTCATAAAGTTGCGCGGCCAACGTCTTGTTATGACTCAGAATGAGCGTAGGTTTATTGACATTATTAATCACGTTAGCCACAGTGAAAGTCTTTCCCGACCCTGTCACTCCGAGCAACACCTGCGCCCGATCACCATTATTGACACCGGCCGTTAACTGTTGGATAGCTTCGGGCTGATCACCCGTGGGAGAATACTTTGACGTTAACTTGAATCTCATCCCTTTACCTTTTGTATATTACTTCGGCTGCAAAAGTAGCGAAAAACGATATAATTAAAGGTGCTTATCCCCATATATTTTATACAACATTCGCTACGAACAGATTGCAAAAACAATCCCCTCAACTAAACTTTTCAGCGAAAACGCTTGTCCATTTTAGGATTAATGATCCACCTTCTTTACCGTCAGGCAATGGGAACAACATCAGCAAAGTATCGATTAACAATCTTTGAGAGGCTTAAAGGCGATGACTTATAGATTTATTGCTATCTTTGCCAGCATATTAATCATGTAAATAGGTTTCGAATATGAAAAGATTGGTTTTGGTAACACTATGGATGGCTTTATGTGCCATCCATATTTCGGCGCAGAAAGCAGATGACTTTTTGTCTCGTTACAAGCGTTTTCTCAACGGAGTGGAGTCTTTGAAATCAGTCACTCCACACGATTACCAGCGCATAGACTCTGTTTATGAGATGCTGACAAATGAGTATCACACCACTTATAAGGCGAAAATGACGAACAATCAACTGTCTACTTACACGGCTTATCGCACTCGTTATAAGAAAAAAATGGCCTTCTTGGAAAGCAAAAAGCTTACAGAAGCGGTCGATACGACGGGAAATGTGATCACAAAGGCCGTGAAAAAGAGTAGTGCTAAGGTTTCCGGATTCCTCAAAGGACTATTCGGCAAAAAGAAATAGAATTTTACTTTCAAATTTAATCATTTTGAGCGGAGACTTCGTGAGAAGCTTCCGCTTGTTCGTTTATGCACTTCTAATTCCACAACAAAGAAGTAAAACTAAATAATTACTCCACAAAAACAGATCATGATGGTCAAGCACACCAGAAGCATATTTCTCTCAACGCGCATATAGTTTCTTTTTCAAAAGCGATAACGTAGTTGTAAGTAATGCCCATGACCGCGACAACGGTGTTTGCGTATGGCGCACAGAATGATTCTTATAATCGGATGAGTATGCACCAGCTGCGTGAGCCAAAAAGAATCTCCGACGGGGCCACGCACCTGCTGCATGGACCAAAAAGAATCTCCGACGAGG
>NZ_BAIX01000022.1 GCF_000613405.1 Hoylesella enoeca JCM 12259 | reverse complement strand
GCCCTTATTGCCGCTGTTTATATTTGCTTGTTTAATCATACTTCTCGTTTGATCTTTTTGATCGGTCCCTCGTTTGTTCAGACTCCCATCCCCCTAACTTAGGGGGCTAAGGCGAAAGTGAAGAATCGGGGGCAAAGATATAACAATCTTTTGGAATAGCAAAATAAAAGATAAAAATTTCTTTCCTTTTTATTTATTAGATGGGTGCGACTGATTTCGTTCAGCGTCTGACCCGAACGAGCTTTAACGGTGGTGGCTATGCGACACAACATATATCGCCGTGCAACTAATGCTTACTTACAAGGCGATTCGCTCTTGTTGGATGATCCAAATCGATTTACACCAATCTGATTCCTTGTTCGGTAATAGTGATCAAATGCCGTTTATATAAGTCGCCAACGGCTTTTTTAAATGTCTTTTTACTCACTTGAAAACGCCGTTTGATAGCTTCGGCATCGCTTTTGTCTCCCAAATCACAGACGCCTCCATGGTCTTTGAGGTATTGCAGCAGCGTATCGGAAAACACACGAGCCTGCTCATAGCCCGTGGGTTGGAGCGTGACGTCGAGTTTTCCATCCTCACGCACCCGCGAAATATAACCTCTCATTCGGTCGCCAGTGTGGATTCGCTTGAAAACCTGATCCTCATAAACCAATCCTTGATACCGGTTGTCGATGATAACTTTGAATCCTAAATCGCTCTTCTGCCATATCAACAGATCCACTTCATCGCCGGCAACATAGGGCGGAACATCTTTTTGCAAATAGCGTTCGACCTTGGCAGAAGCCACAATACGATAACTCTCCTCATCAATATGCACAAACACGATGTAACTTTCGCCCATCTCCATTCTCATTTTCTGTTCGCGAAACGGACAGAAAAGGTCTTTCATCGGTCCCCAATGCAAAAAAGCACCGTATTCATTGACCCATGCCACTTCTAAATAGGCGAAATCACCCACTTGGGCCAGTGGTTTTTCGGTTGTAGCAACGAGTCGTTCCTCACTGTCGAGATAGAGAAAGACATCCAATTCCTCACCGATCTGATAATCTTTCGGCACATATCGGCTTGGCAAAAGAATCTCTCCTTCGTCGCCTCCATCGAGATAGAGTCCGAAGTCTACGGTTTTCACAATGGTAAGTCGATTATACTCACCTAATTTAATCTGCTTCATCAATTATTTATTAAGGGCTGAAGACGGTGCAACGTTACACCGTTTCAAGGGTGCTCTCGGCCGTTTCACTTTCCTGAATCGAAATGTTTGCAGGAGAATCGACATCGACAATCATTCCGTCTTTCAAATGAATGGTACGATCAGTGATAGCTGCAAGCCCTTCATCATGCGTCACAATGACAAAGGTTTGACCGAATTTATCACGCAAATCGAAAAATAGTTGATGGAGTTCGGCCTTATTTTGCGTGTCAAGACTACCGCTTGGCTCATCCGCCAAAATAACTGCGGGATTATTAATCAAAGCTCGTGCCACAGCCACACGCTGTTTTTCGCCGCCCGACAGTTCATTGGGTTTATGATGAATGCGATCTTCCAATCCCATAAAAGCCAGCAAATCTTTGGCTCGCTCTTTGCTTCGCGCTTGCCGTTGCCGCTTATAAAGGCTGGAATCATCACATTTTCCAAAGCCGAAAACTCGGGTAACAACTGATGAAATTGGAACACAAAGCCGATGTGTTGATTGCGGAAATCACTCAGATTCTTAGCATTCAACGTTCGAATATTGATTCCATCCACCTCGATCGAACCACTGTCAGGACGATCGAGCGTGCCAATGATTTGCAGAAGTGTGGTCTTCCCTGCTCCACTGGGGCCGACAATGCTCACCACTTCACCTTTATCGATATGCAGATCAATGCCTTTGAGCACTTGCAAAGAGCCGAAACTCTTGGTGATTCCTTGAATATTGATCATCTTAGAGACAATTATTCCTCTTGCGGGTAATATGAAAACTATTTGTGCTCGTTATAATATTGCAATCCCAGTTGCACGTTCTTGATCAGTGCTTTGGATGAAAATGTAGCTCCGCTGACACCATCCACATCTTGCACAACAACCTTTTTGACAGCCTTTCCTTCCCAATTCACAAGCACGCTTTTGGCTTTTTCAAAAAAATTCGGTGTCTCCTTGTTAGGCAAAGCCTCCACTTTCACCACCTTATCTTTCTTTATATAGATCTTAACGGGTGTCGAACCTTTAAATCCTTTGACATTTTTACTCAGCGAAGTTGTATTGACAACAGTCATTCCTTCACGTTTGGTGATCACGCCATCATCCTGTTTTGCACTGGTAAACATTACAACTGCAATAACAGCCAACGCCGGAAGCGACATCTTAAAATATCTATTCATCCTCTTTCTGTTTATTTTTCATATCGTTTCTCATACCAAATGGCCGATCAACTCATCGCGTTCGCCTGCCAACATATCGATGACAGGAATTTCCACCATCGTGTAACAGCCGGGACGTTGACGCATGGATGCACGGGCAACATTGACCAACACTTGTCCCGTCAATGCCGGATTGTTGATACTCATATCAAATTCGAGACGCTGATTCTGCGTTTTTCCGCTCACCCCTTTGCGTATCAAGTGCACACCATGCCCCATATCGCGCACTTCATCGACCGAAGGTACAGCGAAAACATGTGTTTCATCGTTGGCAAAATACGGATCTTCTTTAATCGATCGGGTTACTTCTTCGAGTTTGGCACCATCTTCCAATTCCACATAAACCATTCTTCGATGGATTCCCTCACCCAAAGGAATAGTCATCGAAAGAGCATTGCGCACACCCGCTTTACCACGAGCGCACACCGAGTGACCCATACTCATCCCCGGACCGAAGTTGGTATAAGTGAGTCCTTTGGGTGCGAGACTCTGCATCAAGGTGCGAACAACCGAGTCGGAACCTGGATCCCAGCCTGCAGCAATCACAGAAACGGCATTGTGTTCCTTACAAATGGGTGCCAATTCAGCACGATAATCGAGAATGCTTGTATGAATATCGAAACTGTCTACGGTGTTGATGCCCAGCGGAAGAATCTCTTTGGCATACGCTGGACAGCTCCGGGTGGGAGTCGCCAAGATGGCAACATCTACATCTTTCAGTTCTTTGATGTCTTTGACAACCTCATATTGGGCCAACTCTGACGGTTTATTCTCAGCGCCATTACGTCGAACGACACCGGCGATTTCAAAGTCTGAAGCGGCTTCCAATGCCTGCACGGCATAGCGCCCAATATTGCCGTAACCCACGACGACTGCTCTAATCTTTTTCATTTCAATCTGATTTTACAGCATTTTATTAATACCTGATTACGGCAACAAAATTACTCTTTTTCTCATAAACGTCTGTTTATTCCCGCTCTTTTTTATATGAAAGTTCGTTAAAGAACTGGCAACCTATGCCCCCTTCAACAACAGCAAATCAATTAACAAACACACAAACTTAAAAACATATAAACTTAAAAACCTGCAAACGGTAGATCATGAATTAATACGCATATTTGCAACCCATAATCAACCACAAAAGGATTAAAAAATGACACATTTACGTATGACCATCGCATCGTTAGCGATGATTTGTTTCACCCTTTCGAGCATAGCACAGACCATTTCCGGGCAAGACGATGACGCCAAATATGCCACCGAAATGCTAAAACCGAGCACAGAAGCACCTGCATTCAACTTGAAAACGATCGATGGAAAAGACTTTCGTTCGGATCAATTTAAACATCGCTATGTGGTGATCGACTTTTGGGCTTCATGGTGTCCGGACTGTCGAAAAGACGCGCCCAATGTGGTGCAGATGTACAACGAGTTTCACAAACGTGGCGTAGCGTTTGTCGGTGTATCATTCGACACCGACCTCCTCACGCTCCATTTCCAAAGACGAAAAAAGTAATCGCCATCCATTTGATCATTCTTCGAATAATCATTAACGCTGAAACGCCTTGCAAGTAAGGGTTACTTGCAAGGCGTTTTACCATTAGTTGAGCTTCAAAAAAGCCTTAATTGAAAGTCCAAAAGATTACTATTGAAATCAAAGAAGAGCCTGTTAGATATATTGTAAATCGTCAACCCCCTGTTGAGTGTCAATCAAACAATCTGCTGCGGCCCAACATACACGCACCGACTACACCCGCTTTGTCTTTCAATTTGGATAAACAGATACAGGTGTCGCGTATCAATAAATTGAGAGAATACTTGCGAATAGCAGTCTTGATGGGCTGTAACAAACAGTCGCCAGTATGTGCCAGCGAGCCGCCGACAACCACCAATTCCGGGTTAAAGATATTGATGAGGCCCGACAAAGCATCGCCCAACTTGTGACCGATCTCTTCTACCGCTTCGATACACAAGACATCTTCCTTGGTGGCAGCCTCGATCAATTCGCTGATGGTAAAGTTTTTATCCTGCAACAATGAGGTTTCGCCGTTTTTCAAGCGCTCTGTCACAATGCGATAAAGGGCCGACACCGATGCTTCGGTCTCCAAACAGCCTTTCTTTCCACATCGGCACAACGCCTCGTTATCAAACAAATGCACATGTCCGAACTCTCCGGCATAGCCCGACTTGCCGTTATACAATCGGCCATCGGAGATGATTCCCAGGCCAAGTCCCCAACTCACATTGAGGAAAAGCACGTTTTTCTCACCTTCCACACAGCCTTTCATATACTCGCCATAGCTCATTGCGCGCGAATCATTATCGATGTTCACAGGATAACCGATCTTCTCCGAGAGCAGTTTGGTCAATGGATTCTCCGAAAAATTAAACACACTGTAACTGTAACCTGTCTGCGGATTCACACGACCAGGTATGTTGACTTGCACATTCAGAATCTTCTTCTTGTCAATAGTCAGTTGTCCAATGAAATCATTGACCAAACGACATAATTCGTCCAGTGCTTCGGGCGTGTTTTCAAGACTGCAAGGCACTGACTTTTGAAGATCGATCAGATCGCCCTTGAAGTCCATCAAACCGAGAGTAATCGCTAATTCACTGATGTCTACACCCACGAAATAACCCGAATCGGGGTTGACGCCATAGAGATTGGGGCGCCGTCCCTCACTGGTTTCCAGCTTTCCATATTCGCGAACGTAGCCATCAGCACACATTTCATTGACAAGTTTGGTGGTGGTAGGCACACTAAGATTCAACTCTTGCGATAAATCATAGATCGTAGAGTTACCGTTTGCTATATAGAACTTGATGATATTGTTCTTCGTCAAATCGGTTTTGTTTTCTTTGTTAGTATTAAAGAGGTTCATTATTAATATAACTCTGTTTGGTGCGAAGATAGTATTTATTTATCAATTTACAATAGTTTAGGTTACATTTAGGTAATAATAAAAGATGATTTTTTAATAAAGACAGATCTTTTAACATCGTTATACGAAACAAGACGGCTTGATCATTACTCTCAACCGACTTCGCCCCTTTGAGAGATCGCAGGCGTTTTTGTATTTCGATATTAAGTTGTATCTTTGCAAAAACATAACAAAACGACAATGAAAGCATTACATTCAGACAACGCTCCCCAAGCTGTGGGACCTTACAGTCAGGCCATTGAGGCCAATGGATTCGTATTCGCATCGGGTCAACTGCCCATTGATCCTGCCACCAACGCGTTCGCGGAAGGCGGTGTTAAAGAGCAAACTCGTCAGTCGCTGACCAATGCGCAACAGGTGTTGAAGGCTGCCGGACTGGATCTCTCGCACGTCATCAAAACCACAGTTTATCTCTCCGACATGGCCGATTTTGCTGCCATGAATGAGGTTTATGCCGAGTTTTTCAACAAGCCTTATCCCGCTCGTTCAGCTGTTGCAGTCAAAACGCTGCCCAAAAATGCGCTGGTAGAGGTGGAATGCATTGCTGCGCGGTAACAGCCTAAGCTGTAGGTTTAGACCATCAAGAAGACTTCATAAAAACAGCATCCAGTCTTGTTTTTATGAAGTCTTTTTTTTGAGATTCGCGCGCGCTTCAATAACGAATCTCCTCTAAAAACAAGGCATGCCCCGGCATGCTTTCGCCTGCATTCATTCGGTTACGACCTTGGATGATTTCATCAAACCCATCGATCGTCAGCCGCCCGCGTCCGATATCGATCAGCGTACCCACCACGCACGAACCATGTTACGAAGAAACCGGTCGGCCGTGATACGAAAATACCATGTGTGTGGCGACGTCTTTATCCAGCGAGCCTCGGTCACATCACACAGCGTTGTCTTCACATCGGTATGACTCTTGCAAAAAGCGCCGAAATCATTCACGTCAAGCAAATGAGAGGCTGCCTCATTCATCTTCTCAAAGTCCAAATCCCAATGCAACTCACAAGAATAAGCCCGCAGGAAAGGATCGCGGCGCGTGTGAATATAATAATGATAAGTGCGACTCACAGCCGAGAAACGCGCGTGCATCTCTTCACCAACGGCCTCCACCCGATCAACAGCAATGTCGCGCGGCAACACCCGATTGAGTTTATACGCCAATTGTTTGCCGTCGATCGCCCGACCCACATCAAAATGAGCCACCATCACGCGTGCATGCACGCCCGTGTCGGTCCTCCCCGCACCCACGACTTCGATATTTTCGCGTAGCAGCACCGACAATGCCCGTTGCAATTCAGCCTGGACAGAATGGCTATGTGGCTGAATCTGCCAGCCATGATAACCCGCCCCGTCGTAACTCAGATAAATGAAATAGCGTTGCATAATCGTCTGCAAAGTTACGAATTTCATTGCATTCTCCCACACTTTTTCCCATAACCTGCCACACTACAAAACGCTTCCGCGCCACGCGGAAGTGACAAAGAATTTTGCTTTCTCCGTGATTTGCCGTAATTTTGCGGTGAAACTTTTACGTTAGAATGGTTATGGAACAGCGAATTATTTTATCAAAGAATCTCAATGGCGATCTGGCCACAGCCATTTCGGAATGTGAACATGATCGGCTCTTTGTGCTCGCCGACACCACCACGGCACAAACTTGCTGGACGCGCATAGTCGATTATCGCTGTCTGAAAGATGCCCAACTGATCACGATCGGCGCAACAGATGCGCACAAGAGTCTGGAAACGCTCTCTGCGGTGTGGAAAGCGCTCGGTGATGGCGGGGCAACACGCCATTCCTGCCTCATCAATCTGGGAGGCGGAATGGTGACAGACCTCGGTGGGTTTGCTGCTTCCACATTCAAGCGGGGAATAGACTTTATCAATATTCCCACGACACTGCTTGCCATGGTCGATGCTTCGGTAGGAGGGAAGACGGGCATTAATTTCAATGGATTGAAGAATGAGATCGGTGCCTTTTGCGAATCACGGTTTGTGATCCTCGACACCATGTTTTTGCAGACGCTCGATGAGCCAAACATTCGGTCGGGTTATGCCGAAATGTTGAAGCATGGACTCATCCATGACAAACAAATGTGGGCAAAACTCATCAACTTTGATCTACAACGCCCTAATCTGCAACAACTCGGGCACCTCGTAGCCGATTCTGTTGAGGTGAAAGAGCGCCTTGTGGCAGAAGATCCTACGGAGCAAGGCATTCGAAAAGCACTCAATCTCGGTCACACGTTTGGCCATGCTTTCGAATCTTGGGCACTGCAACAAGGGCGCCCCATCTTGCATGGTTATGCCGTGGCTTACGGCTTGGTGTGCGAACTCTATCTGAGTGCTGTCAAGGCCAAATTTCCAATGGATCGGATGCGGCAAACCATCTCGTTTATTAAAGAGCACTATGGACAACTCGCATTCGGTTGCAATGATTATGAAATGCTGATCCAACTGATGCGCCACGATAAAAAGAATACGGCAGATGTGATCAATTTCACGCTCTTACGCAATATCGGCGATATCCAGATCAATCAAACGGCGAGCGAAGAAGAGATATGCGAAGCGCTCGACTTTTATAGAGATGGCCTTTGAATTTGCCCCAATCTCATTGCTTCTGCACGATTGGGTTTGCCTGTTTCGGTTATCGGAAGCTTATGGACTGACAAATAACGGCGCGGTTGCCAATATTTCGGAAGAATATGTTGACACACTTCGCAGATAGAAACCGTGTTATCCGACTCTGTCAATAGCACAACGATTTCGCCATATTTGCGGTCAGCGCACTTCGTAATGACAAAAGGTGCCATGAGATGAGGGCGTAAAAGCTGTTCCACTTCCTCAATTTGGATCTTGATTCCACCACTCATAATCACATTATCACGTCGCCCGAGGATGCGAAAACAAGTCTCCTCCGGACTGCGAAACTCGGCTATATCATTCGTCACCAATCGTTGCTCGCACACTTGGGGAGCATCAATCACAAGACAATGATCGGCATTCAGACTCACCGAAACGGTGTCGAAAGGCGTGTAATACTCACTGGCCTCCGGACCATTCAAACGCCGAAGCGCAATATGCGACAGCGTTTCGGTCATTCCATAAGTGCTCCACACGGCATGGGGAAACAACTTCAGCTCACTTGCCAACACATCATCAATGGCTCCGCCACCGATGATCAAATGTTTGATCTGCCGCAAATGCTCTCGCTCTTCGGGCACTTGCAAGGAATTAAAGACCTGCATCGGCACCATCGCAGCAAAGGTGATGGGACGTGTGACTCCCTGCAACGGATGACCACTCGGTTCGACCGAAATCAAATCCAACTTCCGTTCAAGGGCACGCACCACCATCATCTTACCCGCAATATAATCAAGCGACATGCAAAGCAAGGCAGTATCGCCGGGCTGCAATCCCAAAAAGTCGCACGTCATACGAGCCGAGTTGCGCATCCGTTGCTTCTCCACCCACATCGGTTTGGGCTTGCCCGTCGATCCGCTGGTGTGTACCAACACATGCGGCGACAGACTCTGCCAATCATCCAAGAATTGTTTCAATGTCATGTTGCAACGAACCAAAGTTTGTCTCCTCGCACTTCCAAGGGCATCGGGATATTATCGATAAAGAGCTGCCCCGTTCCTAAACCTTGCGGCAACGAAATCTCGGGGCCATAAACTTTTGCAGCCAACTGGGCGATGGCATTCAGTCCGACATTACTTTCGAGTGCGCTGGTCATCCACGAACCAATTCCGCGCTCGCGAGTCATGGCAATCCATTCTTCCGTTCCATGTATTCCGCCATGCAGAGAAGGCTTAATTACAACATAAGCAGGCGCAATTCGGTCGAGCAATTTAGCCTTTTCTTCGGGGAGATTCACACCGATCAGTTCTTCATCGAGCGCAATCGGAATAGGAGACTCATGGCAGATACGCGCCATCTCGGTCCATTGACGCTGGCGAATGGGTTGTTCGATCGAGTGAATACCATACGGAGCAAGTTGTTCCAAACGAGCCAACGCTTCATCAGGCATGAATCCTCCGTTGGCATCCAACCGTAATTCTACCTGCTCCTCATTGAAATGTGCACGCACCGTGCGCACGAGTTGCAATTCGCGTTCAAAGTCGATGGCTCCAATCTTCAATTTAATGCACCGAAACCCGAGCGCCAGCTTCTCCTCTAATCGCTCATACATCTCTTCGAATGTACCCATCCACACCAACCCGTTAATGATGATCCCCGTTTCTCCTCGGCTGAAAGGTGTGTCGAAAAGAGCCGCACGGCCATCAACATTCAGCTGTGCCAACGCTGTTTCCAAACCGAAAAGAATGGATGGATAAGCGCGCAACGCCTCATAAGGAATCATTCCCGTCTCTTCCACTTGTGCACAAATATCGCGCAAGATATTCTCATATTCTGGCACAGCATCGCAACTCAGATCGGGTAATGGCGCGCACTCCCCCACCCCTTTGACGCCCGGTCTCTCACGATTCGTCACCGTCAGCAACCAAGAATGTCTCTCCCTGTACACTCCTCGCGATGTCCCAGCCGGCTGCTTGAAATGCAACGTTTTCTTCGCGATCGTTATCTGAAAATTGCTTTGCATCGGCGATCAAGGGAATTTCGGATATTGCTCAAAGTCGGGTTTACGTTTTTCGAGGAAAGCCTTACCGCCTTCCTGCGCCTCATCCATCGTATAATAAAGCATGGTGCATCGCCGGCAAGTTCTTGAATACCGGCCTGTCCGTCAAGTTCGGCATTGAGTCCGGCCTTGATCATCCGCAACGCGAGCGGCGACCGTTCCATCATCGTTTCGGCCCAAGCCACGCATTCGTCTTCCAATTGCGCCAGGGGGACCACCTTGTTGACCATCCCCATGCGCTCGGCTTCGGCTGCCGAATATTGATTACACATAAACCAAATCTCCCGAGCTTTCTTTTGTCCAACCTGACGAGCTAAATAAGAGGCACCGAAACCAGCATCAAAACTTCCCACTTTGGGACCGGTCTGACCAAAAATAGCATTCTCGCTCGCAATGGTTAGGTCGCACATCACATGCAAGACGTGGCCACCCCCGATAGCATAGCCGTTGACCATGGCTATGACCGGCTTGGGGAGACGGCGGATCTGCATCTGAACATCGAGTACATTGAGTCTCGGAATGCCGTCGGTCCCCACATATCCGCCACGGCCTTTGACGTGCATATCACCGCCGGAACAAAATGCCTGATCGCCCGCTCCGGTCAAAATCACCACGCGAATATCCTGCGCCTCACGACAATAGGCGAATGCCTGCGACATTTCCCATGTGGTGAGTGGCGTAAAAGCATTGCGATAGCGAGGACGATTGATGGTGATTTTTGCAATGTGATGATAGGTTTCAAACAAAATTTCTTGGAAGTCAAACCCTGGAATAGGGGTCCATTGTCGTATTGCCATATTGTTTTGAGTTTTTATTCGAATAAACGATCCGCCCGGGGCGAAACACTGTTTTTGCTCTTTTTGGGGTTTCGCCCGGGGCGAAATACTGTTTTTGCTCTTTTTGGGGTTTCGCCCCGGGGCGAAACACTGTTTTTGCTCTTTTTTGAGTTTCGCCCCGGGGCGAAACGCTGTTTTTGCTTGTCTGCGACTATTCGGCAGCCAAGACGACTCCCAACGCGGCCAGCGCCTCAGCATCTTCCCGCACATCGGTAAACACTTCCAGCACGACGGGCCGTTCCGACTCCATCGACAGAAATTCGGACATAGCCGAACGGCTCAGCTCCTCCATATTATGTACACATCGATATGCCAGGCCATAACTCCGACACAAACCTTCGGCGTCAGTATGATGCGCGCCCATCACCAAACGTTCGCGAGCCGCACTCTGCTTCAGGCCATCAAAATGGCTGAATATACCGCCGCCGCCATTATTCAGGAGCAAGATCCGAAGATTTCCGCGCAGCTGTTCATTCCATAGCGCATTCTGATCATAAAAGAAACTCAGATCCCCAATCACAATATAGACGCGCCGATCGCACACCAGTGAAAAACCGGCAGCCGTCGACAGCGAACCTTCGATGCCGTTGACGCCACGGTTCACATAGTTATAATGGTGGCTATACAGATTCCCCAGACGCACCGAAGAACTATTGGCATAGTGCACAAAAGCCTGTCCTCGCGGCAGATCATCCAACTCGCGCTCAAACATTTGCACCGCAGCCATTTGCGAATAACGCGGTGTGAAGGCTTCGATACACTCTTTTGCCCGAGCCGTCAAGGCCTGCCACAAACGGCAATAAGCCTGATGTGCCGGACTGATTGCGCCATCCCACAATCGGTCGGGGATGTCTCTCAACGTACATTCGACGACATACTGCAATTGCATAAACGTGTCGTGCACTTCCCCATCGACACTGATACGCCATCCTTCAGCTCCACGCGCACGACGAAGAAACTGTTTGAGCCGCTTGCTGACTATGTGTCCGCCGATGTAGAGGATCCAATCGGGCTGATAACGAGCATTGTCTTCTATCATTGTCATCACCTCTTCGACATGCGATTCGGCATCGACGCCGCTGAGTGTTTCCTGCAAAATGACCGCACTTTGACTGTTGAGCGAAATCCACGAAGGCGGAAGTGCGCCCGCAGAGAGTTGTCCGATGACAATCATGGGCCTCGAAGCACGGGCAAGATGTTGCTTTAACGTATCAAAAGCTGTGGCTTGCGGAGAACAAGTCGGCCACCATTCGATCTTGCGTTCATGCGGAAGCGTTGGCACAGAAAAGGTGTACAGAGGTTCTGAAATCGGCACATTGATATGCACCGGACCGCCACCGTATTGTCGGGCGGCGATCAGCGCTTCGTTGACAAGCCGATTACAAAACCATCGCTCTTCATCGCTCGATGGTTCGGGAAGCGTCACCGCCTTGCAGACGAAATGTCCCAAAGCATCCGACTGCTGTAAAGTCTGTCCGTCGAGTTGATCGATCCATGCCGCGGGACGGTCTGCCGAGATGGCCACAATGGGCTGATGCTGATAGCGGGCTTCGGCCACTGCGGGTGCAAGATTGAGCAAAGCTGATCCCGATGTAACGCAAACCGCAACCGGACGATGTAAATGCTGTGCCATTCCCAAGGCATAAAAGCCGGCCGACCGTTCGTCGGTCACAGGATGACAAGTGATTTCCCGACATTCATTCAGATTATGAACGATGGGTGCATTACGCGAACCGGGACACACAACGACATTTCGCACATCGTGTGCCACTAACAAAGCGGTCAAAATATTCACATTTTCTTTGTCGCAAAACATATCCACAGAATGGCTAAAAAATGTTCAATGCCGTTTCCATTTTGGCTTCGGTTTCCTCCCACTCCTGCTGTTCCGTGCTCTCGGGAAGCAATCCGCCGCCGGCATAAAGCCGGTAACGACTGTTCGAAATCTGCATGCAGCGCAACGAAACATAAAGATGCGTCGGGCCTTTAAAATCAAATGGACCTGCAAAACCACTGTAATAACGGCGCGGCGTATGCTCATGGGCAAGGATAAAACGGCGGGCTTCGGCTTTGGGCAGACCGCAAACGGCGGGCGTGGGATGCAAAGCGTCGATCAAACTGCCAATCGTTTGCCCGTCGGACAATGTGAAATGGAAGTCGCTGCGCAGGTGAACGAGATGTCCAGCATGCACGGTTCGCGGTCCCGTTTCGATAATATCTGTGGCAAACCGAGCCAAACTGTTTGCTAAATAAGTGGCAACATAGCGTTGTTCTTGGATATTTTTGTCTGACCACGTGATGTTGCCGCCGTTTTTATCAGATCGTTTTGCCAAAGAGACATCATCGGAATCCAATCCCGTTTGAGCCGATCTCATCGTGCCGGCAAGTGCCATCGTGTGCCATTGAGAGCCATTCCCGTCGAGCAGAATCTCCGGGGTGATCACCAGCCAAGTGCCGCACACGGGGGTGGAAAACAACGAAACAAACATCCGAGGATATAATCGGCAGGCCCGAAAAAACAATGTCTCTGCCTCGATTGCCTTATGAGGCGTGACTTCTACACAGCGCGCTAAGACGATTTTGCTGAAAACACCATCGCAAAGCGACTGATGAAACTTTGCAAAATCAGTAGAGTAGCTTGATCGTTCGCCCTTCATCGCAAGCTGAATCGATGTTCGCGGCAACGCATCCAAGGGCGGAACGGGACGCTCTTCCACTTCATCGGGCACGAGCAAAAGTATTGGGCAGTCGGCCGAAACGGCAAAAGGAGCCATTACGAAACCACGCTGCCCGCCCAATTCTGTTGCCGAAGCCAACACACGAGGTTCCCCATGAGACTGTCGCAACCCTGTGAAATGATCGCTGTAAGGCAATCGATAATAGGCAAAACAATCCATCTTATTGGGTAGGACGCACAATATAATTGGTCACTTGCACTGAAGAAATGAGATCGCCGGCACTGTCTTTGATCTCCACCTGCCATTGATGAAGCGTGCGCCCTTTGTGTTGCAGTCGGGCAAAAGCCGTCACAGTGTCGCCCTCCATCACCGCCTTGACATGACTTCCGCTGACGTTGATTCCCACACTGATCTCTCCCGGACAAAGTGCAAGCGATCCGACACCAGCCAAATTCTCGGCTAAGGCCAACGAAGCACCACCACTCAAGAAACCGAACGGCTGTCGGTTGCGTTCGTCTACAAGCATCCTGGCCATGCAAGTGTCGTCTTCGGGTGTAGAAATAAACTCCATTCCGAGCGCCGAAGACAAGCTCGGTCGTTTCTCAATCGTCTCTTTGATCTGTTCGATATTCATTGTATGATCCTCTGTTGATCCTCTTGCAAAGTTACGATATTTTGTCGAAAGTCGGAACGATCGTCATGAGATAAGTCCTAAGAAACATCTAAACGCCTTGTGATTAACGGTTAAACACTTCGCAACTAATGATTTTTCGCTTGATGAAAGACCATTGATTGCAAAGCACAAAACAAGCCCTTGCTAACTCACTCACAATAAGAAGAACAGCGATACGCCGATAACGGAAATAACTGCACCAATCACTCCCTTGACCGTGAGTCGTTGATAGAACATATAATAAGATGGAAGCAGAATGACAATGGGACTCATCGACATCAACGTGCTGGCTATTCCCGCCGCAGTATATTGCACGGCGACCAACGAAAAGCCTACACCCACGAGCGGTCCGCTGATCACTGCGATGATCATGGCCCACATTCCTTTACGATCTTGCATGCTGCGAACAAATGTTTTGCCCTCTCCTTTGAGCAGCAACCATGCTGTGAAGCAGATCAAACCAGTGATGCAACGAATGGCATTGGCACTAAACGGCAATAGCGGACCAATCTTCGGAAGTATGTCGACAGGCACTTCGGCGATGTAAGTTTTAATTCCCATCATGCCAAGAACCAATCCCAACCCTTGACCAACACCTGCTCCGATGCCGTAGAGCACACCTTTGAGCGGCAATTGGAGCGACAACCTACTGCTCTCTCCACGTCCGAGCACCGACACTGCAATACCGATAATGGTCACAGTCATGGCTATCAAGCTCTGCCAACTCAGTTTTTCGTCCATCAAAAGCCATGCAGATACAGCCGCATACATTGGCGACAGCGTGACAAGAAGCTGTCCGTAACGTGATCCGATGGTGAGATAACTGTTCAACAGACACCAGTCGCCGAAAAAGTAACCAACAAATCCCGACAGTGCGAGCCACATCCACGTGTCGGCTTGTGCATAAATCGGAAGCGGATAACCCACCAACACGCCAGTTAAAACACAAGATAAAACGCAGCCGAGCAGCATTCGCCACACATTCAACACCAACCCGCCCCATCGCCTGCCGGCAACTTCGCAAGAAAGTGCCGCCACCGTGAGTGAGAAAGCAACTCCCAAAGAAATGATTTCACCAATATACGCCATTATTTTTTCCTATTTATGAGGATTCATCCAATCCCTGGCACATCAGTTAGATGCACCGTATCAGAACTTGTGTAGGATGTTCTCGTAAACTCTATAACAACAAATCGGGAATCATCTTTATGAAAAGAGATTCCCGAATTTGTTTAGAGGTACCTAGCAGAGTCGAACTGCTCTACACGGTTTTGCAGACCGTTACCTAACCGATCGGCCAAGGTACCATTGCCAATTTTCGCTTGCAAAGGTAACTAAAATATCTGGAATGCCAAACATTTTATACCTTTTTATTTGGACATTGCCGTATTTTCTTAGCTCTTCCATGCTTTTTGACCATCTGATCATGCAATGCACAGCCGGAACAACCGCTGCATGGATCGCCTGCCGAGCGAATCGTGCGGCGCAATCGGTGTGCTATGTAAAACAGACATGCAGTGATAACCAATGCGATGATCACATACTGCCAAGCCATTTGTTTATTCCTTATCGACGGGAAAACCTGCTGATGTCCAGCCGATAATTCCGCCTTTCAGATTAATAACATCAAATCCTGCTGCAAGTAAGCGTTTCGCAGCGTTCAAAGAACGCTTTCCTGAACGACAATAAACGGCAATTGGCCGGCTCTTAACCAAGAGTTTCTCTGCCTTAGTCATAAAATTGCTCTCCAAGACATTGATATTCAATGCCCCATGGATCTTTCCTTCGGCATATTCCTCGGCTGTTCGCACGTCGACAAGCTGCACAGAATCGCGCTGAATCAAGCTGTGGAATTGAGCGGCATCCATCTCCGGAACTGTCTTTTGTCCGCAAGCCGATACTTGAAAACCAACCACGGACAATAATAACATCAATAGGTTCTTCATTGTTTTATACATATTTATAGCATCAAATTGTTGCATTGTCGTGCGAAATTACACAATCTTTCTGCATCGCAAATAATTTTTACCGAGATATTCTTATCAGACCGAATACGAAATGTCATGAAACCTCATTAAAAAACACTGGGAGTGACAGCATTGTCGGCTGAAAATCGTGTAAGAAACTGGTCTTCTGAAATGATCTCGATACCCAATTCTTTGGCTTTTTTATTCTTACCTGATGTGGAATTAAGATCATTATTGATCAGGAAATTGGTGGATTTACTGACGCTCCCGGCCACTCTCCCACCCTGCGACTCAATATAAGTCTTCAATTCCGATCGATTCTTATACCGATGAACATCGCCCGTGACAACGAAAGTGAGTCCTTGACACAGCTTGCCCGATAAAGACACAGCTTCCTGTCGGATATGAAGCTCAGACAATAAACGGTCAATCATAGAAGCATTAGGCGCCTTTCTAAACCATCGCACGATCGAAGCCGATTTCTCCGGGCCTATTCCCGGAATGTCGGCAAATACGTCCGGTCGTTCAGCCAGGCGAGCTTGCCGAATGAATTCATGCAGATCAAGTGCATCAAGCAATCGTTTGCAAACGTCGACACCACACATCGGAATCGTCAGCGCATAGAGAAAGTGACGTGCTTCCACATTTCGTGAATTCTCAATGGATTGCAACAACTTGCTCACCGATTGTTCACCGAATCTTTCAAGAGCCGCCATCTCATGAGCATGAACCTGCAATCGGTAAATATCTGTATATTCGCTGATCCATCCCAAGTTGATAAACTTAGCCAAGGTCTGCTCCGAAATGCCGTCGATATCCATTCCGGCTTTCGACACGAAGCGTGCAAACTTTCTCAATTGTTTAGCCGGACATGCCTCGTTCGTGCAATGCAGCGTGCGCGTTTCGCTGTGTTCGCTGGTCATAATCCGCGTATCCGACCCGCATACAGGGCAGTGATGAGGAATCTCCAAACTGCCCACCGTCTTACTCACCTTGATAACTTTGGGAATAATCTTATTAGCTTTGATAACTGAAAGACATGTACCGGGACCGCCGATACCCAATCGTTCGCATTCACTGATATTGCAAAGCGATGCCCGTTTGACCGTTGTCCCTTCTAATTCAACGGGATCGAACACGGCAACAGGCGATATCGTAGAGGCCGCACACGACCATTCGATATGATCGAGCGTGGTTTCGGCCGATTCATCTTGCCATTTGAAAGCCAATCCTGCGCGTGTGGCGTGATGTCCGGTGACCGATCCCGTAGCCGCAAAAATCGTGTCGTCAAAAGCGACGACAAGTCCATCGACGGGGAAAGGATTGTTGTGACGCGTCACTTTTTCGGTCCAGCGATCGATGACAGTTTGCACGCGATCTATCGTGGGGTTATTTATCAATTCATGTTCGACGGGTTTCAAACCTTGCGCTGCAAGCCAATTCATCTGCTCTCTCCACGAATCGATCTCCTCATCGGTGTGCACCAGCGTGAACGGAATCCATTGGATGTGACGCGGTCGCACCTCATCCACATCTTTCAACGTAAACGATCCGGCTGCCAGATTACGTGGATTGGCAAACGAATCATCGGCTTCCATATTATATTGTTCGAAATCTGCATAAGAAATCACAGCTTCGCCGCGGATCACCGTATGACCTTTGGCCTTAATGACAGGCAACAAACCTTGGATGGCAGGGGCCAATCGGGTGACGTTGGTACCGGCATGTCCGTTGCCACGCGTGACCACCTTGGTGAGCCGCCCATTGTCATAGGTGACGACAAGTGTCAATCCATCCAACTTCCACGATAGCCAAACGGGTTTTCCTTCGGCCCATTTCACAATATCTTCGGGTTGTTTGGTCTTGGCCAACGACAATGCTGGAAACTCATGCGCCTCTCGCTGGCCATTGCTTTCGCCATCGGACACATTTTGCGTAGGACTATCGGGCAACACGATTCCAGCTTCCTGTTCCAAGCGTTTGAGTTCATCAAACTTTGCATCCCATTCATAGTCGGTCATTTTTTCGCCCAAACCGCCATAGTAACTGTTGGATGCGCGATTGAGCTGATCAATCAATTGCCGCATGATCTGCACTATATCTTGTTCCATCGCACTAAAATTTTCCGCAAAGTTACGAAAAAATCTCTACACTTCAACGTCTCTTTTTCGGTTAAGACCAACCTTTCGGTTATCCGCATGACATGTCAAAAACTTACGATCCGATATTCCAATCTTTTCAATCAACGCTCAATTGAAACGCGGTTAACGGTCAATTGCGCTTTGATTAACCGTTGATTACATGCCAATCAACGGTTATTTGCCGAATTGTTTGTCGTTAACGTGAAGATCAGGCAAATAAAATGCCCCGAATGTCGACGCGTTGTCGCATTCGGGGCAATATCTTAAAGACGTGAAATCAGATCAGCAAACTCGCTCCAAACGTTTCATAATGATAAACATAAAGAGGGCTGCGAGGAAGCACAAACCGATGAGTAAGCCCCAGACAACGTAAAGTGACGCGTTGCCCCACAACAAAGCGGGAATACTGGTGAGATAATTTCCGATGGCTGTGGCTACAAACCATCCGCCCATCATCATGCCCTTGTATTTCGGAGGAGCCACCTTGCTGACGAAACTGATACCCATCGGCGACAACAATAACTCTCCAAACGTGAGCACGAGATAAGTGCTGATGAGCCAGTTAGGCGAAACAAATGTTGCAGTTCCGGCTGCCGTAGCTGCTGCTTGCTCCGCAGGCGAAGGTAATCCGATAGAACCAATCGTCATAATAACGAATCCCATGGCAGCCACCATCATTCCGTAAGCGATCTTGCGAGGTGCAGAAGGTTCCTTTCCGGTTCTTCCGAGCCAACTGAAAATAGCCATCGATACCGGTGTCAAGGCTACTACGAAGAACGGGTTGAACTGCTGGAAGATCGGAGCAGCAAGCTCTGTGGATTCGGGCAACGTGTTATATTTATAGATCAGTCCGCAAACAGACAGAATAACAACCAATGCAGAAATCAATTTTGCACGTGAAGTCTTGGCCTGGAACAAAGAGAAAAGTCCGTAAACAATGAATACCGTGAAAACGAGATTCATCACATCAAAAAACATACTGTCGAATCCTGTTGCGCTCTTAGCCACAAATTCGTCGGCAAAAAGCGTCAATGTGAGTCCGTTCTGATGGAAGGCCATCCAAAAGAAAACCACCACAGCAAAGACCAAAACGAGTGCAGTGATGCGTTCTTTGGTCTCTTTGGGTGTGAGTTCTGCCACATTCGTATCTGTCTTGACTGCTTGGCCCACCGACCCTTCAACATGTTTGAATGTGCGTCGGAATGTATAATAAATCAGGATGGAGACTATTAATGAAATACAAGCAACGCCAAAAGCAAAATGATAAGAGTCGTTCACGCTTACACCTAAATGATGCTGCGCATAATTCATGATACCAACGGCTGTGCTGGGAGCAAAGAGTGCACCAATGTTAATAGCCATATAGAAGATGGAAAAGGCCGAATCGCGCTTGCCGGCATACTCGGGCGAATCGTAAAGATTACCCACCATCACTTGCAGATTGCCTTTAAACAATCCTGTTCCGGCCGAAATCATCAGGAGTGCCGCACCCATTGCCAAAATGGCAACTGTGTTGGCGCCCAATGGCAAAGCAAGGTGAGATACCCCACAAACATCACGAGAATACCGGCAGTGACCATCTTGCCGTAGCCGAATTTATCGGCTAAAATTCCGCCGACGAACGGAAGGAAATAAACTAACGATAAGAATACAGCATAAATGTTGCCGGCAACAGCGGGCGAAAACCCGAAATTCGCCTTTAAGAACAAGACGAAGATTGCAATCATGGTGTAATACCCGAAACGTTCGCCTGTGTTGGCCAACGCCAATGCAAACAGACCCTTAGGTTGATTTTCAAACATAGTTTTATTTTTTGGTTTTAGTTAAGTCAAAAAGGTATGTCATCTTCAATACGATATTGCCGAAGTTGGATCGCCCAAAATAGTCGCGCTTACTGTCGCCGTAAATATTTCCGAGACCATAATAATAGCGGCCTTCCACCAAGAAATGTCCTACGCGAGGCACGGTATATTCCAATCCCAAGCCGGCAGCAATCCCATAGTCGAACTTCTTTTCAACTGCCATTGTGTCTTGTGCCACAATTGCGCTCGAACGAGCTGTCTTATTGCGCTTTTCAAAATCAAAATTCATGGAGGTAGACTCATTCAGATAAAGTCCGAATTGAGGCCCGAGATTGATAAAGAATTGTAATCCGCGACGCTCTTTACCCCAAGCCAAGTGAGCAAAGACCGGTATCTGTATATAATTAATGGTGCGGCTGTATGCTTCCGGAAGTCCGGTCGTCTCGTTGATGACGGGACCATTATTCACGTCCTGAATCTTATCTTTCCAACCGAGAGACGCATAATTCACCTCCGCATAAATCGAACAGATGGTGTTGAAATATTTCTCGCACACATATTTCAATGACACGCCCCCCGTCACACCGCCGTGCATCTTTTCAGGAATCGACGGACTGAACGAAACTGAACTCAGCACATAGCCGCCATTGAAGCCAATGGAGAAGTCACTGCGATGTTGTCCCACCTGTGCAACTGCATGAAGCGTGCAAAACAACGCTAAAAAAAAAGAAGAACTTACGCATTTTCAGTAGGCAATTGACTCTATCGTATGCTGATAGGTGTAGTGAATCAACATGAAATGACTGTTTTGCATTCCGCCCATTCCCACACGCTTAAAATTCATCGGCGACTGAAGCGCCCGATAAACATTCTCACTCTTCGATCCCTTAAATGCCGTGCCATATCGGTGGAATCCCTGCAAAAAGAATTGTGCCTGATCATATCCCGTAAGGGCAAAATGCGGCAAAGCATACAACATTTCTGCACCGAACCATCGACGATAACTATTCTCCAAATGACGAGTAGCCGCCGACAACGGATTATAATAGAAAGTCGTGGGAATATAAGTGTCGAACTTAAAGAAATTGTTGAGATTATATTTCGTATACATCAGCCATTCGGTATATCCAAACAGTGAAACGACTACTCCCGCACATTCACCGTGAGTCCGTTGATCTTAGCAATAGCGACATTCAACTCCGGCGAGCGTGCCGAATTCAAAATCACCACATTAGGTTGTGTCCTACTGAAAGCCTTAGAAAAATTCTCCTCGCTCGATCGTAAATTCGTGATACTATATTTCACGCCCCGTTGTTCCAACTGATTACGCAAACCCGAAGTGAAAGCTCCTTTCGCGCTCTCGGGATCATTGCAATCCACAAACACAGGATGATGTTTCGAGAATCTCGACACAAAAGCATTGATCGCCATCGTATTGAGCATATCAGCCGACTGATACACCTGAAAAATCTGCGGATTGTGTGCCACAGCATCGCCCGAAATAGAAAAAGGTATCACCAATTTGATCCCATTCGTCTTACAAAAAGCACTCAACGATTGCACTTGCGACGAATAAAGCGGACCAAAAATCACATCGCGATCCTTTGCATTCTTATCCGGCAAAATCGTGCGAATATCCGTATCCGCAGCCACATTCCATGCACGCACATCCGTAGAAATCCCCTTGCACTTCAAACTGTCACACGCCATCAACAAGCCACGATAATACTCCACCATCCTACGCCCATCACCATCCGCATTGTGCAGCGGCAACATCACACCAATTCTGATAGCCCGCGCACGAATATCACCCTTCTGAGTCGGTCTGGTTGCCGTTTGCGATGGAGCAACCGATTTAGCATAAGGAATAAACACATAATCATCCTTTTTCAGTTCATAGCCCGCCCCCTTCATCTCCGGATTCGCATCCATCAGTTCGGGCACCGTAATCCCATACTGCCTGGCAATGCTGAAAATCGTGTCTTTCTTCTTCACCTTATATATATCGCGCCACTTCGTGCTCTGTGCCGCTGCCACAAAGGCCACGGCAAACGTTGCGACAAACAATAAATATCTGAATGATAATTTCATACTATTTCCTTTTCGCTTGCAAATGTACGTAAAAAGGATGTAATCATCAAACGATTTCCATTTTTTTTGGATCAAACCAACCTACGATGCACACCCACCTACCCTCAACAAAGCAAAAGGGTGAAAAGAAGCACACCAGCATCTTTTCACCCTTTCACTCTTTCACCTTTTCACTTTTAAATCACTTTTTCACCTTTCTAAGGTTTAGGTTTCGCGGGCTTTTTCTTCTCTTCGCCTTTCCATTCCTCCCACTCGATCTCCACGTCCGACAGACCGCGGATGGCGCGTTTGCCGGCAGCGCTACCTGCGCCATTCTTGCTGAAACGCGTTTCGGGAATAAAGCGCACGCGAACGCCTGTAATCATGTTGGCCGTCACCTCTTTCTCGGTAGCCGCACCGCCTTTGGCAGCCACGGCGGTGAAATAGAACGTGCCGATGCCGTCGAGCTTTACCGATCGGCCTTGCGCCATGTAGTCGGCCATCACGTGAGCCAGCGCCGTGAGCACCGCCATCACGTCGGCAGGACTAATGGTCGATTCGTCGGCCAGCCGCCTTGCAATCTGAGCCGTCGATACGGGGCCGCCCACCAACACTGATTTGGGGTACCACCGGTTGTTGATCTTCATCAGAATCTTTTTCCAAAATGCCATAATTTTACATGTTTTGTGCCTATGGACGAAATCGAAACGAGGACAGCGGCTTGTCCGAAGTAGGACTTCACATCATCTGTCCTAGGACTACATCTCATCTGTCCTAGGACTAGACATCATGTGTCCTAGGACTAGACATCGTGCATCCTGGGACCACATCTCGGCCCTCCTCACAGCGCCTCCCATCCTCGTCCCTTTCTCGTTCATAAGCGGATTAATAAATATGTGAATTAAAATTGTTTCTCTGCTGATAGCTGCATCATATACTCGGGAGTTTTGGTAGTCCTATTGCTCTATCCCTAATGGGTTGCCCGAGTCTAGATTTCCACCGATAGTATAAGCACTTTTACCATAAAATTGAATGGTCGTGCTATTAAATTGGAACACAAAAGCATCCCTATAACCGAAAAAATGGTTGAAGCTAAAAGCATTGCTTGTCCAAAAATATCCTTGAATCCCTCTATCCGTCAATTTCCCTTCGGTATATTGCCCCATAGCGGGCAAAAAGAAGTAATCACCTGAATTAGCAGGTTTTCCCGTGGCAGAAACTGAGACAGAATGAGCAACGGGATTCTCAACGCCTCCATAGTGATAGCCATCGGAGCCGTTGGCATCAAGATACGCAAGGGTGTTGCCGGTTTCTGTGGCTATAACACTGATTTTCTTCATCCAAAGTCCGCCGGTATAAAGATGCCCTGCGACACTCCAGCAGCTGCTGTTATCCCAATGAGGTTTACCCTTATCCATATACCAGGTTAATCTGTTCAAACTAAAGCAGTCCTTACATGAATATTTTGCATCATCCAGACCGTAGCTATCATAACCGGGTTGTAAATAGCGAGGGTCTCCGCTTTTGGGGTAGTTGCTGTTGCTATCGCCGTTGAGCTTCGGTTGGACGCTTTCATAGCCTTTCCAATAATCCTGACCCACGGCGGCATCCCACATATAATATTTCATGTCACTGTAATCCTTAGGATTGATATTGGCCGTGAGCGGGTAGACGGTGTTCTCATCATACGCAGTTGAGGCGATGGTCTTGGTGATCGTTCCGCCAACGTTTGTCACAACGTCTTTAATGGTGTATTCGATGGTGAGGGCGTGTGTACCCGGGGCGATGACGGCATAAATGGCGTTGGTGCTCTGACTGGTGGCGGCGTTGTTGAGGGGGAAGCCGTTGGGGTGAGAACTGCCGCTGGTGGTAATGGTAATCGTGTTGGACGATCCGCTGCCAGTCAAGCCTGTATTAGTTAGCGTGTAGGTGCCGGCTATGTTGTTGTCTGCCGTGATCTTGATTTGCGAGATATAGGTGCTGACGAGCTTATTCGGCGTGCGGGGCAACAGACAGAGGTAGGATGCCTTATGGTCGAGGTCGAACTTGTAACTGTTGTCCGACTGTCGGTGGGCTATTGCTGTGCCGCAGTCGCCGGCTGCGCCGAGATGCTTGGTTGAGTTGGGTTCCGTCTGCGTTTGATTCGTTGCGATCGTCACTTGGTTATAGGCCGACGCATTCTGGCCGGGGTAATACACTTCTACGGTCGACGTCGTGTAAGCCTTCGACATGCGGAAATTGGCTGTGGCCGACTTGCTCGTGATCTGGGCCGTGCCCGTGGCTCCGTCGGCCGTCCAAATCTTGTCGCTCGGCTCCCAGAAATAATCTACGGTTGTGCCGCCAGGCAGTGTCACGTCGAGCGATGTGCGGGTTTTGACGGCGCTGCCGCCGACGAAGGTCATGCCTGCAGCTGGTGCTTCAGGATTGGCTTCCGGCTTTGTTGTTTCTTCGTTCGCGCAAGATGCCGTGAATAGTGCGAGTGTTGCGGCGGCGAATATTGATGCAATGTTTGTCTTCATGTTGTTTCTAATTAATTATTCGTTCCACAATTGATAATTTCTCTCTTCTGCGGGGTTGGGGTCCTCCTCCTCTTCCTCAAACCATCCTTGTTTGGCGTCGCCTCCGCCGCCACCCACGTGGCCTTGGTTGTGGCCTCCGTTGAAATGAGAACCTGTCGACAGCAGTGACTCTGCGTCGACTGGATTGATTGTTACTGCGGGCTTCGCATAAGCCCATCTCTCTAATTGTTTTTGTTTCATAATCGCTATGTTTTTGAGTGAATAATTCGTGAAAATTTCCCCCTTGCCGTTGGCAAAAGGACATGAAAAAAGGAACAAAGGGAACTCCGAGAAGCCCTTTGTTTATTGGGGATTAGTCGTCTCCCCTCGCGCGCGCGTAGGGTGAGAGTGAAAGGCGTTTATGCCAGGTAAGATGTGTGTGTTAAGACTTTTTCCGAGATATGCAAATATAAACCGTTAAAAGATGCAAGAGAATTGGAGTTCTTTTGCATCGCGCTGTTGTTTATATTTGTTTGTTTAATCATCTCTTTTTTGTTCAGACCCCAACCCCCTAACTTAGGGGGCGAAGGCGAAGAATCGGCGGCAAAGGTAAATAATTAATCTTAAACGTGCAAATGTTTTAAAAGAAAAGTGTGAGGAATATGTGCTCGGTTGATCATAAACAGCAAGGGGTCAGCTTCACAGCTAACCCCGGCATTATACAAAAACATTATGAATTACATTTAGCGAACAAGATCTAATGTTTATCCTAAATTATACTGCGTTTTCGCACGAACGACACTTGCGTTCACAATAACGCTCGCACTGCGCGCAGATATCATAACCGAGCATTGCACCCAAAATGAAATCCTCTTCGGGGCTAAGCTGGTTGAGCGGGCGCGTTACCATCATCCTGATTGTATCCAAACACTCTTTTCGACCGAAGAAAAGATTCATCCGATCCGTGCCCACCGGTTGGATGATATAGTCGATATGCTGATGCGAGAGACGCTTAACGGCAAACTTTTCGTAGCGTCTGTTGGCAGTATAGAGCACCATTCGGCGCACGCCTTTTTGATATTCGTATATGTGATTCATCAGCACTTTCATGTCGGCTGACATCAAATCGGTCTGCATCATACGACTATACGATTAGGTAATCGGCTCTTTACAGAGCAGGTTTGATGACTTCGAGCCAAGCGTCAATACGTCCTTCGGTTTTGTCGTCTTCATTGACATCATCGAGAGCGAGACCCACGAACTTATCATCTACAACGGCTTCGCTGTCATCGTAAGTATAACCGTCGGTCGAAACTTCGCCTACCAATGTTGCGCCTGCATCCTTAGCAGCATTGTAGATTTCAGCCATCGCACCGCAGAAAGTATCTGAATAAGATTCGGAATCACCACAACCGAATACGGCAACGGTTTTGCCTGCAAGGTCAGCAGCTTTCAATACGTTTAAGCCATCATACCAATCGTCCTGCAACTCACCTGCTCCCCAAGTGGAAGTACCCAAAAGGAGGTTATCGTTGGCAGCAATAACGCTGGCATCGAACTTTGTAACGTCGATAGCTTCTACACCTAATTTACTTGCAATTGTCTCTGCAATGCTCTGACATGTTCCCGTAGAGGAACCGTATACTACAATTGTTTTTTTCATTGTCTGTATGTTTTTAGTCAATTATTTTCTTAACAACGCTGCAAAGATACTGACTAAACAAAAACGACACAATACCTAAAAATAGGGATTTTGATAAAATACCTACGAATAAGTATGCATCGCCCCGTTTCAGCTTCGCTTTTTCTTTCATTACAAAATACCGTTAATCACCATGCAACTAATGCTTAATGACACGACGAAAAAGCGTTAATCAAAAAGCCAAATACCTACAATCAGTGACAAATTATCCATCGCCCCCGTTGCATCTCCATAAAAATGCGTACCTTTGCACATCAGATCAATAACCGAATAACAAATGGACAATCAACCCAACAAGTTTATTGCCGTGGCGTATAAGCTCTACACTATCGCCGACGGCAAACAGGAATTAGTGGAAGAAGCCACAGCTGACAAACCGTTTCAGTTCCTCAGCGGCTTCAATATCACTTTGGACGACTTCGAGAAAGCCGTCAGCGGACTATCCAAAGGTGAGAAATTCGACTTCAATCTCACTCCCGAAAAAGCCTATGGAACCTATTCTGAGGAGCATGTATTGGATTTAGACAAGGCTATTTTCACTATAAATAATCATTTCGATCATGAAAATATCTTCCCAGGAGCCGTTGTTCCTTTGCAAAACGAGGACGGGCATCGCTTTAACGGACGCGTACTCGACATCTCGGAAGACAAAGTGAAGATGGACCTTAATCATCCGTTAGCCGGTAAAGAACTGCGTTTCGAGGGCGAAATCATCGAGAATCGCGAGGCCACCAACGAAGAAATTCAAAACATTATAAACAATATGCACGGAGAAGAAAGTTGTAGTTGTGGTTGCGGGCATCAACACCATGACCACAAAGAAGGTGAAGATTGCAGCTGCGGACACCATCATCATGACCACAAAGAAGGTGAAGGTTGCAATTGTGGACACCATCATCACGACCACGATCACGAATGCCACTGCGGGCATAAACACTAATGCGCAACACTTTCGGCACGCTTTTAACACTCACAACATTTGGAGAGAGCCACGGTGAAGCCATCGGAGGCATCGTTGACGGTTATCCGGCAGGCATCGATATTGATTTGGAGTTCATTCAAAACGAACTTAATCGACGTCGACCGGGGCAGAGTTCGCTCACTACGAGCAGGCAGGAAACCGACTCGGTGGAACTTCTCAGCGGCGTATTCGAGGGGCAATCGACGGGCAGTCCTATCGGATTCGTCATCCGAAACAGCGATCAGCACAGTGGCGATTATGATGACATGCGCAACCTTTTTCGGCCTTCGCACGCTGATTTCACCTACTTTCAAAAGTTCGGCTTACGTGATTACCGCGGCGGCGGACGCTCATCGGCCCGTATAACCGTGGCCCGTTGCGTGGGCGGAGCATTGGCTAAGCTGGCCCTAAAACAACTCGGCATCACCGTCAAAGCCTATGTCTCGCAAGTGGGCGACATCGCCATGGAACACGGTTACAGGCATTACGATCTCTCAAAGACCGAGACCAACAGCGTACGTTGCCCCGATCCCGAGACGGCCGAACGTATGGCAGCCCTCATTCTGCACACAAAAACAGCGGGAAACACAGTCGGAGGTATCGTTACCTGCATTATTCAGGGTTGCCCTGTGAGCTTGGGCGAACCCGAATTCGGTAAACTTCACGCACAACTTGGCGCCGCAATGCTGGGTATCAACGCTGCAAAAGGCTTCGAATACGGTGATGGTTTCGATGCTGTTACGCATTTTGGCGATAAAGAAAACGATGTCTTTACCGGCGAAAACGGTCGTATTCACACCGTGACCAACCACAGCGGGGGCATCCAAGGAGGTATTAGCAACGGCGAAGATATTTATTTTCGCGTGGCATTCAAGCCCGTGGCAACACTTCTAATGCCGCAAGACACTGTAAAAACAGACGGCTCTCCCACCCGATTCAAGGCTCACGGGCGCCACGATCCATGCGTGGTGCCCCGCGCAGTGCCCATTGTTGAGGCAATGGCTGCAATGGTTATCCTTGACAATTACCTGCGAAATAAGGCCACAAAGCTATGAAAAGACATCGCAAAAAGCTGATTTACAGTATGCTCTTTGCATTGATCCTCATGGTGTCGGGCATCTTGGCATGGTTTTCTTTCAGGTATTCCGACACGGAAATCATGCGTTGCACTGCTGTGATCGAGATAAAATCGTATGATGAAATCAGCATTGATGGACACCCAAAACTGTTCGTCGGCAACATCAATTCGGCTTCTTCGCTCGCTCATGCCACGACAATCAAAGACTCATTACACAAAAACGTGCGTTTCAATGCAGGCTTTTGGATCAACCGTTGTATGATCCTTCCCTCCTGTCAAGGGCATGTTGTGACAGCGGGAATCCCCTCACCACTCGCCCGAAGCAATGATTCCGCAGTGACAAACCACGTGATTCGTCAACTTAAAACCATCTTTACGGCCCATCACGACAGCCTAATCAGTATCGCAGATGAACTTAATTATTATCTCCGTGTACACGGTGTGCAAGACGAAGGATTTCATACCATCTCGCAATATGCCGCTAAGCTACGCCACGAACAACAACGGACGGACAGCGTTTTGGCTGTCATCAAACGACTGACAGCACAATCCAAGATTACGATTCACCGCCGGACAACCTACACCTTATTATATTATGGTAACGGACAAACGCCGCAGCGAATAGCCGCTAAGCTGATCCGGCGAAACGACAAAGACAAACTCGCCCTGTTGCAAACCGTTGACCAGCATACGCCCGACGGTATTTGTGCTGTGAATTTGCTGCCTTGGCACCAACCGATAATGACTGTCGTCAAAACAGTTAGCCATCCGGGACTCGCACTCCAGCTTGCTTCGCCAGATTCGATATGCCCCGGAAACATTACAGGAATCTATCGGCAAGGGCGCGTTTATGGCCTTCCGAAACTATTGGTTGCAGATGGTTCACCTTTGTTTTCAGCCAACGGAATTTATATCGGTACGCTTTCTGGCGGTCAACTCATCAGCCGTAGTCGCGTAACTCAGTTGTCTGAGAAAGCAAAATAAGGGTATGAAGAAGTTTTATCAAGGGCTAATCACCCTGTTGCTAACGGTTTTTCTCTTGGCATGCAACCATGAAAACAAACACCATGCAGCTCGTTTCGGCACACACATTTATGGTCGAATGCACTATAATGGTGAGTTGCATAACGACCGATTCAACGGTTATGGTGAGCTCAGTATCGGCGACAGCCTCATTTATTCGGGGCAATGGCGGGCCGGAAAACGCTATGGTCGCGGACTGACGCACGACAGTTTGGGTCGCACTATCGATGGAATCTGGCACGCAGATACACTCATCAGCGGTACACGCCACGACGTTTCAGGTATTTATATCGGACAGATGGATCGGCGAGGAATGGCCCACGGGCACGGCCGATACATCTATACCAACGGCGACACGTATGAAGGCAGATGGCAAAACGACCGCCGCGATGGGTTTGGGTTCCTCCTTTCGGCTCACCACCACATCAAAGCCGGTGAATGGAAACGCGATAAATACTATGGAGAACGCGTGCTTTACACCTCAGAACGCATCTATGGCATCGATATTTCTAAATATCAACACATCGCCGGTAAGCGTCGTTACGCCATTCATTGGAATCGAATCCGCATCGCGCATTTAGGAACGATCAGCCGAAAACGTGTCAACGGAGCTGTCGATTACCCCATTTCGTTCGTCTATATCAAGTCGACCGAAGGCAAAACAGTGCGGAATCCATATTATTCGACCGATTATCGGCAAGCCAAAGCCCATGGATTGCACGTGGGTAGCTATCATTTTTTCTCCACATTGAGCCATCCGGCCGTCCAAGCAACCTATTTTCTGCGGCACAGTCACTTCCGAAAAGGCGACTTTCCACCCGTTCTCGATGTAGAACCGACACCCAAACAGATCAGCAAAATAGGTGGTCCACAAGTGCTTTTCAAGCATATCCGCACGTGGTTACGCATCGTTCACCGACGAATAGGCACCCGCCCTGTGCTGTATGTCAGTCAGATGTTTGTCAACCGATACCTGCCGCTGGCCCCGGACATCAAAAAACAATACGACGTTTGGATTGCCCGCTACGGCGAATACAAGCCCGACGTACGCTTGGTGTATTGGCAACTCTGCCCCGACGGCCGCATTCGGGGCATCCACGGAGAAGTGGATATCAGCGTTTTCAATGGCTTTCGTCCTCAATTCGACGAGTTTGTGCGCAGCAAAACGATACCATAAAACAAATGCCCGACAGTCAGCTTGTCGGGCATCATTATTTTTTCGCATTTCAACTAACCGTTAATTGCAACACGACTAACGGTGAGTTGCACGACGATTAACCATTAGTTGCAAAGGGAATTGGAACAAATGGTCAGGGAACAACTTGCGAGAAGATGAGTAGTAAATAATGAAAAGGTAAGCAGATTGGGAGTAATAATTTTTTACTACTCATCTCCTCGCGACTTGCTTCTTGATTACTTATGCCTCATCTCCTCGCTCTTTCTTACTCGATTACGGGGATGATGATCAAGGATTTCCTGTCGGAGCGTGGTGGTATCGATGTGCGTATAAATCTCGGTGGTGCTGATGTCTTCGTGTCCGAGCATCGCTTGGATCGCGCGCAGATCTGCGCCGCCCTCCAAAAGAGCTGTGGCAAAAGAATGACGAAACGTGTGCGGAGAGATCGTTTTGGTGATACCGGCCTCCAAAGCCTGGCGTTTGATCATGATGAGAATCATCGTTCGGGTGAGATGTGAACCGCGTCGGTTGAGGAAAACATAATCTTCCTCGCCGGGTTTGATGTCCATCCGACGGCGATCTTCAAACCAAAGATTGAGTTCATGGATAGCTTTGGGCGAGATGGGAACGAGCCTTTCTTTACTGCCTTTGCCCAAAACACGGATGAAACGATCGTTGAGAAAAAGATTGGAAAGCCGGAGATGAGTGAGTTCGGACACGCGCAGGCCGCAGGAAAACAACACTTCGATGATCGCTCTGTTGCGATGTGCCTCGGGTTTAGACATGTCGAAACTCGCTTCGAGCATGTCTACTTCGGCCGTTGAGAGCACTTCGGGCAGGTGTTCGCCTAATGTGGGCGACTCGAGAAGCTCTGTCGGGTCGACGGTGAGATAGCCGTCGAGCAGCAGAAAACGATAAAACGATCGAATTCCGCTTATTATTCGTGCCTGTGAAGAGGGTCCGATCCCTAATTCATGAAGCGTGGCAGCAAAATGTTGGAGATCTTCGAGTTTGACATCGAGCACCGGGAGATTTTCCCGATTGAGATAATCGAGAAGTTTCCAGAGATCGCGCTGATAGCCGTCGATGGTGTTCGGCGAATAATTTCGTTCGAGTTTGAGATAGCGCAAATACTTTTTTATGATCCCGCTGGCGTTATTTCCGTCTGTTTTCATCTTCTGTTTACGTTGAAATGCAAAGTTAAGGATTTTCTTGGAAAGGGTCGTTTAGGGTGCGAAAAAGTGTAGATTGCGGTTTGGATTTTGAAAAATTGTACTAAATTTGCTGCCTAAACGAATCATTCAGACACGAAAATGAAGATACAGATTATCAATGGTCCAAACCTGAATTTGCTCGGAAAGCGCGAGCCTGGGATATATGGCAGCGAGTCGTTTGAATCTTTTCTCGAAGCTTTGCGCCAACGATTTGTGGACGTTCAGATCGATTTCTACCAGAGTAATGTGGAAGGAGAATTGATTGATAAGATGCAAGAGGTGGGCTTCGAATACGATGGCATTGTATTGAATGCGGGCGCTTATACACACACGAGCATTGCCTTGCAGGATTGCATACGCTCCGTGACATGTCCGGTGATTGAGGTTCACATATCGAACGTGTATCAACGCGAGTCATTTCGGCATCATTCGATGATCAGTTGTGCCTGTATCGGCGTGATCGCTGGATTCGGATTGGAATCGTATCAATTGGCCATCGAGTATTTAACCACCCGTGTTTCGCGTCCGCATCGGGCATAATAAAGAGGTAAGCTATGATAAAGCTCACAAAAACCGATCCGCTTTCGGAAGATCAGGAAGAGGCTCTCGATGCTTATATCCTCGCCCACAGCGATCCCGAAAGCGATTATTTGCATCGGCTTTATCGTGCAACAAATATCCACACGGTGCATGGACGAATGGCAAGCGGGCATTTACAAGGGCGTGTTCTCAAAATGTTGGTCACGATGATCAAGCCTAAAAACATCCTCGAAGTGGGTACTTTCAGCGGCTATAGTGCCATTTGTTTGGCCGAAGGATTATCAGCGGGCGGCCAAGTGTGGACATTCGAGATCAACGATGAGATGGAAGATTTCACGCGTCAGTGGTTGGAAGGGAGCGCGGTAGCCGATCGAATCAATTTCATAATCGGTGATGCGAATATCAAAGCACCGCGATTAGGCATTACATTTGATATGGTTTTCATCGACGGAGACAAGCGTACATATCTCGATACTTATGAAATGGCACTTTCAATACTGCGTCCCGGTGGCTATATCTTAGCCGATAACACGCTTTGGGACGGTCATGTGATCGACCGTTCGTATGATAACGACCGACAAACAAGTGGTATCGAACGTTTCAATGACTTTGTTGCGACCGACAGACGAGTAGAACGCGTCATCCTTCCATTGCGCGATGGACTGACGATTATCCGTAAATTATAAGATAATAGCATCAGGAATACAAACAATTAAGGAGTTAAGTCCCATGTAAAACAAATGGCTTAACTCCTTAATTGTTATATCCTCAGTTCCTCAAAACTATCATTTCTTGATTTCATCCGGCAACATTGTTACCGTAACTCGATTGTTAGCAGTGAGGAATTGTTTCATAAACGCAGAGATACTCTGTGGCGTTTGCACACCGACAAGTCGTTTATAATCAGTGTGAATATCGATTCCGTATTTGCGATACATATCGATCACGCCCGCCCAATAAGCGTTGGTCTTGACTTGATCATCGTTTTGCTTGAGCATATATTCCTTTACTTTGGTGAGCATTGAGGCATCGCAACTTTGTGCCAAAGCCGGAACTTCGGCACGCATAATATCCAATGCCAGTTGCTTTTTCTCTGGTTTCATCGGGCAATAAGCCAAAATGACGGTGTTGTGATAGTCGTCTTGAATCGAAGCCGAGCCATCTGCGCCGCACGAATAAGCAGCACTGGCATCTTCACGGATCTTTTTCAAGTAAACCATACTCAGCACTTGACCGGCAATGTCGGCTTTAATAGCATTTTCAAGTGTATAAGGAAGCTGCTCGTTATGCCATATCATATACGACATAGCCTTAGGAGTCTCCATCTTACGAACAAACTGATTGTCGATGATTCCTGCTTGCATCACACGTGTGCGATGACCTTTGACGATCTTCCCTTTGGCCGGAAGCGCTGCAAGATATTGACAAATAAGCGGCCGAATGGTTGCATCGTCATAGTTTCCGATGATCGTGAAAGTCCAACCGGAAGCATTTGCCGTACGTTCCTTAGCCATTTGAAGAATGCGATCATAATTGATGTCTTTCAAACGAGCCGTTGTCAGCGGAGCCAGTCTCGGATTATGACCATAGAGTGTGGCTGTAAGCGAATCGCTGAAAGCCGCATCCGGAGAGATGGAACGGTTCTTCAACGATACTTTCAACTGACTGATAAAGTTGTCATAAGCCTTTTGATCCTTGTTGATTCTAGTAAAATAGAGGTAAACCAGCTGCAACATCGTCTCCACATCCTTAGGTGTTGCATTGCCGCTGACACCCATATACTTGCTGTCCATTGTGAGATTAGCATTCGCAATCTTACCGGCGAGCGCTTTTCCAAGCTCTGTACTCGAAAAGTTTGCAAGTCCGCTGATACCGATAACATTGTCAAACACATTCGCATTAATATAATCAGCCGGGCCATAAAGCGAGCTTCCACCTTCGCCCTGACCTGAAAGCAACACTTGATCTTTCTTATAATCGGTCTTTTTCAGCACCACACGTGCACCATTCGACAGTGTGAGTTCCGAATAACCAAACTTAGCATTCTTCACTTCTTTGGTTATTCGCCCGGCTTTCGGCTTCGTTGTGATCAGCGGTTCGTTCTTCACATGATCCACATAAGCCTCAATTTGCGTAGCGCGTGCATCTTTCACGGCTTGCAACAGGCCTGCTTTCGTGGGATAAACATTACCTTCTTTCTCGTTGTTGAAGTTGACAATGACCATATTGCTATCGTTAGCAGGCAACAACTCTTTGATATATTCGTTGACAGCTTCAAGTGGAATGTTGGGCACGAGTTGCTTCATCGTCGTGCAATAATAATCGATCGAAGGCATCGGTTCATTGGAAAGGAAATTGCCTTTGCATTCAGCGTAAAACTGAGAACTGTAACGCTTGTCGCGATTGCTGTACATCTTGTCGATCGCACTCAGCATATCAGCCTTGTAACGACTGTATTCCGTGGGCACGAAACCGTATTCGGCAGCGCGACGAGCCTCGATCAGCGCTGCTTTCAGCGCCGGAGCCACCTGTGAAAGATCCTTGGGCGTAACCGAAATAGTGAAAGCATCCTTGGTCTTAGCGAAGATATAGCTGTCATCCGATGCCGAAGCATCCACAAACGGGCAGTCTGCCTTTTGCGAAGCCTCATTAAATCTCTGATTGAGCATGCTCATTGCAGCACCCTTCACATAATTATTGACCAAATAAATCATTGAGTTTTTCATCTCGTCGGGGAACACATCATGCTTGAACATGATGTCGACAGCGCTGGAAGTTTGCTCTTTGTCCTTATCAATAATCACAATCGGATCAGCTGTATCGGGCACAGGCTCATCCACAATGGGCGCTGCATTCGCAGGATTTTTCAGACTTCCGAATAGTTTTTTTATCTCGGCTTCAACATGATCCACATTCACGTCGCCCACAACAATAATTCCCTGGTTGCTGGGATGATACCATTTCTCATAATAAGCACGCAATTCCTTCGGTTTGAAATTGTCTACGACACTCATCAATCCGATAGGATAACGCACGCCATATTTGGAATTCGGATAGAGCGCAGGCAGATTGCGTTCAAACATCCTGCTGCTTGCACTGGTGCGCAAACGCCATTCTTCATGAATCACGCCGCGTTCCTTATCAATCTCCTTAGGATCGAGTGTCAAACCGGCAGCCCAATCGCGCAGAATCAGCAGACACGAGTCAAGAGCGCTCTGACGCGTGGTGGGCACATTATCGATATTATAAACCGTCTGGTCGATAGCCGTATAAGCATTCAAATCGCGGCCAAACTGCACGCCGATCGACTCGCAATAACGGATGAGTTCATTGCCTTTGAAATGATCGGTGCCGTTAAAGCACATGTGTTCAAGGAAATGTGCCAGTCCACGTTGCGCCTCATCCTCTTGTATCGAACCCACTTTCTGAGCGATATAGAAGTTGGCGCGATGTTCAGGCCAGTTATTGTAACGGATATAATAAGTCAATCCGTTGTCTAATTTACCGATGCGCACGGCCGTATCCACGGGTATCGGCGGCATTTGCGTCTGTGCCTGCACCAGCGAAACCACTGCCAGCAGGGCCACAATGAGTAGATTTCTCAATCTCATAGTTTACTGTTTTATAGATTTAAACATATTGAATAATCGTCGTTTTCATCCTTTCGCTCCTCTGTCTGACCACTCTCGGTCTCGCAAATTCACATTTAATAATGCGCACAAAGATAAATACTTTTTTTTGAAACGACCTCCCTTTGTTCGCAGAAAATTACAAGTCGCATTCCAATCAATGATTAATCGGCGTGCAACTAACGCTTAATCGCATAGCAACTAACATTTCTTTGGCACGCAACTCAGCGTTACTTGGCAGACAACTAAGCAACTATTGCAATAGCCTTATTGGCACAACAGTTCGCGACAACAGAGCAAGCGCCCCACCCCACTCCATTTCGCACGCTGTAAAGGCTGGCAACGCAACTCGCTTTTTACCCTTTTCAAAAAGTATCTTAAAACCTTGTGGTTCCTCATCTTTATTTACTACATTTGCACGAAAATTACACTGACCCGACCAATTTGAATCATGATATACGTTGCTTTGCCATACGATCAACCCAGACGAGCATCTTTCTATCTGTCCATGGAGGAGCATATCGCACGCCATTTCTATGAAGACGAATACTTCTTTATGTGGCAAGTAGAGCCTCTTGCGTTAGTGGGCCGAAACCAACTGATAGATACCGAAATCAATCTCGACTACTGCAAGAAACACAACATTGATGTGCTGCGCCGTAAAAGCGGTGGAGGATGTGTCTATGCAGACATGGGAAACGTGATGTTTTCGTATGTGACGAAAGATGAAAATGTGAATTTCACTTTCAATAAATATCTGACAACGATTGTGCGGGTGCTGAATCGCTTAGGTATCGACGCCGTCGCAAGCGGTCGGAACGATATTCTCATCGATGGGAAAAAAGTGTCGGGAAATGCTTTCTATCATGTGCCGGGGCGGAGCATCGTGCATGGAACAATGCTATACGACACCAATATGGATCACATGATGGGCAGCATCACGCCGGCCAACGAGAAGTTGATCAGCAAAGGGGTGCAAAGCATTCGTCAACGCATTGCTCTGCTGAAAGATTATACAGGCATTTCGCTGAGCGAATTTAAGTCGGCTGTCAGAGAAACGCTGTGCAACCAAGAGTTGAAACTGACTGATACCGACATCGAAGCCATCAGTGAGATCGAGAAAGAGTATCTTTCGCCCGAGTTTATCTATGGAAACAACCCGCGATATACAGTCATTCGGCATCGCAGAATCGAAGGCGTGGGAGAATTTGAAGTGCAAATCGAACTGAAAAACGACACCATCAAGGCGATTAATATGATGGGCGACTATTTCCTCACGGGCGATATAGACAATCGTTTGCTGACACCTTTGAAGAATGTCCGCCTGAATGAAGAGGCCATTGCAGCCGCATTGCCCGACCGAGTGGACGATATCATTATGAACCTGACTAAAAAAGACTTAATCGAATTAATCATTAAACCTTAACAAATATGGAGAATAAGAGAACTTGTCTTTACGACAAGCACGTGGCATTAGGTGCACTGATGCAACCGTTCGGCGGATTCGACATGCCGATTCAATACACATCTATCATCGACGAACATCAAGCCGTGCGCGAGCATTGCGGTGTTTTCGACGTGTCTCACATGGGCGAAGTCTACGTTACGGGCAACGACGCAGAGCGCTATGTGAATCATATTTTTACCAACGACGTGACACATGCCCCCATCGGACAAGTGTTTTATGGCATGATGCTATACCCCGACGGAGGAACTGTCGATGATCTGCTTGTCTATAAGATGGGAGAAAATGAGTTTTTCCTCGTGATCAATGCGGCCAATATCGACAAAGATGTGGCTTGGATGCGTCAGCATGCAGAGGGATTCGATGTAGCCCTCGATCATTGTTCGGATTATTATGGACAGCTGGCCATACAAGGCCCCGAGGCAGAGAGCGTCGTCGAGACCGTGCTCAACATTCCTTGCAAGGATATGGTGTTCTATACGGCCAAACCGATCGACAACAACGGCGAAACGATCATCATCAGTCGAACCGGCTATACGGGTGAAGACGGATTCGAGCTATATGGCTCGCACGATTTCATCCGCTTGCAATGGGACAAGCTGATGGATAGCAAGCGCTGCAAACCATGCGGTTTAGGCTGTCGCGACACGCTGCGCTTTGAAGTTGGATTGCCGCTCTACGGAGACGAACTCAGCAAGGATATTTCTCCCGTAATGGCAGGACTGGGCATGTTTTGCAAGTTAGACAAGCCCGAATTTATCGGTAAAGAAGCGCTCATCAAGCAGAAAACCGAGGGCTTCGGCAAGAAACTCGTAGGCATCGAACTGAAAGATCGCGCCATCCCTCGCCATGGTTACCCTGTCTGCAAGGATGGGAAGCAGGTGGGCGAAGTCACCACGGGCTATCATTGTCTGTCTGTCGATAAAAGCGTTTGCATGGCTTTGGTGGATTTCGAATATTCCAAACTGGGAACAGAACTCGATGTCCAGATCCGTAAAAAGGCTTTTCCGGGTGTCGTCGTCAAGAAAAGATTCTATGATAAACATTATAAAAAGGATTGATAAACGACTCAACAAGTACAAAAATCTTTGGTCTCCACCTTTGCAAACCGGTGTATCACGTCGTCGGAGATTCTTTTTGCTCCATGCAGCAGGTGCGTGAGCCCATCGGAGATTCTTTTTGCTCCATGCAGCAGGTGCATGAGCCATCGGAGATTCTTTTTGCTCCATGCAGCAGGTGCATGGCCTCATCGGAGATTCTTTTTGCTTCATGCAGCAGGTGCATGGTCTCATCGGA
>NZ_BAIX01000023.1 GCF_000613405.1 Hoylesella enoeca JCM 12259 | reverse complement strand
GCGGCCTGCGTGGCCGAAGAAGATCGGGTGCTGAACCAGCCGCGCGCCGGGGCCGATACCAAGGCGCTGGAAGAGGCCGACCGCAAGCGCGACAAATCCTATCAATCATTGCGGTTGCTCGTGGCGCTGCACCTCAACAGCGCCGACAAGGCCGTGTTGGCCGCCGCCGAAGCCGTGGACCGCGTGATGAAGGCTTATCCCGACGTGGCCGCAAGCAACTACGACAAGGAGACCGGACTGATCAAAAACCTCGTGGCCGACCTGCGCACGGCTGATCTCTTGCGGCACGTGGCGCGGATTCAAGCGCAGGTGTATGTCAACCTGCTCGATGCCGACAACAAAGCGTTTGACACGCTGTTCCACGCCCGGGTGAAGTCGGGCGCGCCCGCTGGCACGTTCGACATCAAACCGCTGCGCGCCGCCACCGACAAAGCGCTCAACGCCGTGCTGCGCCGCATCAACGCCCTCGACGAGCTGGAGCCGTCGGCGCCAATTACAGCCTTGATCACGCAATACAACAACTTAGTTGACAACCGCAAAACACTGTTGGCCGGTCGCACCGCCACGAACAAAGCGCACGCCGACAAACAGCTCGAGGCGCTCCGCAAAGAACTCGACCCGCTGATCCGCAAGTTCGAGGAAGCAAACGGCATCGCCCCCAACGTCCTCACCTTCACCGGCAAAACCAAAGGGACTGGCAAGAGCAAAGCTTATGAGCTGGCTTACAGCACTGACCCGAAACGGACGCTGTGGGTTGTGCGCGAGAAGGACGCGTTGCGCATAGAAGCTTAGGCCACACAACGCACGTGACTGTTTAGGCAGAGATAGAAAAGGACAGAAGGCTGGTGCTGCATATTGCGATGCGCCAGCCTTCTGTTTTGTCCTTTTGTATGAAGCTATTCTTTGTACACAGTCCCCTAACTTAGGGCGTGGAATGTGTGGCTTTCCACCAAGCCGTCTTCTTCATTCCGGCCGTGGCCAGCGAATTGGTGGAGGGGTCTGAGACGGTGATGCCCGAATAAGTGTTGATCTTGTGCCGGCCTCGCCGTGTGAGGGCAGAATAATAATATTCCGTGTGTGATTTGAAGGGAACGGCGCGGTTGAGTTGGGCTTGGAATTTGGCAAGCAGCGTGGCATCGGTGCAAAGATTCTTCACATAGTCGCCGAGATCATAGAAGATCGGCGGATCATAACCATCGAGATTTTGGATGGAAGCGGTGAGAGCTGTATTGAATGTGTATTGCGTGTTGATTTCCTTCATGATCTTTGCGACGCTGTCCACCTGTGCGCAGTCGGTCACGCCGATGGTTCCGCAGTGATAGGGCGTGCCGTTGTGCTCATAGTTGTTGTAGAAGTTGTAAAACTCGTCGCATACCGCTTGATAATCGGGGGTGATGTCGGCCAAGTGTTTCCAAATTCTGGTGTAGGGCATTCCATAAGCCATGATCTCGGTCGGACAGCCGATGAGATAGTCGGTCACTTCTTTCAGCTGGTAAGCCGTCTCGATATTCGACATATTGCAGTCGTCGAACATGATGTATTGCATCTTTTTGATGCCCGAAGAGGAGATTCCCGAGACGAGTGTTGAGATGTCTGTTCGCACGTTGCTTCCGCCGAACCATCGTGTGGTTCGGGTGAATGGGCCGTCGGATTCGTCTGTTTGGGGTTGTTGGAACAATCCTTTTGCCGATGCCGGGAAGTCGGCAGCTTCAATCCATCCGTAGCCGTGACAGCCGATGATCATGGCATAGGTGTCGGCGGGCGCATAGGATTTGACTTGGTTGAGGATGTAGGTGATCCAATGCGAGGTGTTGAGCGCTAATTTATTGGCAGCCGTGTTCTGATAGTGGCACAGCGTGTCGTCGACACATTCGCCTTTTTCATATTTCACTTTGATCAAAGCGCCCGATGTGGCACTATTGGAAATATAAATCATCAGATTCTTGTCGCCAAGTCCGTTTTGATTTTTGATGGCCGCCTTGATGTCCCGTATGTTTTGCAGGAAAGCGTCATAGAGGTTGTAACTGGTGCCCGTCCACGGCATATAAACGAATATGGTTTTGGCTGCGTTGTGGTCGGGGAGTTCAGGCCCGATTTCGTCTTCGTGACAGGCGGAGAGCAGGAAGAGTGCGCTCAGGCATAGGAACAAATATTTCTTCATCGTTATTTCTTTTTAAGTTCGGCAATTGATTCTTTCAGCGCGGCGATCTTTTCCTCGGAGTCGCTTTGCTTTTTGCGTTCCAAGGCAACGACAGCTTCGGGCGCATGAGCCACGAATTTCTCATTGGCAAGTTTCTTTTTGATGCCCGCGAGAAAACCTTCCAAATGGGCAAGTTGGGCTTCTTGCTTTTTGATTTCGGCCTCGATGTCGATCAGATTACCCACGGGTACGGCAAATTCGTCTGTTCCCACCATGAACTGTGCGGCGTCAGGCACTTTCTCTTCGACAATCTCAATGGTTTGCAAGTTGGCCATCTTGACTATGATCTCATTGTAAGCGGCATAGCGATTATGGTTGAGCACATTCAAGGTGAGCTGCTCTTTGGGCGAGATATTCTTCTGATTACGCACCATGCGCACACCACTCACAATGAGCTTGACGGCTTCGATGTCTTCGGCAAGTTGCTTCTCTGTCTGTGTCGGAGTATCGATCACGAGTTTCTCGCGCATGATCGAATCTCCTTTGGTGCGCTCATAGAGATGCTGCCAAAGTTCTTCGGTGATGAAAGGCATAAACGGATGGAGCATTTTCAGCAGTGCGTCGAAGAATTGCAGTGTTGCATTGAAAGTCTCGCGGTCTATCGGCGAGCCGTAAGCAGGCTTCACCATTTCGAGGAACCAGCTAGAAAACTCGTCCCAAAAAAGACGATAGACCAGCATCAATGCCTCTGAAATACGATATTTGGAGAATTGATCGTTGAGTTCTTCGTTTACCAGTCGCAGTTTTGCGGCAAACCATTCTACGGCAATCTTATTGGCTTTCGGTTGGGCTTCGTCGGTCACTTGCCATCCCTTGACCAGTCGGAAAGCATTCCAGATCTTGTTATTGAAATTGCGTCCTTGCTCGCAGAGACTTTCATCAAACAGAATATCGTTGCCTGCCGGCGCCGAAAGCATCATGCCCATACGCACGCCATCGGCACCATATTTGTCGATGAGATCGAGCGGGTCGGGTGAGTTACCTAATGATTTGGACATCTTTCGACCGAGTTTGTCGCGCACAATACCCGTGAAATACACGTTCTTGAATGGCATTTTGCCCCGATACTCGTAACCGGCCATAATCATGCGGGCCACCCAGAAGAAAATAATGTCGGGCCCGGTGACTAAATCAGATGTGGGATAATAGTAATCGATCTCTTGATTATCAGGATTGTTGATGCCGTCGAAGAGCGAGATGGGCCATAGCCAGGACGAAAACCAAGTGTCGAGACAGTCTTCATCTTGTTGCAGATCGGCGGCGGTCAATGTGCTGTCTTGTTGTCGGGCCTTAACCAAAGCCTCCTCGGCAGATGTTGCGACTACGCATTCGCGCTTGCCGCCAGCTGTGAAATAATAAGCCGGAATGCGATGCCCCCACCACAGTTGGCGTGAGATGCACCAGTCTTTGATGTTTTCGAGCCAGTGACGGTAGGTGTTTTTGTATTTGGAAGGATAAAATCGGATCTCGTCTTCCATCACAGGAGGCAGCGCAATGTCGGCAAAATGCTGCATCTTTAAAAACCATTGCGTGCTCAATTTAGGTTCGATGGGCACATTGGTACGCTCGGAAAAGCCCACCTTATTGTCATAATCCTCTACCTTTTCTAATAATTCGGCCTGCTGCAAATCTTGGGTGATCTGCTTGCGCACCTCCATCCGATCCATACCCACATATATGCCGGCTGCCTCGGAGATGGTTCCGTTGTCGTTGAAAATATCAATTGTCTCTAAATTGTGCTTCAATCCCAGTGCATGGTCGTTGATGTCGTGAGCCGGCGTAACCTTTAAGCAACCTGTTCCGAATTCAATATCCACATATTCGTCTTCGATCACGGGAATCTTGCGGCCCACCAATGGCACGATGACATGTTTGCCTCGAAGCCATGTGTTTTTCGGGTCGTTGGGATTGATACACATCGCCGTGTCGCCCATGATGGTTTCCGGACGCGTTGTGGCCACAATGGCATATCGTTCCGGTTCCTCTGCCACCCTATATTTCAAGTAATAGAGCTTAGAATGTTCGTCTTTATAAACCACCTCTTCATCAGAGAGTGCTGTCTGAGCCTGCGGATCCCAATTCACCATGCGCACGCCGCGATAGATCAATCCCTTGTCATAGAGATCACAAAACACTTTGATCACGCTTTGGGAACGTGTGTCGTCCATCGTGAATGCTGTGCGATCCCAGTCGCAGGAGGCGCCGAGCTTGCGCAATTGTTTAAGAATGATGTCGCCATGCTCGTGTGTCCAATCCCAGGCATGTTGCAGAAATTCATCGCGAGAGAGGTCGGTCTTTTTGATACCTTGCTGTGCGAGTTTGTTCACCACCTTTGCTTCGGTGGCTATCGAAGCATGATCCGTGCCCGGAACCCAGCACGCATTCTTTCCTTCCATGCGTGCACGGCGCACCAAGATGTCTTGAATCGTGTTATTAAGCATATGCCCATGTGTAGCACGCCGGTCACATTGGGCGGCGGAATCACCACAGTGTAAGGCTCTCTGTTATCCGGTTTGCTGCTGAAAAGTTTGTTATCCAGCCAATACTGATACCATTTCGACTCTACTTCTTGGGGTTCGTATTTACTCGCTAATTCCATTTGATCTGTTTTAATATTAAAAAAACGGTGCAAATATACGAAGATTCTATGTAAAAGCGACAGGATTTGACAGAATCATGTCACTTGTGGAGACAACGATGGCGTTGTTTTCGCGCTGCAACGGAGACTTCGTTGGCTCTCAAAAGAGCCTCTGTTGTATGGTAAAAGAGGCTCAATTGGCGGGCAAAAGAGGCACAGTTGGCAGACGGTTTGGATGCCGTGGTTACAACGAGGATTGCGAGTTGCTAACCTGTTTAGTCGTCAACGATCCAAAATCCTGATGGAAAAAGAGAAGACTTTCCCGGAAAATGAGTAGCTTTGCAACACTAAATCAGATGATATGCATACGAGAGAAGAGAAGTTGGAAGCCTTTGGCCGATTATTGGATGTGCTGGATGAGCTGCGCGAGAAATGTCCTTGGGATAGGAAACAAACCAATGAGAGCCTGCGGCCTAACACGATTGAAGAAGTCTTTGAATTGTGCGATGCCTTGCTGAAAGGAGACAAGGCGCATGTCTGTGAGGAGTTGGGCGATGTGCTGGAGCATGTGGTTTTTTATTCGATTATCGGCAGCGAGACCGACGATTTTGATATTGCAGACGTCTGCAATCGTGAAGCCGACAAGTTGATCTCACGTCATCCGCATATCTATGGCGATGTGAAGGCCGACAGTGTGGATCAAGTGTTGCAGACATGGGAACAGATCAAGCAGCGGGAAGAGAATGGACACAGGCGTGTGTTGTCGGGTGTTCCCGATGCGCTCCCGGCTCTGATCAAGGCTTATCGCATACAGGATAAGGCGCGCAATGTGGGGTTTGACTGGCAGGATAAGGCCGACGTCTGGGCCAAAGTGCGTGAAGAATTAGACGAACTGGAAACGGAATTGAAGAAAGAAGATCAACAACGGTCTACGCTGGAGCTGGGAGATTTCTTGTTTAGTGTGATCAATGCCGCCCGACTTTATCATCTGAATCCCGATAATGCGCTCGAACACACCAATCAAAAATTTATCAATCGTTTTAATTACGTGGAAGAGCGGGCGATCCAGCAACACAAATCGTTGAAAGATATGTCGCTCGAAGAGATGGATAAACTCTGGAACGAAGCTAAACGAAAGGAATGATCTCAAACGAATTTGAAAGAATAGATATGAAAAAAACAACGCTTTTGATAGGATTTTGTATGAGTCTTTTTGTTGTTTTCGGTTGTAAGGACGGGAAGAACACACAAGGCTCGGGTAGTGATTCAGACAGTTTGGAGGGTAAGGGAGTCTCTGCCGACTCAACCCTCTATGGCGTTTGCGGAGAAGAAACGGCGATGCATACGTTGCAACTCATCACCGATCAAGGCGACACGTTGAGTTTCTTGATCGATGCAGACAATGAAGAGCATGTGCAGGGCGGTTTGCTTGCAGGTGACCGAATGGCTGTCATGCCCGGCAAAATGATTGATGGCGAACGCATGGCAGAGACAGTGATCAATCTGACAACATTGATCGGCAAATGGACCAGCCTTGACAAGAATTTTGAGATACAAGAAGGCGGCGATGTCAAATCACATATCGAGGCCGAAGCCAATCCTTGGACGATGTGGAAGATCTGCAATGGCAAACTGCTGTTGAATAAAGACACGTTTGCGATCAACAAGTTGGGGGCCGACAGCTTGTATTTGGAGAACGAGAAAGGAATCTTCGTTTTCAAACGCCAACGCTAAGCCGTGGAGTCGTTCAGGGTTCATATTCTGGGATGCGGAAGCGCCCTGCCCACGTTGCGTCATAATCCTTCCTCGCAGTTGGTTGAAATCCGTGGGAAAGTTTTTATGGTTGATTGCGGCGAGGGGACACAGATACAGTTGCGTCGTTCGCGCACGCATTTCGGAAAAATCAAGGCCGTCTTTATTTCCCATCTGCATGGAGATCATTGTTTCGGACTGCTGGGAATGATCTCCACTTTCGGCATGCTGGGTCGCACGGCGCCGCTGCATGTCTATGCCACTGCCGAATTTGAGCCGATGTTCCAGGCACAGATGGAGATGTTTTGCCAAGGACTTGAGTTTGACGTGATCTTTCATCCTGTCGACACCACCCTGCCCCAAATCATCTACGAGGATCACAGTCTCACCGTGGAAACCATTCCTTTGGATCACCGAATAGCCTGCTGCGGTTATCTGTTTAGAGAGAAAAGCAGTCTGCCGCACATCCGTCGGGATATGATCGACTTCTATCATATTCCCATCAGCCAGATCAATAATATTAAAAACGGAGCAGATTGGGTGACGACCGAGGGTGAAGTCATTGCCAATAGCCGACTCACTTCTGCCGCCGAAGCTCCGCGTTCGTATGCTTATTGCAGCGACACGCGTTATATGCCCACCTTACACCGGTTGGTGAAAGGGGTCACCGTGCTTTATCACGAGTCTACTTACACCACCGAATACGCCCGACATGCCAGCCTGTATTATCACAGCACGGCAGCCCAAGCAGCCCAAGTGGCCCGCGATGCCCAAGTGGGTGAGTTGGTCTTGGGGCATTACAGCGCCCGCTTTGAGGATGAGTCTGTTCTGCTGAGCGAGGCCCGAGCAGTTTTTGATCACACGATCTTGTCGAATGAGGGGTTGGTTATTGATGTGGGATGAGTTCATTGATTTTTCGCTTCGACACCGAAATCGCACAGCTCGAATTGATGGGGAAACAAGCTGTCCGAGGCCTCGGATCGATCAAAAATCGAAAAAACAAGCCGTCCGAGGCCTCGGATTGATCAAAAATCGAAAAAACAAGCTGTCCGAGGTCTCGGATTGATCAAAAATCGAAAAAATGAGCTGTCCGAGGCCTCGGATTGATTGAAAATCGAAAAAATGAGCTGTCCCAATGTTGGGAAAGCTCGAAAATGGGAAAAATGGTGCGTCCCAATGTTGGGAAAGCTCGAAAATGGGAAAAATGAGCCGTCCCAATGTTGGGAAACTCAAAAAATGAGAAAAACAACGTTTCCCAACATTGGGAAAGCCAAAAATGGAGAAAGGGAGCTTTTCCCAAACTTGGGACGGCCAAAATCGCAAGTCGCAGGCACTTTTGACATGTGGAATGACTTGTGTTTTTTGTGCGCAATGAATGGAATATTGAGAAATGAAGAGTGGCGAGTTGTTTGATCAGTTCGCCACTCTTCTTAATTCATAATCATTGCTGTCCGATAAAATTCAATCAAAAGAATTGATAGCTGTCAACTATCAACCGTCAATTGAGACATCCCGACCAACCTGTCGGTGCGCTCTCCGATGCCTCTATAATAGATGAGGGCCTGATAGGTGTTCTCGGTTTGGTGGAACGAGCCTTCTGTGGGGAAGAGCGTTGTGGTTCCGTCGGGTTTCAAGACGAGGTATTGGTAGGAATAATAGCCTTGTTTTAATCGGACCGAACCGCGATAGATCTGCTCGGTTTCGTCGTATTTCATTTGATATTCGGGTGTGAAACGGTCGTTGGTCCACATGGCATTGAGATAGACTTGCCCGTTCACGCGTGGACCTTTGAGTCGGAAATGCACGGTGACATAGTCTGAGGTCCAATCATTCTCGCTATTATCGCTGTTGCGAATGTAGAAAGCGCCGTTGGCATCGCGATCATAGACATAGCTCTGCCGGGGTTCGTCGGTCCACACATAGGCGTTATAACGGCTGCCGTCCCAGCTGATCGACTCCAGCCCCATGGTGGTGTGGCCCACGTCTAAAACTTCAAACTTGCGATATTCATTTCCGGCTGAGAAGATGAGCGACCGATTATGCGACCATTGCAAACCGTCGGGCATCACATATTGCGGTGTGGGATTGACGACGGCATTATCCCAACGGCCGTTTTGAAGTATGACGGTGTGGATCTGACGCTGATAATCCGAAACCCGAAGCGAGCCGTAATTGAGCTTCATGGCGATTTGCTGATGGCTCCCGTTGATGTCGATGTCGGTGTTGGTGGACACTTGCAGTTGCACGCCCATATGTTGTTCGACGATCATGAAACAGGCAGTGAACATTTTTTCTCGGTCGTTGTTCGCGTCATAAACCGTGAGTTGATAGTTGCCGCTGAGCTTGATCCGACAGCGATCGTTGGGGATTCGGAGCGCGTAATGGGTGTAGAGCGTATTGGTGTTGATCGATTCCGTGATGTCGTCGATCGTGTTTCCTTCGGCGAAACCGTTGATATAATCGCTCGTGAAAAGTTCGTCGGAAGGTGTCCAATCGGCTTCGCAATGGCGGATCGTATAGATGTATCGATGATACTCGTGTGTGAGATCGTCAAAAGCAATATGGATCGGTGTCGGGCTTCCTAATTCCACGATCGGCATTTGCATCCATTTGTCGCCGGCAACAACCTGCAAAGAGGCGATGCGCGGATTGAATATCTCATTGCGTTGAGCGCAGATCAATTGTGCCCAGACGATGAGACAGGACGTGAGAAAGATCCTTCGCATGTCATTCATGATGATAGGGTTCGCCTTTGATGATGGTGCAGGCCCGATAGATTTGCTCTGTAAACATCAGTCGAATCATCTGATGCGAGAGTGTCATACGCGAAAGACTGAGCTGCTCGTTTGCTCGGGCATAGACCGCGGGCGAGAAGCCGTAAGGTCCGCCGATGACAAACACCAGTCGGCGGGCCGTGTGTTGTTTGGTTTGTAGCCACGAAGCAAACTCTATGCTGCGATATTCGTGTCCGTGCTCATCCAACAAGACCACTGTGTCCGACGGTTGAATCTGCTTCAAAATCAGTTCGCCTTCGCGCTCCTTTTGCTGTTCCTGGCTGAGATTCTTGGTATTTTTCAATTCAGCAATCGTGTTTACGGTCAGCGGCATATAATGACTGATGCGTTCCACATAGTCGTCGATACATGCCATGAGCTGCTTATTGACCGTCTTTCCAATCCAGATCAATTCCGTCTTCATTCTTCTTTCTTTTCGCAGACAGAGTAAGGGACATCGTTATCAGTCGGTTTTGCATACTGATCTTTGCGTTTCGGATTCATCGGAAACCAACCTTTTTCCACGCGCTTCTTCTGTTCCAAGAGTTCGCCGATGCCCCACAAAGAAGATGCTCCGATGATTCCGAGGATGGAAGAAGCGATAACATTCTCCACCATGATGGCTAAACTTACCGCTAAAATACCGACGATAAAGAACAACCACCATGGGCGCGTGCCCCAATAATACTCTGCTTTGATGACAATGGGATGGAATATTCCGATGATAAGGAATGTGCTGACGGCGATGATGATGCCGGTGAAATGCAGTTCCATAAGATTTCTGTTGCTTAAAAATTAGTTGTGCAAATGTAAGAAAAAAACTCCTCCCCCGCAAACGAAGTATTGAAATGACTTCCATTTCAGTAAATTTCACGTGCGTTTTGTATGCGCTATGCTAAATATTATCTATCTTTGTAGCACAACAAACGCAAAATCACATAATTTTAAACACATAATCAATATGGAAAATAACGCAGAACTCATCGCACAGTGTGAGAAAAAAGCAAAGCAATGGTTAAATCCCGCTTTCGATGCAGAGACTCGACAGTCTGTACAAGCTATGCTTGACAACAGCGATAAGACCGATCTCATCGAGTCGTTCTATAAAGAATTGGAGTTCGGAACGGGTGGCTTGCGCGGCATTATGGGCGCAGGTTCTAACCGAATGAATATCTATACCGTGGGAATGGCTACGCAAGGGTTTGCCAATTATCTGAAAAAGAATTTTGCAAATCGTACTGACATTAGTGTCGTTGTGTGTCACGACTGCCGCAACAACAGTCGACTCTTTGCCGAAACGGTGGCCGATATATTTTCAGCCAACGGCATAAAAGCCTACATCTTCGATGATATGCGCCCCACACCGGAGTGTTCTTTCGCCATCAGACACTTGCATTGTCAAGGCGGTGTGAATATCACGGCTTCGCATAATCCCAAAGAATACAACGGATACAAGGCTTATTGGGAAGACGGCGCACAGGTTTTGACGCCTCACGACACGGGAATCATCGACGAAGTAAACAAAGTGAAGGTGGAAGATGTCAAGTTTGTTGGCAACAAAGACCTCATTGAAACCATCGGCGAAGAGATAGATAAGATTTATCTCGAACAGATTCGTACGCTCTCTATTGATCCCGAAGTGATCAAACGACAGAAAGACTTGAAGATAGTCTACACGCCGCTCCACGGAACGGGTATGATGCTCATTCCTCGTTCGCTGAAATTCTGGGGCTTCGAAAATGTGCATTGCGTGAAAGAACAGATGGTCAGAAGTGGTGATTTTCCCACGGTCGTTTCGCCGAACCCTGAAAACGGCGAAGCACTCACGCTGGCCTTGCGCGACGCTAAGGAGTTGGATGCCGACATCGTGATGGCTTCCGACCCCGACGCCGACCGTGTGGGAATGGCTTGCAAGAATGATAAAGGCGAATGGATTTTGATTAATGGCAATCAGACTTGCCTCATTTTCCTCTATTACATCATCACCAATCGCATCAAGATGGGCAAGATGAAACCAACAGACTTCATTGTCAAGACCATTGTTACCACCGAAGTGATTCGAAAGATAGCCGAAAAGCAGCACATCGAAATGCGCGATTGCTACACCGGATTCAAATGGATTGCTCACGAAATCGCCTTGTCCGAAGGCAAACAGAAATATATCGGCGGCGGCGAAGAGAGCTATGGTTTCTTGGCTGAGGATTTTGTGCGCGACAAAGATTCGGTAAGTGCCTGCTCATTGTTGGCCGAAATCTGTGCGTATGCTAAGGATCAGGGCAAGACTTTGTATGATTTGCTGATGGATATTTACCTGGAATACGGATTCTCTAAGGAGTTCACGATCAATGTTGTGCGTCCGGGCAAGAGCGGAGCAGACGAGATCAAGCAGATGATGGAGAACTTCCGCAAGAATCCGCCGACCGATCTCGGAGGCTCCAAGGTGGTGATTTGGAAAGACTATCAAAGTCTTGAGCAGCGCGATGCACAAGGAAATGTGACGCGACTCGATATGCCTGCCACGAGCAATGTGTTGCAATGGTTCTGCGACGACGATACCAAGGTGAGCGTGCGTCCGTCGGGCACCGAACCGAAGATCAAGTTTTATCTCGAAGTGAAGGGCACAATGAAGTGTCCCGGATGCTATGAGCGTTGTGATCGAGAGGGTGCAGAGAAGGTGGAAGCCATCAAAAAGTCGCTCCATTTGGATTAATCCGAAAGAATCAACAGATAGAGAAACGAGTCGGCGAGGCTGTCGACTCGTTTCTTCGTTTACTTATCGAGGTGTTGGTCTGTCGTTTCGGAAAACTTGTTTTTGTCAAGTCTCTTATCCGAAAATTAACACTTCGCGAACTGCTGAAATAGAAATCGAAATTGGAAAGAAATGCAATCATTTTTTGTTTTTCGCAACATGACATGTTGATTTGACGTCAAAAGCAATGCGAATTACCATTGGTTGCACGCTCATTCATCCTCAATCGTATGCTGAATAATGATTGAATAACAATGGATGAGATGTTTTTCGAGATTCGGAAACATGTATTTTGTTTCGTTTTTATTGTAAAACAGCGATTTAAAAGGCTCTCATTTTTCGCGTATTTAAGACCGAGGGAAACGCCGATCGATTTGAAGCGATTCTCATGAGAGGAGTTGTCAAGATTCTTCATACACGATTTTGAAAAGAAACCAAGCCCTAAGTTGACGAACTGGCAAGTGGACAAATAAATGAGATGATATGCATTTGCATTCGTTTTGAATAGCGATTGACATGGTTGACGACTGTCGATCCCGGCATCATTTCATCGTCGTTGAAATTTGTCTGATGATTACACGCCCGATTGATTGATCCGAATAGCCAAAACTTTCTTAATTTATGGGTATTCAGGCGGATTTTTAATATAATTTAGTTGCCCGTTTTCGCCGCTCTATGCAGAATATTGTAATTTTGCCCATAATTTAAAATCGAACAAAAGAGAATTATTATGGCAGAAGCTTTCGACATTCAGGAATTGAACATAAAAATTCAACAGCAGAGCACATTTGTTACGAATCTGATGACGGGTATGGATCGGGTGATTGTAGGTCAGAAACATCTTGTCGACTCGTTGCTCATCTCTCTGTTGAGCGATGGACATATTCTGTTAGAAGGTGTGCCAGGTTTGGCTAAGACGTTGGCCATTAAGACGCTGGCACAACTCATTGATGCGGATTACAGTCGCATTCAGTTTACGCCCGACTTGTTGCCGGCCGATGTGGTGGGAACCATGATCTACTCACAGAAAGATGAGAAATTCCAGGTCAAGAAAGGTCCCGTTTTCGCCAATTTCGTGTTGGCCGATGAGATCAATCGTGCTCCGGCCAAGGTGCAAAGTGCTCTCTTAGAGGCAATGCAAGAGCATCAGGTGACCATCGGAGAGAAGACTTTCGGACTTCCTAACCCTTTCTTGGTGATGGCAACACAGAATCCGATCGAACAAGAAGGCACTTATCAATTGCCCGAAGCACAAGTTGACCGCTTTATGCTCAAAGTGGTGGTAGATTATCCGACGATTGATGAAGAGAAATTGATTATCCGTGAGAACTTACAAGGAGCTCTTCCGACGGTCAATCCGGTAACGACAGCCGAGGAAATTCTGCGTGCTCGTGAGATTGTTAATCAGGTTTATATTGATGATAAGATTGCACAATATATCGCAGACATCGTCTTTGCGAGTCGATATCCTGATCGTTATCAGCTGGCTGAATTGAAAGATATGATCACATTCGGCGGTTCTCCGCGTGCAAGTATCAATCTTGCGAAAGCCGCTCGCGCTTATGCATTCATCAAACACCGTGGTTTTGTGGTGCCGGAAGATGTTCGTGCCGTTGCTCATGATGTGCTTCGCCATCGCATCGGGCTTTCTTATGAGGCTGAGGCCAGCAATGTTACTAGCGAGGAAATCGTCTCTAAGATTATCAATAAGGTGGAAGTGCCTTAATATGGATACGCAAGAGATTTTAAAAAAAGTACGCAAGATCGAGATCAAAACGCGTGGATTGAGTCGCAATATCTTTGCGGGCCAATATCATTCTGCCTTTAAAGGCAGGGGAATGGCATTCTCAGAAGTTCGCGAATATCAGTTCGGCGACGATGTGCGCGATATTGATTGGAATGTGACGGCTCGTTTTCATCGCCCTTATGTCAAGGTGTTTGAAGAGGAACGTGAGTTGACGGTGATGTTGTTGATTGATGTCAGCGGTTCGTTAGACTTCGGCTCAACTTGCCAAACCAAGCGCGATATGGTTACAGAGATTGCTGCAACGCTGGCATTCAGTGCCATTCAGAACAATGATAAGATCGGTGTTATTTTCTTTTCAGACCACATTGAGAAATATATTCCGCCTAAAAAAGGGCGCAAACACATTTTATATATTATTCGCGAGATGCTCGACTTTCATTCCGAAAGCAAGAAAACAGATTTGGCAGAAGCCATTCGTTATCTTACAAGAGTGATGAAACGGCGGTGTACGGCGTTTGTTTTGAGCGATTTCTATACGCGACAAGACTTTGAGAAAGAGTTGCAGATAGCCAATTCTAAGCACGACGTGGTGGCTATTCAGGTTTACGATCCACGGGCTAAGGCGTTGCCGGACATCGGTTTGATGAAAGTGTGCGATGCTGAAACGGGACATGAGATGTTCATTGATACGTCGAGCAAACGTCTCAGACAGGCTCATACACGTTATTGGATGGAACGTGAGGATCAAATCAGGCAAATATTTGCCAAGAGCAACGTAGATTGGACATCCGTCGCAACCAATGAAGACTATGTGAAATCTATGATGTTGTTGTTTGATCAGAGAGGTTAAGATGAAGAAATTTGTTATATTGATTATCGGATTGCTGGTTACCCGCGCCGTTGTTGCACAGATTTCGGTCGATGCCAAGATAGATTCCGTAGCGATTTTGATTGGTCAGCAGGCACGGATGACGGTTGGTGTGACAGGACCTAAGGGGATATCGGTAGTGTTTCCGGAGTTTAAACCGTTGCAGCATATTATACCCGGCGTAGAGGTTTTAGGTTCTTCGGTTGTCGATACGGCAGACTTGGATAATGGATTAGTACGGGTCTCGAAAATATTTACACTCACTTCCTTTGACGAACATCTCTATGCAATTCCCGGGATGAATGTGCGTGTCAACGGCAAGATGTATCGAGGCAATCCATTGGCTTTGAAAGTGCTCACCGTTGATGTCGACACGCTGCATCCCAATCAGTTTTTCCCGCCCAAAGATGTGCAGGACAATCCTTTTCAATGGGCTGAATGGAGCACTTTCTTTTGGTTGAGTGTTTTGGTCGTCATACTTTGTGGACTCGGATTTTACCTTTTCATCCGACTTAGACAGAATAAACCCATCATCACAAGAATACGTATTGTCAAGCGTATTCTGCCTCACCAACGGGCGATGTCGGCCATAGAGAAATTGAAAGAAGACCGTTTACCAGCTTCAGAAGATCAAAAGACATATTACACCAAACTGACAGAGACACTGCGGCAGTATATCAAAGATCGGTTCGGATTCAATGCAATGGAAATGACTTCAGCCGAAATCATCTCGCATCTCCAAACTACCGGCGATCAGAAAATGATTGATGAGTTGCGCGAACTCTTTGCAACGGCCGATTTAGTAAAGTTTGCCAAGTATTCAACTCTCATCAATGAGAATGATGCCAACTTGTTAAACGCAATTCATTTTATCGACGAAACGAAGTTGGAAGGGGAAGCAACGACAGAGCGAATCGTACCGAAACTCAGTGCCGAAGACTTGAAAACGAAACAGCTTCGCATTACGATCAAATCGTTGATTTATGCTATCGCCGTGATTGTTGTAGCGTTGTTGGCTTATGTTATTTATGGAGTCTCGCAACTGCTGATGTAAAATAGAATGAAATGGAATTTGCAAGCAAAGAATATTTCCTGCTACTTCTGCTGTTGATACCCTATCTTCTGTGGTATTTTCTGTACAGTAAGAAGAGCGAACCGACAATGAAGCTGAGTGACACTTATGCTTATCGCTTTGCGCCTAAGAGTTGGCGGATTCGCCTGATCAATCTTCCAATGGTCTTGCGATGTCTCACTTTCGTTGCGGTTATCATCGTTTTGGCTCGTCCACAAACCCATACCTCGTGGGGAAATAAGTCTGTCGAGGGTATCGATATTATGCTGGCAATGGATGTTTCGACGTCGATGCTAGCCGAAGATCTACGTCCCAACCGGATGGAAGCAGCCAAAGACGTTGCTGCCGAATTTATCGCGGGGCGCCCGAACGATAATATCGGATTGACAATTTTTGCCGGTGAGGCTTTCACCCAATGTCCAATGACAACCGATCACGCATCATTGCTTAATTTGTTGCACAGTGTTCGTACCGATATTGCAGCTCGAGGACTCATCAATGATGGCACAGCTATCGGAATGGGATTGGCTAATGCTGTTAGTAGATTAAAAGAATCGAAAGCCAAAAGCAAGGTCGTTATCCTACTGACAGATGGTTCTAACAATACAGGTGACCTTTCTCCGATGACCGCTGCACAAATTGCTAAGAGCTTAGGAATTAGAGTTTATACCATCGGTGTGGGTACAAACAAAGTTGCCCGATACCCGATGCCGGTGGCAGGAGGTGTTCAATATGTCAATATTCCGGTTGAAATAGACACGAAAACATTGAGTGACATCGCTGCAGCAACGCAAGGTAATTTCTATCGAGCTACAAACAATCAGCAGCTCAAGCAGATTTACAAAGACATCGACAAGTTAGAGAAGTCGAAAATGGATGTCAAGAAGTTTTCCAAGCGCTATGAAGCCTATCAGCCTTTTGCATTGGCCGCAATCTTGTTATTACTGCTTGAGATCCTGTTGCGCACCACCGTATTCCGCCGCATACCGTGATCCGCTAAATCATTCGGTATAAGTAAGTTGCTTAAAAAAACAAAGACATGTTTAGATTTGAAGATCCCTCATATCTCTGGTTACTGTTAATCGTCCCGCTGTTAACCGTTATTCGTCTTGCAATTTGGCGTCAACGGCGAAGCAAATTACGGTTATTTGGAGACCCCCTATTATTAAAGGAGATGATGACGGGTGTTTCGGCCTATCGTCCAACGGTTAAATTCTGGTTGTTGCAGGCTGCTTTAGCCTTGTTGATCTTGATGCTGGCACGTCCTCAAATGGGTAGTAAGATTTCGCACGAAAAGCGTAACGGCATTGAGACTATCATCGCTTTGGACATCAGTAATTCGATGCTTTGCCAGGATGTGGCGCCCACTCGTTTGGACAAGAGCAAACTCTTGGTTGAGAATTTGGTTGACAAGTTCACCAATGATAAGATAGGTCTCATCGTGTTTGCAGGTGATGCGTTCGTCCAATTGCCCATAACGAGCGACTATGTGTCGGCTAAGATGTTTTTGCAGAATATCGATCCGTCTCTGATTGCCACGCAAGGCACAGATATCGCACACGCCATCAATCTTTCAATCAACAGTTTCACGCAACAGGAAAATGTGGGCAAAGCATCATCATCATTACTGATGGAGAAGACCACGAAGGTGGAGCTGTCGAGGCGGCAAAGGCTGCCAAGAAGAAAGGTATCAATGTCTTCATTCTCGGCGTGGGCACAACTGCCGGCGCTCCGATACCCGACGGCAATGGCGGGTATATGAAAGATGTGAGCGGACAAACCGTTATGACAGCCCTGAATGAGCAGATGTGTCGGGAGATTGCACAAGCTGGGAGCGGTACTTATATTCATGTCGACAACACGAATGATGCACAAGAGAAATTGAATAACGAGTTGACGAAATTGCAAAAAGGCGAAACCGAGAGTGTGATTTACAGTGAATACGATGAGCAGTTTCAGGCTTTCGGTATCTTGGTCGTGCTCCTTTTGATCGCAGAAGTGTGTTTGCTGGAACGCAAGAATCCTTTATTCAAGAATGTCAAATTGTTCAAACGTAAGTAGAGTGAGACAATGAGAGTAGAGATAAGAGTTATATTGATCACGTTGATATTGACCTTTGTGTGTGTTGATGCACTTTGGGCGCAGGCCGACAGACAGGCGATCCGCCAAGGAAATCGTCTTTATCGCCGACAACAATTTGCTAAGTCTGAGGTCGAATATCGGAAAGCGATTGCCCGTAATGCAGAAAATCCGCAAGCGGTTTATAATTTGGGCTGTGCCCTGATGCAGCAACAAAAAGACTCGGCGGCCATCGTCCAGTATGAGCGTGCAGGTAAATTAGAGACCAACAAGATTCGTAAAGCAAAGGTATATCATAACATCGGCGTCATCTGTCAAGGTCATCAGATGTATGGTGAAGCCATTAAAGCGTATGAAGAAGCATTGAGAAACAACCCCAATGACAACGAAACGCGTTATAATCTTGCACTTTGCAAACGCCAAAACAAACAACAGAACAAAGGAGGAAGCAGTAAAGACAACAAGAAAAAGAATGATCAAGATAAACAAAAGCAAGATCAGAAACAGCAAAACAAAGATAAAGACAAAAACAAAGACCAACAAAAACAGCAGCAACCACAAGAACAGATGAGTAAGGAAAACGCTGAACAATTGCTGAATGCAGCCGTACAAGAGGAGAAAGCAACCCAACAGCGACTGAAAAAAGCGATGCAAAAGCAGGGAACCAAGCGTTTGCAGAAAAACTGGTAAGTGTGCGTGGCTGTTTGTTTGATTGTGAGTAGAGAGTGAAAATGAGAAAATTGAGTCTGTTATATATAGTGGTGTTCATAGCAACCGTGGTGCGGGCGCAGAGCATTTCAGTATCGGCTCCGTCGCGCGTGGCGTTGGGCGAGAACTTCCGAATTGCTTATACGGTGAGCACCCAGAGTGTAGAAAATTTCCGGGCAGGTAATATTCCTTCTGCACTTGAAGTTATTGCGGGACCTTATACATCCTCGCAATCAAGTTTCCAAATGGTGAATGGGCACACGAGTTCATCATCTTCAATTACTTATACCTATACACTTTATGCCGGAAAAAACGGCACTTACACGATTCCTGCGGCTCATGCAACAGTTAATGGACGCACAATCGCCTCACGGTCAGTGACAATTACAGTGTCGGGAACGACTCGTGCAAGTGCTAACAGTGCTCCGAAAATGCACGATGATTATGAAGACGAACCGCATCCGAGAGCTGCCGGTTCGGCTATTAGTGGTAGCGACTTGTTTATTAAAGTGAGTGCCAACAAGCGAAGAGTGCACGAACAAGAGCCGATATTGCTTACTTATAAGGTATATACGACTGTTGATCTCACTCAATTACAAGGAGATATGCCCGATTTGACAGGCTTTCACACACAGGAAATACCTTTACCGCAACAGAAAAGCTTTCATATAGAGCGCGTAAATGGTCGAACTTATCGCTGTGTGACATGGAGTCAATATGTGATGTATCCGCAAATGACCGGCAAATTGACTATTCCGAGCATTACTTTTAAAGGAATTATCGTCCAGCAAAACCGTTCCGTGGATCCGTTTGAGGCTTTTTTCAATGGCGGTTCAGGTTATACGGAAGTCAAAAGAAATATAGTTGCACCGGGATTAACCATTCAAGTAGATCCGTTACCACATCGCCCAGCCAACTTTTCAGGTGGTGTCGGGCAGTTTAATATCTCTGCTCAGCTTAATAAAAATGAAGTCCGAGCCGGTAATCCTGTCTCTTTGCAAGTCGTTATAGGTGGTGTTGGCAACTTGAAACTCATCAAACAGCCAGTTGTTAACTTTCCAAAAGACTTTGATCAATATGATGCGAAAGTTACGGATAAGACCAAACTCACAACCAATGGTGTGGAAGGAAATATGATTTATGACTTCCTGGCCGTACCGAGAAATCAAGGTCAATATACGATTCCAAGTATTGAGCTTACTTATTATGACACGAGCACCAATCAATATAAGACCATCAAAACTCGCTCTTTCAATATTTCTGTGGCCAAAGGTGATGGAAAGACAGGCGATGTTGTCGATTATAGCGAAGAGAAAGACCGTGATATACGTCCGCTGAAACTTGGAAATACAAGTCAACACGCTATTGATGACTTCTTTTTCGACTCCACTTCTTATTGGATTAGTCTGCTGTTACCTTTATGCGCATTCGTTGTTCTCTTGATTGTCTTCCGTAGGCGAGCCATCGAAAATGCTGATATTGTCAAGGTGAAAGGCCGCAAAGCCAATAAGGTTGCAACCAAACGGTTACGCAAAGCCAATCAATTGATGTTGCAAGGAAAGCAAAGCGAGTTTTACGATGAGGTGCTTCGCGCTCTTTGGGGATATGTAGGTGACAAACTAAATATGCCTATTGAACAGTTATCTCGTGAAAACATAGCCGACAAATTACAGCAGAACACTGTTGATTCGGCGACGATTAAGAAATTTACGAGTGCTCTCGATGAGTGTGAAATGGAGCATTACGCTCCCGGAGATATTGCCGGAAATATGGCGAAAACATTCGAGTCGGCTATGACTGCAATCATGGAGATCGAAGATGTGATGAAAAAGAAAACGAAAAAGACAGTAAACACAAGTGCGAAAGCATTGTTTTTGTTGTCTATGTTGACATTATCTTTATCGGTTTCAGCCGTGACTAAACAAGAGGCTGATGCCGAATATCAGAAGGGCAATTATCAACAAGCCATCAAAGATTATGAAGATCTGTTGAAGAAAGGTGTCAGTGCAGACTTGTATTACAATCTCGGCAATGCCTATTTCAGATCTGATCAGATCACGAAAGCCATCTTGTCATATGAGCGTGCACATCTGTTGGCACCCGGAGATAAGGCTATCAACTTCAATCTTCAATTCTCTCGGAGCAAGACTATTGATAAGATTGCACCGCCAAGCGAGATGTTTTTCATCACGTGGTACTATGCTTTGGTTAACTTCACAGATGTAGACACATGGGCTTTCACGGCTATCGTGTCTATTGTTGCAGCTCTTTTACTCATATTGTTGTATCTGTTCGGCCCCTCGATTGTAGTGCGTAAAATTGGATTTTTCGGTGCATCGGGTTTCTTTGTACTGTTTTTGTGCAGCAATCTTTTCGCTTTTCAGCAAAAAGATAAGTTGATTAACCGCACCGGAGCAATTGTCGTTGCACCCTCGGTGAGCGTCAAAACCACACCAGTTAAAAGTGGAACAGACTTATTTATTGTTCACGAAGGCACGCGAGTGGATGTTGTTGACAGAACATTGCATGATTGGGTAGCCATCAGATTGGATGATGGAAGGGAAGGATGGATACTTTCTAAGGCGATTGAAACAATATAAAGGATGGATATTCACACGCTTCTCGACTTAGACAGAGAACTGTTTTTTTGGCTCAATGGCAGCAACTCGCTCTTTCTTGATGGCTTGATCACCATCCTGACATCAGGTTTTACGTGGATTCCATTGTATATTTCGCTGCTTTATTTGGTCATTAAGAACAACGAAACGATGACACAGATCATGCTGATTGTCGGCTGTTGTCTTTTCGCACTCCTCTTATCCGACAGTATGACCGACTTTATAATGAAGCCGTTGGTGGCTCGGTGGAGACCAAGCAACGATCCATCGATCAAATATATGGTTGATATTGTCGGCAATCTACGCGATACTCCGTATGGATTTTTCTCTGCCCACGCTTCCAATACATTCTCTTTGGCCCTTTTCTTTTCTCTTTTGGTGCGTAACAAAGCATTGAGTATAGCGCTTGTTTTGTGGTCGCTTGTCAATTGCTACACCCGCATTTATTTAGGGCTTCACTATCCGGGTGACATTATTTGTGGTCTTTTGTGGGGCTCATTTGCAGGTGGTGTTGCTTATCTTTTGTATCATCGAGTCTACGAAAAGATCAGTCCGAAACAGAATTACATATCTACGCAATATACGAATACAGGCTACAGCCTATCTGATATTGACATCGTGATAAACGTATTGATATTTACGTTCTGCGCCGTCATGATTTATAGTCTGATCAAATGACAGAAACCAAGCATATCAAAATCAGTGATTATAGCTATCCTTTACCTGAAAACAGGATAGCCAAGTTCCCCATTCCTCAACGCGATCACAGCAAATTGCTGATCTATCAACACGGAAACGTGAGCGAGGATGTGTTTTATCATCTTCCTGAATACCTCCCGCAAGGGGCGTTGATGGTGTTCAACAACACCAAAGTGATTCAAGCGCGACTGCATTTCCGCAAAGAAACGGGTGCGCTTATCGAAGTATTCCTACTCGAACCGGCCCAACCTACCGATTATGAATTGATGTTTCAAACCACAAGTCACTGTGCATGGTTGTGCATGATAGGCAATTTGAAGAAATGGAAAAACGGTGTGCTGAAACGCGATTTTGAAATAAACGGACATCGATTGACATTGACGGCAACGCGACAATCACCTGAAATGTTATCCATAACGGGGCAAACGTCTGGCGAGACATATCATTGGGTAGACTTCCAGTGGGATAACGACAACGTGTCTTTTGCCGAAATACTTGAAGAAGTGGGTGAATTGCCCATTCCACCGTATCTCAATCGCGAGACGCAAGAGCGTGATAAGACCACTTATCAGACCGTTTATTCGAAGATCAAGGGCAGCGTTGCAGCACCGACAGCCGGTCTTCATTTCACGGATGCAGTACTCGCAGCGCTTGACAAACGAGGAATCGATCGCGAAGAACTCACGTTGCACGTCGGTGCAGGCACGTTTAAGCCAGTGAAAAGCGAGGAAATCGAGGGACATCGAATGCATACCGAGTATATTTGCGTGCATCGACAAACTTTGGAAAAACTATTGCGCCACAGTGGAGAGGCCATTGCTGTGGGAACGACCAGCGTTCGGACTTTGGAAAGTTTGTATTACATCGGCCTGAAACTGATGCGTCATCCCGATGCGAGCGAGGCAGAATTGCATGTCAATCAATGGGAACCGTATGAGCAACCAGCACAGCAGGTGACGCCGACAGATGCCATCCGTGCCGTACTCGACTATTTGGATCGCAACCATCTGCCTGCACTTCACACCAGCACGCAGATTATCATTGCACCGGGATATGATTACAAGATCGTCAAGATGCTCGTCACCAACTTCCATCAGCCACAAAGCACATTGCTGTTGCTGGTGAGTGCCTTTGTCAAAGGTGATTGGCGCAAGATCTATGATTATGCACTCGGCCATGATTTCAGATTTTTAAGTTACGGAGACAGCAGTCTCTTGATTCCATAAATGATAGGAGACAACAGCATGAAGATAGGTGATCAAGTGAGATTTCTCAGTGAAACGGGTGGCGGAAAGGTGGCCGGTTTTCAAGGGAAAAACATCGTTTTGGTTGAAGATGAGGACGGATTTCAGATCCCCACGGCAATAAGCGATGTTGTGGTAGTGGAAAATGATGATTACAGTACGACTCGGATTGTCGGCGATAAAATGAAACAGCCCACGCCGGAGCAAACAGATGGTCGGTCGATCAAGGCAAAACTGAAATCGGGAATGGATGAAGATATATCCGAGGAAGAACCCGACGATGATCCGGCCGACAAGGAAATTGCTTTCCGAAAGCCTGTGGAGGAGCGCAAAGGAGGTAACCAACTCTCGGTTTATTTGGCTTTTGTACCCGTCGATATAAAAGAAATAAGCAACACGGAATTTGACACTTACATTGTCAACGATAGCAATTATCATCTCCATTTTGCATATCTCACAGCCGAGGGTTCAAGTTGGACGTTACGCGCAGCTAATGAACTGGAACCCAATACGAAACTCTATCTCGAAACGTTTAACCGTCAATCACTCGACGAAAGACGGCATATCGCCGTGCAACTAACGGCTTTTAAGCGTGCAAAAGCATTCCTTTTGAAACCTACGATAGATGTGCAGCTCAGATTGGATCCCGTGAAGTTCTATAAACTTCACACTTTCCAGTCGAACGATTTCTTTGAAACGCCTGCGCTTCTCTATACGATTGTGGAAAACGACAAGCCTTCGCGGTCGTTGGTGATTGATACAAAGAAACTGAAAGCAGAGATGTATCAGTCGGCTGCTCCTGCCGAATCGTCTCGCAAACAAGATGCTTATCAACCTCGATATGCCGATCGCAAACATCGCGGGAATCCGTTGATCACGAAGCGAAAAGGCGATGAAGACATCATCGTTGTGGATCTCCACGCCGGCGAAATCTTAGAAACTACTGCCGGAATGACAGCAGGAGATATTCTCAATTATCAATTGCAGGTGTTCCGTGACACGTTGGCCGCCCATGCGAAGCATAAAGGTCAGCGCATTGTGTTCATCCATGGCAAAGGCGAAGGCGTGCTCCGGCGGGCCATAGTCAATGATTTGAGCTATCGGTATAAGAACTATTCGTATCAGGATGCCAGCTTTCAAGAGTATGGTTATGGTGCAACACAGGTGACAATTAAATGAAAACACGATGAAACATGGATTTATAAAAGTGGCCTCGGCAGTGCCTTTGGTTAAGGTAGGAGACTGCACATACAATGTCGAGCAGATCATCTCGCTGGTTGAGAGAGCCGAAGAGCAGAATGTGGAAGTTGTTGTTTTTCCCGAACTCTGCATCACCGGATATTCCTGTCAGGATCTATTCCACCAAAACATATTGCTCGATTCGGCAGAGAATGCACTGATGATGCTTCTCGATTTCACACGTAAACGGGATGTGATAGTCATTGTTGGTCTGCCGATTGCAGTGGGTGATCTGCTACTCAACTGTGCTGCGGTGGTTCAGCAAGGGCAACTTCTGGGCTTGGTACCTAAGACTTATTTGCCGAATTACAATGAATTTTACGAAAAACGATGGTTTGCTTCATCGCAGGATTTACGCACGTCAAACATTCGTTATGCCGGTTCGCAGATCACAATCACGTCTGATCCACAACTGTTTTACACATGCGACGGTGCGATTTTCGGTATAGAAATCTGCGAAGATGTGTGGGCGCCTACGCCGCCGAGCAATCAACTCGTGCTCGCTGGTGCCGACTTGATTTTTAATTTGTCGGCAAGCGACGAACTGACAGGCAAACATCAGTATTTGAAAAATCTCTTGGCACAGCAGAGTGCACGCACAATGGCAGGCTATGTGTATAGTGGTTGCGGTTGCGGTGAGAGTACACAGGATGTTGTTTACGGTGGAAACGCACTGCTGTATGCAAATGGTCGGATGATCGGCGAAGGCAAACGATTCGCCTTCGAACCGCAATTGTGCACCGGTCAGATAGACATTGAGCGGCTGAAAAGCGAACGCCGCAACAACTCTACATTTGTCAATGCACAACGAAATATTAAAGATTCCATTCAAAACAATCGATTGTCGATTCGTACCATTGCGTGCAAAGCAACGCAGCCGCATGCTTTCGTGCTAGAGCGCAATATTGATCCGTATCCATTCATTCCATCATCGGCAGATATGAAAACGGCTTGTGAAGAGATTTTCAATATCCAAGTGGCGGGTCTCGCCAATCGATTGATGCATACAAACAGCAAAATCGTGATCCTCGGAATTAGTGGCGGACTTGACAGTACGCTCGCTTTGCTGGTCTGCGTGAAGACATTCGATAAGTTGAAAATGGATCGAAAAGGAATCATCGGCGTAACGATGCCAGGTTTCGGAACCACGGATCGCACGCACAGCAATGCCTTGTCGCTGATGGAGAGCTTGAGAGTGAGCATGCGAGAAATCAATATTGCGGCGAGCGTTACTCAACATTTCCAGGACATCGGACATGATGCTGACGTCCACGATGTGACGTATGAGAACTGTCAAGCGCGCGAACGCACACAGATTCTGATGGATTTGAGTAACGAGTTGGGCGGACTCGTCATCGGAACAGGCGATCTTTCCGAGTTGGCTTTGGGTTGGGCCACATATAATGGCGACCATATGAGTATGTATGGTGTCAACAGTGGCGTTCCCAAAACATTGATTCGTTATCTGGTGAAGTTTGTTGCCGAGACAGAAGTCGATGCGCGTTCCCAGGCGACTTTGATGGATATCATCGACACGCCGATCAGTCCGGAGTTGATTCCAGCCGACGAACATGGCGAGATCAGCCAAAAAACCGAAGATCTGGTGGGGCCATACGCGTTGCACGATTTCTTTCTTTATTATTTTCTTCGATTCGGATTCCGGCCTTCCAAACTCTATTTGCTGGCGAAACAAGCTTTCGGCGACGCACATCCTAAGGCCGAAACATATAGCGACGAGGTAATCAAACATTGGCTGAAAACGTTTATCCGCCGATTTTTCAGCCAACAATTCAAGCGTTCTTGTTTGCCCGACGGTCCCAAAGTGGGCAGTGTCAGTTTGAGTCCTCGCGGTGATTGGCGAATGCCTTCGGATGCTTCCGCTTCGATTTGGTTGGCCGAATGCGAAGCGTTATAATATCGATCATTTGGTGAGTTGGCCTACTTTCGGTTGTGAATAGCCGTTAGTTAGAGGCTGAAAAACAGTAAATGGGAACGCCGAAAAGCATCTTTCGGGTTCCCATTTATGCCGAGTTGCATCGGCTTTCAGCGTTGTCTGAATGCCATGAAAAATATAATCGGAGTGAAATTTGTCGTTATCGCGATGCTCGGAAAGAGGCCATGTTGTCGTAACGGCGGGCCATCAAGCGGACATAAATATTGCGAAGCCACAACCGGTGGGTGCAGATGAAGACGATGCCGATAGCAAACATGATGAGATAAGAGGCCATTTCGCTCAGGAAAGTTTGCAGAATCGATACCAAAATCAACGGAAGGGAGAAGGCGACAAGTTGTTCGATGATTTGTATGTAATTGCTTTCGATGCCCGAACGAGAGATAAACTTGGTATTGAGCGGTGTCGTCACCTTATTATATACGGCCAATTGGAACACCAGGAAATACTGGAATCCGGCGGTGAAAATGCCGTAAGAGACAAGCATTAACAATGACCACTTGCCCGAAAAGACCGTGGGGAGCATCAGACAGAACGGCAACAAGAGCATCGCACAGTAAAAGAAGTATTTGGCTTGCAGCAAAGCGAGAATGTTTTCACGTCTTACCATTAGTGCATCGATGTAATTTCCTTCGTTGCACATGATGCGAATGATCATCATCGCAGCGTAAATCAGAAAGTTATAAGTGCACCAAAATGTGCCCATAAACGCTCCATCGTAAACGCTGGTGAATGTTATCAGCATGCTGAAAACCAATACGAAAGCCGTCGCAGAGATAAAACTCTTGCGCGGATTCTTGTTGCGGAGAATGCTTTTGATTTCGAGTTTGAGATATTCTCCTATCGTTCCGTAACGTTCGAGGAATCGAAACTCACTCACACTGTGCAGCTGTGTTTGTTCGGTTCGGGAGAGTTCGCGCCAGATGTGAATGTATTGCAGTCGTCGATTAACGGCAAGCAAGGCTATCAGTAAGAGAATAGCGAAGAGGAAAGGAAGCGGATTGGCATCGTGAATGGCTGTTCCTGCGCCGGCCCAAAACTCGCAAAAGGCTGCTAATCCGCTGTCTGCACCGATGTAAAAGGGTGCACCTATGAGGCGTAAACGCCTATGGGAAGCAGCCACCAGAGCTGTGTGTCGGTGAGAAGAGTTCTCACAATGAGATACCATTGGCTGTTGGCAAGAATCAAAATCCATAAAAGGAAAAGCAAAGCAAGTGTTTGTGTGATGCCGAAACTGAACACAACCGACATCAAGCAATAAGGCAGAAACAGAGCAAACCACGTGAGATTGCCCCATGTGAACAGTGAAGTGGCCAAAAAAGTGTTGATGCACGCATACTTGGGAATCGGCAACAAGACATAGGGTTTGATGATTTGTGCGGGTGTCTGCTGGCTAATGAAACGCATCAGAAAGTCTATCGCCAAAATCAACGGACACACGCCCATCAGCAATTCGATAGAAGTGAAACGGTGACTTTGATTGGCAAGCATAGCCAACATCACTGCGGCACTGATCAAATAAATTAAAACAAAACTCGAGAGAAAGATAAGTGTGAATTTAGCTATCTTGTTTTGGCCGGCCGTGATAGCTCTCCTCTCTGCCCATTGTCGATGTCGACGCAATGTCCTGAAAAGTTCGAAGCGATTCATAAATTATCTGAGATCAACGATTTCGGCTGTTGGAAAATCTTTGGAATTGAATGAAAAGACTTTGTCGTTCAGCTTTCTCGTTCTGAAATTACTGATATTTATGGTGATCCAACCCACTGATTGGCGCATCTTAACTTGGTTAGGAACGTAAGTGTTTTTATCTACCAAGATATAGAGTTCTTGTATACTGCGACTTTTGTTTTGTGCAATGAGATGCACCTGATAGTTATTCCCGATGCTCTTCACCCCCATATCGTAGCCGGTTCGATAAATATTGATGAATGTGTAAGGATTCATCGACATTTGTTTGGCCTCCTTCGGCGTGGAGATATTAACCTCGTTGGTGGCGCGCATGTATGTCCATTGCGTTTTGCCGTCATACCAAACAATGGCTTTCGGCGTATTGGCGTAAAACTTATTACCTTTAATGGCAATATTGCCGGAAGTGTTTCCGAGTTTCGATCCGATTATTTTAAAGTTTGCACTGGCACCTCCTGAGTGTCCGATAACGCTTGCCGCCTTGTCCAGAATTGTACGAGCTTGGTTTGCATTTTGTGCTTTGATCCCCGCAAATGCTATCAGCGAGAGAATTATTGACAATAAAATCGTTCGTTTCATATTGAGTTTTTTAAGTTCATAAGTATTGGGTCATTCATCGATTTAGCTGCGCCAACAGGTTGTTGAGCGAATTTTCATCGGTAATGAGTACGTCGCGCGGTTTGGCTCCCTGGGCTTGTCCAACGATACCGGCAGCTTCGAGCTGGTCCATCAATCGGCCAGCCCGGTTGTAACCGATGGAGAATCGACGTTGAATCATGCTCGTGGAACCTGACTGCGAGAGCACAATGGCATGGGCAGCCTCCTCAAAATAAGGATCGAGACTGTGCAGATCAGCTCCTCCATTACCTATCCCGCCTTCGCCCTCATCGGCTGCCGGCTCGGGAAGTTCTAACGGTTCGACGGGTCCCGGCTGTGAAACAATATAGTCATTGATACGTTCCACTTCTGGAGTATCCACAAAGGCACATTGCACACGCACCGGTTCGTTGCCGACAAGGATCAACATATCGCCGCGACCAATCAACTGGTTGGCACCCGATCGATCAAGAATGGTGCGTGAATCGATTTGTGCACTCACTTTGAAAGCCATTCGACCGGGGAAGTTTGCTTTGATATTGCCTGTGATAATGGTTGTGGTGGGGCGCTGGGTGGCAATCACCATGTGGATGCCCACAGCCCGGGCAAGCTGGGCAATACGTGCAATCGGCATCTCGATTTCTTTTCCGGCCGTCATAATCAGATCGCCAAACTCATCAATTACGACCACAATATAAGGCATATAATCATGGCCTCGGGTCAGATCAAGTTTGTGATTGACAAACTTCTCGTTGTATTCTTTGATGTTACGGGCACCTGCCAATTTCAACAAATCATAGCGTGTGTCCATCAGTTTGCATAGCGAGTTGAGCGTGCGCACCACTTTTGTAACATCGGTAATGATCGGTTCGTCTTCATTCTCAGGCAAAGTTGCCATGAAATGACTAGCAATCGGCGAATAAATACTGAACTCCACTTTCTTCGGATCGATCAAAACAAGTTTCATCTCATTGGGATGCTTCTTGTAAAGCAGTGATGTGATAATGGCGTTAAGCCCCACTGATTTACCTTGTCCGGTGGCTCCGGCCACCAAAAGATGTGGAATTTTGGTCAAGTCGGCCATATAAACCTCATTGGTGATGGTCTTTCCGATAGCGATAGGCAAGTCCATCTTGGTCTCTTTGAACTTCTTCGAATTGAGGATACTCTCCATTGAGACAATGTTAGGCTTTTTGTTTGGCACTTCAATACCGATTGTTCCTTTGCCGGGAATCGGTGCAATGATACGGATTCCGAGTGCGGCAAGACTCAGAGCGATGTCATCTTCAAGATTACGAATCTTGTTAATGCGCACGCCTTCGGCCGGAGTAATCTCATAGAGCGTAATCGTGGGACCGACAGTGGCTTTGATTTCACGAATCTGCACACCGAAACTGTTGAGCACTTCGACAATACGCTGGTTGTTGCTACGAATCTCTTCCATGTCCACTTCGGGTTTCCCGTCGTTGTCATACTTTTTAAGAAGGTCGAGTGTTGGAAACTTATAATTAAGAAAAGGCTCGCGCGGATTGATCGGTGTACTCAAGATCTCTTCGGCCGTGAGCGTATTGCTGCCGGCAACCGCTTCTCCTTTGGGCACTTCCACAGTGAAATGTCCGCCCTCATCGTTGCCCGCAGGCAGAGGATGTGACACTTGCACGGCGATGGGTTGCCCAAGAATCGTTTCTGTGTCATTGACAGATGTCGGTTGATCCACCACAGGTTGCGGTGCGACCGGAATCTCCTCGATAGTGGGTTGCATAGCGATTTCTTCTTCGCCCGATTCGTTTTTAGTGAGATTATTGGTGACGGTCATCTTGATTTTCGACGTCATATATTTCACCGGATTGAGTGCCTTGCGAATCACAGTGATTGTTTCGGCACTAAGGAATGTGAGGAAAGCCAATGCCACAAAGAGAAGCAGAGCTGTCAATCCGGGCGGACCGATGATATTTTCTAATTGTTGCACACAGAAAAGTCCATGATTCCCGCCGGGATTAAACACTTGGTCGCCCATCAAAGGAGTCAGAAACTTAGCCAAAGTGACAGAGCTCCAAATCATCACGAGCGCCATTCCGAAAAACCATTTCCACAGATTAACCCTGTAAGCATTCATCATTCGGAGACTCACCAAGATGATAAAAGCCGGAATCAGAAACGAAGGCAGTCCGAAATTAACCGTAATCAAATAATAAGCAAGCATGGCGCCCACCGACCCGCAATAATTCGTGAACTGACGATCTTTATTGAGCCACTCGCCCGGGCGCATACTCTCCAATAGGCTTTGATCTGCTTGTCCCGTTTTGAAAAACGAGATCATGGCAATGATCAGATAAACTGCGATGAATAAAAGAATGATTCCCAATAGGAAATTCGACTTCTCATTGTTGAAAATATATTTGAGTCCGACCGCTTCGCCGAGGCTTTTCGGTTTGCGTTCAGCTTTTTTTCTTGCCATGGCTCTTTACTTAATGATGAAAATTCAAGTGCAAAAGTACTGCAAATCACGCTTAACACAAAATAAACTCATCATTTTTAATGCTTTTCCGCAGTAAGCATTTCGAGAAACAAACTTCATATTTCTTTTCACGATATTTGGCCATTCCAAAAGACAATTATACCCCTGACTCCTTCGCCCCCTAAGTTAGGGGGTTGGGGTCTGAACAAAAGAGCCATGCTCCCTAAATCGCACTACGTTTTTGATCGAAAATAAATCTGGGAGGCAAAACCGTACCCAAGTTTTGATCAAAAATGAGTCTGGGAGGCAAAACCGTACCCAAGTTTTGATCAAAAATGAGTCTGGGAAGCAAAAATGCACTACGTTTTCGATCAAAAATGAGTCTGGGAGGCAAAACCGTACCCAAGTTTTGATCAAAAATGAGTCTGGGAAGCAAAAACGCACTACGTTTTCGATCAAAAATAAATCTGGGAAGCAAAACCGTACCCAAGTTTTGATAAAAAATTGGATTTTCGACCAAAAACGCACACCGGTAAAACGCAAGGTTCGGCCGATTTATTAAGCGTGATCGCACTTGTTATGATTTGATCAGCAGGGCATGGGCCTCTTCAAAGGCTTGGGGGTATTGACTGATCAAGCAGAGATTGACCAAACAATTGGCGGCTAATTCTATATCCGACAGGTCGACTCCAGACTCTCTGACAACATCTTTGCCGAGACAAAGCGACCAGGTGCCTTCAAAATCGCGGTCTTCAGCCCCTACTGTGGAATAAGAAGATTTGTCATGGTGGATCATCCGATAGCGTATCTTTTTCTTAGACGGCGCCACAGACGTGTCCATCAGCAGATTGTAAGCCACTTTGAGCGGATGACGGTATTTGCCCGTTCCCGGAAACATATCGGCAATGACTGGCATCAGTTCGTCGAAATCATAAGCCTGTAATAATTCTTTCAGTTTCATTATCTGTGCGTTTATGAGTTTTTCAGTATGGCTCTGCCACAAGAGCTGTGCAAATTAGCGATTAGTTTTCATAAGATGCGAAGCGCAATATGAGCACAGGCCTCGGCGTCGGCCAGTGCGTGGTGATGAGCTTTTAAATCGAAGCCGCATCGCAGGGCAACGGTCTGCAACTGATAATTGGGCAATTCGCCTCGACGGAATCTTCGGCGTGCACCCATCAGCGTGCACAAGAAGGGATAATCGGAATAGGTCATTTCATAAGCCTGAAACACGGCTTTGAGACAATTCTCATCAAAAGCTTTGTTGTGTGCGACCAAGGGGAGATATTTGATTCGCGGGGCAATCTCTGCCCATACTTCGGGAAAGAGCGGCTGCCGGTCGGTATCCTGCCGGGTGAGTCCATGAATCTGGGTGGTCCATTGGGTGTAGAAATTCGGTATGGGCCGGATCAAGTGGTAATAGGTATCGACAATCTTGCCATCTTCCACAATCACCACGCCCACGCTACATACACTGGTACGATAACCGTTGGCCGTTTCAAAATCGATAGCCGCAAAGTCTTTCATCAAAACTTAGCCATCTTGATGGCATCAATGGCGCACTCGTCGCCTTTGTTTCCGAGTCGACCGCCACATCTGTCTTTGGCTTGCTGCAAATCATTCGTGGTGAGAAGCCCATAGATAACGGGTATTTCGCCAGTGGAGTTGAGTCGGGCAATGCCATAGGTCACACCCTGACAGATGTAATCGAAGTGCGGTGTTTCGCCTCGGATGACACAGCCCAAGATGATCACGGCATCGTAACCGCCGTTGAGACACATCTGATGGGCACCGTAAATGAGTTCGAAACTTCCGGGAACTCGCTTCACATGGATGTTCTCGGATAAAGCGCCATGCCTCTCTAACGTGCTGACAGCGCCTGAAAGCAAGGCTCCGGTGATTTCCGGGTTCCACTCGGAAACCACGATCCCGATGCACATATTACTGGCATCGGGAACTTGATTGGTGTCGTAATCCGACAAATTGTGTAGTGACGTGGCCATTATTTAACTGAGGCGCGTTCGATGTATTTGTCTATTTCCTGATTCTGAACGAGGGGAGAATTGACATATTTCTTCTTGATATCCTGATAGACAGACAATGCTTCGTCTTTCTTGTTCTGGCTTTCCAAGATTTCACCGGCCTGCAACAGGAAGATGGGAGACAGGCTGTAATTAGCACCGTCGAGTGCTTTTGAGTCGGCCATATCGGCTGCTTTCTTCAAACTGCTCACCGCTTTGTCTAATTGGTTAAGATGCGCATACGCATTACCGAGTGCTGCCATGGCTGCCGGACTCACCATTGCGTCGCTCGAAGGAGAATAAGCATCCAGTGACTGCTGTGCCTCGGCCCATTTGCCAAGATTCGCATAACTGAGACCGGCATACAGGCGAGCCAAATTGGCAGCATCCGTGCCACCGTAATCAGAAATAATTGCATTGAAGCCGGCATAACCTTGTCCGTCGCCATTGAGCGCTTTGTCGAACTTTTCGTTATTGAAATACTCCTGCCCTTTCGCCAATGCTGTGCTTGCCTTTTCTTCGCGTGGTCCGGCGAATAGTGACTTATAAGCGAAGAAACCCGCAATCACAATAATGATTGCGGCTGCCGTGATGAAAATCGGTTTTCTGTATTGGGTCAGAAAAGCCTCTGATTTCGGTAGAGCCTCGTTAGCAGCTCCTTGAACGTGTTTGTTTGCCATTATCTTACTTGGTTTTTATTTATCCTTATTTTAGAAGCGTGGCAAAATTACTGATTTTCTCTCATATTCTGAAATATATTCTTTACTTTTTTCGTTTTTCACTCCTGAAACACATAACTTTGCAACTTCGAAGACCGATACGCAGCAAATGATTTTACAGAACATCTCCATTCTAAATTATAAGAATATACGAGCGGCAAACTTGGAGTTGTCGCCGAAGATGAATTGCCTGATTGGCCATAACGGCGAAGGCAAGACTAATTTCCTCGATGCCGTGTATTACCTTTCGTTCTGTCGTAGTGCTTCTAATCCCATCGATTCGCAACTGATTACCCATGAGGCCGACTTCTTCGTGCTCGAAGGCCACTATCAGACCGAAGACGGAGACGAAGAGAATATCTATTGCGGCATGAAGCGAGGCGTGAAGAAGCATTTCAAGCGTAATAAGAAAGAATATAAACGACTGTCTCAGCACATCGGTTTGATCCCCCTAATCCTTGTTTCGCCGGCCGACTCGACATTGATCGAAGGCGGAAGCGAAGAGCGCAGGCATCTGATGGATATTGTCATTGCGCAGTACGATCACACGTATATTGAGGCGCTGATGCTCTATAACAAAGCATTGCAACAGCGCAATGCCTTGTTAAAGACAGAACAAGAGTCCGATCCTGCGTTAATGGAGATTTGGGAACAGCAAATGGCACAACAAGGCGAAATCGTGTTTGAGAAGCGTGCTGCCTTTGTGGAGCAACTGATTCCCGTCTTCCAGGATATTCACAACCGACTCTCGGGCGGGAAAGAAACCGTCACCCTCCGTTATATATCGCACTGCCAACGCGGTCCGTTGTTGGAAGTCATTCAACGCGATCGACCCAAAGACCGCGCCGTGGGTTATTCCCTGCACGGCATTCATCGGGATGATTTGGAGATGCTGCTCGACGATTATCAGATGAAACGCGAGGGAAGCCAAGGACAGAATAAGACTTATGTGCTGGCCTTGAAACTTGCACAATTCGACTTTCTGCGGCGCACGGCTTCCCAAACCACTCCCCTACTACTTTTGGACGACATCTTCGACAAACTCGATGCACACCGTGTGGAGCAAATCGTGCGTTTGGTCGCGGGCGAAGACTTCGGACAAATCTTCATCACTGACACCAACCGCGATCATCTCGACCGCATTCTTCGCAACAGCGCATTCGATTACAAGCTCTTTCATGTGGTCAACGGCGAAATCACCGAGAAGAAAGGAGACACAGATGTTTAAGCGAGACGTGCTGCCGCTAAGCCAAATCCTGCAACGGCTGTTACGAGAAGGAGGATTCGAAACGCCCCTCAACCAAAAGCGCTTGGTGGAATCATGGAGCAAGGTGGTGGGCCCAACCGTGGCACTCTACACCTCCGAGACATTCATCAAAAACCAAACACTCTTTGTCAAACTCCTCAATCCCGCCCTGCGACAGGATCTCTCAATGATGCGTAGCCAATTGATATGCCGTCTTAATGCCGAAGTAGGGAGCCAAGTCATCACCGACATTCGTTTCTATTAAACATTTTATTGAAAATGCTTGCACGGTTAAAATTATTTATCTACCTTTGCCGCGCAATTGACAATTAGAGATGAACATAAAGGCAAACATAAATAGTAATAAGAGCATGCAAAAGAACTCCGATTCTCTTGCATCTTTTAACGATTTATATTTGGCGGGCTCGAATATTTTGCTAACACACACACACACACACACACACACACACACTAACCGCCAATCGACGTTTCTTCCTACGCGCGCGCGAAACAGCGTGCGACACCCGTAAACAAAGGGCTCACGAGAGTTCCCTCTGCTCTTCTTTTTATGCCCTTTTGCCAACCCTGCAAGGGAGAATTTTTCACGAATTATTCACTCAAAACATAGCGATTATGAAACATAATCAAATAGAGAGATGGGCTTACGCGAAGCCCGCAGTTGAGACGATCCGTTTGGAGCCTCACAGTGAATTAATGGACACTTCGTTCCCCAGCCAGCACCAGCCCGGCCAGCCCGGCACTGGCCCCATGCCCAGCAGTGCCAAGCAGAACTTTTTCGACGACTTCGACGAAGACGAAATAGACGACATACCCCAAAGCCAGCCGCTGTAGGAAGAACAAACAAGAACGAAACGAATGAATGAACAAAATTGACAGATTTATGAAGACAAACATATTTTATACCCTCGCGCTGGGCGCACTGCTGGGCTTGGCCTCGTGCGCCGACAACGACATGGCGCAACACAACCCGGGCGGCAACGCAGACACCAACGACGACGGGCTGACCACTTTTATCGCCGAAAAGCCGACCGACACGCGCACCTCGATGAACTACGCCAACGGCGCCTTCTTCTGGGAGGCAGGCGACTATATCTACGTGCAGGACGACGACGGCACGTGGCAGAAGAGTAGCAATGCCCCGACGGCCAAGACGGCCTCGTTCGAGTTCAAGGTGCCCGGCAAGTTCACAGGCAACACCTACACCGTGTACTACCCCGGCAAGGGAAAAACCAACAATAAAGTGACCATCGCCGCCGCGCAGACGCAAACCGAACCCGACGACACGAAACACTTCGGCACCTCGGGCGACTGCGGCATCGGAACAGCCGTCAAGAGCGGCGTCAATTTCAACTTCACGATCAAACATGAGCCCACCATCCTCGTGTTCAACCTCACCGCCGGCAACGCCGCCTTCAAGAAATGCCATCTCACCCGCATCGAGGTGACCGCCACCGACAACATTACCGGAAAATACACCCTCACCACCGGCGGACTGGCCGAAAGCATCGGCGCCAAGCAAATCATACTCACCACCAAGGGCGCGCCCAGCAGCCCCACCGAAAAAGGGTTCGCGCTGAGTTCCAACAACAGATCCTACATGATCATCCGCCCCGGCATGCACACCCTCAAGGTGCGCTTTTGGCTGAAAGACTATAGCACCGGCATAGAGGGCACCGTCACCAAGAGCTACCCTGCGTTCACCTATGCCCCCAACACATACTACAACATGCCCACAAGCAGCAGCGGTGGCGGCTTCGACTCCCGCTCAGGCGCCTCAGGCAACAACTACTACATGTGGGACGCCAAGGAGAACTACTGGTACGGCTACGAGTGGAACCATCCCAACCACAACAACCAACTCCAACCTACCGACAATGGCGGTTGCCCCAACTATTCCCCCCAACCCGGCGATGCCAACCGCTATGCCAACACCACCAAATTCTTTGCCGGAGTAGGCGAGGGCAGCACCCCGCTCTTCAACCCGGCCTATACCAACCACGTGCCCAACGCCAACGAGATGTCGTGGTATCAGGAAAAGGGCGATCCGCATTGGGACGCCAACGAGCTATGGGCCACAATGGGCAAACTGCACAAGGGCGGCATGTGGTTCAAGAAGAGAACCAACATCCCCGGCTTCAATTCGAATGTCTGTGCCAACAACTCCACCGACATGCGTTCCACATTCAGATCAGTCACCACCCACCCAAGCCACACGCCGCTCACCGTAGCCGAGCAAACCGGCTACTTCTTCCTGCCGCCTACGGGCTACTATAAGGAAGGGTATCTCTCGGTTGGCTTCTCCGATCTCGGCATCACAGGTTTCTACTGGTCGTCGAGTGCCTGCCCGCTCGATCTGGAAGAATCGACCGTTTTGATCTTCTCTTCGACCGAAGTGAAGGTCTACCGCAGCCGCCGGAACTTCGGTTACGTGGCCGCGCCGTTCCGCACGTCATCCTCCACAGGAGAAGGCCCGTTCTTCGAATAAACCGATTGGGGAAAGCGGAAATTGCGAAAAACAGCTCATCCGTCGCGATTTTTTAGCAAAAAACGGCGCAGGGAACTCAAAAATCGCGATTTTTCGGCAAAAAACGGCGCGGGGAACTCAAAAATCGCGATTTTTGGCAGAAAACGGCGCAGGCAACTCAAAAATCGCGATTTTTGGCAAAAAACGGCGCAGGAAGCAAAAAAATCGCGATTTTCGGCAGAAAACGGCGCAGGGAGCAAAAAAATCGCGATTTTTCATCTCAACCTTTCATCGGCAATACAAAAAAATTTATTTTTCGATCCATTCAAAACCAAAACCAAAAACTATGGAAATAAAAACCATCAACAAAGCGCAGCTCCACCACATGGAGCACTTCCAGTTCGCCGGCCATGTGCTGGCGATGTGTAAAACGGCCAACGTTGAGAAGCTCAACCCGTTGCTGGCCCCGCTCGAAGCGG
>NZ_BAIX01000024.1 GCF_000613405.1 Hoylesella enoeca JCM 12259 | reverse complement strand
GGTTCCGCGTAATTTTTTATTTGATAAAAATATTTTTATATACGGTTCCCCGTAAATTTCTAACCGTATATAAATTTACGGCAAACCGTATATAAATTCTTTTTCCTCCTTTTCACAGAAGCAATTATCAGTAAATGATAAATGGGCGAACTTTGCCGCTCCGGCCTAAGTTAAATCTGTTATTTTCAAGCACTATCGCAGGTCCATCGCTATCCGCGCTGGAAGCTCCTGTTATTTCCGTACTTGTCACCGTATCAGACAAAGTCGCTCCGCCCACTTGCTCGAAAGCAAAAGGCATCATATTGTAGTAATAAGTTGTTGGAGAGATTGTAAGCGGATAATTATACATTATAGGATTAAAATTTTGTGAGGGAGGTATAGATTTTAGTCCCCTAAATGCAGTCTCCACTTCGCTGATGCTGGGCAAGTGCCACTTCTTACCAACAATACTACCACTTAACGTTACGCCGGCAGGCAATGTGGGCGTGTAATGACCTGCGGCATAAAAAGCGGGATATTTGGTCTGTTCGTTGCCCTTAATGGTTGTCCCATCGGCGCTGCCGCTTGCTTCCCAAGTCCATTTATAACCGTCATAGTCTGTGGGATTACCAGGCATGCCAAGTGAGGCATAAGCCACAGTGCTGTTGCTTTGATACATAATGCTCCCATCTCTCCAATAAAACCCGGCTCCTCCATCAACATTTTGCAGCGCCACAGCCAATCGTCTGCTTCGGCTCACCACAACAGCGATTGGTGTCTTCGTGCCGCCGGCATGGGTGGTTTCTGTCCAAAGGCCCGTGGTGCCGTCGCTCATCAGATAGAGGAAATTGTAGCGGAAAGTGATGTTGACAATATAAGATCCATTTGCAACTGTTGCCAATGCAGGGTTGAGCGCAAGCGTGATGGTTTTCCCGTTCAGCTCTTCTCCGTAAATTTTCATGTTCATAAAAGAGGCTTTGACATTGGTAACATTGGCTCCCGGAATGACATAGCTATAACCAGAGGATTGATATTTATAACTACCATAACTACCCGTTTCAAGCCAAGGATTGACATACGCGTCGCCACCGAATCCAAGATCACCTCCTGATCCGCTATAACTCCAAGTATCCGTAGCCACATCATAGGTTGCGGTATTCGGAGCCTCTGCCGGGTTTACAGCCGAGAGACTGAAACCGGAATGGGTCTGTTGTTGAGTCTTTATATACGTGATATAATTAAGTTTCACGCGAGCCACGGCGTGCTTCATTTCAAACGGCACTTGCTGCTTGTGCGGAGTAGCTGTCACGGTGTAGTTGGTACGCCCCAACATGGCGTTGTTGTTGGGAGAATTTAGAGTCAGCGTGTTACCGCTGCGCGTAAAATAGGGAGTTGGGTAAAGCACAAAGTCATAATTTCCCGGTTCCAGCGATATGTCTTGGGCACCACCTGCGTTGGGGGTAAAGCTGTTGCCCGAGATGACGCCTGTTATTTCGCCTTTCAGCACACCCCCCTGATAGGCAAGCATCGTGTAGGAATTACTCCCGGGAAGCGTGCGTGTAGTTGCATCGTCAGTAGGTCGCCCCGATAAGTTCTCACGGTCTTTCCTGAGGGTCACATCGGCTATGATGCCATTGCCCATGTCTACAATTTTACGGTTGAGCGTGTCTGATGGGTTGGCGCCGGCACGCGTATTGCCCACTTCGGTGTCTTGGTTATAATCGGCAAATGTTACCGGAAATTCCATTCTTGTTGTCACATCCACCTTGGCAGAATCCTTGTCAAGGTTGTCATCGCTCGAGCAGGCTGCGAATAACGGCAGCAGCATGCCCATGGCTATTGATAAATAATGCTGTTTGTTCATTGTTTTACTTGTTTTTGTTAAACTCTCAATTTTTAATTCTCAATTTTCAATTCTCAATTAAAAATCCTCCTCTTCTTCGTCCCAGAAGGAGTGCTGCTTAGCCGGAGCAATACCCGAACCGTCGCCAATAATGGCACTTCCCTCATGGGTTTGGTCTGCATCCCAAGAACCTTCGTATGAGCCGCTGGCGCTTGGCCTCACCGATACCGCACAGAGCGGATGCTCTATGCACGTGTTCATTACACTGCAAGTCGGTCGTTCATATACCGACTTCTCTACCTGATTTTCTTTCATACTCTAATTAATTATTTGTATTGTGGATAAAAAATAGTTGTTATTCGCTCTTATTTTGCTCTTAATTCGGGAGCAAAAGAGGACATAAAAAAGAGAACAAAGGGAACTCTGGTGAGCCCTTTGTTTATAGGAGTTTAGCCGTTGTCTTACGCGCGCGCGTAGGCGAAGACCTAAAATGACGTTACGCCAGGTGCGATGTGTGTGTGTGTGTGTGTGTTAAGACTTTTTCCGACATAGCCAAATATAAACCGTTAAAAGATGCAAGAGAAACAAAGTTCCTTTGCATCGCACCACCGTTATTTATATTTGCTCTTGTTGTCATATCTAATAACTATCAACTGTCAATTATCAACTATCAACTGTTGAAGACCGCGGCAAAGGTATAACATCTTTTTGGATTAGGCAAAGAAATGGGAGAAATTTTTTAACTTTTACGTAATAAATTGCAGGTTGTTGCCGTTGTTTTTACCGATAAATAAGACAAGGAAATAGTGTTGATCATGGCGGATTTTACATTCAAACGGTTTGTGATTCATCAAGATCGGTGCGCGATGAAGGTCGGAACCGACGGCGTTTTGCTGGGAGCCTGGGCTGCGGGAGGCCGTAAAATTCTGGACATCGGTACCGGAACAGGACTCATTGCACTGATGATGGCGCAACGATTTCCGGTAGCTTGTCTCACAGCGATCGATATAGAGCACGGCGCTTGTGTGCAGGCGCGTTATAATATTGCGTGTAGCGATTTCGCCAATGTCGATGTGCAAGAAATTTCGTTACAAGATTTCACCCGTCAACGGCATGTGAATAGTGTCCATGATAGACACATTATGAAGTATGACAGCATAGTGAGCAATCCGCCTTTTTTTGTCAATGCGCTGAAAAGCAAGGATGAAAGGCGAACGATGGCACGGCATAACGACAGCCTCTCTTATCGTGATCTTTTCGGTTGCGCAGCCGAATTGCTGGCTGACGGAGGCCAGTTCAGCGTGGTGATTCCTGCTGATTGTCTGGTCGATTTCGTTTCCGAGGGTTATATTTACGGTTTGTTTTTGCATCGGAAATATGCCGTTCGCACGGTCGTTAACAAGTCTCCGAAGCGCTATCTGCTGTCTTTCTCGAATATTCCGCCCGTTGCCGAGGATATTCAAGAGGTGTTTTTGATGGACGAAAATAGTAAAAGATCTGCCTGGTATGCTGAAATCACCCGCGAATTTTATGTGAGATAAAATGGAGTTTTGTCCCCAGCAAAATCTTATACAACATCAAGTGCAAAATATTCCATATTTAGCTGAGGGTCAATGATGTATAAGTGGGTTTCCAACTAACGGTTAAATGACTTCTCGTGAATACTTAAACGCAACGTGGCAAACGGTTAGTTGCATGGCAAGTAACCGTTAATCGAAACACGATTTTTCTCTTTTGGAAAAACGATTCGCGCCAAAGCCTTTGTTGATCGGGCCTAATGCTAATTCTCAACAGCCAATTTTCGATTTTCGATTTTATAAATTCAGTTTCCTTTGCATCACTTTGCTAAGTGCCTGAACGCGGCGACTCTGCTTGGTAATATCCTTTCTGAGACTACTGATTTCATAGAAGAGATCGGCTGCTGCACTCTGAATCATATTCGGTTTACGCAGGCTTTTATCGGCGTTTGGATTGACAATGATTTTGATTCCTTTCTCTTCCAGATGCACATCGATGTCTTGGCCCGACATCGCCGGATCACCATCGTAATGAATGCAACCCGGTTTGCTGCGATGGATGTGTAACTCTTTGCACCTGAAAGTCTTGATTTTGGAGTTCTTGTTCAGCGTTTTGTTAAACATGTCAATGCTGATTTGCGGTGCATCAAGGATGCCGAAAGGTTCCATAATGACCACATCCATCAGTCCGTCGCTCATCGATGCTTGTGGCGCAATATACGCATTGTTGCCATATTGAGACGCATTGGCGCATGAGATAAGGAATGCCTTGTAACGCTTCAATCCCGTCTCGTCTTCGATCTCATACGTTTCGGGCTTGTATTGCAGTCCTCCCCGAAGCACATTTTCTATATAAGTGATGGGGCCTCGCTTGCCGGCTTCGGCGAATTTCATACTGATGAAGGCGTCGAACCCCATGCCGCAAGTGCAAAAAAATGGATGATCGTTGATCACGCCATAGTCCAAATCGTGTATTTCACACATATTGATCACCTCGATAGACTTTCGCAGATTCATCGGCAACATCAAATGGCGGGCCAATCCATTGCCCGATCCGCACGGAATGATGCCCAATGCCGTGCGGGAATGCACGATCGAGCGTGCCACTTCATTCACAGTGCCATCTCCTCCAACAGCGACGGCGATGTCGACGCCATCATCTTTAACTCTGTTTGCTATCTCTGCTGCATGTCCCGCATACTCGGTCATCATGATCTCATAGTCAAATTGGTCGTGATTCAATGTAGAACGGATCAGTTCCGGTATGCCGGCTTTATTGGTTGTACCGAAATCGGGTTCATAATGAATACGATTCTCTGTTTCATTGTTATCTTTTCATCCTGTGAAATACTATGACTTATCCACTCATGTACAAAGATACGAATTTCCAATTTGCACTTAATGAACAAGAAATGAAAATTTCTTAAAAACGCGATTTATCATGAAAAAGACATCTTATAGCGTATTTTTTTGTATCTTTGCAGCCTAATTGAATGTTGAAAGTAGGATTCTACACCTATTATAATGGGACAATTACAAGACAGATACAAGAATTATCGGGAGCCTCAGAAGTTTATTGAGGCCGGAGTTTACCCTTATTTTCGTGCTATTACAAGTAAACAGGGAACCGAAGTAGAGATGGGCGGTCACCGTGTTTTGATGTTCGGATCGAATGCTTACACAGGTTTGACAGGTGACGAAAGGGTTATTAAGGCGGCAAGAGAGGCCCTCGAAAAATATGGTTCGGGGTGTGCTGGCAGTCGATTTTTGAACGGAACGCTTGATATACACGTCCAATTGGAGAAAGAACTCGCTGAGTTTGAACATAAAGATGATTGTCTTTGCTTTTCAACGGGTTTCTCCGTGAATCAAGGAGTACTTGCAGTGGTTGTTGGACGAGGCGATTTCATCATCTGTGATGATAGAGATCACGCCAGTATTGTTGACGGACGGCGTCTCTCTTTTGCAACGCAGCTCCATTATAAGCATAATGATATGGCCGACTTGGAGCGTGTTTTGCAGAAACTCCCACGTGAAGCTGTCAAGCTGATTGTGGTCGATGGTGTCTTCTCTATGGAAGGAGATCTGGCCAAATTGCCTGAAATCATTGCGCTGAAACATAAATATAACTGTTCGGTTATGGTGGACGAAGCCCACGGTTTAGGTGTTTTCGGCAAACAAGGTAGGGGTGTTTGCGATCATTTCGGCCTTTTAGACGAGGTCGATTTGATTATGGGAACATTCTCAAAGAGCCTTGCTTCTATTGGCGGTTTCATCGCTTCGGACAAAGATACCATTAATTTCTTGCGCCATAATTGCCGTTCTTACATATTCAGTGCATCCGATACGCCGGCTGCAACGGCTGCTGCGATGGAGGCATTGCATATCTTGAAGGCAGAGCCTGAGCGCATTGAGAATCTTTGGAAAGTAACAAACTATGCACTGAAACGCTTCCGTGAAGAGGGATTTGAAATCGGAGACACCGAGAGTCCTATCATTCCACTGTATGTTCGGGATATAGATAAAACGTTCTTGGTAACAAAACAGGCTTTTGAAGCAGGTATATTCATCAATCCGGTGGTGCCTCCTGCTTGCGCACCGCAAGACACTTTGGTTCGGCTTGCATTGATGGCGACACACACCGAAGCACAAGTGGAACGCGGCGTACAAGTTTTGAAGAAGATATTTGTAGAGCAAGGGCTGATTAAATGACCAAATATCAGACCGAAAGTTTGCAGAGTTCGGGAAAAGTGTGTATCTTTGCACACGCAAAATTATGGGTTAATCGCCATGTGATTTAGTCCGATTTGCAACGCGGGGTGTAGCGCAGCCCGGTAGCGCTCCTGGTTTGGGACCAGGCGGTCGCAGGTTCGAATCCTGTCGCCCCGACATTAATTAGAGAAGACAACCAATTTGGTTGTCTTCTCTTTCGTTTGTATCGGGATATTCATTAACGGCTTTTGGCAAGTGGAGAAACCAAAAAGAGAATCGATTTTATAACCGATTCTCTTTTTAAGTGACTCCGAAGGGATTCAAACCCATAACCTTCTGATCCGTAGTCAGATGCTCTATTCAGTTGAGCTACGGAGCCAATCCATCTTGTTTAATTGCAAATCAAAAAGTGACTCCGATGGGATTCAAACCCGTAACCTTCTGATCCGTAGTCAGATGCTCTATTCAGTTGAGCTACGGAGCCTGCTTTTTACATTTTCGAATGCAAAGATACGACTTCTTTCCGATATCTCCAAATGTTTCGTTTTGTTTTTAATGAAAATCACGATAAAGGCGCCTTGCGGGCGCCTTTATCGTTTATCGGATCATATCTACTGATCGTTTGAGGAAGTTACTCAATGCTTCGCCTTTCAGCATACTGTTTTGCAGCAAGGCGAGATCAATCAACTGGTGAACGATATCGTTTCCTTTGGCATAGTCGGCAATGATTTTTTGCTGTTTGTCTTTCTGCTCTTGGATGGCTTTTTCTGTATTCTGTACATCGTCTTTTTCGGCCTGTGTCACCTCTTCGGGCTTCTTCTTGCTTTGTGCCTGACGAAGGGCTGAGAGCCGGGCTTGCTGTCCTTTGATATCGCTTTGAATGGGAGCGAGTTGCTCTCCCATTGCAGTCGTAGCGTCGCTAAGCACTTTTTTAATCAGTCCGTGGTCGCTGTTGAGCACCAATGTGTATGTATCCGGCAGCTGAGAATAGAATCCCATCCCGCTCTGGAACTTGCTGATATCTTTCATTCTGCGCATATACTCGCTTTGGGTGATGATGACCGGTTGAGCCGTTTCGCCCAAAGCCTGTACCTCTACATTGAATTCTGTCTTATCGATAGCGGGCATTTGCGTGCGGAATACTTGTGACAAGTTGTCACGTTGATCATCGTCGAGCTCGCTTTTCTTTGCATCTTCCTTAATGATTAAGCGATCAGCAACGTCGCTGTCCACACGAACGAAACGACTCTTTTCTAACTTTTGCTCGAGCATTGAGATGACAGGTACATCCAATTGGCCGTCTAACAGCAACACATTATAGCCTTTTGCCTTGGCTGCCTCAATATAAGCGTATTGCTCCTCGGTGTTATTGGCATATAGATAGACCAGAAAACCGTCCTTATCAGTTTGATTTTCTTTGATCAGCGTCTTGTATTCATCGAACGTAAAGAACTTACCGTCGGTGTCTTTCATCAACGCGAAGTCCTTAGCTCGATCGTAGAAGTCTTCTTGGGAGAGCATTCCGTAGTTGATAAAGAGCTTCAGATGATCCCACTTTTGCTCGTAATCTTTACGGTTTTCTTTAAAAATTGCCTGCAAACGATCGGCTACTTTCTTCGTGATATACGTTGAAATCTTTTTCACGTTGGCGTCGCTTTGCAGATAAGAACGGCTCACATTCAACGGAATATCAGGACTATCGATCACGCCGTGGAGCAGAGTGAGGAACTCAGGAACGATTCCTTCCACCTGATCTGTTACGAAAACCTGGTTGCAATAGAGCTGAATCTTGTTGCGTTGGAGATCTATATTCGATTGGATTCGCGGAAAATAGAGGATTCCGGTGAGGTTAAACGGATAGTCAACATTCAAATGTATCCAGAAAAGAGGCTCATCCTGCATTGGATAAAGCGTTCTATAAAACTTCTGATAGTCCTCGTCTTTCAGTGTGCTCGGCGCTTTTGTCCACAGCGGTTCCACGTCATTGACGATGTTATCGGCCTCTGTTTCAACCTGTTTACCGTCTTTCCACTCGGTCTTTTTACCAAAGGCGATAGGCACGGGAAGGAATTTGCAGTACTTGTTAAGCAGTTCCTGTATCTTGTTTTGCTCCAAAAACTCTTTGCAGTCGTCATCGATGAAAAGCACGATGTCCGTTCCGCGGTCTGCCTTTTGTGCTTCGTCAATCTCGAATGACGGCGAACCGTCGCAACTCCATTTAACAGCTTTTGCGTCATCTTGATAACTTCGAGTGACGATTTCAACCTTTTTGCTCACCATAAAGGCTGAGTAGAAACCCAATCCGAAATGACCAATGATGGCATTTGCATTATCTTTGTATTTATCTAAGAAATCATTGACACCTGAAAAGGCAATTTGATTGATGTATTTGTCTATCTCCTCTTCCGTCATTCCTATGCCTCGGTCGCTGATGGTCAATGTGCCTTTATCCTTATCAATGCTGATACGAACGGTCAGATCGCCCAATTCGCCTTTGAAGTCGCCTTTATCGGCAAGTGTTTTAACCTTTTGTGTGGCGTCGACTGCATTAGAAACCATCTCCCGGAGGAAGATTTCATGGTCGGAATAGAGAAACTTTTTGATCACGGGGAATATATTCTCGGTCGTAACCCCGATATTACCTTTTTGCATTTTATGTTGTTATTATATTTTCGGGGAATATAAGTGCAAATACCGTGCCAATCTGATAGTTATGCGTTTAATGGTTAATCAGTGTGCATTTAACGATTAATCGCAGTGCGTTTAACCGTTAAACGTATTGCGATTAATTGTTAGTCGTAATGTGTTGGAAATAAAAAGGTTTGTAGGCATATGCCTACGAACCTTCATTTAGTTGTTTTTAAAGGCTACAACGTGTTGCAATCGGTCGTCCATATAGAATGTTTGGGTGTGCTTTCGACCGTTGTTTGTATAGTCTATGCGGATAAAAAGCAACTTCTTTGACCGCTTGACGCCTTCGTATCGGGCCCGAATGAAAGGTGTTTCTTTTCGAGATGCGGCACGCATTGCATTGAGTGTACTGTCTGTTATATAATAGGTGGAATCCAATTTAGAGCAATTCTCAATGGCAAAATCCTTTTTAGCCAAACTGCGATCAAGAAAATTGCTTACCAATTGCTTAGCTTTGTACTGCTCGTCGCAGCTTGATAAGAAGACTGCGGCGAGCGAAGCGAATAGAATGTTGCGGATTTTTGTCATCCGAATTTTATTTGTTGGGAATGTGTTTCAGCATCTCCAAGAGATGATCCCACACCATTTGGACAGTCGGAATGAGTAAACGCTCGTCGGGTGTATGTACGTCTCGCAGCGTCGGACCAAACGAAACCATATCCAATTCTGGGTATTTCTCGGAGAAAAGACCGCATTCCAAGCCTGCGTGAATACCTCTAACAATAGGTTCTTTACCGAAAATCTTCTTGTAGGCGTCTACTGCCGCTTTGGTGAGTTGGCTGTTGGGATTCATCTTCCAAGCCGGATAACCATCGTTTTGAATGACTTCTGCGCCTGCCAACTGGAATACAGCTTTAATCGTATTGCATTGATTGTCGAGATTGCTCATCACATTGCTGCGTTGCGAAGCAAGTATTTCCATTTCTGTTTCACTGGTTTTCACCACGGCGATGTTGCTTGATGTCTCAACCATTCCACCCAAGGCTTCGTCCTGACAGATAGCAAAAATACCGTTGTCAACGGCTTGCAGGGCACGAACGATATTCTTTCCGGCTTCTGCTGAGATGACTTTCGCAGGCTCTGTGCTCTCCATTTTGAATGCCATCGACGTGTCGGTAACGTGGAATTCATCCTCAACGGCTGCCGTAAATACATTCCAATCGGCCCGCACTTGCTCTTTCACGGCATTGGGAACGGCAATAACGGCCCGCCCGTCACGCGGTATTGCGTTGTGCAGTTTTCCCGAATTGAAGCTCACTAAACGGCTGCCGTATTTCTCTTCCATATTATATACGAAACGCGACAGAATCTTGATGGCATTCGCGCGACGCTTGTTGATGTCGTCACCGGAGTGTCCTCCCGTCAAGCCTTTGAGTGAAATCTCGACGAAGAAATAGTCTTTCGGAGCATCTTCGCGTGTAAATCGGAACGTGGCTACAGTGCTTCGACCGCCCGCGCAGGACACGAACATCTCGCCCTCGTCCTCTGAATCAAGATTGATCAGCATTGTGCCGCTCATAAATCCGGGTTTCATTGCCGAAGCACCGGTGAGCTGTGTCTCCTCATCTACGGTGAAAACGCATTCCAACGGACCGTGTTCGATGTCGTCGCTATCAAGAATAGCCAACTCGATGGCACATCCGATGCCGTCGTCTGCACCGAGAGTCGTACCCTTGGCTTTCAACCATTCGCCGTCGACATACGTCTGGATAGCATCCGTGTTGAAGTCGAACTCAACGTCGACCAGTTTGTCGCACACCATATCTTGGTGGCTTTGAAGAATCACGGTCTGCCTATTCTCATAGCCGGGAGTGGCCGGTTTCTTGATTAAAACATTGCCGATCTCGTCGACAATGGTCTCTAAACCGTGACTTTTACCGAACTCTTGTAAGTAAGCAGTCATTTTTTCCTCGTGCTTAGAAGGGCGAGGAATCTCGTTGATTTTGGCGAATTGCTCGAAAACTCGCGCCGGTTTCAAATTCATTTTATTCATTTATTTATGTTATTTTATTTTGGTTTATTTCCCAATTATATTATCTTTGTACCCAATTAAGCGTTAGATCACTTGCAAAAATAGTAAGAAATGATACAAACTCTCTTATTGAGCATGTTAATAATTGCTATATCACTTGCACTGTTATGCGTCAAACTGATCTTCAAAAAGGGCGGAAAGTTCTCGTCACAGCATATTCATGACAATGCAGGGTTGCGTAAACAGGGCATTCATTGCGTGATAGACCAAGATCGAGAAGCACGTGCCGAGAGGAGAGCTTATTGATATTTCCAAGATAAAAATAATGAAACTATAAAATGAAAAAGACAAAAGTAATTCGCGCATTGGCCGTAGTTGTGACTGCAACGGTCGTCATGTCGTCTTGCAATCAAAGCAATCCACAGATGGATCAGAAGTCAGAGACGACAGGATCGGCAGGCACAACCAATATGAAGATCGCTTATGTGGAAGTGGATTCGATTATGAGTCGCTATCAATTCTGCAAAGATTATTCTCAAATTTTGCAAAAGAAAGGGCAGAATATTCAACATACGTTGGCTGCTAAACAACAGCAATTGCAGGCAGCAGCAGCTAATTTCCAACAGAAAGTTCAACAAAATGCATATACGCGGGAGCAAGCAGAAGCTATTCAAGCTAATTTGCAGCGTCAGAGTAGTGATGTACAAGCCCTCGGTCAGCGTTTAGGTAACGAGTTTGATGCTGAAACTGCCAAGTTTAACAAGGCTCTGCGTGATTCCATTCAGCATTTCCTTACAAGCTATAATAAGGATAAGAAGTATGGATTAATCCTCAGTAAGGCGGGCGATAATCTGCTTTATGCCGACAAAGTGTATGATATTACGGATGTCGTTATTGCCGGTTTAAACAAAGCCTATAAGCCGTCTGCAGCTATCAAAACAGCAACGGCAACGGCAGAAAAAAAGAAATAACAAATGGCTTCGCAATATGCGGAGGCAGTCATAAGTTCCATAAATTTTGATTTTTAGGTTAATATTATGTCCCCCTCGTGGTTTTCAGCTCTGTGAAGAGATGACTGTTACGAGGGGTTTTCATGGACTTTTGAGAAAGTGTTTATACCTTTTTTATTATCCATTTCAAGCAAAACGAAAGAATGAAATCAAGAACAGCAGATTGGTTTGAAACCAAAATACGTTATGAAAAGACAATGGAAGACGGTTCGATGAAAGCCGTTACCGAGTCGTATGTAGTGGATGCGCTTAGTTTTACAGAAGCAGAGGCCAGTATAACAGAGGAAATGTCGATGTATATCAGCGGCGATTTCAAAATTACGGGTATCAAAACGGCGCCTTACAAGGAGATATTTTTTAGTGATAACGGTAACGATGATCGTTGGTATCGGGCTAAATTACAATTTATCACGATTGATGAGAAGACCGAAAAAGAGAAGCGTTCCAATATCAATTACTTGGTGCAGGCTGCCACTTTGCTCGGAGCTGTTAAGAATATTGATGAGGTGATGAGCGGAACAATGATCGATTATGTGATTGCCGGCATCAATGAAACGCCCATAATGGATGTTTTCGAACATAATCACTCCTTGAAACGTAACGAGTCCGACGATAAAGCCGAATACGAGCAGGTTGACTCAGAAACACCAGAGGAGGCATAATCCATGGGTATCGATGTGGCCGAGAATCTGCGTGGCGTGTTGGCCAGCTTGCCCGAGAGGATCAAACTTGTTGCTGTAAGTAAATATCATCCCGCCGAATATATTGAAGCGGCGTATGCGGTAGGGCAACGCGCGTTCGGTGAAAGCCACGAACAGGAACTTGCCAAGAAGCAAGCAGCATTGCCAAAAGATATTGAATGGCACTTCATAGGGCATTTACAGACCAACAAAGTGAAGTATATCGCTCCTTATATTTCGATGATCGAAGCAGTGGATTCGCTCAAACTGCTGCGTGAAATCAATAAACAAGCGGCTAAGAACAACCGTGTAATCGATGTGCTTTTGGAGTTACATATTGCCGAAGAGGAGACTAAATACGGTCTGACTTTATCCGACTGTCGCAGTCTGTTAGCATCAGGCGAATGGCGGGAATTGCACAATGTGCGTATCTGCGGATTAATGATGATGGCCTCGAACGTGGAAGATGAAAGGCAGATACGTGCTGAATTTCTTACGGCAGCAACTTTCTTCGACGAAGTAAAAGCGCAATACTTTGCAGACAATGCAGCTTTTAAGGAACGGAGTTGGGGAATGAGTCACGATTATCGGATAGCTGTTGACTGTCGTTCAACAATGGTTCGCGTCGGAACAACAATCTTTGGGCCACGTGTGTATGAATAAATCGTCTGTCCGCTCACTATTATTCTAAATCAGTAAAGGCCTCGACAATTCAGTTGTCGAGGCCTTTACTGATTATATGTTATATAGGATGTATGATCTTTTCAATCTATTCGATGACGAATTTCCGACCATTCATGATATACAGTCCGCGTGGAAGGCGTGCTTTATCTGTGCCCATATATCGACCGTCGATCGTATAGATCCTGCCTTCGGCATTCGTTTCGTCTGCATGGATGGAGTGATCAATACCTGTGGCATAATCTTTCACGAAGTCGAATGTGATGATTCCGCCCACCTCTTTGATGTTTTTGAATGCCTGACCTATGGTGTAATCGCTTCCCTTACCTGTGTACCATTTGAAGTTAGGCAGGTTCATCGTTCGGTTCAATTCCGTTTTTCCTGATGTCCCGGGGAACGGATCGCCTTTCAATTGATCGTAATATCCTTTTCGATTAGAGGCTGCCAGATATTTTGCTATATTCTCTAAGAGTCCGTCGGCAGGTACGAGTGTCATCCGTGGATGCCCTAAAATGTTATTCACCGAATTACTGGAAAGGCTGAAAGAAACAGGATCGTATTCCACGTGATAGACCAACATTCCGTGTCCTTTGTGTTTGGGCGAATTATTCCAACCTTCGAGCTGAACGTTTTCCACGAGCAAATACTCTTGCTTCGAGGCATCATTGGGATTGAAAATGCGATAGGCTTTACCGCCTTTGTCAAGTGTTTTGAGTTCGATATCATTCTTACTTTCGTTCAGCGTCTCGATCGTAGCCCAACCCATAGCCTCGCGTTCCCATGCCGAATAAGCTGTGGGACGATGTCCGTTGGCCACATACTCTCCGCCATCCATCAGATCCCAATACTCCAACTCCTGATTGTCGGCTTCCTGTGTTGCTTCCGGAGCGGCAGTAGTCGTATAGAAGTCGGGCAGCCCCATACAATGAGAGAACTCATGGCAGAAGAGTCCGATGCCATTAATTTGCTTCAGACTGGAGAAACTGGGATTGTAATTCAATTCGCCATTCACGCCATAGCGACCGATCTGTTTGCCATCAAACACCTCAGAAGTGGGATAATTCCCTGACTTAGGCCAAATACAATCGATGGAGTTTCCACCTATACTGGCAGAATAACCAGCGTAGATCACATAGAGAAGATCGACATAACCGTCATTGTTGGCATCATATTTGGAAAAATCCACACCCATAGCTTGTGCGGCCTTACATGCGTCGGGGAAGAGACGATCCATTCTGTCAGATCTCCCCTCGCCATAATAGACCAAAGGCTGATTGAGATGCACTGGACCGACAACATCGAATTGAGGCGTAAACGCGCCAAAACTCATATCCGTGAAGTATTTAGCCACACTTCCATAATTGAGATTGTTTTTGTTGCCGAAGTCTGTCAGTGCGCCAGTGGCATTGAGATATTCATCGAATGCTTGTTTAGGACTATTGATCGAAAAAGCTACATCGCTGAATTCGGCCAAGATCACCAAAGCCTTAGGATTCCCGGTGTGCGGAAAAGTAGTGGCATTCCATTCATACGAACGTGTGCGTGCCGCTTCGATCGCTCGTTGGGCGGCATCAAAAAGCGCCTTCTTGTTTTGGCGTGCAGCCAATGCCTGTTCTGCATGATCGCGTTGTGCGGCATTGTGGGCCAATTGATTCGTTTTCTTCACGCGTCCCTCTCGATCGATATCGGCAACGTAATAGGCATTCCCCACTTGTGCTAAGACGACACCATCAACCGTGGAACACCAGTTGAAATGCTCATCGCCGTGCACCCTGATCGTCAAGATCGTACCGTCGGGTTGCGTAATATCCACCGGCTGCGGATTGGCTTTGGCAGCCCGGATAGTTGTCGTGCACATCACGACAGCGAATAAGAGTAATAGTTTTCTCATGATCATAATCATTTTGTTTGTTATCGTAGCGCTTTGCGTTTAAACCAATATTGTCCTTTATGCTTCGTCATTCGTCCGAATTCAATGGCATGATGCGGACAATGGTGATAGCAGGCGAAGCATGTCAGGCAACGCCCGCTGTGCTTCCAAATGGGTTCCCGACCCAGTCCGCCGTCAATATCGTCGGTCGGACACACGTCTGCACAGATGCCGCACTTCACACATCGATTGCTTTCCACATAGAAACGTTTGTCCGTGATGAGATATTTCAGGAAAAAACCGCCGAGAAGCCGACTGTTGATTCGGGGCCAGTGCCCACGTGTCAACTTGAATATTCCCCGGTCGCAATGGATGACATGCGATGTGATCTCTTTGAGGTCGCGCGCGGCCTGCTCCTTCTTTATCTTCTCCTTTGCGGGCGTGTCCACATCCATAAACGGTAAACCGACATACGATTCAGGCATAATCAGCGACCAAGCAGCATCTAATTGCAAGCCGATCAGATGTAAATCATTTTGCAGCAAATCCATACCTTCGCCAATATTATCGCCTGCCGTGCAAACAGCGTAGCAATAATGCCCCTCAGCATGTTGGATATGCAAATTCTCAACGAAGCTCCTCACGTTGAAAGGAGGGCGCCATCCATGAATCGGAAAACAAAAACCGATACGCTCCTGCTCCCCAACGCAGAATCTGCATTCAGCCTCTTCAATCTCTGCGATATTGATCAAGGGTTCTCCGAGAGCTTGTGCCAGCGTTTCGGCAACCCATTGTGTGTTACCCGTTCCCGACAAATAGAATATCATGCTGCAAAGTTACGCTTAATTATCCGAATAGCAAACGAAATGTTATCTTATCTTCCCCATCCCCCATGAGTAGCGAACGCCATTCTGCTACTTTCTCTCCCCAACAAAACAAAAAGGGTGAAAAGCATGCTTCAACAGCTTTTCACCCTTTCCCAGTTTTCACCTTTTCACTTTTCTAAGGTTTCTGCGGCGGGGTCCCGCCGTCTTTCTTCTTCCGCTCCTGCTTCGGCACCTTGTTATACTCCACGTCCTTCAAATCGCGGAAATCTTTGGTGGGGACAAAACGCATCTGGGCACGCTTGATATGCTCAGAGGGCTTGAAGTCCTTGACATCCGTCACCACTTTTGAAGTAATCGTGGGGTAAAATTTTCCGAAAGGGCCGGCATCGACGATGTAGCCCAGCGAACAAAGGCGATTCAACACTTTGCGAGCCTTATAGAACACAGCTGCCACATCAGCCTCGCCCACCGTGGAATCTTCGGCCATGGCGGCACAAAGCTCCTCAAACGAGATCGTGTGTTTCTGACAAACCAGACTCGGCACATACACTGTTTGGCCTTTCAGCGGGCCAACGCTCATCTTTCGCGGATTTAATGAGTAATCCATTTTCTTGTTATTTTTATGTTGTTTTTAATAAGGTTTTTGCCCCTCTCGAACTCCCTTTATATAAAGGCCTTCCGAGAGGCTCAAAAACACGATAGTACTTTTCACTCAACACGATAGTACTTGTTGCCTTGCACGATAGTACTTGTTGCTCAACACGATAGTACTTGTCAGGCTGCACGATACTACTTGTTGCTCAACACGTCATGACGTGTCCTCATGCACGATAGTACTTTCCTGTGCCTTAACATGACTTCGTTATTAATATTTAACGAATGCCCGGACATTCGCGCCGTCACCTTTGTTGCCAAAAGTGCCCCAGCTCATTTGGTCACTCCCAATATTGGCTCTGATAGCTTGGAAGGTTTCGTATTCTGAACTTGAATAATAATCATAAGAGGAAAATTTGGTGCCGCCCACCTGCGTAAAGGCCAGATTAGCTATATAGCCATACCATTTGTAGGAGGTCCCTAAATGAAACTCTGTTGACCCGTCGCCGAAGCCCAAGGCAGAGAATAGCCTCGTCCAATCGCCAGCTGACGGAAGATACCATTGCAAGGCAGGACTACCCGTGTAAGCTACGCCCGGATCATAATGTGCGGCAGCATAGAAAGCTGGGAAGTCTGCTCTTTTCCCTTTTACTTTCTCGCCGGATACCCAGTAGTATGTGTATGACGGATCCCATGTCTCATCAAAACCACTTGTATTAAACGCATCATCGCATTCGTACTCGTACACATATGGGTGTTGGTTTGATTCCATGCGTAGCCGCCGCCGTTGGGCAGGTAACCTCCGGAGTCTCCGTTGGTCCATTCTAAGTACCCGCCATTAGCATCTTTCAGGGCCATGGCCATACGCTTGCTTTGGCTTAGTACCACGGCGATGGGTGTTTTAGCTGTTGCGGCCGGCGCTCCACCATAGGTCGTATCTTTGATGGTGCCGATGGTGCCGTCGCTCATCAGATAAAGGAAATTGTACAGCAATTTGACATTAAGCACGTAGGAGCCGTTCTGCTCGAGTTTTAATGTCGCGGCTGGATTACATGTTAGACTGACATTGTTCATGTTCGTGTTATAAATTTGTCCGCCGAGTATCAGTTTGAGCTTTGAGACATCCGTGGTGGGCATAAAATACACAGCTTCATTGCTTATTGTGGAGTAAAGGCCATTATGAAGGTATGATTCTTGAGCTGTTCCATAGGTTAAGAAGTCAAACACGCTTAATCCGGCACCAATAGTCCACGTTCCAGTGGAAGCGTCATAGATGGATGAGCCGGGTACGTCTGTGGCATTAACAGATTCAATCCGGCCGGTAACACCAGAAAATTCCATATAGCCAAGGAGCTGAATCTTGACCTTGGCGCAGACGTGCTTCATCGTGAATGGGACTTGCTGTTTGTGCGGTGTAACCGTGATGACTTGTTGTGTGCGACCTATCAATGCTGCATCAGCATCAGTGCGATTCACTGTGAGGTTATTGCCACTGCGGATTACCTTGCTGTTATAGAGCACGAAGTCATACGTGCCGGGCGTGAGCACAAGGTCTTGATTGGCAGATGTCGGCGTGAAAGTATTGCCACCCGTTACCGTACCCGTGATATCGCCTTTATAAGCATGCGTTGCAGCATCATAAGCCAGCATCGTGTACAAGCCATCGGTCAATGCACGTGTTGCTGCTGGTGTGGCTTGTTTAGTCGTATCGCGTTGCAGCGTGCATTGTGCCAAGATGCCGTTGCCGAGATCCACGGTCTGCTCTTCGAGTTTCACCTCCTTATTCCCGGCACGGGTAACGTTCACATCCTGCTCGGCATTATAATCGGCGAAATCCACTTTAAACTCGATGGCTTGGGCTGCATTCACCTGCCCATCGTCTGTCGTCTTGTTATCGTCATTGCTGCATGCTGTCAGTGATAGCAAGGCAATGCTGAATACGGTTGATAAAAATATTTGTTTGTTCATTGTTCTGTTTCTTTTTAAATTAATCACTGCGGAAGAATTATCAATTGTCAATTCTCAATTAAAATCTTCCTCTTCTTCAAACCATCCGCTCTGTTTGGCTGGTGCTACAGTACTTGGATCGCCAATGAGTATAGTCCCCACATCATATTCTCCTTTCTCATCATACATAGGATTCCCTGTGTATGGTGCAGAGGACAAACCTGCATCGGGACGCACAGACACACAGATAAACTGCTCTGTGCTTGTTTCAATAATTTCACACTCGGGGCGAATGTAGCCCCATCTCTCTAATTGTTTTTGATTCATAATCGCTATGTTTTGAGTGAATAATTCGTGAAAATTTTCCCCTTGCGTGGTTGACAAAAGAGCATGAAAAGTGAAACAAAGGGAACTCCGAAAAGCCCTTTGTTTATTGGTGTTTAGCCCATGCCTTACGCGCGCGCGTAGGGTGAGACGTGAAAGGCATCTATGCCAGGTAAGATGTGTGTGTGTGTGTGTGTGTTAAGACTTTTTCCGAGATATGCAAATATAAAGTGTTAAAAGATGCAAGAGAAACGGAGTTCTTTTGCATCGCGTTACGACTGCTGGTTATATTTGTTTGCTTAATCATATTCTCGTTTGTTCTTTTTGATCGGTCTCTCGCTTGTTCAGACCCCCATCCCCCTAACTTAGGGGGCTAAGGCGAAAAACTGGGGGCAAAGGTATAACAATCTTTTGGAACGACCAAACTTTGTGAAAAAAAGTTTGCAATGGCAAGAGATTCTTTGATCTGAAACTCGATGAAATTATTGCTTATCACGATCAACAATATCGGTCATCAACTTGATGTCGATATTGGAAATACTGTTTCGGGTGAGCAACGAGAGATCCTGAGCAAATGCGTCGGCAAGCGAGACAGATTCCTTTTGCACATAAGTTTTGAACAAATCGGCAGCAGCAGCAACCTTCCCGACAAACCATTTGCAGTAACCGGCATTCAGATAATCAGCATTTTCTGCTTCGGCAGACGACAGAAGATCGTCGTAAATGGGTTCGGCTTGGACTGATTTACATAGCAACATCTGCCCCCAAGCGATCGCCCGACGAATGTTTTTGTCGTCGGGATAATCGAGATTCAGCCGAAACAGTCCGTTGACTCCTTGTTCGACATCCCCGCAATTGATCTGCGATATAGCGAGGTTCAACGCATCATGTCGGTTGTCGGGATGCTTTTCCAGCAACATGGAATAACCCTTCACCGCCGACGCGAAGTCACCGCAATAGAAATCTGCCAGTGCTCGTCCCCGCAAAGCCCGAAGATTATCAGGATCTCTGTGCAAAATCTGCGCATACAATGTCTGTGCATCCGCATAACGTCCATCATGAATGGCCAACGTTGCACGCATAAATAGATCTTCGGCAAGGGTGGGTTCCTGATAATGAGCACACATTTCAGCGGTTGCCCCATAGTGCTTCCGCTTCAAAAGAAAGCGTTTCAACTCGCGCGATTCAAGCAAGAACAACGCCCGATCGAATGCATCGTTGGTGAAAAAGAGAGCTCGCCAGGTTGGCGATTCGCATTCAAAAGGATTCCGAAAATCATTTCGATAAGGATAAACACGAAAGAATCGATAGAGATCTTGCAGATAAATGCGCCGAATGTAAGCCGCACTGCTCATGTCAAAACCAGTGTCGGTAGGTCCCATCGCTTCTCCGCTATTGAGAATTTCGCGCACGTTGGGCGGCAAACGATTGACAACAGACAACAAGGCGAGCGCAAACGAATATTTATCCGAGTCGCAGAAAGGTCCCTTGCGCAACAAAACCTCCATGAATTTATAACCTTCCAGCTGTTCATTCACGCCTCTTAAAGCGGGGTGTTCGACATAAAATGGACAAAACCAGTTGCTCAACGTGTTGAAGAATGGGAATCGTTTCATTTGCGAGAACCCGCCGAAATAAATATCAGCACCGGCCCGTTGCATGTCGGCCATGCGCTTGAAACTGTCTTCCACCTCCTCCATGGCACGATCGGCAGCCCCGGGATCAAGAATGTCCTGCATCGGATCTTCTTCTTTCTCTTTAATTCCGAAGCGCGTGATCTGCAAATTATTGTTCTTCATCAGATTCGGAATGATGTCGCGCTGAAGCTCATCGTTGTCGCGTTCGGCATTCAGACAGTAAAACACCTGCATCTGCAACTCCAATAAATCGCGGCGAAGAGTCTCGTTCTTACACAATTCCGACACCTTATCCCACAGTTGGTGGAAGATTCGGTGGGTCTTATCGGGCATGGCAAACACCCAACCCACGAGGGCGCGCTGCCGTATATGCTCATCAGAAGCGCGGCCATACACATTGATCAAAGTCATGATCTTGCGAACGTCGAAGACATTCATGGCCGACAACATCACGGCGCTCACCAACAGTTGGGCGTCGTTTGTGTCGATGGTTGGCGACAAAATGAGTTGTTCGAAACCCTCTGCCGTATCGGCATTCCATGGAGGTGAGAGAGAATCACATCAAACAGTGCTGCAATATACGCTTGATGAGACGCGTAAAGAGCGTCTTTCGTCGGGCGATTAACGCTTTCCGACTCCAAGGACAACATCGTCACATCTTGCACAAAACTTTCAAGCCGGCGGCGAATGTCATCCCGACTCTGATTGCCTGGCGGCAATGTCATGGCAGCCAAGCGATAAGCCTGACTCTCCTGAATCTTGACTGACACACGCAGATAGCTCCAAACGCGATATAACTTGCGCAACATGCCCTCGTAAAGCGTAGCCCGCTTATCGTCTTGATAGCCTTTGAGCATGAAGTCTTTCATCAATTCATAATCCTGACTCACATTTTCCAACATACCGGAAACGGCGGGATCAGTCTGTCGACGATGAATTGTTGCAGCAAACGTAATGTTTTCCCCACACTCTCTTCATCGAGCAGCGCGGATTCTATCTCTTTCAATGATTCCTTTTCACTCATTGTCAATACTTCTGTGCACGTAAAACATCCTGGATTCGAGGCTTTGCCGCGTGTTCAAAGTGCATCTTCGGCAAAGCCTTGACAGTCTTTTTATCCGCCCCGCAATACTTCATGATCAGGTCGGAATAATGTTGCAATCCTCGTTCATTCAGCGAATCGCAAGCCATATCATAAGCTTTGATGAAAGTCTGAATCTGCTTTCGGCGGCGCGCATCGCGCATGGCTGCTGTCCGGAAAGCAATGACACCGAAACGGATGCCCTTGTCTCGGCTGTCCATCAGCACGGGGTGGCGATATAACCGGGCCGTAGTGGCCTGCGGTTCGGTAAGCAACATCGCGTCCATCTCATTGTTGAGCAACATCCGCAAACGAATCTGCACATCGTTGATCTGCACACGAAAGACATCGTATTTGGGCTTGGCGCTGTCTACGGCGAGGTCGGCCAAATAATCGGTAGCCGAGAAACGCGTCATCGCAATCATCTTGTCAGACAACTGCTTCAACTCTTTCACACGCGCCAAACGGTTGCTTACCAGTTGCCAATAAGCATTTGTGGCAGCGACATACGTCAACGGCGTACCCCGTTTCTTTATTCTTTCGGCACGAACGAGATCCGTCACCGCACCTTCTATACTACCGCCGATGAGCGCCGTATCGCCATCCATCTGCGCATTCCAGCGTCGCAGTCGGACGTCTACATGCAACGTGTCAAACAGTCGGCGCTCTTTGGCCAAAAAGATCGGCATGCCGTCTAAGGTGGGCAGCACCGCCACTTTCAACGCCAAGGAATCTTCGGTCTTCTGTTTAGCCCTTTCCGCCTTTGTAATTCGCTGTTTTTCGTCATACGATTGACCGCAAGACGCCACGAGAATAAGTGCTGTTAAGAATGCGCAAAAATATTTCATCACTTCCATTTCATTCAAAAAAGGGCGCTCGGCTTATTACAAACACGAGTCGCCCTTCCGAGTTTCTATTCATTGAATGTGCAATATTAGCGTTGGCAAAAGTACGAATTATTTTTATTGTTACAAAATTTCTTCGTACTTTTGTCACATCATGGCAAAAGACAAGATCGCTTATGTCTGCTCGAATTGCGGACAAGAATCGCCCAAATGGATAGGAAAATGCCCGAGTTGCGGCCAATGGAACACCTTCAAAGAGATTCGCATTGCCAGCGAAACAGGGTCGATGGCAGCCAAAGCAGCCGCTCATTCGGTGCTGAATCACGCCGAATCAGCACACAAAAACCGTCCGCTGTCGCTCCGTAATATCTCGGCACAAGACGAACCACGCATCGATCTGCACGACGAAGAGCTGAATCGCGTTCTCGGAGGTGGCTTGGTGCACGGTTCCATCGTGCTTTTGGGAGGCGAACCGGGTATCGGAAAGAGTACGCTTACGCTGCAAACGATTCTTCATTTACCCGAAAAGCGAATCCTCTATGTCAGCGGCGAGGAGAGCGCTCACCAACTGAAATTACGCGCCGACCGCATTGCTGCACAGCTGCCACAAGCCGACAACGCAGCGATAGACAATGTACTGATTCTCTGCGAGACATCGTTGGAACGCATCTTTGATCACGTCCGCGATGTGAAACCCGACATTCTGATCGTCGATAGTATTCAGACCATTGCCACGGAAGACGTAGACAGTTCGCCAGGAAGCATCACGCAGGTGCGCGAATGTGCCTCGGCACTGCTCCGTTTTGCTAAAACGAGCGGCATTCCGGTGCTACTTATCGGTCATATCACCAAAGAAGGCACCCTGGCCGGGCCTAAAATCTTAGAACATATCGTAGATACGGTCATCCAATTCGAGGGCGATCAACATTATATGTATCGCATTCTGCGCAGCATCAAGAATCGATTTGGTTCCACTTCGGAGTTAGGAATCTATGAAATGCAGCAGACTGGCCTGCGCCAAGTGAGCAATCCGAGTGAGCTTTTGCTCACACCCGACCGCGAAGAAGGCCTCAGCGGCATTGCCATCAGTAGTGCTATCGAAGGCGTCAGACCATTCTTAGTGGAGACACAAGCGCTGGTTTCATCAGCTGCTTACGGCACGCCGCAGCGTTCGGCAACTGGTTTCGATCAGCGAAGACTCAATATGCTGCTCGCAGTTCTCGAAAAACGCGTGGGATTCAAGCTCATGCAGAAGGATGTTTTCATCAATATCGCCGGCGGACTACGCGTGACCGATCTCGCCATAGACCTCAGCATCATTGCCGCCGTGTTGTCGAGTAACGTCGACACAGCCATAGAAGCAGGCTGGTGTATGGCCGGTGAGGTGGGACTCAGCGGCGAAGTACGTCCCATCAACCGCATTGAGCAGCGCATAGCAGAAGCAGAGAAGTTGGGGTTCACCGATATGATCATCCCCAAATACAATCTCAGCGGTCTCGACTCCAAGAAATATGCCATCCATCTCCATCCCGTTCGCAAGGTGGAAGAAGCTTTGCGTGCTTTATTCGGATAACGGACACACGGCATATAGGCCTCGCTCAACGACTGCCAACACGCCATTCGGGACAAAAAACAAAAATTCCCTGCCTCGAAAACCGCAATCTCTTATCTTTTTCGTAATTTTGCGGGCGAATTAAAGCGTATTTTCAAATTTATAAATCATTTAATCACATGAAGATTGATCAATTTAACTTTGCCGGGAAAAAGGCAATCGTCCGCGTGGATTTCAACGTTCCTTTGGACGAAAATGGTAATGTGACAGACGACACACGCATTCGCGGCGCACTACCCACACTGAAAAAGATTCTTGCCGACGGCGGTTCGGTGATTATGATGAGCCACATGGGCAAGCCAAAAGGCAAAGTCAATCCTAAACTTTCACTCTCACAGATCGTTAAGAAAGTATCCGAACGTCTCGGAGTCGATGTTAAATTCGCCGACGATTGTGCTAACGCTAGTGCTGCAGCAGCTGCGTTGAAGCCCGGTGAAGCATTGTTGCTGGAAAACCTGCGTTTTTATCCCGAAGAGGAAGGTAAACCCGTAGGCGTGGAAAAAGGTACGCCCGAATACGATGCAGCTAAAAAAGAGATGAAAGCTAAGCAGAAAACATTTGCCGAAAAACTCGCTTCTTATGCCGATGTTTACGTGAACGACGCTTTCGGAACAGCTCACCGCAAACACGCTTCAACCGCTGTTATCGCCGATTTCTTCGCCCCCGACGCTAAAATGCTCGGTTTCCTGATGGAAAAAGAAGTGACAGCTATTAATAATGTATTAAAGAACGCGCAGCATCCTTTCACTGCCATCATCGGCGGAAGCAAAGTAAGCTCTAAGTTGGGTGTCATCAAAAACCTGCTCGACAAGGTGGACAATCTCATCATCGGCGGCGGAATGGGCTATACATTCGTCAAAGCTCAGGGTGGTCATATCGGTGAATCGCTCCACGAAGACGATCTGATGCCCGAGGCATTGAATGTCATCGCCGCAGCCAAAGAGAAAGGCGTGAACCTCAGTTTGTCCGTTGCCACGGTGGCAGCCGATCGTTTTGCCAACGACGCCAACCGCAAAGTGGTGCCCATCGAGAATATTCCCGACGGTTGGGAAGGTATGGATGCCTCTGAGCAATCACTCGAAATCTGGAAGAAGATTATCCTTGATTCGAAGACGATCTTATGGAATGGTCCTGTGGGCGTATTCGAATTTGAGAACTTCGCACACGGAACGGGCGAAATAGCCAAGTATGTTGCCGAGGCAACTCAGCATAACGGCGCCTACTCTTTGGTAGGTGGCGGCGACTCGGTAGCAGCAGTCAACAAATTCGGTTTGGCCGACAAGGTTTCTTATGTGTCCACAGGCGGCGGTGCAATGCTTGAAGCCATTGAGGGAAAAGTGCTTCCAGGCGTGGCAGCTATCGAAGGATAACTTCGTCGTCAGACAAGAAAAGAAAAGGGGGAAGACATTGGTGTCTTCCTCCTTTTTTCATAGCTGTCAAGTTCTTGACCAACAGTCGCAACGCTCTTTTCGATCATTCCTCTCCTAAGTAACCTCTTTCGACGCTGCGAAAAGCCGTTAAAAGGCGCACAAAAAGGCGTTATTTAGAAGCTCATTAAGCGTTATTTAGAAGCTACTTCAATACTTTTGGGTTCGTCCCAATTGCTGCCATCCTCGCCCATTCGCTCCAAAAGGCGACTCACATAGTCACGTTTCCAATCACTGGCGTGATACCGCTGGTCGCCGAACAACAAAATATCGATGTCGATTTTCACGACGCCTCGCTTGCGTTCGGCACGCAAACTGCCGATCGAACGTTCCACTTGTTTTAGCGCCCGATACAATTGATCGACACCGTGATGCGTGTATCCCACAGCCAAACAGTTCAAAAAACGATCGGACTCGATGCCAAGCGGATCCGTCCACATCGTTTCCGAGAAAACCACTTCCCCATTCAAGAGACGTTCCAACTTGTGTTGCGCCAACTGCATATTCGATTCCTGATTCTCGTTCGACCCCAAGGCCAATATCAATTTTTGTCTTTTACCCATGTGATAAACGCTCCATCCAAACATGATTCGTGATCATTTATTTGCTATTTAGCCGTTACAAAATTAATAAAAAGCATAAACTTGCCCAATTGCTTTCACCTTTTTTATTACAAACCGTTAAATACCCACACGCTATTTGAAAATCTAAACATCCCGCTTTTATTTCTCGCCTTTATTCCGTAAATTTGCGTTCAAATTGTCACATAGATGAAAAAACTCACGGTCTTGTTGCTCACCATCCTACTGGTACTGCCTATCAGTGCCCAAATGAAATGGAATCGGCAATACCAAACATATATCGATCAGTATAAGGATTTGGCCATCGAGCAGATGAAACGATATCGCATTCCAGCCAGCATCACCTTGGCACAAGGGCTATTTGAGAGCAGGGCCGGACAGAGCGAGTTCGCTTTGCGCAGCAACAATCACTTCGGCATCAAATGCCATGGCTGGACCGGTAAGACGGTTTATCACGATGACGATGCCTCGAACGAATGTTTCCGCGCCTATGACAATGTGTTCGACAGTTTCGAAGACCACAGTAAGTTTTTAGCAAGGAGCTCGCGCTACAAACGATTATTCGCTCTCAGCGAAACCGATTACCGCGGTTGGGCTTACGGATTGAAGGAATGCGGCTATGCAACAAACCCGCAATATGCCGTGAAACTGATTCAGATTATTGAGCTCTATAAGCTGTACCAGTATGACACTGCCCGCAGTTACGATCGGTTTATGGCCGAACGGGCCGGTCACGACAAGCCAGCGGGGCCCGGTCTGCGGTTGCATCCTATTCGGATTTACAACAAGAACTATTATCTGCAAGCCCGCGAGGGCGACACATTCCGCTCGATCGGCGAAGAAGTGGGTATCTCTTATCGGGCACTCGCACGCTATAACGAGCGCAATAAACGAGATGTGTTGCATCAGGGAGATATTATTTACCTGAAAAAGAAACGTCGGAAAGCAGATAAGGCTTATAAAAATCGGCCGCATGTGGTGAAAGCCGGAGAGAGCATGTATAGCATTTCGCAGCTTTATGGCATACGATTGAAGTCGCTATATAAGAAGAATCGACTGCCGGAAGACTATCAAATACGCGTTGGAGACACACTTAAAGTTTACTAAGATATGAGAAAAACATTTTTGATAGGCCTGCTCTTGTGCGGGACCTTGTGCGCAAATGCACAGACTTTTGACAACTATTTCGAAGACCGGACACTGCGTTTGGACTACAATTTTGCCGGAAACGCCCGGGAGCAAACCATCTCTTTGGATGAGCTTTCGGTCATCCCGCATTGGTATGGCAGGCATCAACGCCTGTCGGAATTGCCTGTCGAGGGAAACGGACAGATCACCGTGCGCGACCATAAGACAGGAAACGTGATCTATCGCAATAGCTTCTCCACGCTGTTTCAGGAGTGGCTGTCATATCCCGAAGCACAAAAGACACGCCGATCATTTGAAAACGTGTTCCTCATTCCGATGCCGAAAGACACTGTGGACATCACACTCGACCTCAGAAATAATCGTCGTGAGGTGATGGCTTCATTCCGCCATCAAGTCGCTCCAACTGATATTCTCATCCGGCATATCGGTGAGAAGAGTGTCACTCCTTATGTTACGCTTCAAAAAGCAGCCGATCCTGCACGCTGCATCCATATTGCTTACATTGCCGAAGGCTATAAAAGCGAAGAGATGCAAACGTTTATAGACGATGCAAAAATGGCCATGGAGGCACTGTTTGCACACGAACCGTTCAAGTCTATGCGTGATCGCTTCAACATCGTAGCCGTGAAATCGCCTTCGGCAGACAGCGGAACGAGTTATCCTTCAAAAGGGATTTGGAAGAACACAGCTCTCCATTCGCATTTCGACACATTTTACAGCAACCGCTATCTCACCACACTCAGTTTGAAAGATCTGCATAATTGGCTGGCAGGTACGCCTTATGAGCACATCATCGTGCTGGTAAATACCGAAGAATACGGTGGCGGTGGCATTCTCAATTCATATAATCTGTCGATGACTCACCACAAGATGTTTCGTCCTGTGGTCGTTCATGAGTTCGGGCATAGCTTTGCAGGGCTGGCAGACGAATACGCTTACGAGGCCGAACAGATCCCAATGTATCCGCATGATATAGAACCTTGGGAACCAAATATCACAACGCTGAAAGACTTTCATGGTAAATGGGAAGGTCTCATCAAGAAAAAGACACCCATCCCCACTCCACTCGGTAAAGACAAGAGCATAGTCGGCGCCTTTGAAGGAGCTGGTTATAGCCTCAAAGGCGTATATCGACCCATGCAAGACTGTCGCATGCGTACCAATGATAATCCTGAATTCTGTGCAGCTTGTCGTTTGGCACTTACCAAACTCATCGATTTTTACACGAAATAAAAAGATTGATGATTGAAAATGGAGAGTTAGTTGTTTTGATTGCAATATCTATCAACGCTCCACTTTCAACCATCAACACTTGTGTCACTTATAATAAGACGTAGGAATATATACCTATCAACTTCCCACGTTCAACGATCAACTCATTTCATAAACCACTTGCATCAGTGTCTTTCCTAATGCATCAGCCTCTTCCGGAGTAGCAGCCTCACTATAAACACGGATAATTGGCTCGGTGTTACTCTTGCGGAGATGCACCCACTTATCTGCAAAGTCGATCTTAACACCGTCAATATCATTCACAGTTTCATTCTTATAGAGTTCCTTTACCTTAGTCAGAATCGCGTCAACGTCCGTAGAAGGCGTGAGATCGATACGGTTTTTGGCAATGTAATAAGTGGGGAACGACTTACGCAATTCACTCACCTTGCATCCCTTGTGTGCCAAACTCGATAGGAACAAGGCTATACCCACCAAGGCATCACGCCCATAATGGCTCTCGGGATAGATCACTCCGCCGTTGCCCTCACCACCAATGACAGCATGAACAGCCTTCATCTGCGTGGTGACATTCACCTCGCCTACGGCCGAAGCCATATATTTCCCACCGTGTTTTTCGGTTACGTCGCGCAAAGCACGCGTCGAACTGAGATTAGACACCGTATTACCGGGCGTGTGAGAGAGCACATAATCGGCCACGCTCACCAGTGTATATTCCTCTCCAAACATGGTTCCGTCTTCGCAGATAAAAGCCAAACGATCCACATCCGGGTCGACTACGATACCGAGATCATACTTTCCACCAGCCATTTCGCCCATAATGCCGCCGAGATTCTTCTCCAACGGTTCGGGATTATGTGCAAAGTCGCCATTGGCCTCACCATTGAGGGATTTATATTCCACTCCCAGTGCCTTGAGCAAATCGGGTAAGATAATACCGCCTACACTGTTGATGCTGTCCACGACAACCTTAAAATGTGCCTTGCGAATAGCTTCGACATCCACCAATTTCAAATCAAGCACGCTGTCGATATGACGCTGGTTGAATGTCGCATCATCCGAGTAACGCCCCAAATGATCCACATCGGCATAGTCGAAGTCCTCTCTTTCGGCAATATCTAACACTTCTGCGCCTTCCGAAGCAGTCAGAAACTCCCCTTCGTTATTCAAGAGTTTGAGTGCGTTCCAATGTCGCGGATTATGGCTGGCAGTAATAATAATGCCGCCGTCGGCCCCTGACCAACGTACAGCCAACTCTGTTGTGGGCGTCGTTGCAAGACCGATGTTGACGACATCATAACCCATCCCCATCAGCGTACCACATACGACGCTCTTCACCATGTCTCCGGAGATGCGTGCATCACGACCAACAACAATCTTATTGGAACCATTCAGACGACTCTTCCGAATAAATGTGGCATAGGCCGAAGTAAATTTCACGATGTCGAGCGGATTCAAGGTGTCGCCCGCGCGTCCGCCAATCGTACCGCGGATACCCGAAATTGATTTGATTAATGTCATTATCTAGTTGTTTAAAAACTGCTTATAAACCGCGTTGAAACGTCAACACGTAAAGTGCAGGGTACACTCGCTGCGTAGCAACAGTAGTACCTTGTCGTGAGGAACGATCAGTTTGACTTTCGCCAACGCATCATCAGCTTTGACAGGACGCCCAATATTGACATAATTGAATGCCGTGAGCCATCCCGCCGGCACTGCTGCGCTACGATAAGCTGTCTGCATCACGCTGAAACCGGAAACGAAAGATCCTTGGAAGGTTCCCGAGTTATTAACAACGGTCATCTTATCGTCGAAGAAAGAAAACTGCAACACATTGTTGGTAAGCTGCACAGAGTCTGGGTTAGACAGCAGATTGTACTCCGAGAATCGACACAGCACCGTGGCCGTCTCGCCATCTGCGATCTTCTTTCCGCATCCTTGACGGAGAACCTGCATATAAACACCCGAACTCTCAAATAACACAAATTCATTCTTAATCGTATCCGTCACCTCGCCCGCTGCTTTAAAGTCGGCTTCGGAGATCACCTTAATCCCCTTGTCACGGATATACGAATTGATGGCTTGACGCTCTTTCTTTTTCTGGTCAGCATAAGTTTCCGAATCGCTACATGCAACCAAGAGCGCAGCTCCGGTCAATATCAGGAATAAAAAGGACAGTCTTTTCACGTGAAATCTATTTAATTATTAGGTGCAAATATAGGTAATTCCAACAATATGAGTGCATCTTTTTCGATTTATTAGGATTTTAAGAGATCTCCGAAATGGATAATTGCCTTGCGCACCACATCTTCGGCTTCGGTCATGCTGCACTGCAATTTGCCGCCACTGGCATTGAGGTGGCCGCCACCATTAAAGAACTCTTCGGCCATACGATTACAAGGAAAATCATCGACAGAACGCAAACTGACCCAGATCAGATTCTCCCGACGATCATCCTCGCGCAATGAAATAGACAACTTCATGCCTTTGATCTTCAAAGGCTCATTCACCAAACCTTCGGCATCGCCTTTTATGAAATGAAACCGTTTCATCTCTTGTTTCGTAATCGTAAAGTACGAGGCGTGGAAATTGTCGATTATGTTGAGTTTCTGATACATCATATACCCGCGCAAACGAATTGCCCATGAGCTATAATTATTGAACACATGGCGATAGATCTTATCTTTATCGATGTCTTTGGTGAGCAACTGACCGATGATAAAATAAATCTCAGGACGTGAAGAATTATAAGTGAAACCGCCCGTGTCTGTCATCATTCCGCAATAAATATCTATCGCACATCTGCGCGACATCGCCGCAAAGCCTCCCAATTGATAAATAATGCGAAAGACGATCTCACTCGTACTGCACATGCTGGTGTTCGACACCGTGAGGACCGTCTCCATAGACGGCGACAGATGGTGATCAAACATGATCTTGGGCGCAACGGCACGATCCAAGGCGTCCTGCATATCATCTACCCGACTTGAATTGTTGAAATCCAAACAAAAAATCAAATCTGCTTCTGACAAGAATTGGTCGGCCTCTGCCCCATGCTTATCATACCGGACCACCCGCTCCGTGCACGGAAGCCATTGCAAAAAGTCGGGATAAGCATCCGGAATAACCACTTTCGGCTTCTTGCCCAAGCTCTCGAGATAGTCGGCCCATGCCAGCGAAGATCCCAGCGCATCGCCGTCGGGCGACTTGTGGCAACAGATCACAATATGTTCTGCTCGGGCTATATGTTGTCTGAGCGAGATCACGTCGACCTCATTGAGGATGTCTATATTCATCATGGATGCAAAGATACGAAAAAAAGGCGCACCCGTGATGCGCCTCCTTATGAAATCACATGCTCTAAAACAGTTTTTCGGGATAAACACCCTCGTTGATGAGCTGCTTAATGCGCATCACCGTACCATCGCGATCGGCAGCATAAGTCACACCAAACCACTTGCTCGTGGTATCGAGCACCTTAACCGTTGCCGTCTTCTCGTTCACCAGTTTGTTGATCATCAAGGGAATAAAGAATTCTGCTTTCAGATTCTCCCGGTTCTTTGGATCAGACAGAAACTCTCTAAAATAGGCATCGCTATGTGTAAAATAGTCGGGAGTAAAACCCCACATATTCATCGACACGGGCGTATTGTCATCGATACCGACCCAAGCTCCCTGCTCGTCTTTATACGACACTGTACCATTTACCCGCATTACTTCCGTGCGCTCCACCACTGTTGATAGATTGCCAGCAGCGTCTGTAGAGCAAACACCACGTGCCACCGTACCATTTTCGCTCAGCGTGTTTCCCACGCGGAACCCTACCATAGCATAGTGATTGGTGCTCTTCTCAGGTAGCTCAGCTAAAAATTTTCCTATGACCATAAACGCATCGCGATTGTAGAAGTCATCACAATTAATCACGCAGAAAGGTTCGCGGATCACACCCTCGGCCATCATCACGGCGTGATTAGTTCCCCATGGTTTCTGACGACCCTCGGGAACGGTAAAGCCTGCGGGCAGACTATCAAGAGATTGGAAACAGATTTCGGCAGGAATATGTCCTTTATACTTAGGCATAATCTTCTTGCGGAAATCCTCTTCAAAATCTTTCCGAATCACGAAGACAATCTTTCCAAATCCTGCCTTAATTGCGTCATAGATCGAATAGTCCATGATCGTTTCGCCGTTGGGTCCCAGGCCGTCGAGTTGTTTTAATCCTCCATATCGGCTCCCCATGCCGGCAGCCAGAAGCAATAATGTCGGTTTCATATTTATTCTGTTTTAATGAGTTAGAAATTACCTTGCAAAAGTAATACTTTTTGCTGGCAAACATTTCCTATCTCACTATCTTTTTTACATATAATGCTCAAATCTTATGCTTTCCACGCAAAGAAGCACACATGCTACCACGTCGTTTTTCTCTGATGGTTACACTGTAAGAAAGCGGCTACCCCGGCACAAGTTGCAATATTCATAATTCAACTTCTGATCTCATTTACAGAGAAGTCCCATAGGAGTAACCAACTCCTATGGGACTTCTAAGGCAGTACTATACAACTTCTCGATAAGCGATCAGTAATAGAATTTATTTCCCACTGGATTGGGCCGGAAGTGCATCAGTTGAAGAAGCATTCCATGGCTCTTGATATGGCGATCCATACTCGATCCACGATGGAGCTGATGTACCTTTTAAATAAGTAGAGAAAAATTCCATGAAACGTCTCATCTGATCCCGCTCATTTGTCTCTTCAGAAATGGTGTGGCCCTCGTTAGGATAAGCCAAAAGTATGCAGGGCTTGCGCAGCCTACGCATCGTGATATATAATTCGAGTCCCTGACGCCAGTCCACCGCTTTATCATCAGTCCCGAATGAAAGAAGTAATGGTGATTTGATCTGCCGAGCACAGAAAATAGGTGAATTAGCCTGATACTGATCGGGAATCTCCCACCACGGTCTCCGCATGCGCGCCTGACCCGTCTCGAAGAGTTCTTGATTGGTCTTACCGTTCTCCCAATATACACTATTGTACATACTGACTAAATTCGTCAGTGGTGCACCGGCGATTGCGGCGGCGAACAACGATGTGCATGCAGATAGATAAACCGACTGGTAGGCGCCCCAGCTATGACCGATGACTCCAATGCGGGCAGCATCTACGTCGAGAATTTGATGCAAAACAGAATCGACGGCGTTTCTTACACAGACAACAGCCGATTGACCTGGTCGATTCACCTCATAGTCGATATCAGGTAGGAAAACAAAATAACCTTCCAACACATAATTCATCGTGTTATAAGCGTCACGTGAAGAGGGATAGACAAAGTTGTCAAGCTGCTGCGATTGGCGTTCGTAAAGACGCACAATCATGGGATACTTACGTCCAGGCTGATAATCCGACGGGAAGAATAATGCTCCGTGCAGCATTTTACCACGGGCGCCGGGGTAGGAGATCAAAACACTTTTTCGGATCTTCGGCCGGTAGACCGGCTTGGCTGTTGAAGCTATCAGTTGAACCGACTTGCCATTGTCTGACGAGAAATATAGTTTCGGTGATTCAGTGTTATCTTCCTCTGCAAAGAGACAATTCTGTTTTTTTGCATCCCAGGCAATGCGCGAATAGCTTTTTCGTCCATGCAGCAGTCTGACATGTTTTCTATCAGCCGAATATCGATATATACCCGTCTGACCATCCCTGCTATGACCAATCAATATCAAATTATTGTTCAAAGTAATCGGCTCATTTCCCAACTTCCGAAACTGAATTCCCGACTCTCGGCCATGTGTCAACCGCTTATATTTCATTTCCGGGAGTCTTACGCTCCACAAATCATATTCATCATAGAACAAAAAGGTTTTGTCGTCATCGATAAATCCCAAACTGCCCCATGACGGAGCAACTCCTACAACACCATCATAAGATGTATTGACGAGCGGCCGGTCGGCGCCTAAGAATACACTGTCAGATCGTCCGGTAAGTGTATGGACAAACACCCACCGACCATCTTTAAAGAAATAAACATATTTCTCTTTTAGAGAAAATCTCGGATAGATCGCGCTACTATCGAGAATAGACAAACAGTGTTCGTTTAGCCTATTTTTCAGCTTAATATCACACAATGGCTCACGAAACTGAGGTAAATATCTTCTGTCATTAAAGCATAAGATGTAATTTCCATTAGCCGACGCGTAGGCCCGACACATCGTGGAGTCTTTTAGCCGTTCCCATCGGTCCTCTTGTGGTCTCCACATACAAAAATCACTTTTCATAAGGTTCTCATAATAACGATCATGTTGCGAGAGATGATCTGATGATCTTTCCAATGCCAAACTTCGACATTACTTTCCTTCCGAGTTATCGTCTGACGTCGACGAGATATACCGAAGAATAAAGTTTTCCCGTCAGCTGACCATACCGGATTTTTATGCAGACTGATCTCCATTCCGACAGGCATACATTGTCGGATCGTTTGCGAAAGGACATTTACATGTCTATGCATCGGATTCCAAACCAAAATATCATTTTCTGGTCTCGATTTCATCATGATAACACCATGCGATGTCCATTTTATACTCGTATATTGACCTTTTGGAAGATCGGGGAGACTGGTTTGAAAGTTTGAAAGATCAGTTAATTCGATCTGTGATATTCCGCTGTCAATTTTTGAATGAACAGCATAGACGAGATATTTTCCATCGAGACTAAAAGCATAATCTCCCATCCCGACTATCAATTTGCTCTGCTCCGAATTTAACTTATATAATAAGGTGGTCGGCGAACCTCCTTGATTAGAAAACAGAATGAGAAACTTGCCGTTTGGGGAGAATGAGAAGCGTTCTGCATCCGAAAAAACTTTTTCTTTGCCATCAGTCAGTCTAATCGCTTTAATTTGATAAGGAATGGAAGAATCTTTCGTTTTTTCTCGTGCTGGAATAGAAAAAGCGATCCATTGACCGTCTTTTGAAAATTCAGGCATCGAGGCCGAAGCAAATTGATATTGTTTCCCATTCCTGGTATTCCGGATATATAAAGTATCTTTGTTTTTCTCATACTGAATCCTCCAAAATACCCAATTACCATCTGAAGACAAATCATAATTCAACAGCTTATTCCAATAGGTAAAATCTTTATCACTCGTACCCTTATCTGTTGTCGCTCGACTGTCAGCAAAAAAGAAAAATAATCCTATTAGGAAAAATAAAATGTGTTTCATCATCTATTCACTAATTCTGTCAAAAACTGATCTAAATTTGGATTAGATGGACGATCGGCATTTGAATTTATCCAATTTCCTTCCGGATCGATCAATAAGAAGCGCGGAACCGAACCTAAATTCAATTCTTTTGGCAATCGTGTCCAGTCGCCAGCCCATAATTGTAAGCCGTCTAATTGTTTTTCGTTAAGAAAACGCTTCCAGATGTCTTTCTTTTGATCTATCGATATACTTACGAATTTGATTTTAGCCTGCGCAAACTTTTTTTCAAGTCGTTCAAGATGAGGGATCTCTGCCTTGCACGGCATGCACCATGTTGCCCAAATATCTATATAAACATAGTTGCCGCGCAGTTCAGATAATGAATGAAGCTTACCGGCCGAGTCCTCGTAAATGAAATTTGGAGCTGGTTTTCCTCTTTCTAATTCAGACTGTGGACGCGGAACATCATTACATAATCTGCGACGATTCTCTACTGATAAGAGCGGAAAATATTTCTCCTCAAATTGTCTAAAATCAGCGTAATTAGTCATTGGCACTCGATGCAAGATATATTCTTCACGCAAATTAGGATCAATGATCTCTTTTAGCTGATCGTCGAGTGAAAATCTCTGTTGACGATATATGAAAGTTTGTTTGTAATCAAAATAATTTTTCAAAAGTCGCATCCCGTCAGGTTGTGAAAGAAGCCTATCACTGGTTTCCAGAAACCGATACATAATTTTCTTATAATAAGCCGATTGCTGCTCTTCCGAATCATAGGATCGTTGATTTTTATTGAGATAGACAATAAAATGCCGAAAGAGATCTATCTCAATCATATCTGTTGCCTGTCTGGCGAATGCGCTGTTGAGTTTTTGTAAATGATTGATCAATCCATCAGCTTCTCTTCTAACGGAATCAAATTGACTGAAAAAATCTGCATAATTTTTGGGTCTTTCGTTTATCAGCTTATCTTCTAACTGGTTCCATTGTCTTAACACATCATTTTCTTTATTCCCTGGATCAATGAAGAAGAACTTTCCATCATGATAACCAATTTTTATTATATTTTTTGCATGCAAACAAATTCTGAAATATCGACTGCCATCATAAATATAGTAAAATGATGGTTGAGGAGAAGACGCTATGAGAAATCCGCAGGTTTTATCTGGTGAAATAGTGGTAAAAGCATATTTTATAGGCTCACCATGTGTGGCTGTCACAAGACTGATTTCTTTTGGACAAGATTCTCCTTCCATTTTGAACAGAATTTGAGAAAAATCTTGTGCGTACAACTGAACCACATCCAAGAAAGATAAAAACAATAACAAAACAATGTTTCTTTTCATTTGTCTATATATTCTATTAAGTTTATAAATTGTTCTGATTCGCTGATTAGTTTCTATATTAAAACACACTATATTCTTGCTAAATTATTGCTCGGAAAGTGAAAATCAAGCAGATTTTGATCATCCGAGGCCTCGGAAAGTGAAAATCAAGCGGATTTTGATCATCCGAGGGGTCGGAAAGTGAAAATCG
>NZ_BAIX01000025.1 GCF_000613405.1 Hoylesella enoeca JCM 12259 | reverse complement strand
CAAAAAAACAACATTTTCCGCGGGCGGAAGAGCAGAAAATCGAAAAAACAGTGTTTCCGCCGCGGCGGAAACCTTCCCAGACAAAAAAACAATATTTCCGCCGCGGAAGAGCAGAAAATCGAAAAACAGCGTTTCCGCCGCGGCGGAAACGCATTTTTATTAATCATCCAAAACATTCTGATTGCCAATCGTTGGACATTGTTGGTCGGGCGGGCGGCCAACAACAAAGCCCATGCCGAGCGACAGATGGAGGAATTGCGCAAAGAGTTTGCCCCCTGATGCACCGCTTTGAAGAAGAAATCGGCACAACAGCCCTTGCTGCGCTTCGCGGTCAGAGTCGGCTTAAATAGAATCGGTCACAAAAGAGGTGGGACATACGTCACCACCTCTTTTGTGACCGACTTCACTGCCTTGTAGAAAGAAGTCAACAGACACACCATAGTTTTTCAGCAGACAAGACCTTCTCAATAGCCCAAAACTTTTATGAGGAGAAAATCACGACCGATCCTCTTATGGGCAGTCAATACATCAGTGAGGAAGTCTTCGATGAAGTCCCCGTCCTTTCCACTTTTATTTCGCGGTCAATCGTCTTCTTCGGTCTGCTCTTTTTCGTGCTCCTTGATAAGTGCTTGTTGCACTTCATTGGGCACAAGTTCGTAGCTGGCAAACTTAGTCGTAAACGAAGCACGACCTCCTGTGAGTGAACTCAACGAGATACTGTAATTCGATAGCTCCTTCAATGGGATCTTGGCTTGTAGCTTTTGATAGCCCGCTTCACTATCCATACCCATTATCATAGCCCTTCTACCTTGCAGATCGCTCATTACATCACCCATAAAGTCGGACGGAACGAACACTTCGAGATCGTAAATGGGCTCCAGAATCTTAGGTCCTGCATTCTTGAAAGCATCTGAGAAAGCACGTCGAGCTGCCAACATAAAGGATAACTCGTTAGAATCTACGGGGTGCATCTTACCGTCGTAGACTACAACTCGCACATCACGGGCATAGCTTCCGGTAAGAGGTCCGTGCTCCATACAGTCCATTACGCCTTTCAATATGGCCGGCATAAACCGCGCATCGATAGCTCCGCCCACCACAGAGTTGATAAACACAAGTTTGCCTCCCCATTCAAGTTCCACTTCTTCACGGCCTTTGATGTTCATTTTGAACTCTTGACCATTGAATTTATACATCGTCGGGTCGGGCATTCCCTCTGCATACGGCTCCACAATCAGATGTACTTCACCGAACTGTCCAGCTCCTCCGGACTGCTTCTTATGCCTATATTCAGCGCGGGCACTCTTTGTAATGGTTTCGCGATAAGGTATTTTAGGCTCCTCGAACTTAACAGGAATCTTCTCATTGTTCTCCAATCGCCATTTCAATGTACGTAAATGAAATTCTCCCTGACCGTGAACAATGGTCTGACGAAGTTCCTTGCTCTGCTCAACAACCCACGTCGGATCTTCTTGGCGCATTCTAAGCGTTGCGGCCATCAGCTTTTCCGTATCGGCGGAATTAACAGCCTTGATAGCCCGCGAATACTTGGAATTGGGATATTTGATGAAATCAAAACGATTATCCACATCCTTTCCATTAAGTGTGTTACCCGTTTTCACATCCTTCAACTTCACCGTACAACCGATGTCTCCTGCATTGAGCTGGTCCACAGGGATTCTGTTTGCACCTGCACAAACATAGATTTGGCCGATACGTTCTTTCGATCCGCGATCGGCATTGGTCAAATCATCTCCAGACTTGATACTTCCGCTCATCACTTTAAAATAAGAAACCTCGCCGATATGCGGCTCCATACCGGTCTTGAAGAAATAAACCGACTCAGGACCGTTCTGATCCGGCGCTACTTCTTCACCTCTCGTATTATGCAATTTAGGCATCTCGCTCACGAAAGGAACGACATTTCCCAAGAATTCCATCAGTCTCCGTACTCCCATATCCTTACCTGCGCACACGCAAAAGACAGGAAATATCGAGCGCGTTACAAGTCCTTTACGGATTCCTTCACGCATTTCGTCTTCTGTCAAAGTTTCTTCTTCAAAGAACTTCTCCATCAAACTCTCATCGTTTTCGGCCGCAGCCTCCACGAGTTTCTTATGAAGTTCCATCGCCTTCTCCATTTCTTCGGCCGGAATATCCTCAATAATGGGTTCACCGCCATCGGGTTTCCACGAATATTTTTTCATCAAGAGGACATCTATCAGAGCATTAAATCCGGGCCCGGTCTGCAACGGATATTGCACCAATACACACTTCGGACCATATATGTCTTGCATCATCGTAACGACATTATCGAAGTCACACTTCTCGGAATCAAGCTGATTAACCAAGAAAATGACCGGTTTTTTCAGCTTTTCAGTGTATCGGAAGATATTCTGTGTGCCCACTTCGGGTCCGTACTGACCGTTAATCAGAATCACGGCTTCATCCGTTACGTTGAGCGCAGTGATTGCTCCGCCGATGAAATCATCCGATCCAGGACAATCAATGATGTTAAGCTTTTTGTTGTTCCATTCTACGTGGAAAACGGTTGGGAACACAGAGTATCCGTATTCCTGCTCCACGGGGAAATAATCACTCACTGTATTCTTCGCTTCTATTGAACCGCGGCGCTTGATTATACCACTCCCAAAAAGCATAGACTCGGCAAGAGTAGTCTTGCCGGAACCCGCACTGCCGACTAAGGCAATGTTTTTGATCTCATTAGTTTGATAAACCCTCATATCAAAAGATTTAGAATGTTAATACTGTTTGTTCCTCTTGGAGTATAGACTCAATGTCTTTTATCGCCCTCGAAGTTACCGTTTTTTGTGTAAAACGACAACAGATTCACTATAAAAACAGATCTTTTTTAAAACAATTTAGTAATTTTGCCGCCAAAACGAACCTATGGCAGGTATCTATATACACATTCCTTTCTGTGCAAGTCGGTGTATTTATTGCGGTTTTTATTCCACTACGGGCCGACGGTTACAAGCACAATACGTTGCCGCTATCGGTCAAGAACTGGCACAACGAGCCGATTATCTCGGGCCGAAAGCATCAATTGACACCGTGTATATCGGTGGAGGAACACCTTCTCAATTGTCTTTCAAACTGCAAGAAGATTTGTTCTTATATATAAATAAGGTGTACCCTCAACTCGATTGGTCGTCAATGGAAATCACAATGGAATGCAATCCCGACGATATCACAACCGAATTTGCCGATCATCTGCGCTCACTCCCTGTCAATCGAATCAGTATGGGGGTGCAGACGTTTGCCGATGATCGACTCAAATTCTTGCATCGACGCCACCAATCGAGGGATATCGCCCGCGCAGTGGATCTTCTCCGCCATGCAGGAATCAACAATATCAGCATCGATCTGATGTTTGGTTTCCCCGATGAGACACTCGAAGATTGGCACACGGACATCCGTCGGGCACTCGATTTGCATGTGGAGCATATCTCGGCATATAGTTTAATGTATGAGGAAGGCACGCTGTTGCATCGACTCTTGCTTCAAAACAAAGTGCAAGAAATCGATGAAGAACGCAGTCTCAGCATGTATGACAAACTCATTGACACGCTGACTGCTGCGGGATACGAGCATTATGAGATTAGTAACTTTGCACTTCCTGGTCGCCGTTCACGCCATAACAGCAGCTATTGGCAGGCTATTCCCTATCTCGGAATCGGTGCGTCGGCTCACTCTTATAATCTGATCTCACGACAATGGACTGTTAATGACGTTGCAAAATACATCAAATCGGTCAACGAAAAACGCTTACTTGCAACGCAAGAGACACTTAATGACGACACGCGTTATAACGACTTGATCACCACGGCATTGCGAACCAGCGACGGGATAGATCTCTCCGCTCTCTCAACAGTCTATAAGAGTTTTCTGATGAGCAGTATTGCACCTTACATCCAACAACAATTGGTGGAAATCAAAGACGACAAACTGCGCCTGACTCGACGCGGTTTGTTCGTCAGTGATATGATTATGAGCGATCTAATGAAGGTTTAGCAACTTTCCCCTGTGGCAAAACCAAATTCAGAATAACACCCACCAACGCCGATAAACCTATACCGCTGATGGAAAAACTGCCCCAAGACAAAACGGCACCACCTATTCCCATCGTCAGTGTTACAGATACAATGATGATGTTTCGTGTCTTATTCAGATTCACTTTGTGCTGTACTAAGTTCTGAATTCCGACGCTTGCGATAGTTCCGAAGAGCAAAAGCATAATGCCACCAAGCACTGCCGACGGAATGGATTGCAACAAAGCACTGAGCTTCCCGATAACAGAGAAAACCACAGCAGTAGCTGCTGCAATGCGGATCACACGCGGATCAGTAACCTTGGTGATTGACATTGCACCCGTAACTTCAGAATATGTGGTCACGGGAGGCCCTGCAAGAAAAGCTGCAGTGAGGCAAGCGAGTCCGTCACCGAATAATGTTCGATGCAGTCCTGGATCTTTTACGAAATCCTTATCAGCTACTGCACTCACCACATAAACGTCTCCGATATGCTCGATCACAGGTGCAATAGCCACCGGAATCATATAAAGAAATGGTTCCCAAGCAAACTCCGGTAGATGGAAATGCGCCAAAGAACCAGGTAAAGCGAACCAAGGTGCAGCAGCAACGGCTGTAAAATCGACGATCCCCATACAACAAGCGACAGCATATCCCACGATAATACCGCAGATAACGGGTACTAATTTCAATAATCCACGCGCCAAAGAGAGCACCAAAATAGCCGTAATCAACGAGATGAAAGCCAACAACCAATTGGTTTTAGCCATATCTACGGCACTGCCCGACAGTGTAAGACCGATCAAAATGATAACAGGTCCGATGACAACAGGCGGAAACAAACGGTCAAGTAACCGTTTTCCTTGCCACCGAACCAATACACTCATCAGGAAATAAACCAATGAAACGCCTGCAAGTCCGGCTAAGGTGCCTGACATTCCCCACTGTTTACTGGCCGCAATGATAGGAGCGATAAAAGCAAAACTACTTCCCAAAAAGATCGGAACCTTGCCTTTGGTAATCAAATGAAAGATAAACGTACCCAAGCCGGCTGTGAAAAGCGCCGTTGCCGGATCAAGACCAACAAGCAAAGGGACCAAAACCGTTGAACCGAAAGCCACAAAGAGGAATTGCACTCCCACAATTCCCATTCGCATGGAAGATAAGTTGATAAGATTCATAAGCGCGACAAAAGTACGAATTTTCAACGACTTATCTGTGAAAAAGTTACAAAAGATGGAGCGAAACATACTTTTTTATGTTTGCTTCCGTACCTTTGCAGCCATGATTCAAGATCAATTTTCCCGTACACAAATGCTTTTCGGCCAGGCGGCTATCACCTGTTTGCAAGCAGCCCGAGTAGCAATCTTCGGCGTTGGTGGTGTCGGCGGCTACACAGTTGAAGTGTTGGCACGCAGCGGTATTGGTTCACTCGATCTCTTCGACGATGATTATGTGTGCCCGAGCAACATCAACAGACAACTCATTGCCCTTCATTCCACTGTGGGAAAACATAAAGTGGACGTTGCCGCAGAGCGTGTGCACGACATCAATCCGCATTGTATCGTGCGCCCGCACCACTTGTTTTATATGCCGCAAAACGCCGATGAAGTCGATCTTTCACAATTTAACTATGTTGTGGATTGTGTAGATACAGTGACGGCCAAGTTAGAATTGATCAGGCGTTGTCATCTGCTCAACGTGCCGATCATATCAAGTATGGGCGCCGCCAACAAGATAGATGCCACCGCTTTTCACATAACCGATATTTATAAAACCCAAATGGACCCATTGGCTAAGATCATCCGTAAAAAGCTCCGCAAGTTGGGTATTTCGCAACTAAAAGTGGTTTGCAGCGAAGAAAAGCCGCTAAGCCCCATCATGGATCATGAGATCGACAAGCAAACGCATTGTGCAGGCATCGATCAAGACGTGCGCGAACGCAAAGATCGGCGCATGATTCCAGCCAGCAACGCCTTTGTCCCCGCTGCTGCCGGCATCATTATCGGCGGTGAAGTGGTAAAAGATTTAGTCTATGGAGATAACCATTCATAGCTTATCAAGCGCCATCCCCCACCCCATTTTCTCTATTTCTATATGTTGTTCGTGATCGGCTGAGAATCGATAAAATAAGAAACACCGTGTACTTACGTACAATCCGCTTTTCAATTAATAGTTAAACACTGTGCATTTAAGCGTTTGTTGCAGTGCAACGAAGGTCTTTTTGCAAGACAACTAACCGTTCATTGAGAGATGATTTGAGATGTTTCTCCATTTATTAAGTGCCGAGTCGGTGAATGATGGCATCAAAATCTTTGGCACCTCCGGTCTTATTGAACAATTTGTTGAGCAATCGCACGCGGATGTTTGTCACCGACTGAGACGAAGATGCCGTGAGAGCGGCAATCTCGGAGGGGATGAATCGCAGACGTATCAGCACGCAAATATTGCGCTCTTTGTGCGAAAGCTGACCGGCAGAATCTAATGTGTGGATGAAGGCCGATTGTTGTTCGCTCATCAATTCATACACTGCCTGCCAATCTTCGGCTGTTGCCAACCGCCCCCGAGCTGCCGAATGATGGAGCCGCAACACGGCTTCGGCATTGAGCAAAGTGTCTGTCAAGGCCCAATTTTCTGGCTTCTGACGATCTTCCTGATAGTCGGCGAGCTTTTGTTGCAGGCTACTGATCTCCTCCATTTTGGCTGCGATCAAGGCTTGATCGGCTTTTTGAGCCTGTTGCATGCTGTGCAATTCGTCGCGAGTCTGCGTGTAATGGTCGAGATCATCCATGTAATGCGCATTTTGTTGTTCGATGATGCGACGATACTTTGCAGTTCTAACGCAATACAATCCATAAATGACAAATACCGAAAATAGCAAAATAACTAATGAAATGCCCCATGCACGCTTCGTCTTATGCACTTGTTCGGCTGCTGCACGAGCATCGAAATCGGTCTGATAGTCGGCAATAGCGGTGGCATTCACAGCTTGATATTTTTCGTATTCGCGGTTGAGCCGATCGCTTAAAAACAATTCTCGCCGGGTGTCTCTCTTCTTTTGGGCGTTGGAAATCAGCTTTTTATAAGATGCGATACGCGTTTCCGGATCGCGCGCTTCGATCGACATGTAGTAATAATCGCATGCTTTCTCTTCGTCGCCGAGCTTCTCATAAAGATCGCCTGCAACTTTGGCGGTCTCGTAAAGGTGGCTTGTGGACATGGCACTGTCTATGTAGGCCCGGGCCAATCGATAGTTTCCTTGTCAGAAATAGAAATTGCCGAGTTGCGCCATCACTTCTTCCCGCACGACAAAACTTGTGGAAAACGGTTTGCAGAGACGAATATAATGGATGAAACTGTCGGTCTTTCCCAGGCGTTCATACAGTGAGGCGATCTCGGAAAGGCATTGTGCGCGGGCGTCGGCAGTGATTTGCGGATCGGAAAAAGATAGCGAATGTTTGAAATGTTTCAATGCAATCTCCTTGCAATTAGCCGCTGCATTCACCCGTCCGAGCGCTGTCTGGATGGCGAATTGCAGTCGGTTGTCGGGCAAGTCGCACGACATCAGTTCAGCATCTTTAAGATATTGCACAGCCCGAAGATAATTCCGGGTGTTGTAAAAGGCAATGCCATGTTGGAGATAGGCCCGCACCAACTTGTCCATTTGTCTGCTTTGGTGATAGAATCGTTCGCTGGCGGCGATCATCGAGTCGTTTTGCGTGTAGAGATCCACGTGGTGCAAGGCTTCGACATAGAGCAGATTATAGAGTGCCGAGTCATCGGCGGTGGTCAATCCATCCGTCGGAATGCTGTCGAGAATGGTAAACACGGCGTACGGATCGATAGCGACGACTTTTTCAGCCGCCGCTAACCGAGAATCTGTCGGCTGCTGTTTGCCACAGCCGACAGATAAAACGGTGAGACCGATCAGGATCTCTCGGATACCGATCTTGATGTTCACTGCAAACGGAAAGCTACGGGGAGATTGAATTTCACACGCACAGCTCTGCCTTTTTGGGTGCCGGGCGACCACTTGGGCATCGATTTTACCACTCTGATTGCTTCGGCATCGAGCAGCGGATGCACCTTTCTATTAACGCGAATGTTGCTGATCGAACCGTCTCTTTCAACGATAAACTGCACGGTGCAACGCCCTTGAATCTTTCTTTTGACAGCTTCGGGCGGATAAACTATGTTGTTGATGAGATATGTCATCAACTGTTGTTGACCGCCGGGAAACATCGGCATGTTTTCCACAATGTCATAGACTTTGTGCGACTTTTGACTTGTTGGTTTGCCATTGACGGCTGTCGAGGCCAAAATCGTCATTGGGCAGAGCATTAGTAACAGCACTGCGAGACTTTGGATGATTGTTTTGGTTTTCATTGTCGTTATTTTTTTTGAAATATGAGGTGTGTCCAGACGCTGCAAAAGTACGAAACAATTGAGCGGTAGACAAGTGTTTCATTACACAAAATTACACGCACGACGATAAAAAAGCATGCCATCAAAATCGGGGCAGTTTCCTCACGGCTTTCCAAAAGATCGTTAGTTGCGCGCCAACTAAGCATTATTTGCCGTGCAACTAAGTGTTCATGAGAATCGATGCGCAATCTTACTGGTGTACAAAATTATATCAAGATATTTGTGAAGAACAGACAAAATTCGTAACTTAGCACACCAAAACAATGATCACAAGATTACATTTTATGACGCGAACCTATCGATATGTGGCAACAGGATTGCTATTTTGGGTTGCATGGGCAGCTACGGCCAAAGATGTGGTGCCCTATAAGAATCCGAAACTCACGGTGAATGAGCGTGTCAACGACTTGCTCCGACGGATGACTTTGGAGGAAAAGGTGGGACAACTGATGTGCACATTGATGGGATGATTATGTGACAGACGGTAAAAGCGTGCAGGTTTCCGAGCATTTCAAACGTGAATGGGCCGAGAAACAGATGGGAATGCTGTGGGCCACTTATCGAGCCGATCCGTGGACAAAGAAGACGCTGACCTCGGGTTTGCATCCGTCGCTGGCAGCCAAGGCAGGAAATGCATTGCAACGGTATGTGATCGAACATACGCGTTTGGGTATTCCGCTTTTCCTCGCAGAAGAAGCGCCGCACGGACATATGGCTATCGGGACAACGGTTTTTCCCACCGGACTCGCCATGGCAGCCACTTGGGACGAAGATTTGATGCAGGCGATGGGTGAGGTAACAGCCAAAGAGATCCGACTTCAAGGCGGGCATATCAGTTACGGACCTGTGCTTGATTTGGCAAGAGATCCTCGTTGGTCGCGCGTTGAAGAAACTTTGGGCGAAGATCCCGTGTTGAGTGGTGTGCTCGGAGCGGCACAAGTGCGCGGATTGGGTGCCGGCGATCTGTCGAATCCGTATGCAACGTTGGCTACGTTGAAGCATTTCATCGCTTATGGAACGACAGAGGGTGGGCAGAACGGAGGCCCGGCGATTGTAGGACAACGCGAATTGATGGCGCAATTTCTGCCTCCTTTCCGGCGTGCAATTGATTCGGGAGCGCTCTCGGTAATGACTTCTTATAACTCGATGGACGGCATTCCGTCGACGATGAACCGCTGGTTGTTGACCGATGTGTTGCGAAACGAGTGGCATTTTCGAGGTTTTGTCGTTTCGGATTTATATAGCATAGATGGTGTTTGGCAGACACATCGTGTGTCGCCTACGCTCCAAGGTGCCGCTGTGGAGGCGTTGCGGGCCGGCGTTGATGTAGATCTCGGAGCACAGGCGTATGCTACACTCGCGGCTGCCGTTCGTTCGGGACAAATCGAAGAAGCCGTTGTTGATTCGGCTGTAGCACGTGTTCTCCGGTTGAAAATGCAAATGGGACTTTTCGAACGACCGTATGTCGATCCGCAGGCAGCGGCAAAAGGTGTGCGCATTGCGGCTCATATTGCTGTGGCCAAACGCGCAGCGCAAGAGGCGGTGACACTTTTAAAGAATGCGAACAATGTGCTTCCGCTTTCCCGGAATATTCGAGTGGCTGTGCTGGGACCTAATGCCGACAACCGATATAACATGCTTGGGGATTACACCGCACCGCAACCCGATGCGAATGTGAAGACTATTCTTGACGGTATTCGCGGTAAATTGCCCGCTGCTAACATTGAATATGTCAAGGGTTGTGCCATTCGTGACACCACGGCGGAGAATATTCGTGAAGCTGTCGAGGCCGCTCGCAGAGCCGATGTTGTGATTGTTGCGGTGGGCGGATCAAGTGCTCGTGACTTCAAAACCACCTATCAGGAAACGGGCGCAGCCGTTGCCGACAAGGCGACTATCAGCGATATGGAATGCGGCGAGGGCTTCGATCGGGCATCGTTAAAGCTATTGGGTTTGCAGAATCGATTGCTTCGGGCTGTCAAAAAGACAGGGAAACCGATGGTGGTCGTGTATATCGAAGGTCGACCTTTGAACAAATTATGGGCTGCCGAACATGCAGATGCTCTGCTCACAGCGTATTATCCGGGGCAGGAAGGCGGCGAAGCAATTGCTGATGTCTTGTTCGGCGATTATAATCCGGCGGGTCGTTTGCCCGTGAGTGTACCTCGGTCGGTGGGGCAATTGCCTGTTTATTACAATCGAAAACGTCCTGCTGCACACGATTATGTGGAGCTTTCGGCTCGTCCGCTTTATCCTTTCGGCTACGGTTTGAGCTATACTTCATTCGCATATACTGATCTTCGGGTGAATCAAAGGTCGTCGACCGACTATGAAGTGACGCTGAATGTGCTTAATACCGGTGATCGAGATGGCGACGAGGTGGTGCAACTTTATGTGTCAGATTTGGTGGCTTCGGTGGTGCAACCCATCAAACAGCTGCGCCGATTTAAGCGTGTGACTATTCGGAAGGGTGAAACTGTTCACCTCTCTTTCACTTTAACGGCCGATGATTTCGCGCTAATCAATCGCGACATGAAGCGCGTTGTGGAATCCGGCGACTTCGAAATACAAATAGGAAGTTCGTCGGATGATATTCGTTTACGTACAAACTTAACAATCAAATAATAAGATGAGAAGAATCATTTTAAGCATTTTCACTTTCGTTTTAGTGTCTTCGATCGTGTCGGCACGCAACTATACGCAGTTCGTCGACCCCTATATCGGTACCGGCGGACACGGACACGTGTTCTTGGGAGCCAACGTTCCCTTTGGACTTGTGCAAGTAGGACCCACCGAAATGACACGAGGCTGGGACTGGTGTTCAGGTTATCATTACAGCGATTCAATCTTAATAGGATTCGGACAAATGCATCTCAGCGGCACAGGAATCGGTGATCTCGGCGACATAGCATTGCTCCCGACATTAGATAATCGCCAACGGTCAGCCCGTTTCTCGCATTTAGCCGAGCGGGTAAGGCCCGGTTATTACTCGCTGATGCTCGATGGTTCGGGTATCCACGTAGAATTGACCGCCACACAGCGTGTAGGCTTTCATCGATATAGCTTCCCCGCCGACACCAAAACTGGTAGAATCATCCTCAATCTCAAACAAGGCATAGGTTGGGACAAGATGACCAGCGCCGGGTTTAAGCAGGAAAGCCCCACTGTCGTGACCGGTTTCAGGCACTCATCAGGCTGGGCCAAGAACCAACAAGTATATTTTGCAGCTGTCTTTTCACGCCCTGTTATACTCGAAAAACAAGAGAACGACAGTGTCGGAATCTTCTCCTTCACCAATCATAACGAGTCCGTGATGGTGAAAGTAGGTATCTCTGCCGTTAGTACTGACAATGCTTTGAAAAATGTCGAAGCCGAAATTCCGGGATGGGATTTCAACGGAGCGGTAGCCGCAGCCAACAAAGCGTGGAACGACGAACTCGGAAAGATCGATATACAAACCGACAATGAGCGCGCACGTCGTATCTTTTATACTTGTCTCTATCATACAATGTTCGCCCCATCCATATTCAATGACGTGAACGGTGACTATCGAGGAGCAGACGGGACGGTGCATCACGGCGACTTCGTAAACTATACTACTTTCTCTCTTTGGGACACTTATCGGGCTGCTCATCCGCTTTCCACACTCATTCATCCCACCAGACAACGCGACATTGCAGCTACGATGCTCAACATTTGTGCTCAACAGGGTAAACTACCAGTGTGGCACTTGATGGGGAATGAGACCGACTGTATGGTCGGGAACCCCGGAATCCCCGTGTTGGCAGACATAGCTCTCAAAGGCTATAACGTAGACAAAGAAGCTGTTTACAAGGCTTTAAGACAGTCGGCAATGTGCGACGACCGTGGTTTGAACCTCTTGAAAAAATACGGCTACATCCCGACCGACCTCGATTCTACTTATGAGACCGTAGCCAAAGGATTAGAATACGCGTTGGCCGATGCCTGCGTAGCTCGTCTCGCCAAGCAATTGGGCAAGACAGAAGATTACAAATACTTCCTCAAACGCAGTCTGTCTTATCGCGACCATTATTTCGACAAACGCACGGGATTTATGCGAGGCGTTACATCTAAGGGCCGATTCCGCGAGCCTTTCGATGCTTTCAAATCCATCCACAGACAAGATGACTATACAGAAGGCAATGCCTGGCAATACGCTTGGCTCGTTCCGCACGACGTTCACGGCTTGGTGAAATGTTTCGGAAGCGAAAAACGCTTTGCTGCCAAGCTCGACTCGTTGTTTATTGTAGACGGAGATGCAGGAGAAGAAGCTTCTCCCGATATTTCAGGACTTATCGGACAGTACGCTCACGGCAACGAACCGAGCCACCATATCATATATATGTACGATTACATTGGCCAGCCTTGGAAAGCTGCTTCCAAGCTACGTTATGTGATGAACAATCTTTATCGCGACTCCATCGACGGTCTTTGCGGCAACGAAGATGTCGGACAGATGTCGGCTTGGTATATTCTTTCCGCCTTGGGCTTATATCAAGTGGAGCCCGCCGGTGGTAAATACGTATTCGGCTCGCCGTTGTTCAAAGAGGCAGCAGTTAATGTTGGTAATGGAAAAACGTTCAGAATCATTGCCAGGAACAATAACGAGCAAAACATCTACATCCAAAACGCCAAGCTGAACGGCAAGACTTATACCAAGTCTTATATCTACTTCCAAGACCTGAAACGCGGAGGCACGTTGGAATTCGTAATGGGTCCACACCCGTCTAAGTTCGGAACGGCAGTCAAAGATCGTCCTTAAAACTCACAAATCACGATGATCCAAATCAATAAACAAATTCTGGTAAGCTCGGTTTTGTTATTACTGAGCCTACCGATGACAGCTCAAACCCAGAAGGAATACGGAAAGGCGTATATCGAAGCGATTGCAGACAACACACATATCTATGTCTCCAAGCGCCCGAAACCGCAAGATCGGCTCTTCCGATCAGCCATCATTGACAAGAAGATAGCCGAAGTGAAACGACTGTTGAAGAGCAATCCATATCTCGCTTGGATGTTTGAAAACTGCTTTCCGAACACGCTCGAAACCACCGTTCACTATCGACAGGTGAACGGCGAAGATGATACCTTTGTCTATACAGGCGACATTCACGCAATGTGGCTGCGCGATTCGGGGGCCCAAGTATGGCCTTATGTGCGGTTTGCCAATCAAGATGCCAAACTGAAACGTATGCTTCGCGGTGTCATTCTGCGCCAATTCAAACTCATCAATATTGATCCTTACGCCAATGCTTTCAATGACGGGCCCACCGGAGAAGGTGCACAGACTGACGAAACGAAGATGTGTAAAGATGTTTTCGAGCGTAAATACGAAATCGACTCGCTGTGTTATCCCATCAGACTGGCTTATGAATATTGGCAGATAACGGGCGATGCATCTATCTTCGGAGCCGAATGGAAAGAGGCAATAGCGCATATCCTACGCGTATTCCGCGAACAACAACGCAAAAGTGGGCACGGTTCTTACAAGTTTCTGCGTGTAACCGATCGTGCACTCGACACGCTTCCGTGGGGTGGCTGGGGTGCTCCTGCCAAACCGGTAGGACTGATTGCTTCTGCATTTCGCCCTTCCGACGACGCAACAACATTGCCGTTTCTCATTCCGTCCAACTTTATGGCTGTCTCAGCAATGCGTAAAGCGGCTGCAATTCTCAGCCAAGTAAACGGCGACCAAGCTTCGGCCAATAGTTGCCAAGCATTAGCAGACGAAGTAGAAACAGCTCTTCACAAATATGCCGTATACAATCACCCCAAATATGGCCGTATTTACGCCTATGAGGTGGATGGGTTCGGTAATCAACTGTTGATGGACGATGCCAACGTTCCCAGTCTTTTAAGTCTCGGTTATCTCGGAGATGTCGACCCTAATGATCCAATTTATCAGAATACTCGCCGTTTCGTGTGGAGCGAAGACAATCCCTGGTTCTTCCGAGGTAAGGCCGGCGAGGGTATCGGCGGTCCGCATATTGGACACGATATGCCGTGGCCGATGAGTATTATGATGAAAGCTTTCACTGCAAAAGACGATGATGAGATCCGCTATTGCATCCGAATGCTGACGTCAACAGATGCTCGTACGGGTGTCATTCACGAATCTTTCAACAAAGATAACGCGTCTATTTACACTCGTCCGTGGTTTGCTTGGCAGAACACTTTATTCGGAGAACTCATCCTCAAACTGCTCGACGACGGGAAAGTAAATCTCCTGAACGAGCCATCAACCACCAGTCTCTAATTCGCAGCCTTGCCTGCATAGAACATTCAGAAACACCACCGTTTTTATTTGGGTATAGATGAATTTCTTACCCAAATATTTGCGGAGATTAGAAAATTGTTATACCTTTGCCCCCAGTTTTCTTCGCCCCCTAAGTTAGGGGGATGGGGGTCTGAACAATTAAAGAGATGATAAAACAAGCAAATATAAACAGCAGCACGGCGATGCAAAAGAACTCAAATTCTCTTGCATCTTTTAACGGTTTATATTTGCATATCTCGGAAAAAGTCTTAACACACACACACACACACACATCGCACCTGGCGTAGACGCCTTTCACGTCTCACCCTACGCGCGCGCGAGGGGAGACGACTAAACCCCAATAAACAAAGGGCTTCTCGGAGTTCCCTTTGTTCTTCTTTTTATGTCCTTTTGCCAACCGAGCAAGGGGGAGATTTCACGTATTTTCATTCAAAATAAACAATATGATATGAAGAAACAAGAGTTAAAGAATTGGGTGTATGAGACACCCGAATGTAGAGTAATCCAATTAGAGAGTGAACAGTTTATTTGCACTTCTTGCACTTCGGTGCTTCCTAAACCCGAATCTGAAGAAGAAGACTGGGAAGAAGAGGAAGAAGATGGAGGTGTTATCAGACAGAATTAATCAACAAAATAAGAAAGACAATGAAACGAATACAGAAAATTAATGCGGCTGCTATGGCTATTATGTTGCCGGCCGTTCTGCTATTTGCAGCGTGCAGCAGTGAGGATAATCTCACAGAACCGAATACCGTTGCCGTAGGCGATGCACAAATCAGCATTACCGTAGAACCCTTTGAGACAGCAAAGAAAAATCCGAAGAGCCGCGCCGCAACAGACGAGACAAAGCCCGACACTGTGATTTTTGAGACTGGTCTCCGCGCCGTGGTATCGGTAGAAGAAGACGAACCTGAGGCAAATACGCGTGCTGCGATAGCCGACGGTCACTACACCATCTATGCTTGCGATGCCACTACTGGCGCACGCATCACCGGCACAGACAAACTACTCAAAGGCACCTTCTCGGGCGCGTTTTCACGCGCGATGCAGGTACGGCTCTGTGTCTTGCTCCCGGCACTTATAAATTTGTGTGTATCAACGACGCTGTTACTGATCGAGGCACTTATCTTGAAGTAAATTCAATACCTACGTCTGTGACTCAGAACTGCAATGCACAGATTGGTACTACCACGGAAACAATCAGCGGCACAGACTGGCAAGTGAAGTTCATCATGCGGCATCAAAATGCTCGCGTTCGGTTTCACGTAGTGGCTTATTCCGACCATATGGGAAATCTGAGTGGAGATTTTAAAGGAGGTAATTGGCAACAACCCTACTACCAAAAGTATAGCATAGATGGTACCACTATCACTGGACACTCTGAGACAGATTCCTATAATAGGCTTCTTTCCTATTTTACCATGCCTACCACCTCTACGACTTACAATGCTACCTATGTGCAGGCACACGATTTTTATGGCAGTTATGTGTATCTCACTCCTGGCGTAAATCTGAACGCTTGTATATGGAACGTTGGACAAGTTTATGGAAAGGCAATAACAAACTTCACTTCTAAATTGACGAATCTCGTTCGCAACCATTCTTACACTATCACCTACCGCATTCTGCCTGATGCTCTCTATCTCTTCCAAGACGGAACAGCTGGTGCAATTTCGGAAAAGGGCTCACGAACTCCCATCGGTGTCATAGTATCTGAAAAAACTAATACCAAAGAGGGAATGGCTATTGCGCTGAAAAGTGTGATAGGTGAATTTGGGAATTCTAATATTGTCTATGGAACATGGGGATCTCGCATGTTCGTAGCAAATAATACCTCAAATTTCTCTGATTATACCGATGGTATGCAAGATATGGATGGTTATAAATGGACACACGACCCGGCCGGATCAACAGATGGAACGGTCAAAGCTGATAATAAGAATGATTACACCGTGTTTTATTATGCCGCACACTATAATCCGGGCGTAAGTGTTACGGGCATCAATGTGGGCAAATGGTATCTGCCAGCTTTGGGTGAATGGAAACAGATGATCATGACGTTGGCGAATTGGGATGGATTGATGACCTTTGTGGGTAACGGAGGTAGTGGCGATTTAGCAGCAGCCAATGTAAACCGTATGAACAAAGCTTTTACTGATGCAGGGGGAACAGAAATATTCAATACCAGCATTAACAACCATGAGTATTGGTCAAGTTCAGAGGTAGGATCTATATATAATCCTTTGTTCGGACATGATTTTCTCACCAATAAGATTGTGTGCGGTCCTTCAGCTTACAGACATAATAATACAGCAGAAGTGCGCCCGTTCGTGCACTTCTGAATAGAGCGTGGAAATGGTACAGAATATTTATCATGAAAGGTGTTAAACACTTGCCCATAAAGGTGTAGTACACCCTTGTGGAAAGGTGTTTAACACCTTTGATAAAGGGTGTAGTACACCTTTAAAGATGGGTGTTATACACCTTAAAAGAGAGTAATATCGCTCATTATATAACAAATAATTATATGTTTAATCAATTAATCAAAAGGAGACAAAACCATGATTGAATTTGAAGTGAGATCGAAGAAGCAGACGGTCGGCTCGAAAAAGGGGCAGACGGTGTATTATGCTGTGGCTAAGAACGGAAATCGCATGACGCTCGAGATGCTGTGCGACATGATTGTAGACGAGACGTCGCTCTCGCGCGGTGATGTGATGAATGCACTCATTACGCTGGCTCGCATCGTGTGCCGCGGTGTGAAGATGGGATTCAGCATTGACATGGGCGACCTGGGTTCGCTACGCGTTTACTTCCCCTCGAAGATGATGGACAAGGAGGAAGATGTGACTGCCGAGACACTGAAAACGCCCAAAATCATTTATACGCCCAAGGCTAAGATGCGCCAGGCTGCTCGTGCGGCCGAAGTGAGCGTGATCAATAAGGCCAGGCAGAAGAAGGCGAAGACTCCCAAACCGTGAAAAGGTGATTTAAAGGAAAAAGACTATTTAAAGGTGAAAGAGTGAAGAGAGATGGAAGAGCATGTGTGAGGCTCTTCCATCTTTTTTTGTGGTGGGGAGGCGTGGGGTAAGTGATGCTTGCTGTTTATCCGGTGAATGATTTTCTTTTAGCTTTTGATTTGTGTCTGTCGAATTTTGATTACTTTTGCAGCATGAATCTAAACAATGTTTTCATACGATGAAAAAGACTTTACTTTTGATGGCGACTTTACTGATGAGTTATGTCAGTTTGGCGCAAGAGGCATATCGGCCGACAGCCGAAAACCTCAAAGCTCGTGAACAGTTTCAGGACGAGAAGTTTGGTATCTTTCTCCATTGGGGACTTTATTCGATGATTGGTGCAGGCGAATGGGTAATGAACAATTGGAATATCAATTACCGGGAATACCCTAAACTGGCCAAGGCTTTTTATCCGTCAGACTTTAATGCAGATGCTTGGGTGTCGGCAATCAAAGCTTCTGGTGCGAAGTATATCACCATTACGACGCGTCATCACGATGGTTTCTCGCTTTTCAAAACGGCTGTCAGCACTTATAACAGTGTAGATGCGACGCCTTTCAAACGTGATATCATCAAGGAATTAGCCGACGCTTGTAAGCGGCACGATATCAAACTCCATCTTTATTATTCGCATCTCGACTGGGGACGAGAGGATTATCCGATGGGCAGAACAGGTCGCGGCACAGGTAGGTCGGCAGAAAAGGCCGATTGGTCGGCCTATTATCGTTTTATGAATATGCAGCTCACAGAGCTGCTTACACATTACGGGCCGTTGGTGCGATATGGTTTGACGGTTGGTGGGATCACGACAGTGATGCGAAACCATTCGACTGGCAGTTGCCCGAACAGTATGCGATGATTCATAAGCTACAACCTCAGTGTCTCATTGGCAACAATCACCATCAAATTCCGAATGCTGGCGAGGATATACAGATCTTCGAACGCGATCTACCCGGTGAAAATAAGGCAGGTCTTTCGGGGCAAAGTATCAGTCGATTGCCGCTCGAATCGTGTCAGACCATCAATGACCACTGGGGCTATTCGATAACGGACAGCAATTATAAAAAGCCGAAAGAGCTGATACATATGCTCGTTCGGGCAGCCGGAAAGAATGCAAACTTGTTGCTAAATATCGGTCCTGAGCCCAGTGGAGATCTTCCTGCCCTTGCGCTCGACCGTTTGAAAGCTATCGGTGAATGGATGAATCGATACGGGAATACCATTTATGGTACTCGTGGCGGCATCGTCGCACCGCATGATTGGGGTGTAAGCACACAGCGGGGAAACCGACTTTACATCCATATTTTGGATTGTCAGGATGCGAATTTATTCATTCCGCTCGGCGGTCGCAAAGTAAAGAGAGCCTCGGTTTATGCCACTGGTAAGCGAATGAACTATACCAAGACTGGCGACGGCATAACACTCAACCTTGGAAAAGTGCCCACCGATATCGATTACATTGTGGAATTGACGCTCTGATCGATGCTGTGGATTGAACGAAATAGCCCAAAAGCTGCCGATGGATTTCATCTGTCGACAGCGAAGATAGCATTTATGGGTGAACTTGCGGGCACTATAAAATTAATTATCGAAACACTTGCGGAATCAGAAAATTAGGTGTAATTTTGCATCGTATTAATAAATACGTCATATAGGTTATGAAGAAATTGCTTATTCCATTTGCATCATTTGCATTTCTATTGTTGATTTGCAGTTGTGCAGGAAGTAAAAAAGTCGCGTATCTACAAAATGCGGATGAGATCAGTTTAGCAGATTCAAAAGGATTGTATGATGCACGGATTATGCCGAAGGATATGCTTACTGTCACGGTGAGCACAATAACGCCTGAGGCGGCAAAGCCCTTTAATCTCACAGTTGCCAATACCTCGGAGTCGAGTTCTGCATCAGTAGGAGTACAATCTTATTTGGTAGATAATGATGGAAATATCAATTTCCCAGTTGTCGGACATATTCATGTCGTGGGATTGACGAAGAATCAATGTCAAGATTTGATTCGTGACAAGGTGAAGCCCTATTTGGCTGAAACGGAAAATCCTGTGGTGACGGTGCGGATGTCCAGTTATCATGTCACGGTGCTGGGTGAAGTTAGCGGTCCGAAAGTGATTCCTGTGACGACGGAGAAGATGAATATATTAGAGGCCTTAGCTTCGGCAGGCGATCTGACGATATATGGTAAACGCAATAATGTGATGCTTATTCGTGAGGATGCAACCGGAGAGAAGAGTGTTCATCGGTTGAATCTCAATGATGCGAATCTTATTAATTCTCCTTATTATTATTTACAGCAAAATGATATTGTGTATGTCCAGCCTAATGGAGTGAAGGCCAAAGGGGCAAGCATCGGCCCATCAACCTCACTATGGTTCTCGTTTGTGGGAATTGTGACTTCGGTAGCATCTCTGTTATATAATATTTTGAGAAAGTAAAAGATTAAAATTCAACGCGAGAAAATGAAAAAATGAAAGATGACTCATCTACGAATCAACACCTCATTTTTTCATTTTTTTGTTTATAGGAATAGCTAAACAGAAGTTGAATCATCAAAGATACGGAAAAAGAATATGGAGCCTTTGAAGCACGAATGCGGTGTGGCGATGGTGCGATTGCTGAAGCCGTTGGAATATTATCAACACAAATACGGCACGTGGAAGTATGGACTTAACAAGCTCTATCTGATGATGGAGAAGCAGCATAACCGTGGGCAGGAAGGTGCAGGATTAGCTTGTGTGAAGCTAGACGGTGTTCCTGGCAAGGAGTATATGTTTCGCGAGCGTGCCGAAGGAGCCAATGCCATTACCCAAATCTTTGCCAATGTGCATAAGAGTTATAGCGAGTGGCCGGCCGAACAGATTGAGGATGCCGAGTTTGCACGCTATGATCTACCTTTTGCCGGTAATCTCTATATGGGCCATCTGCGTTATTCTACTACGGGAAAGAGCGGCCCCAGCTATGTACATCCGTTTTTGCGTCGTAACAATTGGCGTGCAAAGAACCTGTGTTTGTGCGGCAATTTCAATATGACCAATATCGACGAGATATTCAATAAATTAACGCTGCAAGGCCAATCTCCCCGCAAATACAGTGACAGTTATATTATGCTGGAGTTGATGGGGCATCGATTAGACCGCGAAGTAGAGCGAAATTTCATCGCGGCGAAGACTGCTGGGTTTCAGAATACCGATATTACGCATTATATTGAAGATCACGTGGAGATGAGCAATGTGCTCAAAACCACCATGACCGACTTCGATGGAGGGTATGTGGTGTGTGGAATCACGGGCAGCGGAGAATTTTTCTCGATGCGAGATCCGTGGGGCATTCGACCGGCTTTCTATTATATGGACGACGAAATCGTGGTTCTAGCCAGCGAACGCCCTGTTTTACAGACCACATTCGACCTTGAATGCGATGATATTCGCGAGTTGGAGCCGGGGCAAGCTCTATTTGTTCGGCGTAACGGAGCGTGTCATTTAGAGCAGGTTTTACCGCAACGGGGAGACGCAAAATGCTCTTTTGAGCGTATCTATTTCAGTCGGGGATCGGACCGCGACATCTATAAAGAGCGCAAAAAGTTGGGCGAACAGCTTACGGATAGTATCTTGCGGGCCGTAGATTACGATACAGAACATACCGTGTTTTCGTTTATTCCCAATACGGCCGAGGTGGCTTTCTATGGTATGTTGAATGGTTTCAAACGCTATGTCAATGATCAGAAGATTGCGAAAATAGAACATTTAGGGCATATTCCGACGCACGAGGAGTTGGAAAAAATTATCCACGAGTATGTGCGTAGTGAAAAGGTAGCGTGGAAAGACATTAAGTTGCGCACCTTTATCACCGAAGGTAACTCGCGAAACGACTTGGCTTCGCACGTCTATGACGTTACTTACGAAAGTATCGAACATCATCAAGACAATTTGGTGATTATCGACGACAGCATTGTTCGTGGTACAACGCTTAAAGAAAGCATTCTTCGCATTCTCGACAGGCTACATCCCAAGAAGATTGTCGTGGTGAGCAGTGCGCCGCAAATTCGTTATCCTGACTATTATGCATAGATATGCCGCGGTTAGAAGAGTTTTGCGTGTTCCGCGCTACCATTGAATTGCTGAAAGACAGAGGAATGCACGACTTGGTAGACACCACTTATCGAAATTGCCAAGACGAACTAATGAAATCCAAAGAACAAATGCGCAACTGCGTGCGAGATATTTATGAGCCTTTCAGTGTTAAAGAAATCAACGAGAAAATTGTTGAAATGTTGCGTCCCGAAGATGTCAAGACGCCGGTAGAACTTGTTTATCAGTCGCTTGAAGGCTTACGAACAGCTCTTCCTCAGCACAAAGGTGACTGGTATTTTACGGGTAAATATCCTACGCCTGGCGGTACAAAGCTGTGCAATCAAGCTTTTATTAATTTTGTTGAGAACGTTTATCAGTATGAACAGAAATTCTAATCAAGAACAATGAAGAACGTAACGTTAGTCTTAGAAGACGGTACTCGCTTCTGCGGTAAATCATTCGGATATGATACCCCGATAGCAGGCGAAGTGGTTTTCAATACTGCAATGACCGGATATCCCGAGAGTTTGACCGATCCTTCGTATGCAGGACAATTGATGGCAATGACTTATCCGTTAGTGGGTAACTACGGCGTACCGCCGTTTTCAATCGAGCAGGACGGTATTCCGACCTTTATGGAGGGTGAAAAGATATATGCTTCTGCGCTAATCGTGTCAGATTACAGCGCGTGTTATTCGCATTGGAATGCCCAAAAATCGTTGGCTAGCTGGTTGAAACGTGAACACGTACCCGGAATTACGGGTGTCGATACCCGCGAACTAACTAAGGTGCTACGTGAACACGGTGTGATGATGGGGCAAATTATCTTTGATGATGAGCCCGATAACATTCCGACAGCCCACTATGAGGGTGTTAATTTTGTCGATCAAGTGAGTTGCAAGGAAGTAATGACATACCATACTGGAGCGGGAAAGAAAGTGGTGCTCGTAGATTGCGGTGTGAAAGCCAATATCATTCGCTGTTTAATCAATCGCGGTGTGGAAGTAATTCGGGTACCTTGGAATTATGATTATACTACGATAGACTTCGATGGACTCTTTCTCGGCAATGGTCCCGGCAATCCCGATATGTGTGAAGAGGCTGTAACGATTCTTCGGAAACAACTCGATAGCAGCCGAAAACCCATCTGCGGAATATGTATGGGCAATCAGTTATTGGCCAAAGCGGGCGGTGCTTCTATCTATAAGTTGAAGTATGGGCATCGTTCTCACAATCAGCCTGTGCGTATGGTGGGTACCGACAACTGCTATATCACCAGTCAAAATCACGGCTATGCCGTAGATGCGACAACCTTAGGACAAGATTGGGAAGAGCTCTTCGTCAATATGAATGACGGTTCTAACGAGGGCATTCGCCACAAAACCAATCCTTGGTTTACATCGCAGTTCCACCCGGAAGCCTGTTCAGGACCGGTGGATACAGAGTTTATGTTCGATAAGTTTATTGAAAGTTTAAAGTAAGATACGATGAAAGACGAGAATATTAAGAAGGTATTGCTGTTAGGATCGGGAGCTTTGAAGATTGGAGAAGCTGGCGAATTTGATTACTCCGGCTCTCAGGCGCTCAAAGCTTTGCGTGAAGAAGGCGTTTATACGGTGCTTATCAATCCGAACATTGCTACGGTTCAGACCTCAGAAGGTGTTGCAGATCAAATCTATTTCCTGCCTGTTCAGCCTTATTTCGTTGAACGAGTGATCGAGAAAGAGCGCCCCGACGGTATCTTGTTAGCCTTTGGCGGACAGACAGCTTTAAATTGCGGTGTAGAGCTTTATCGATCGGGTGTTCTTGAAAAATATAACGTTCGCGTGCTCGGAACACCTGTCCAAGCCATTATGGACACCGAAGACAGAGAACTGTTTGTAGAAAAACTCAATGAGATTGACGTCAAGACGATCAAAAGCGAAGCCTGCGAAACGATCAGTCAAGCTCGTGAAGCCGCCGCACGTTTGGGTTATCCTGTTATCATTCGGGCAGCTTATGCTTTGGGAGGGTTAGGCAGTGGTTTCTGCGATAACGAAGACGAGCTGAATAAATTGGCTGAAAAAGCTTTCTCGTTTTCTCCCCAAGTGCTTGTTGAGAAGAGTTTGAAGGGGTGGAAAGAGATAGAATACGAGGTGGTACGAGACAGGTACGATAATTGCATTACAGTGTGCAATATGGAGAATTTCGACCCATTGGGCATCCATACAGGTGAGAGTATCGTCGTCGCTCCATCTCAAACGCTTACCAACAGCGAGTATCACAAGTTACGGGCATTGTCTATCAAGATTATTCGTCATATCGGAATCGTGGGCGAATGCAACGTACAGTATGCCTTTGATCCCGCAAGTGAGGATTACAGAGTTATCGAAGTGAATGCCCGTTTGAGTCGTTCGTCGGCCTTGGCATCCAAAGCAACGGGCTATCCATTGGCTTTTGTGGCTGCTAAATTAGGTATGGGATATGGGCTTTTCGAGTTGAAGAACTCGGTAACGAAGACAACAAGCGCTTTCTTCGAGCCAGCTTTAGACTATGTTGTGTGTAAGATTCCGCGCTGGGATTTGAGCAAATTCCGTGGCGTAGACAAAGAGTTGGGGTCTTCGATGAAGTCGGTGGGCGAAGTAATGGCTATCGGTCGTAACTTTGAAGAGGCTTTACAGAAAGGACTTCGTATGATCGGGCAGGGTATGCACGGCTTTGTGGAGAATAAAGAGCTGGAAATCGACGACATCGATGCAGCCCTTCGAGAGCCTACCGACAAACGAGTCTTTATCATATCGAAGGCTATGCATAAGGATTATAGCATCGATCAGATACACGAATTGACGAAAATTGACAAATGGTTTTTGCAGAAACTCAAACATATCATCGATATCGACGAAGCATTGAAGCGTTGTACGAGTATCAATGTACTAGATAAAGATTTGCTGCAAACGGCAAAATGCTATGGATTTACGGACTTCCAGATTGCCCGTGCAGTGGGGTTAGAGCGCGAATTGCACAATATGCACCGTGCGGCATTGGTAGTTCGTAGTCTGCGAAAGCGTTATGGTATTGTGCCTGTGGTTAAACAGATCGACACTTTGGCTGCGGAATATCCGGCTCAGACCAACTATCTTTATGTCACTTACTCCGGAATAAAGAGCGATGTGGCGTTTGTGCAGGATAAGCGGAGTATTATCGTGCTCGGTTCTGGTGCCTATCGCATCGGCAGTTCGGTTGAGTTCGATTGGTGCGGCGTGCAGGCTTTGAACACGATTCGCAAGCAAGGATACCGCTCGATAATGATTAACTACAATCCGGAGACCGTTTCTACCGACTACGATATGTGTGATCGGCTTTACTTCGACGAGTTAACTTTCGAGCGAGTAATGGATATTATCGATCTTGAAAGCCCTCACGGCGTGATCGTTTCAACCGGAGGACAGATTCCGAACAATCTGGCGATGTGGTTGGATGCTGAAAATGTGCCTATATTAGGTACTTCAGCACGAGATATCGATAATGCGGAAGACCGTGCGAAGTTCTCTGCAATGCTCACCGAACACGGCATTAACCAACCCGAATGGCGTGCACTCACATCGATGAATGACATCAATGAGTTTGTCGATAGGGTAGGATTCCCTGTGCTTGTACGTCCTTCGTATGTCCTTTCGGGTGCAGCGATGAACGTATGTTCCAATAACGAGGAGCTGGAACGCTTTTTGAAGCTGGCTGCCAACGTGAGTGAAGACCATCCGGTCGTGGTGAGTAAGTTTATCGAACACGCCAAAGAGATAGAGATGGACGCCGTAGCGCGTAACGGAGAGATACTTGCTTACGCAATCTCCGAGCACATCGAGTTTGCCGGTGTACACTCGGGCGATGCCACGATACAATTTCCGCCGCAGAAGATTTATGTAGAAACGGTACGACGAATCAAGCGTGTGAGTCGGCAGATTGCCCGGGCACTGCATATCAACGGCCCTTTCAACATTCAGTATATGGCGTGTGAGAATGACATTTTAGTTATTGAATGCAACCTGCGTGCATCTCGTTCGTTCCCGTTTGTGAGCAAAGTTCTGAAGCTGAATCTTATTGATCTGGCTACGAAAGTAATGCTCGGTATTCCGGTTGAAAAGCCCAATAAGAACCTCTTTGATCTCGATTATGTCGGTATTAAGGCCAGCCAGTTCTCTTTCAACCGCTTGCAGAAAGCCGATCCGGTGCTGGGTGTGGATATGGCTTCTACCGGAGAAGTGGGCTGTCTGGGTGATGATACCGATCAGGCACTCATCAAGAGTATGCTTTCTGTGGGCTATCGGGTCCCTAAGGAAACCATTTTGTTGTCGACAGGTGGGGCCAAACAGAAAGCAGAAATGCTCGACGCGGCCCGTACTTTGGTGTCTAATGGATACGAACTTTTCGCTACCGGCGGTACATCTCAGTTTCTTTCAGAGAATGATATACCAAATACGCGTGTTTACTGGCCGTCGGAAGAAGGTTGCCAACCGCAGGCTTTGGACCTACTTCACGGCCATCAGATTGATATGGTAGTCAATATCCCGAAGAATCTCACTGTCCACGAGTTGACCAATGGGTATAAGATTCGTCGTGCGGCGATAGATCTGAATGTACCGTTGATTACCAACACCCGTTTGGCCTCGGCCTTTATCCACGCCTTTTGTACATTAAATCTTGACGATATAGACATCAAGTCGTGGGCGGAATATTGATACTGAAAGGCGAATCCATTGTCTTTTAGTTTGTCAATCATCTAAACTTGACCCCGAAAGTTTTATTACTAAAAAGAACAACTAACGGTTATTTGCTCTGCATTTAACCGTTAGTTATTTTGTAATTGACCATTAGTTATAAGCCAACTAACCCTTTTATAGACGGGCTTAGTCCATTTATTGTTATAAGATTTACCCTGGTAAGGATCAGAATTCATTTGTAATTAAATCTCTGTTTATCAAATTTGAGATATGGGTAAAGTGCATGGCACGATAGATAAACGATTTGAGTATTTCGAGTCGAGCATAAAAAATTGATTGTCTCACGACAACCAATCTTTCTTAACCTTAATAATCTAATACCATGAAAAACACGTCGCAAAGTTACTTATTCATATATAGACTTGCAAGTGTTATATAAATATGGTGTAAATATATAACATTAGTTATAAGTTATTCCATTCCAATTAAGTTTTCTTTGCAAGAAAATCAAACGAATAGACTCTTTTTCCTGATGAGATAATAACGGAACGGCGGTCCGAAGCATCAGATTGTCGTTTTCGGCAGTGAGCGATGCTTCTACGGTTATGACTTCTATCTTGCCTTTGAGTTCATCGAATCGAGCCTGAGACATCGTGTCTGGTCTGACAATTAACGATGGAGCAAATTGTTGCAAATCGATAGAGGGACTTTCCAATCGCTGCCAATGCGGTGTATAGAATGTTATACTGCTCTCTGGTAACGGTCCGTTGAATGTCCGGACCATGCAGAGAATTGAGTCTTCGTTTGTTGTGGGTAATAAGCGGAGCTGCATTTTCGAGGCTTTGTTCAGCGTGATTGACACATAATTGGTTGTCAATGTATCTATAACAGAAGTTTCTCTCAATTGATTTTTCACCTCTGGCTTAACTTTTAAATCTACGTAATCTACGAGTTCGAGACGTTGATTTTTATTTAAATAGGGTATGATAGAGTCGGGCATTGACAGCCATATTTTTCTCATCGACTGTGCTTGCACTTGTAAACACGCCATGGCTATCAGCAAAATTACATAAAATCGTCTCATCTCTTGATGTGTATTGGCAGGAAAATTATCTTTTATTGTCTGTATTCTATATGAGTTTGCAATATTAAAAGATTTTTCCCGACAATGCAATTATTCAATAATAAAAATGTCTAAACTACCTATTTTTACCCTATTTAAAGCCTGTTCGATCTGATCTTGAAGGTATAAAAAACCGGATGACTCCATCTTTCGATGAACCATCCGGCATTTTTCTTCTTATAAATGAGTGTGCTTTATTTGAAAACCAATTCCTCTTTTCCTCTCTTTTTACTGATCGTGATAGTTTTATCAGATCTTTCTTTGCCCGACAAAATGATCTCACAGAGTCCGTCCTCGATGTAATTCTGAATGGCTCTCTTCAACGGACGCGCTCCGAATTGAACATCGTAGCCTTTCGTTGCGACAAATTCCTTGGCCTCATCGGTGATTTTCAAGTTGTAACCCATATCTCCGACGCGCTTGAACAAACCTTTCAGTTCGATGTTGATAATTTGTTTGATCGCATTGAGATCCAGTTGATCGAATGTGATTATTTCATCAAGACGATTCAAAAATTCGGGTGCAAATTGCTTGCTCAAGCTCTTTTGAATGATGGAACGAGCATATTCCTTGTCCTTTTCATTCATAATCAGTCCCATTTGATTGCCCGCATTGAAGCCGACTCCACGTCCAAACTCTTTCAACTGGCGTGTTCCTGCGTTGGAAGTCATGATAATCACGGTGTTACGGAAGTCTACAAAGCGACCATTTCCGTCTGTCAAACGACCTTCATCCAATACTTGTAACAAGAGATTGAACACGTTTCCGTGTGCTTTTTCGATTTCGTCAAGCAGCACGATAGAGTAGGGGTGGCGGCGCACTTTCTCTGTTAGTTGTCCACCTTCTTCATATCCGACGTATCCCGGAGGTGCTCCCACAAGGCGAGAGACATTGAAGCTCTCAGTGTATTCGCTCATATCGATCCGAATCAAAGCATCGGTACTACCGAACATAAACTCTGCTAACTTTTTGGCTAAATATGTCTTGCCTACTCCGGTGGGACCTAAGAACATAAAGACACCTATCGGATGGTTGGGGTCTTTGAGTCCGACACGGTTGCGTTGAATTGCTTTGACCATCTTATCAATGGCTGCATCTTGTGCGATTACAGACTGCTTGAGTTCCGTTGCCATTCCTTTCAGACGCACGCCTTCGGCCTCTGCCATCCGCTGGACAGGTACACCGGTCATCATGGAAACAACATCGGCAACGTCTTTATCCGTCACGGTCTCTTGAGATACACTTTCATCGTTGGTCCATTGACGGTTCAACTCTTCCATTTCTTTCTCCAATTGTGTTTGCGTATCTCTGTAACCAGCAGCTAACTCGAAGTTCTGATTCTTGACAGCAGACTGCTTTTTTTGTTTGATATCTGCTATCTCTTTCTCTTTATCGACGATGTTCTGTGGAATTTCTGCATGTTGCAGGTGGATGCGTGCACCCACTTCGTCCATAGCATCGATTGCTTTATCCGGGAAAGCATGATCGGTGACATATCGTTCTGTCAACTTGACGCATGCTTTCAGTGCCTCCTCGGTATATCTTACATGGTGATGATGCTCATATCTCTCCTTAATATTCGTGAGTATTTGCATCGTTTCGTCTGCCGTTGTCGGCTCAACAAGCACCTTTTGGAAGCGCCGTTCCAAAGCGCCATCTTTCTCAATGCTGTTGCGATATTCATCAAGCGTAGTGGCACCGATACATTGAATCGTGCCACGTGCCAATGCTGGCTTCATGATATTGGCTGCATCCATACTGCCGGGCGTACTTCCCGCACCGATCAGTGTATGAATTTCGTCAATGAAGACAATGATATCCGGATTCTGTTCTATTTCTTTGATCAGGGCACGAATACGTTCCTCGAATTGACCGCGGTATTTCGTTCCAGCCACAATTCCTGTCATATCGAGGTTTACCAACCGTTTATTGTATAGAACAGGGGATGTTTGATGCTTAGCAATCAGCTGTGCTAAGCCTTCAACAATTGCACTTTTTCCCACCCCGGGTTCACCGATCAGGATCGGATTATTTTTCTTTCGACGGCAGAGAATTTCCGTTACACGCTGAATTTCTTTCTCTCTACCTACCACGGGATCGAGTTTTCCCTCTACGGCAGCTTGTGTCAAGTCTGTCGAGAAACTGTCAAGCACCGGTGTCTTAGCATGAGGCTTACGGGTTTGAGTCGTGGAATAACTTCCGGTTGACTGATTCCCATTCCCTGCTGCATGTTCTTCATCAAACTCTTCCTCGTCTTCATCCGGCAGACCGATACCGTCTTGAGTCGGACTTACTTCTTTTTGAAGAGCTGCCAGCGTGTTTTCGTAATTCATATTGTTAAATTCCAAAACTTCTTTTGCGCCGTTATTAACTTGGTCATGAAGGATTGCGAGCAGCAGATGCTGCACATCCACCAATTGAGTATGCTGTATCCGAGCCTCCAAAACAGCAAGTTTCAGAATGTTGCTTGCCTTTTCGTTCAATACGAGTTCTGCTGTATTGACAGATTCATTGACTTCATCTTCCCGCACTTTATTTTCAAGTTCGGTCTTGATGGATTTTAGATTAACATCCATCCGAAGAAAAAGTTCGGTGAGCGGATTGTTCTTCTCACGGATGATACCGAGCAACAGATGCTCCGGACCTACTGAACGGCTGGCTAACCGCGCAGCTTCTTCCCTGCTGAAAGCAAGTATCTCCGATACCTTAGGTGAAAATTGACTCGTCATATATGTATCCTCTTACCTTTCTTTAATTGTTCCTAATGATCTGTTATGTCACTCTTTCCCATGTGAAAAGCAAACATTATGCCAAAATCTAAATGAAAGAAAAAGGCTAACCGCCATTCGATTAGCCTTTTTGTACACCCTTAGGGATTCGAACCCTAGACCCACTGATTAAGAGTCAGTTGCTCTACCAACTGAGCTAAGGGTGCCCTTGAAAATAAATTGGTGCGCCCTTAGGGACTCGAACCCTAGACCCACTGATTAAGAGTCAGTTGCTCTACCAGCTGAGCTAAGGGCGCTCAATTTATCACAAAGTATGGATCACTCCTTCATTTGCGGATGCAAAGATAATCGTTTCTCGACAAATAGCCAAACATTTCATTGTTTTTTCTTTACCGCCACAGTTTTTTCTTTCCTTCTATAATCATGTATATGGCTCTTGGATTGTTGAGTTTATTAATTTCTTTGCCTCTTTATTAGATGACTGTTTAGAAAATCACGCATTTTGAGTATTGTGTGGATGAAGTGCTTTTGATATCTTTAAACTATGAAAAATGATGACCGAAAGGCAACGGAATGCACTGAAAGAAAAGGAGATTCGGAATTGAATAGGAATCAAACGAGGTGTTCGGACATCAGTAGATACCAATAAAGAATTAGTCATTAATTATTAATCAAAGAAAGGTAAAACAGGTATGAAACAACCATCTACACGTAACAGCAGTGTGCCATGCAAACTCTTGGCACTCGTTTTCATGGCATTATTTTCATTGTCGGTCGTGGCCGAGGAGTCCGATCGGCACGGAACGGATGCCAATCTATTCGGACACGTGCTCAATAAGCGTACGGGCGAACATCTGTCTCACGTCTCGGTGAGCATCCTCGGCACAATGATCCGAACCTCGACCGATGCTACCGGACATTATATGATCAAAGACTTACCACTGGGAAAACATACGGTTGAAGTGCGCATTACAGGTTATCGCACGGAGAGAAAGACGATAACGGCCGTGGAAAACAAGACGGAAGAACTCAACTTCGAGATAACCCAAGACGAAATTGCACTCGACGAAGTGGTGGTTTCGGCCAACAGAAATCTCGCTTTACGTCGAAATGCCCCGACATTAGTCAACGTACTCGACACGAAAACATTCGACCGAACACACTCGATGTGCTTAGCGCAAGGACTGAACTTTCAACCCGGCGTACGAACTGAGGACAATTGCCAGAACTGCGGATTCTCACAGGTGCGCATAAACGGCCTCGACGGGCATTACTCTCAAATCTTAATAGATTCCCGACCGGTATTCTCGGCTCTGCAAGGTGTGTACGGTCTCGAACAGATTCCGGCTAATATGATCGACCGAGTGGAGATAGTCAGGGGTGGAGGATCGGCTCTTTTCGGCTCATCGGCTATTGGCGGAACCATCAATATCATTACAAAGGAACCCACAGTAAACTTTGCCGAGCTTGCACATACACTGATGTCGATCGGCGGGAAAGGAGCATTTGAAAACAATACGACGATGAACGGATCTGTCATTACCGATAACAATAAAGCCGGATTCTATGTTTACGGACAAAGCAGACAACGAAACGGTTACGACCGCGACGGCGACGGATACACAGAATTGCCTAAACTCATCAATCGGACAGTCGGTTTCAGCTCGTTCATTCGCCTCACCGACTACTCCAAATTCACGTTGCAATATCACGGACTGAATGAATTTCGCCGCGGCGGAAACCATTTAGACATTCCTGCACACGAAGCAAACATCGCCGAACAACTTGATCATCACATTAACGGAGGCGGCCTGACGTACGATGCCTTCACGCCTGATGAACACAATCATTTCACGTCTTATGTTTCGTTCCAGACTGTCTCACGCAAGAGTTATTACGGAGGTACGGGCGACGGATCGGCAGAATCTGTGGCCGATGCACTCAAAGCGTACAGTATTACGCGCGATCTGAACTTAGTAGGAGGCGCACAATACGTTCATACTTTCGACCGACTGCTCTTTCTTCCGGCTGATTTCACTGCCGGAGCAGAATTCAATTACGATGGACTGAAAGATAAGTCGCTGGGTTATCACACACTGCTCGACCAGCGTGTACGCATCGGCAGCTTCTTCTTTCAAAACGAATGGAAGAACGATCAGTGGGGAATCCTCCTCGGCGGAAGGCTCGATAAACACAATCTTATCCATCATTTAATATTCAGTCCGCGTATAAATTTCCGATATAATCCCGCAAAAGACGTCAACATCCGCCTCACTTATGCCGGCGGTTTTCGTGCTCCGCAGGCATTCGATGAAGATCTTCACACTACATTGGCAGGCGGAGAGCGCATCAAAACACGGTTGGCAAAAGGACTGAAAGAAGAGAAATCGAACAGCATCAGCCTCTCAGCCGATCTGTATCACACGTTCGGCAGCGTACAAACCAATCTTTTGGTAGAAGCGTTTTATACCCATTTGTCTGATGTTTTTGCGCTGCGTAAACTGTCGGATAAGGACGAACACGGTAACGGAATCCTCGAACGATACAATGCCAACGCCGCCAACGTCTTCGGATTCAATATCGAGGGCAAGGCCGCTTTCACCTCTTGGTTTCAGTTGCAGGCCAGTGTCACGCTACAAAAGAGCCGTTATCGCAACGCGATAGAATGGGATGAAGAGGCACCCAAGGAACAACGGATGATGCGAACGCCAAATACCTACGGATATTTCACGGCCCATTTCACTCCCGTTCGCGGTTTCTCAGCCTCTCTTTCGGGCAATTATACCGGCTCGATGCTGGTCGGTCACGCCAAGGGATCAGGTGTTTCAGCTCCCGTTGCCGTCAATACGCCCGCCTTTTTCACGTTGAATGCCAAACTGGCTTATGATTTCAAACTCTACAATCAAATCAAATTGCAAGTCAATTGCGGTATTCAGAATCTTACCGATGCATTCCAACGCGATTTAGACAAAGGTTGGAACCGTGACGCCAACTATATTTACGGTCCGTCGATGCCCCGCAGTTGGTTCATCGGTGCTAAGATTTCGCTGTGACATCTGCCAATCGAAGCGTGACAATGACGATTGGTTATGTCTATAACTGACGGTTAATTGCATGCCAAAAGACATCAAATGACATGGCAACTAACGGTTAAACGCACGTCGTTTAACTGTTAGTTGCCATGCTTTTTCTATGCTGTTGATAAGCAGCAAGGAATAAAGAAAGATTCCTGTCTTATTCTTTCACTTGTACAATCTTCGTCGGACGCTGTTCTCGATTGCGCCGATTGGTTACCGTTATGACGGCTTGTGCCAGATTGATGAAAGCTTGTCCCGTGATGGAATCGGCATTCAGCGCAGCCGGTTTGCCCGCATCGCCGCTCTCACAGATGCTCTGAACAAGGGGAATTTGTGCCAAAAGCGGACAGTTCATTTCCTTAGCCAGGTTCTTGCACCCATCTTTTCCGAAGATGTAATACTTATTTTCAGGAAGTTCGGCAGGTGTAAACCACGCCATATTCTCTACCAATCCCAAGATAGGAACATTCACCTTATCATTACGATACATATCAATGCCTTTGCGCGCATCGGCCAATGCCACACTCTGCGGCGTGCTGACAATGACTGTTCCGGTGATGGCGAGCGTTTGCAAAAGCGTGAGATGAATGTCGCTTGTACCCGGAGGCGTATCAAGAATAAAGTAATCGAGGTCGCCCCAATCTGCATCCGCAATGAGTTGTTTCAATGCATTCGACGCCATTCCACCTCGCCAGAGTGTTGCTGTATCTGAATTGACAAAAAAGCCAATGCTCAATAGCTTCACACCATACTTCTCGATGGGGCTGATCAGGTCGCGCCCATCTCGCTTCACTGCGTAAGGCCGAGCGTCTTCTACATCAAACATCTTGGGAACCGACGGTCCGAAGATGTCTGCATCGAGCAGTCCTACCTTGTAACCGAGCCTCGCCAGCGCAATGGATAGATTGGCAGCGACGGTGCTTTTGCCCACACCTCCCTTGCCGGAACTCACTGCAATGACGTTCTTCACATGTGGAAGGAGTTTCTCTACGGCCGGTCTGGGTTTGGATTTAAATTCCGTTGAGATCGTCACTTGCACATCGGCGCTGATGTGATAATGAATAGCCGACTCGGCAGCTTTGATAGTCGACTTCATAAAAGGATCGGTATCACGCGGAAAAATCAAGGTGAACGACACCGACATACCGTCTATACGTATGTCATCAGCCACCATTTCGCTCTCCACGAGATTCTTTTTCGTGCCGGGATACACCACCGTTTGCAGTGCATCCATAATCAACTTAGGATATAATGTCATCATGTTATCGCTTTGCAACGAGCCATTCTGCCCGTTTGTTGGATGCAAAGTTACCTAATTAATTCCTCATTCACCGTTCGTCATCCACATTTTTATTGAGCAGTCATACAAAAAGAACGCCCAAGCCGTCCCCTATTTCCACCTGCCATAACCCTCTCTCAAAAAACAGAAACGTTTTTACGAGCCTATTCTCCCAACACGGTAAAAGGACGAAAAGTTGCTCCCTCCAGTTTCACCTTTAAATCGCCTTTTCACCTTTAATCATCCACGGCTGACGAGTTGTTTTTCTGATTTTTTGGCTTTCATCCATGGCTGACGAGCTATTTTTCTGATTTTTGGGCTTTCATCCATGGCTGACGAGTTGTTTTTCTGATTTTGAGGCTTTCATCCATGGCTGACGAGTTGTTTTTCTGATTTTGAGGCTTTCCAACTACTTGGAAGCGCC
>NZ_BAIX01000026.1 GCF_000613405.1 Hoylesella enoeca JCM 12259 | reverse complement strand
TCACACACACACATCGCACCTGGCGTAGACACCTTCACGGCTTTATCTTACGCGCGCGCGTAAGGCGTGAGCTAAACCCCAATAAACAAAGGGATCACCAGAGTTCCCTTTGTTCAACTTTTTATGCCCTTTTGTCAACCCGACAAGAGGAAAATAAGCACGATTTATTCATTCTAAACATAGTAAATATGAACAGAAAACAATTAGAGAGTAGGGTTTATGCGAAGCCCGCATTCAGTGTCTGCGCGTTGCAGACGGAAAGTTTATTACAAACATTCAGCAGTCAGCATCAAGATGCCGAACATGGCGGAACATTCGGCGATGCCAAGCAGGGCTGGCTGGATGATGAAGACGAAGAGGACGGCCTCACCCCCAGCCCCTCTCCCAAGGGCGAGGGGAGTTATCAATTGTGGAACGAATAAAAAGAACAAGCAACAATGAACAAGACAAAATTGATATGGGCAGCGGTGCTGTTATTCACAGCATCCTGTGCAAATGAAGACGTAAGTAAAGAGACTGAATCTGGCAGTCAGAACAACCAAGTGCTCACCACATTCACAAGCGGCGACGAACCCGCCACGCGTACTTCGATGGATCACGAGATGGGCAGCAAAGGCAAATTCTTCTGGACAACGGGCGACAAGATATGGATAGACAACGGCACAACACCCCTGCCGGCAAGCACATCGAGCAGCATTACAGGCAAGACCGATTATGCCAAATTCTATGTCAGCGGTACGTTCCCGAATAATAGCTATCCTGTTTATTACACAGGCTCAAACGGCACAAGCGGTAAAGAAGTAACCATCGCCGCCAATCAAACCCAATCATCGCCCAACAACACTGATCACTTCGCCACCTCGGGCGACTGCGGCACTGCTACGGCGACAGGTAACGGCAGCGAGTTTGCTTTCAAACTCAAACACCAGGCCGCTTATCTCTGCCTGCTGCCTCGTTCATCCAGTGCATATATTCATCGCAGTAAACTTACTAAGATCGAGATTGTCTCTGAAGATGATATTGCCGGCACTTATACCATTGCTACGAATGGATCGCTCACACTTGCTTCGGGCGGATCGAAAACGATTACACTTACTACCGGCAGTGGTTGGGATGTGGATAATACTGTCACTGATCAGAGCAAGAATGCGGCCTATGTGGTCGTTGCGCCAGGAATACATGCTATGCGAATACGTTATTGGTTTGCGAATACTGTTGACGGCGGCCACTATAATTATTATACTGGCCTTGTTGAGACAACTACCGGTACTGTAACCAAGTATCTTACGATAAATTGTGAAGCCGGAAAGATTCATGATATTACATCTAATCTCGAGATCAAGGACTATTCCAACTATCATGACAAATACTATATGTGGGATGCCAAGCAAAACTATTGGTGGCAGCACGAATGGAATGCAGCCAATCCATCTGATCCTAACATTTGGCAACCCATCACCGAAACCCCAGCTGGCGGCAATCCAAATTATCCGAAGAGCACAGCTGCTGACCCCGACCGTTATTACAATGAGTTCTATCCTGGCTCAGGTATGCAGATCGATGCCACAAACTCTTGTACGATCTGCCCCAATGTGAATGAAATGCTCTGGTATGCACAGAGAGGAAATCCGAATTGGGACAATGAACTTTGGACGCTAATGGGACATCTTTATAGTGGTGGTACATGGTTTAAGAAGAAGGCCATAATTGCTGCTGAAAATAGTACAACCACTACCGCCATGGCTAATGCAGCACCGGATGGTACCGACTATCGATCAACCGATATAGTTCATTTCGGACGTCAGTCTAAAATACTGCCACGTATAAGCGAGCTTAGCAACTATTTCTATCGACCGGCTTTAGGAGAATATCTTTCCGGAAAGTTTATAAACGCTGGCCAGTCAGGAGAATATTGGTCGTCGAATGGCTCTCCTTCCGTTGTTGGAAGATATTATGCATATTTCATGAGCTTTACTGAGAGGGACATGTCAGTATTTGCTGCCAATTGCCAACGCAATTATGGGTTCCAAGTTCAGGCATTCGAGTAAGATTCCTATGCTGGTAGAATTGGCGCGAGTGGCGGCACTCGTCGCAATTAGTGGCGGCACTAATTGAAAACAGTGGCGGCACTAATCGCAAAGAGTGACGGCAGTAATTTGGATTAGTGCCGTCACTCGTTGAAAGCGGATCAGATTGTCAATTTATAGTATAAACATTCAAAACAAGAAGATGATGGAAAATAAACCATTGCAGTTTTTTATCGCCCTGCGCAAACTGAGAGTGAAAGTGAAAGAGGGCGGCGTTGAGAAAGAAAAGGAGGAAGAGGTTCAGGTGGCTGTGCCCACGGGCCGCAAACGTGTGAGTTTCCGTCCGTTTTGCAAGCAGGTGGCTAAGAACACCACGTTTTCGGAGCAGGAAGTGGCGGCCGTGTTGAACATGGGTTTCGCAACGGCGCGCGACTATGTGGCCAACGGCGACACCGTGGAATTGGGCGATTTGGGTACACTGATTCCCTCGTTTCGCAGCAAGGCAGTGCCGAAAGGTACGAAGTTTAACGCCCGCGAACATATCTTGAAGCCGATCATTCGCTTGGTTCTCAACAGGAAATACTTTGAGTTGAATGATGTGAGCTATGAGCAGGTGGCGAAGCCAGCGAAGCCGTAGGCTTCGCAATGTTGAATGTGGACTGTTGAATGTGGACTGAGGAATGTGGAATTGTTGCGCGCTTTGCGCGGAGCGCAACAATTCCACATTCCTCAGTCCACATTCAACACTGCACGCAAGCGCATCATTTGATAATGATTTTCTTTTTGTTCCTGATATAGATGCCGGGCTTCAAGACAGTGGGGTCGGTGCCTACATCATGACCGTCAAGACTGAAAATGCGGCGATCTGCGGATGGTGAGTCGTGATTGATCGGGCGACGAATATCGGTTGCTGCCGATCGAGTCACCAAGAAATCGTCTAAGAAGAATCGTCTGCCGGCGGGCGTGATGACGAATTGGATGGTGCCTGATCCCGAAACTGTTGCCGAGCAGGTGGTCCATTGGTGAGGAGTGAGATCGAACGATGTTGCAGAGAGCGTCACATCATCGCCATTGACTGTCAGATCCACAGCCTTTGTTTCAGTATTCCACGGCGCCGCTTTGAATGTGATAACGGCTCCGTCTTGAACTGTGATAGCGGGCGTAACCGCTATGCCGAACGCTTTTCCTGTTCCGCACTTCGCGCATTGGGATGCTCCATAAGCCGAACCATAGGGGAATGACCAGCCGTTATGATCCGTGCGAAGCGTGCTGCGACCTGCCGCCGTTCCGCCCCAGACTTGATCGTTGCCGCCCGTTCCTTTGCAGCGGTCGAACGATTCATAGAAGATCGTATCACCTTTTAGGGTATTCGGCATTGTCGCGTCGTCCGAAATGAAACGGAAGGCAATCGTTCCGTCACTGTTTTGAGTGATTTCTTTAATGGCTTTATTCATGTATTTGCTACCCGAAGCATTGGCGTTGAACAGACGTGCAGCCGGTGTCGATGTGTTGCATAAGCTGTCGTTGCCGGCACTGGGATATGGATCTGTGGACTCGGTTACTTTCGTATAGCCTTTCCGAGTCGTATCCCAATAACTGTGATCGTCGTCATTATCGGCATGAAAGATGGTCAGCCGCTGATGGTTGTTACTAAAATCCGTGGTGTAACCATCACGCCTCCGAAATGTTCCGACAGCATTCACTACGTTGTTGACCCACGCCGTCGCATCATAATCTACATGCAACACAAGCAATCCATGCCCAGGTAGGGCTGCATCCCACGCTGTCGGCTGCCGATTCTCCAATAGATAGAATTCGTCTCGATGGTTATCGTTGTAGATAATGTATGCATCGCCGCCATCGCTCAAAGCTTTTAAGTCGTTCACAGCTGTGTCATCGGTCAGTGTTTTGGGCGTAAGCCATCCGCAAAACATTTTTTCATAACTTGTATATCCGGCCGGAATGAAACCGCCCTGATTGTAACAGCCGCTGCTCATCAAGTCCCAACTGCCCATTCCATAGTGTCCTTTGCCACCCGTGTCATAGAAATCGGGCAATCCCAAACAATGCGTGAACTCGTGACAGATGGTTCCGATACCATCGATTCCATTAAATCCGAGCTCGCTGCTACACGCATACGTATCGATGATAACGCCGTCTATCGTTATGTTTTTCCTGTAATCAGATGCCGACAAAGCCATTTGTGTGGCCAAATCGTATTGGCATCATCCAAGAAGCCTCACCGTGGCCGGCATATAAGACAAAAACTTGCTCCACTTCACCGTCTCCGTCCCAATCATAATCGGCAAAGTTCACTGAATCAGCAGCCAAGCGACAGGCTTGGGCAATCATTTCGCCGGCATGTTCATCGTTGTTTCTGCCGTAATAAGCATATTTCTGGGGGAGTGGAATGGGACCGACAACATCGAAATTCAATTCAAACGTTCCTCCGCTTTGCGCCTTAAAATAATCTGCCACACTGCCTCTGAATCCGTCACTCGACGTAAAGCCCGCTTCGTTGGCTATGCGAAGATATAGCTGTTTATCGTGTGTTGTCCGGAATGCTTTGTCTTTAAATTCGGCTAAAATGATCAAGCCGCGCTTCTTGCCGGTGTAAGCGGCCCTATTCTTGGGGATCTTTGCTGCTCCGTGTCGCATGCTTTGATTGCTCGCCGAACCACGCGTCCTGATGCGACTCATCGCTTCCAAAGCTGTATGATCCACTGCGTGGTAAACGGAGTCACCGTCGTTCTGTACATAACAAGTGCCGTCGGCGGCACGCCAAAAGTGTAAATGCTCGTCGCCGCATAACTCAACTCGCACCCGATTACCGTCTGCCAGCCTAATGTATTTCCATATTCCGCGTTGCGCAGGAACAGCTCCAGCCGTTAAAACGACTGCCAGCAAAAGCCATAATAAGATTTGTTTTTTCATTGGTATATCGTATTTGTAATTTGCGCAAAGATACCTTTTTTATTTATTCGATACAAATAAAACCGAAGGAAAAGGCTTCGATGCATTCCAATTTACCGTTAATGACTTTCCGATTTAGCCCTAAATGGTGAATAATTATAGTGTATTCTCATACTTAACCAATTATTTCCGTTATCTTTGCATCCATAAACAACCAACAAAATCCATATGAAAGAACAAGAAAAAGAGGCGGTGCAACTGCCCGAAAACGCATTCAGAGAATTGAAAGAAGGAGAAGAATACGAACCGATCATGAGTCCACAACAGACTTACCCGGAAGTAAACGGTTGGTCGGTCACGTGGGGAATCCTGATGGCTATGCTGTTCTCGGCCGCCGCTGCATATCTGGGACTGAAAGTGGGACAAGTATTTGAGGCCGCCATACCTATCGCCATCATTGCCGTAGGCGTTTCGACGGCTGCCCATCGGTCACGAGCCTTAGGCGAGAACGTTATCATTCAGAGCATCGGTGCTTGTTCGGGGGCCGTCGTGGCAGGTGCAATCTTCACGCTACCAGCCATTTATATCCTGCAAGCCAAGTATCCGGATATGAGCGCTTCGTTCTTGAAAATCTTCATATCTTCACTTTTAGGCGGAGTCATCGGAATCCTTTTCCTGATTCCTTTTCGCAAATTCTTCGTCAGCGATATGCACGGCAAGTACCCATTTCCCGAGGCAACGGCCACCACGCAGGTATTAGTGAGCGGTGCCAAAGGCGGCAGTCAGGCCAAGCCTCTGCTCCTTGCAGGACTCGTCGGCGGGCTTTACGACTTCATCATCGCTACATTCGGATTGTGGAATGAGAATTTTACAACACGCGTCGTGGGCTTAGGACAGATACTGGCGGACAAAGCCAAACTGGTGTTTAAGGTCAACACAGGAGCCGCAGTGTTGGGATTGGGCTACATCATCGGACTGAAATACGCGCTGTATATCTGTCTCGGATCACTCACTGTGTGGTGGTTGATCGTGCCGGGAATGTCTATTCTGTATCATGATGAGGTGCTCAATCTTTGGGATCCAAGCATAACAACAGCTGTCGGAGCGATGTCTCCCGAACAAATCTTCGCTGCTTACGGCAAGAGTATCGGTATCGGAGGTATCGCAATGGCCGGAATCATCGGCATTATCAAGTCGTGGGGCATCATCAAAGGGGCTGTTTCACTGGCAGGGAAAGAGCTGCGCGGTGGTAGCGACGAAATCAAACAACAAGTACGTACACAACGCGATATCTCTTTTAAACTCATTGCCATCGGATCAGGAACGGCACTTCTCATCACCTTTCTTTTCTTCTGGTTCGGCGTAATGGATAACCTACTCTTCGCTCTTGTGGGTATTCTGCTTGTCACAGTAATTGCATTCCTATTCACTACGGTTGCAGCCAACGCCATAGCCATTGTCGGCTCCAATCCTGTTTCGGGTATGACGCTGATGACTTTGATTTTAGCATCGGTCGTAATGGTAGCTGTCGGACTGAAGGGTCCGGGCGGAATGGTAGCCGCTTTGATTATGGGCGGCGTGGTATGTACGGCTCTTTCAATGGCAGGTTCATTCATTACAGACCTCAAAATCGGTTATTGGCTCGGCACCACACCGCGAAAACAAGAGACGTGGAAGTTTCTCGGCACGCTGGTTTCCGCTGCCACGGTGGGTGGTGTAATGATGTTGCTCAACGAAACTTATGGTTTCACCAGCGGACAGTTGGCTGCACCGCAGGCTAATGCAATGGCAGCAGTCATCGATCCGCTGATGAACGGTGTCGGCGCCCCGTGGATTCTCTATGCCATCGGTGCTGTGATTGCCATCGTTCTCACGTGGTGCAGAATCCCGGCATTGGCTTTTGCGCTTGGAATGTTCATTCCCTTGCAACTGAACATTCCGCTGCTTGTAGGTGGCGCAGTCAATTGGTTTGTCACAACTCGCTCTAAAAACGAAGCAGAAAACAAAGCACGCAACGAGAAAGGAACGCTCATTGCCAGCGGATTTATTGCCGGCGGCGCTTGATGGGAGTTGTAAGTGCACTACTGCGGTTTGCCGGTGTTAACTTGATCAACAATGCGTGGTTAGCCGACCCGCTGTCAGAACTCTGCGCGCTCGGCGCTTATCTTCTGCTGATTGTTTATTTCATCAGAGCCACCAGAGCGTAAAGACGTTTCCACTTTTTCAACTTTAAATAACCTTTTCATGCCCGATGGGACTTCCCGCCAGCAACTTTTTACTCAAAAAGTGAGTAGCGGGGCTCCCGCCAGCGTGTTTTTGCCCGAAAAGTGAGTAGTGGGGATCCCGCTAGCATGTTTTTATCCAAAAAATGCAGAGAAATTGGAGTTTCTCTGCATGGATGCGCTACTGGCTATGACGGGAAGGTGTAAATATATCAACTTCCGGTCAGTCGGCCTTCACATTGCCACTTGTCTGTAAATAAAAATCGTCCCACGCATCCCGCCATGCCGGCATACTCTCGAACACGAGATTGGCGCCGGCGTCTCTCAAAACACTGTCGGGTAAAGGACCGCTATTAACGGCGACGGTGAAGATTCTGGCAGCTACGCCTGCACGCACGCCAAGCGGCGCATTTTCTACCACAATGCCTTGATCGGGCCGAAGGTTACCGGCTTTTTGCAGGCCCATCAGATAGGGATCGGGAGCCGGTTTGCCGTGCTTGACGTCGTAGGCGGTGACGATATGACGGTCGTCTACGAAGTCACGGAAATCGGTCAGCGCTCGCTCGATGAGTGGTCGCTGACCGCTTCCGGTGACAATACCGATTTGCAGTCCGTCGCGTCGGATCTTCTGCATCAACGAAATGACACCCTCCATCACGGGAGCTGTAGGCAACAAGCCGAACTGTCGTGTTTTTTCGTCATACATTTCCTGCGCTTCGGCCTCGGAGATATCTCTTCCCTGTTGCTCTTTCACCATGATTCGAATGGTGTCTACACCGCGCATGCCTTCCGTTGCGTAGGCATCCATAGCTGACATTCGGATTCCGAACTTTTGCATAGCTTTTTGCCAGGCTATGGCATGATTGGGCATCGAGTCGTAGAGCACGCCGTCCATGTCAAAAAGAACAACTTCCGGACAGAGCATCATCGTTTTTTCTTACTTTAATCGTGCTTGGATGGCTTTGCTTTCTGCTTCATAACCCGGCTTGTTGAGCAGTGCAAACATGTTTTTCTTATAGGCTTCCACACCTGGCTGATTAAATGGGTTCACCCCGAGGACGTTACCGCTGATGCCGCAAGCGATCTCAAAGAAGTAGAGCAACTGACCGATGTAATATTCATTCAGCGTCGGAACACTGATGCGCATATTAGGAACACCGCCATCGACGTGTGCCAGACATGTGCCGAGCTCGGCCATCTTGTTCACTTCATCGATGCGTTTGCCTGCGAGGAAGTTTAGCCCGTCGAGATTCTCTTCATCACTCGGGAAGAGCAGGTTGCGATTAGGCTGCTCTATGCTGATGACGGTTTCGAAGATGGATCGTTCGCCTTCCTGAATCCATTGACCCATGGAGTGAAGATCAGTCGTGAAGTCGCAGGATGCGGGGAATATGCCTTTGTGTTCCTTTCCTTCGCTTTCGCCGAAGAGTTGTTTCCACCATTCGCTGATGAAGTGGAGCTTGGGCTGATAGTTTACCATGATTTCTATTTTCTTTCCAGCCTCGTTGTAGAGGGCATTGCGAACGGCAGCATACTGTGCAGCGATGTTTTGGTCGAAAGGAATATGTTTTCCGGTGGCGCGCTCCATGTCGGCAGCACCATTGATCAGAGCTTTGATGTCGAAACCTGCACATGCGATGGGCAACAGACCGACGGGCGTGAACACAGAGAAACGGCCCCCCACATTATCGGGAATGACAAATGTTTTGTAGCCCTCCTTGTCGGCACAAATGCGGGCCGCACCTTTCTTCGCGTCGGTAATGGTCACGATGACATCTTTCGCCGTCTCTTTGCCTCGCTGTTCCTCGCACAACTTCTTGAGAAGACGGAATGTCAGTGCTGTTTCCGTGGTGGTTCCCGACTTTGAAATGTTGATCACGCCGAAGTTTCTGTCTTTGAGGCAGTCTTCGAGTTCGGATAGATAATCCTCTCCGATATTGTTTCCGGCAAAAACGACAGCCGGAGTTCCCTTCTGTCTTACAAGCCAGGCAAAGGAGTTTTGCAATGCTTCGATCACTGCACGTGCACCGAGATAGCTGCCTCCGATACCGGCCACGACAATCACGTCACACATCTCACGCAGTGAGTGAGCCACTGTCTGCACTTCATCAAGGAACTCGGGTTTGATGGATGATGGAAGATGCAGCCATCCCAAGAAGTCGTTGCCTGGGCAAGTGCCGTTTTCCAGCGCCTCTTGTGCTGCTTTCACTTTGGGTTCATACTCCTGAATGGCGCCCGGTTTCAAGAATTGGGCAGCCTTGGTAATGTCTAAACTAATACTTTTCATTATGATTTTATTGAATGATCTCTATGGGAGGGCCGCCTCATCGGAAAGAGTCGGTCAGGAGTTTTATTTCTATCTGGGGAGCAATCCGCTCGTAGAGGATATTGTAGACGGCATCGAGGATAGGCATATTGACATGGAGGTGGCGGTTGATCTCCTTCATACATTTGGTTCCGAAATAGCCCTCGGCAATCATTTCCATTTCTATTTGCGCACTCTTCACACTATATCCTTTTCCAATCATCGTGCCGAAAGTGCGGTTACGAGAGAAATTGGAGTAGCCCGTTACAAGTAGGTCGCCCAGGTAGACGCTATCATACACACTGCGTTCCAAAGGTCGGACAGACTGCATAAAGCGCGACATTTCTTGCACGGCATTAGCCATCAGCACAGCTTGGAAATTATCCCCGTATTTCAATCCACTACAAATTCCCGCCGCAATGGCATAGACATTCTTCAACACCGAAGAATACTCAATGCCAATCACATCGCTACTGGTTTTGGTCTTGATAAAGTCGCTTTGGATGATTTGCGTAAAGGCGTGGGCCTTCTCCCGGTCGGAACATCCCACGGTGAGATAAGACAGTCGTTCGAGCGCCACTTCTTCGGCATGCGACGGTCCGCCGATGCAAGCCAGGTTGTCATAAGGCACATCATAGATCTGATGGAAGTACTCCGAACAAACCAGATTTTCGTCGGGCACAACACCCTTGATCGCCGTCACAATAAACTTATCGTGAATGCGTGTTTTGAGTTTCCGGAGGTGGTTTTTCAGGTAAGGAGACGGCGTGACGAATACCAATGTGTCATAGGCCTGCACTATCTTGTTGATGTCACTGCTGAAAAACAACTCGTCGACGTTGAAGTGCACACTCATCAAATATGCCGGATTGTGACCCAGTCGGCGGAAATCGTCGATCCGGTCGTCTCTGCGCATATACCAACCGATGTGATGCGTGTGACTCACCACTATCTTGGCAATGGCCGTAGCCCAACTTCCACCGCCGATGATTGCTATCTTACCGCAATTAAACATAATTGAAAGGGTGAAAGAGTGAAAAGGTGAAAGGATGAAAAAAGTGGGGATTCACCTTTTCATCTTTCATTTTCCGTTGCCCGATCAATCCAATGCTGGAAGTCATCCACGCTCGGATTGTCGTAGCCTAACTTATATTTCTTATTGATACCGCACACATCCATCTGCAACTTCTGCGCCTTGGCAGCCTTGATGTCGCTGATAAGATTGTATCCGGCCTTGTTGAACACAGGCACCCAAGCCTCTGGTACACCGATAGCCCCCCACTCTTCGACCGAGCTTTTGGGTATTTTCTTCTCGGGACGCATCTGCGGGAAGAACAACACCTCTTGTATATAGGTCTTGCCGGTCATCAGCATCACGAGGCGGTCGATACCTATTCCGATACCCGATGTGGGCGGCATACCGTATTGAAGTGCACGCAGGAAATCCTGGTCGATGATCATTGCCTCATCGTCTCCCTTGTCAGCGAGTCGCATCTGCTCTTTGAATCGCTCCTCCTGATCAATCGGATCGTTCAACTCAGAATAAGCATTGGCCAACTCCTTGCCATTGACCATCAACTCAAAGCGCTCGGTGAGGCCGGGTTTGGAGCGATGCATCTTGGTGAGCGGCGACATCTCAACAGGATAGTCGGTGATAAAGGTGGGTTGGATGAACGTCCCCTCGCAGAACTCTCCGAAGATCTCGTCGATCAGTTTTCCCTTGCCCATCGTCTCATCTACCTCCATATTGAGCTGCTTGCAAATCTCCCGGATTTCGGTTTCGTCCTTTCCATTGAGATCATAGCCTGTCTTTTCCTTGATAGCATCCAATATCGGCAGTCTGCGATACGGCGCCTTGAAGCTCACGATGCGACCATCGATCTCGCGTTCGGGTTTCCCGTTGACGGCCGTACAGATCTTTTCGAGGAGTCTCTCGGTGAAATCCATCATCCAGTTGTAATCTTTATACTGCACATACAACTCCATACAGGTAAATTCCGGATTGTGATTGCGATCCATTCCCTCATTACGGAAATTTTTGCCGATCTCATATACACCTTCGAAGCCGCCCACAATGAGCCGCTTCAAATAGAGTTCGGTGGCAATGCGCATATACATATCCACGTCAAGCGCATTGAAATGGGTGATGAACGGACGTGCACTGGCACCGCCGGCAATGGCCTGTAATGTGGGTGTCTCAACCTCAGTATATCCGGCATCGTCCAGCACCTGACGCATGGTTCGTATCACTGTGGCCCGTTGGAGAAACGTTTCTTTCACGCCATCGTTGACCACCAGATCTACATAGCGCTGCCGATAGCGCAATTCGGGATCGTCGAATTTGTCGTAGGCCACACCGTCTTTATATTTGACGATGGGCAACGGCTTGAGCGATTTACTCAGAAGCGTGAGCGTCTGTGCATGAACCGAGATTTCGCCTGTCTGCGTGCGGAAGACAAAACCGGTCACACCGATGAAGTCGCCGATGTCAAGCAGACGTTTAAAGACTGTGTTATACAGTTCCTTATCATCGTTCGGGCAGATCTCATCGCGCGAGATATAGACTTGGATGCGCCCCTTCGAGTCTTGAATCTCAGCAAACGAAGCCTTGCCCATGACGCGCCGGCTCATCAGTCGACCCGCGATGCAGACCTCGCGCTTATCATTCTCGTTGAAATTGGATTTTATATCGGTTGAGAAAGCATTCGTCGGATATTCCGCAGCGGGGTAAGGTTCGATGCCCATATCCCGCAGCTGTTGTAGACTTTGCCGTCTGACTACTTCCTGTTCACTTAATTCTAAAACGTTCATACTGTTGACTGTCATCTTGATTTATGCTTGCAAATTTACTAAATTTATCTGAAAGGCATTCGGCATTTCATGTTTTTTCATGGCTCCTACCTTGTTTTTCATGATCTTTTCCGTATTTTTGTATATGCGATTTACGGTTCGGTCGACAGCAGAACCGATGACGAAATTTAAAGCATTCTTTAAAGAATATTATGCCAAAGCATACTTTCTCGCCCTGAACATCACGCCCGATCAGAACGATAAGATCACAGACGGGATGTGGGAACACATCCTTGATATGGCGGAAGGCACTACTCTCGTGAGCGAGGAGGATCTGGCTGCATTGGTCAATGATGCTTCGGCGCGCGAGGCGCTGCACGACATCATGCTCTGTGACGAGGCGGCCAATGCCAGGATGGGATCGGTGCCCGATATAGACCGCGAATGGAAACACTTCACCGGTCGCCGACGAATATATAATAAGGTGTATGTGATGTTGGCCGCTGCAGCTGCCCTCCTTGCAGTCGTCTTCGTGCTATGGACGACGAGCAGAGACCAAAATGTGATATATACGACCGACACACAACCGAAAAGCGTTATCATCACGTCAGACCAAGGACCGGACAGGGTGTTGGAAAGCAACCGAATGGTGTGCAGAAACACCGAACGATGAGTGCGGAAGCAAACGTTGATCGTGCCGGAGACTAAGATATTCAAATTGGTGCTGACCGATGGCACCGAGGTGTGGCTAAATGCCGATGTGAAAAATACCTTACAAACATTGACGGAATCGTCGAACGTCGGTATCGAGCTGAAAGACCAAACCCTATATATCTATTGAGCGGTATACGAGTAGTCATTGTCTACTCGTATACCGCTGCCCCAGAAGTATACGACTTGTCGGCATCCCGTATGGGGACACCGACACAAGTCAAAGAAAATTCAATCGGAGAGAGCTTGATTGGCAGCACTTAATCCTTGGCTGCCAATTGGCGATCCATGCTTGCGGCAGCCCGACGACCGTCGCCCATGGCAAGAATCACGGTGGCACCACCGCGCACGATGTCGCCGCGGCATAGATTTCGGGACGACTCGACTGCATACCCTCGTTGACCACGATGGTGTTCTTTCGACCGAGTTCCAAGCCTTCGATCGACTTCGGCACCAGAGGATTAGGCGATACGCCCACGGCCACGATTACTTGATCGACCTCTAAGGTACGCGTCTTGCCGGGAATCGGTTCGGGCGAACGACGGCCGCTGGCATCGGGCTCACCCAGTTGCATCACTTGCAACACGGCGGCTTTCACAGCACCGTCTTCATCGGCCAAATATTCGATTGGGTTATGGAGCGTAAGAAATTCGATACCCTCTTCCTTGGCGTGTTTCACCTCTTCAAGACGGGCCGGCATTTCGGCTTCGGAACGGCGATAAACCAGTGTCACATCGGCACCCAAGCGCTTGGCTGTCCGACAAGAGTCCATCGCCGTGTTGCCGCCGCCCACCACCATCACTCTCTTGCCGAGGTTGATGGGCGTGTCGGTTGTGGGATTAGCTGCATCCATCAGATTGACGCGTGTGAGGTATTCGTTGGATGACATGATATTGATGGCATTCTCGCCGGGGATGTTCATAAAGTTGGGAAGACCAGCGCCCGAGCCTACGAAGATACCCTTGAATCCTTTCTGTTCGAGTTCTTCCACAGTAATGGTCTTGCCGACGATGGTATCGGTCTGAAAGTGTACGCCCATCTTCTTCAAATTGTCTATCTCGACATCGACGATGGCGTTAGGTAACCGGAATTCGGGGATTCCATATTTGAGCACACCGCCGATCTCGTGCAGCGCCTCGAAGACAAACACGTCGTATCCGCGTTTGGCCATATCGCCGGCAAAGCTCAGTCCGGCAGGTCCCGATCCCACGACGGCTACTTTCACACCATTGGCAGGGGCCATTTCGGGCAACGAAATATTGCCGCTCTCGCGCTCGTAATCGGCTGCAAAGCGTTCGAGATAACCGATGGCAACGGCCGGCTCCTTCATTTTCAGATGGATGCAGCGGCTCTCGCATTGTTTCTCCTGCGGACAAACACGACCGCAGACGGCAGGAAGTGCCGAGGTGTTTTTCAACACTTTGGCAGCAGCCAAGAACTGCCCGCGCTCAATGTTCTTGACAAACGAGGGGATGTTGATGTTAACCGGACAACCCTCCACACAAGTGGGTTTGGCACAGTCGAGACAACGCTTAGCCTCGGTGAGTGCCATCTCTTTGGTAAGTCCTTTGTTGACCTCTTCGGTGCGGGTCGTAGCCCGGTAGACGGGATCGAGTTCTGGCATGCTGACACGCTCGATCTTCGTGCGCTCCTTGGGTTTCATCGCTGCCCGCAAATCTTTTCGCCACTGGGCATCACGATCAGTGAGCACCTCGATTGGCTCATCCGTAGGCACGACATCCATGACAATATCGGTGGTGTGCCCGACAGCAGCCACTTCCACACTATCGAGATGCTCTTGGAAGTGTGCGAGATCTTCGCTTTCCACCTTCTTAAAGGTGCCCATCCGCTTGAACATTTCGTCCCAGTCGACTAATGCGCCATCGAATTCCGGTCCATCAATGCAGACAAACTTGGTCTTGCCGCCGATGGTCAGTCGGCAGGCGCCGCACATGCCCGTTCCGTCCACCATGATCGTATTGAGCGACACATCGGTGGGGATGTTATATTTCTGTGTGAGCAGACAACAGAACTTCATCATGATCGGTGGGCCGATGGCAAACACTTTGTCTACGTGTTCCTGGTTGATCAGCCGTTCGATGCCCACTGTCACAACGCCTTTCTCGCCGTAGCTGCCGTCGTCTGTCATGATGAGTGTCTCATCAGAACTCTTGCGCACTTCGTCTTCGAGGATGATCAGATCCTTGCTGCGCCCGGCCAACACAGAGAGCACTCGGTTGCCGGCAGCTTTCAAGCTCGGATGATCGGCAACATAGGTGCCACGCCCACGCCACCACCGGCACAAACCACCGTACCGAAATTCTCGATATATGTGGGATTACCCAGTGGGCCCACCACGTCGGTCACATAGTCGCCCACATTCAAATCGCATAGTTTCCGGGAAGAGAGTCCCACCTTCTGTACGACCAGCGTGATAGTCCCGCGTTTGATGTCGGCATCAGCAATCGTTAGCGGCATTCTCTCACCCTTTTTCCCAACTCTCACGATAACGAAGTTGCCGGCCTTTCGGCTCTTGGCAATGAGCGGAGCCTCTATCTCGAAAAGGAATACCTTCTCGGAGAATTGCTCCTTGCGTACGATTTTATTCATAATGTTCTTCATTTAAGATTGACAATGGATCAGTTTGTTAGAAGTTTTCCCCATCTAACATCTCAAAGCCGCAATACGGAACGAGGACTTTCGGCACACGAATACCATCGGGAGTTTGATTGTTTTCGATGATCGTAGCCACGATACGAGGCAGCGCCAAAGCCGAACCGTTCAGCGTGTGACAAAGCTCGATCTTACCATCTTCGGCACGGCGATAACGGCACTTCAAACGATTGGCCTGATAACTCTCAAAGTTGGAAACAGACGAAACTTCGAGCCATCTCTTCTGCGCCGCACTCCAAACCTCGAAATCATAACAGATGGAAGCCGTGAAACTGATGTCACCACCACACAACAACAAGATATGGTAAGGCAATTCGAGCTTTTGGCACAGCCCCTCCACATGGTTCAGCATCTCCTGCAACGAGCCATAAGAATGCTCGGGCTTATCGATACGCACGAGTTCCACCTTATCAAATTGATGCAAACGATTCAATCCCCGCACATCCTTGCCATAACTGCCGGCCTCGCGACGAAAGCAAGCCGAATAAGCGCAGCGCTTGATCGGCAGATCTTTCTCATCGAGAATCTCATCGCGGAAAATATTCGTGACTGGCACTTCGGCCGTCGGAATCAAATAGAGATCATCCACCTCGGCATGATACATCTGCCCCTCTTTATCGGGCAACTGCCCCGTTCCATACCCCGAAGCCTGGTTTACCACAAACGGCGGTTGTATCTCCAAATAGCCCGACTTGCGTGCCTCATCCAAGAAAAATGCTTCCAACGCACGTTGCAGGCGCGCCATCTTACCGATATACACCGGAAAACCCGCACCGGTGATCTTAACGCCGAGATCAAAATCGATCAAATTATATTTCTTACACAAATCCCAGTGACACAAGGCATCGGCAGGAAGCTCAGGAATCACGCCGCCCTCTTTCACCACCACATTGCTCGAAGCATCGCGCCCCTCAGGCACCTTGTCATTGGGAATATTGGGAATCGTGCAGAGCAACGTCGTCAACTCACGCTCGGCAGCCTCCATCTCGTCCTGCAAATCCTTGCCAGTCTGTTTCAGCGCAGCCACTTGTTTCTTAATCTCATCCACCGCAGTCTTCTCACCCGCTTTCAGCAGCCCTCCGATCTGTTTGGAGAGCAAATTCGCCTGCTGCTTAGTTTTATCAAAATTCTGCTGGGTCTCGCGTCTCCGTCTGTCAATGGCCAGCACATGCTCGACAGCCTCGCGGGCTCCGGCGAAATGCTTCTTCTCCAAACCTTTAATCACGCGTTCAGTCTCTTCACTGATGAGTTTAAGTGTAAGCATATTATTTTGCCTTTCTATTTAAGTTTGTTTTTGTGCGGGCAAAAATACAGAAATTTGCCGTAATACCTGCAAAAAACGATAAGTTTAACGCAAAGCGGATGTCGATAGCAAACAAATATTGAACGCAGAGCGAGGAAACGCCCGGTCTTCGTCGGCCACGCGGCCATGCGACCCAAGCACTGCCGTGAGTTTGAGGAAAAAACACAAGCGACAGGCAGCTTTTGACTATTTTTTCTCGTCGCTTACAAGCGAAACGTTGTTTTTTCTATTTTGGAGCTTTCGCTTGCAAGCGAAACGCAGTTTTTTGTGTTTTGAACATTTCGCTTACAAGCGACGGCTATTTTTTTGCCATTTCCGTCTGTCGCTTGCAAGCGAAACGTCGTTTTTTCAGTTTTTAGTCTATCCGAGGCCTCGGAAAGCCCATTTTTTCAATTTTTACTCTATCCGAGGCCTCGGATGGCTCATTTTTTGATTTTAGAACTTTCGCCCGCAATCGATTTACCTAAAAAGTTAAAGCAGAGAAAATAAAACGGCCTGACTTTCACATGGAAAACCAAAAGATTATACTATCTTTGCATCTGCGAAAAGAGAAAGATCGGATGAAAGAATTTGTCATATCTGAGGTAAAAGCCGAGACGGCTGTGCTCGTGGGACTAATCACGCAGACGCAAGATGAGGCCAAAACCAAGGAATATCTCGACGAGTTAGAGTTCTTGGCTGACACCGCCGGAGCTGTTACCGTGAAGCGATTCACCCAGAAAGTGGGTGGTCCCAACAGCGTGACGTATGTCGGAACGGGCAAACTCGAAGAGATTAAGCAATATATTCGTGATGAAGAAGATGCCGAACGTCCCGTGGGAATGGTAATTTTCGATGATGAATTGTCGGCTAAACAGATTCGCAATATTGAGGCATCGTTGGGTGTAAAGATTCTTGATCGCACATCGCTGATATTAGATATCTTCGCGATGCGTGCTCAAACGGCCAATGCCAAGACGCAAGTCGAACTAGCACAATACCGTTATATGCTGCCCCGTTTGCAACGACTTTGGACGCATTTAGAGCGTCAAGGCGGTGGATCCGGCTCCGGAGGAGGAAAAGGTTCGGTAGGTTTGCGAGGTCCGGGAGAGACTCAATTAGAGATGGATCGCCGTATTATCCTTAACCGAATGTCGTTGTTGAAGCAGCGATTGACCGAAATCGACAAGCAGAAAGCTACCCAACGCAAAAATCGTGGGCGAATGATCAGGGTGGCACTCGTGGTTATACCAATGTGGGTAAGTCTACAATAATGAACCTGATGGCTAAAAGCGAGGTATTTGCAGAGAACAAACTCTTTGCCACTCTTGACACAACGGTGCGTAAAGTGGTGATAGAGAATCTGCCTTTCTTATTGGCTGACACCGTGGGTTTTATCCGAAAGTTGCCCACTGACCTTGTAGACTCATTTAAATCAACGCTCGATGAGGTGCGCGAAGCTGATCTTTTGTTGCACGTTGTGGACATTTCGCACCCCGATTTCGAAGAGCAGATCAACGTGGTTGAGAATACTTTGAAAGACCTCGGATGTGCAGACAAACCCTCGATGATTGTTTTTAACAAGATCGATCAGTATCATTGGGTGGATAAAGAGGCCGATGACTTAACGCCGATAAGCCGAGAAAACATTCCGCTCGACGAACTTCGGCGTACGTGGATGGCTCGGTTAAACGAGAATTGTTTGTTTATTTCGGCGCGCGAGCGGGTTAATCTCATCGAGTTTCGTGATATTTTATATCATAAGGTGCGTGAGTTGCACGTACAGAAATACCCTTATAACGACTTCTTATACAATATAGAATAACGCAGAAAAGCCTTTCCCCGTTCCTCTCAAAGGGGGTAAGACACGCTGTTTATATAAATATATGGTGTGAATATGGATGAATACAGACTTCTTACAGATGAAGAGATCGGCATTTTAGAAGACAATGGTTGCACCGCCGAGGATTGGACAGCCATTCAAGTGGCCGATGACTTTGCTCCGACACACATCCGTCACGTGGCGTTTTACGGTGAAGTGACGCTCGGTGTGTTTGAAAAGAACGTAGAGGTGAGTCCCGGTTTCCGTAAGCAGTCGGGCATTCGGAATGCCACTTTGCGTAATGTCACGGTGGGAGACAATTGCTTGATCGAGAACATCGGCAATTATATCAATAACTATCACATAGGAGAAGAGTGTTATTTGTCGAATGTTAACACCATCGAAACAACCGATGGAGCCACCTTCGGACAAGGAAATATGATCTCGGTGCTCAATGAAGTGGGCGAGGGTAACGTTATTTTGTTCGACGGATTGACCAGTCAGATCGCTGCATTGATGGTGAAACATATCGGTGATAAAGACTTAATCAATGCCATCAGAGTATTGGTGAAGGCTGAAATCAGTGCTAAAGTACCCGAGCAAGGCACTATCGGCGACAACGTAAAGATTATCAATACAGGCGAAATAACCAATACACACATCAGTAACGACTGTGAAATCAACGGCGCTTGCAGGCTCAGCGACTGCTCTATCAAAAGTATTCCGCAGGCCAATGTGTATATCGGGAGCGGCGTTATCTGCGAAAACTCCATCATCTTCGATGGTTCTTCTATTCTGAACAGTGCGAAAATAGAAAACTGTTTTGTGGGAGAAGCTTGTCAAATTACCAACGGATTTACAGCCGAAAGTAGTGTTTTCTTTGCCAATAGCTATATGGCTAACGGTGAAGCGTGCGCAGCTTTCTGCGGTCCTTTCACTTCGAGCCACCATAAAAGTTCGTTGCTCATCGGCGGAATGTTTTCTTTTTACAACGCCGGATCAGCTACAAACTTCAGCAATCACGCGTATAAGATGGGCCCGATGCATTACGGAGTTATGGAGAGAGGCTCTAAAACGGCCAGCGGAGCCTATCTGTTGATGCCGGCACACATAGGTACTTTCTCCGTATGTTTCGGTAAACTGATGTATCATCCGGACACTCGGGCGCTTCCTTTTTCGTATCTTATCGCTTATAGTGATACGATGTATCTTGTGCCCGGCCGCAATTTGACTACCGTCGGACTGTATCGCGACATCCGGAAATGGCCCAAACGCGATGTCAGACCACGTTGCGGACAGAAGAGTATAGTGAATTTCGATTGGTTAAGTCCATTCTCTGTGGGTGAGATTCTGCGTGGAAAGGAAATCTTGGAGAATCTGCGTGCGGCCTCGGGCGATAATGTTTCTGCCTATAATTACCACGAGTATGTCATTAAGACCAGCTCACTGCGTAAGGGAATCAAATACTATGACATCGCGCTTCGCATCTTTATGGGCGCCGTTTTGAAGCGACACCGCCTCGAACAGCCGCAAACCGACTGCGGAACAGGTCCTTGGACCGACCTTTCAGGTCTTTTGTTGCCCTTGTCTGAGGAGTATCGGCTGATTGAAGATATCAAGAACGGAACCTTAACAACGATCGATGCCGTTACTGATCGGTTCAACCGCATTCACGAAAACTATTCCGAATACCGATGGGCATGGGCTTATCGGATGATTCTTGATTATTACCATTTGGACGAATTGACCCCGGCCGACGTCGAACGGATACGCACCGACTATGTAACTGCACGCCGCGTGTGGATAGCCGAGATTCGGAAAGACGCCGAAAAGGAGTTCTCCTTGGGCGATGTAGACGAAAAAGTCTTGAATAGTTTTATTAAGCAGTTAGACAAAGAAGTAGATTTTGAAAACCAAAGATTGGATATTTAAACTTTAAACAAATATGATATGAGACTACGATCACTGACAATGGGTATCCTTTTGACGCTCACTTTGGGCGCACAAGCAAAGGATTACAAGTATGTTTCGGTCAAAGGCGATCCGATGCAGACCCGCATCTACACCCTTGACAACGGTCTGAAAGTTTATCTTTCGGTCAATAACGAGAAACCGCGCATACAAACTTACATCGCGGTTCGTACCGGTTCACGCAATGATCCGGCTGAAACCACCGGCTTGGCACACTATCTTGAACACCTGATGTTTAAAGGAACGAAACTGTTCGGTACCAACAACGCAGCTAAAGAGGCACCGCTGTTAGATGATATTCAGGCTCGATACGAGACCTATCGCCGTCTTACCGATCCGCAACAGCGTAAAACAGCCTATCACCAGATAGACAGTGTGTCGCAGATTGCAGCCCAATACTTCATTCCGAACGAGTATGACAAGTTGATGTCAGCTATCGGAGCCGAGGGCACCAACGCCTATACGAGCAATGATGTGACATGTTATGTGGAGGATATTCCCGCAAACGAGGTGGATAACTGGGCAAAGATTCAGGCCGATAGATTTCAAAATATGGTTATCAGAGGCTTCCATACCGAGTTAGAAGCTGTCTACGAAGAATACAATATAGGCTTAGCCAATGACGGTCGAAAGGTTTGGGCGGCGCTCTCGAAACTGTTGACACCCACCCATCCGTATGGAACGCAGACTACGATCGGCACACAAGAGCATCTCAAAAATCCCTCGATTGTCAATATCAAGAACTATTTCAACCGCTACTATGTGCCCAACAACGTAGCTATTTGTATGGCAGGCGATTTCAATCCAGATGAAGTTATCGCCACGATCGATAAATATTTCGGTATGTGGAAGTCCAACCAGAATCTCACTTTCCCACAATTCCCGGTCCAAGCACCCATTACTACGCCGCGAGATACTACGGTTGTGGGCCAGGAAGCTGAAAACCTGACGCTCGGATGGCGCTTTGATGGGGCTTCCTCACTGCAATCCGACACCTTAGACGTTATTGCTGAGATTCTGTCTAACGGCAAAGCCGGCTTGATGGACCTTGATTTGGATCAGAAAATGAAGTATCTCGGCGGTGGTGCTTTCAGTGAACACTTGGCCGATTACGGTGCACTCATCTTGCAAGGTATGCCAAAAGAAGGACAGACGTTACCCGAAGTACAACGTCTTTTGTTAGAAGAAGTGAACAAACTCAAGCACGGAGATTTCTCAGATGACCTCATCCCGTCGGTCATCAACAATATGAAACTTTCTTATTTCAAGTCTTTGGAGAGCAACAAAAGCCGTGCAAGCCAGTTTGTCGATGCGTTTGTTAACGGCAAGAAGTGGGCAGATGTGGTAGACAGAATGAATCGGATCGTCCGCATTTCCAAGTCACAGATCGTGCTTTTGCCAACAAATATCTTAATGATAACTATGTCTGTGTTTATAAAAAACAAGGTGTCGACAGCACACAGAAGAAAATCGACAAGCCCGCCATTACGCCGATACCGGCCAACCGCGATATGCAGAGTGCTTTTGTCAAGACCGTTCTCGACTCGAAAGCAAAGCCGATAGAGCCTCGTTTTGTTGATTTCAACAAAGATCTTACCCGCACTCGTACCTCGAAGGGCCTACCCGTGCTTTATGTTCAGAATAAAGATAACGGCTTGTTCACACTCTCTTTCTATTTCAAATTCGGTCAGAAAGAAGATAAGCGACTCCCCGTTGCAGCCGATTATTTCGACTTTCTTGGCACTGATAAGCTCTCGGCAGAACAGGTCAAGCAGCAGTTCTACAAGCTGGCGTGCTCTTATCATATTCAGGTAGGCAATCAAACGACATCCATTGTTATCAGCGGACTCAACGAGAACTTGCCGCAAGCATTGCGTCTCGTAGAAAATCTGATTGCGAATGCTAAGGTTGATCGGGATGCTTATCAGCGCTATGTGAGCAATATGGAGAAATCCCGCAAGGACAATAAGGCCAATCAGAATGCCAACTTCGTAGCTTTGTCCAACTATGGAATATATGGTTCGTATAATCCTATACGCAATGTGCTGAGCAATCAAGAGCTCAAAGCAACCGATCCGCAGACTTTGCTCGACTTGATAAAGGGTCTTCGCAACTATCAACACACTGTTCTCTATTACGGTCCGTATTCAACGAAAGAGCTGACGGCCGTCATAGACAAGCAGCATCAGACGGGAAAGAATCTCAAACCAGTTCCTACGGGTAAGGATTTTATCAACCAAGTCACATCGCAAGATGAGATTTTGTTAGCTCCTTATGCTGCAAAGAACATTTATATGGTACAATACAACAACGGGAATCGCGCATGGAAACCCGAACAGCAGCCGCTGATTGATCTCTTCAATGAGTATTTCGGCAAAGGGATGAACGCTATTGTGTTCCAGGAATTGCGTGAAACCCGCGGTCTGGCATATAGTGCCGGTGCTTCTTACATCACTCCGTGGCGTAAGGATCTGCCCGAATACGCGCGTACGTTCATCATCACACAGAACGATAAAATGATGGACTGTACCAAGGCTTTCAAGCAAATCATTGACACGATGCCGCAATCTCAAAAGGCATTCGACCTGGCCAAACAGGCTCTCTTGAAGCGGATTGCTACGGAACGAACGACTAAATTCGGCATTATCAATAAATATCTGAGTGCTCAGAATTTAGGAATCAATTATGATCTGAATGAAAAAGTCTATAAGATTGCACCCTCGTTGACTCTCAAAGATATTGTGACTTTCGAGCAAGAGACGATGCTCGTAAGCCTTATAAATACATTATTTTGGGCGACGAGAAGAATCTCGACATCAAAGCACTCGAAAAGCTCGGACCAATTCATCGCCTTTCGACAGACGAAATATTCGGATATTAAGTGAGCTATTTAAGTCATTAATTTTCAAATAAATAAAAATGAGGTCTTAATTAGCCGTTAATCGCAACGCATTTAACAGTTAAATGCAGTGTGATTAACGGTTAATTGCAAGGCATAAAACGAAGAGTTGTAACGTATTGATTATTAGTGAAAATCCTTTTAGTCTCTTCGAAGGGACAGGGAGAAGCCCGGAAGCTCACGAACTCATAAACTTATAAACTAACATAACTTACAAAACATTATGGCACAAACACCAGAATTCAAGTACGCACCGATGTTCCAGCTGGGCAAAGATGATACGGAGTATTATCTGTTGACCCGAGATGGCGTTTCGATTGGTGATTTTGAAGGCAAACAAATTCTGAAAGTTACACCCGAAGCATTGACTAAACTGGCCAACACTGCATTCCGCGACGTCAACTTCTTGCTGCGTCGCGCGCACAATGAGCAGGTTGCCAAGATTCTCACTGACCCCGAAGCGAGCGACAACGACAAGTATGTGGCCCTGACTTTTCTACGTAATGCCGAGGTGGCTGCTAAGGGAAAGCTCCCTTTCTGTCAAGATACGGGCACGGCAATCATACACGGTGAGAAGGGGCAACACGTCTGGACAGACTTCAGCGACGAAAAAGCGCTCTCGCGAGGAGTGTACAAAACCTACACGGAAGAGAATCTGCGATACTCTCAAAACGCACCGCTCAATATGTATGACGAGGTGAATACGCGTTGCAACTTGCCTGCACAGATCGACATCGAGGCAACAGAGGGCGACGAATATAGATTCCTTTGCGTGGTGAAAGGTGGCGGATCGGCCAACAAAACCTATTTTTATCAACAGACGAAAGCACTGATCCAGAATCCGGGAACGCTTATTCCGTTCCTTATCGACAAGATGAAGAGTCTTGGAACGGCTGCTTGTCCGCCCTATCATATCGCTTTTGTCATTGGCGGAACCAGTGCAGAGAAGAATCTTCTCACGGTAAAGCTGGCCTCAACACATTACTATGACAATCTGCCTACGACCGGAGACGAAACCGGAAGGGCGTTCCGCGATGTCGAATTAGAGCAACAACTGCTTGAAGAAGCGTACAAAATAGGACTTGGTGCACAGTTCGGCGGTAAGTATTTTGCTCACGACGTGCGTGTAATTCGCCTTCCGCGCCACGGTGCTTCGTGTCCTGTGGGCTTGGGTGTGAGCTGTTCGGCCGACCGAAACATCAAAGCCAAGATCAACAAAGACGGTATTTGGATTGAGAAATTAGATGATAATCCCGGCCAATTGATTCCCGAAGAGCTGCGACAAGCAGGTGAAGGCGATGCCGTGAAGATTGACTTGAATCTCCCGATGCGTGAGATCTTGAATGAGTTGACCAAATACCCTGTTGCTACACGCGTGAGTCTGAACGGTACTATCATTGTTGCGCGCGACATTGCACACGCTAAACTCAAGGCGCGTCTTGATGCAGGAGAAGACCTTCCGCAGTATTTCAAGGATCATCCCGTACTTTATGCTGGTCCCGCTAAGACTCCGGAGGGTATGCCTTGCGGCTCAATGGGCCCGACGACAGCTAACCGTATGGATCCGTATGTTGATGAATTCCAAGACCACGGAGGCTCGATGGTGATGATTGCAAAAGGCAATCGCACGCAGGTTGTAACCGACTCGTGCAAGAAACATGGTGGTTTCTACCTCGGAAGTATCGGTGGCCCCGCTGCGGTTTTATCTATGAACTCTATCAAGAGCATTGAATGTGTAGAGTATCCAGAGCTTGGAATGGAGGCCGTTTGGAAGATTCGAGTGGAAGATTTCCCTGCTTTCATCCTCGTAGATGATAAAGGTAACGACTTCTTTCAGCAATTGAAGCCGTGGAATCCGAACTGTTCGAAATAACAATTTACTAAAAACAGAAGAGGGAATGAATTCAAATGATTCATTCCCTCATTCTTTTTCACCTCTCAGACTTATTTATCCGGAGTCGTGAACAATGATTATTTATGGCTCGAATACAATCTCGCCGAAGAAGTCGGGACGATGAAAGTCGGGACAGGGAACCGCTATCGGAGCCCACGAAAGGAAGTGTGGGGTAGACGTTTTGTCGCCACATTTGTAGAAATTGGCTTTTACCTGTAAACTATCTAATTGTTGAATGCGATGCTGGAAGAAGGTAGTGACGGGAATAATTAATGCCATTTGCCATTTGAAATCGCCGTCCTTGGTCTCGAAAGGAACCCGACCGAGAGAAGACCAACGCTTTACTTGATCGAGAATCGACTGCGGAGCCAATTGCCGTTCTTCACGTCTTGAACCGGATCCGACCAACAATGTGCCTGCACAATTGCACTCAATGTTGTAGTAAATACCGTCGGTTGCGGGCTGAATAAAGAACTCACAGCACGAGTCTTCCCACACTTTGCCGTTGTCCTGAGGTGCAACCGCTCGGATACAACGCTCTTCCACGTAGTAATGAAGCCATATCTCGCTGCCTGTATGAGCGATACCGAAGTTTATCTTGGGGGCGTAAGGGAACTCATCAGACCAGTTCACACAATTCACTTGATGGTATTCCACCCCTGCATCAGCCAATAATGTCGGTATGTTTTCTGCCGAAATTTCCTGTGCAGAGAGCCTTTTAACGGTCAGTTTTTTCATTGGTTTTCAAGCATTCGTTGATAAAATCGGTCATCATTTGCTTATGAGCACACACGCTTCGATAAAGCATCAGTTGGTTTTTAGTACGTACCAAGTTGTGCTCTGGGTATTTAATGTGATAATAAGTGTCACCATTGATGTAGTCGGTAAGGAATCTTACGCACTGCATATACGGAAAGAGAGCCACTGCATAAGGCAGATTCTCGATCTCGATAGGTGTGAGGAACGAACCGGCCGACTCTAAATAGCCTTTCGTAAATGAGCGGAAGACATCTTCATTAAAGCCCACTCGGTCGAAATTCGAGTCATCTTCGGCCACGAAGTTGGCACCGGTGCGTAGGAAATCACCGTAATCCGAGAAGATGAAACTCGGCATAACCGTATCTAAATCGATAACACAAAGCACGTGTCCAGCCTCATCGAACATCATATTATTCACCTTCGTATCGCAGTGACAGATACGTTTGGGCAATTGACCTGCACGAAACAGTCGCTCAGCTTTGCACATTTCGTCAGCGTCTTGCTCCAACTCGTTGATGATGGAGCGTACTTCGTCCACTCGTCCCTTTGCATCCGTTTCTATGGCAGCACGCAATTGCTGCATACGTAGTTCCATATTGTGGAAGTCGGGGATAGTTTCGCCTAACTCTTCGTTCATATCCACGAGCATATTTTCAAACTCTCCGAAAGTTAATCCACAGTAATATGCATACTCGGGAGTCACTGCTTCGTAAGTCTTTGCATTGGGAATGAATACTGATACACGCCAAAACCGGTCGGAATCGTCTTTAAAATAAGTCTTTCCGGCAGCTGTTGGGATAAAGGTCAATACCTTTCGGTCAATGTCCGATTCGTTTCTTGCCATCAGTTTTTTACGGATATGCGCCGTTACTGCTTCGATATTGTGTTGCAAGAGTTCAACATCCGTAAAGACAGCATTATTGATTCGTTGCAACACATAGTCCGATTGGTCCTGCTCTAAGGTGTTTACCTTGTACGTGTCATTAATTAATCCGTTTCCCAAAGGCTTGATGGTATCGACCGTTCCGCTGATACCGAAATGGGAGATAATTGCTTTCAGTTCGTTTTCTTGCATTGTTTTCCAAGATTTTTGTGAGTTACAAATATAACCATAAAATCTGAAATGCAATGCATTTTTCAGCAAAAAAGATAAAGGGATACATCTTTTTGCATCCCTTTGAACTATCTTTCTATTTCTTTAACTTAAATGAATTCTCGATACTTACTATCTCATCTGAGAACAATCGATCGGTTTTCAAACGGTTTTCTACCTGTGTACAACTATGAATAACCGTAGAATGATCACGCCCTCCTACCAATTTACCGATTCGACTGGCCGGCATCTTGGTATATTTCTGGGCCAAATACATAGACACTTGACGTGCCGTGACCAGCTCGCGACGGCGACTTTTGCTGTTGACAGCGGTCGCAGAAACATTAAAATGATGACAAACGGTGTCGAGAATATCGTCAACGGTGAGCGGTTTATCATCTACTTTCACGGCGCGTTTGATAACACGTTCGGCCAAACGCATATCAATATGACTGTTATAAACCACGGAATAGGCCAGCAGACTGTTGATAACACCCTCTAAATCACGTACACTTCCGTTGGCAGTCGACGCAATATACTGCACTACTTCATCAGGAATACGAAGTCCGTCACGCCTTATTTTGCTGTTGAGAATGTCTACACAGAGCTGCACATTGGGTTTCTCCAATTCGGCAATCAGGCCGCAAGAGAAGCGGGTTAGTAAACGGTCGTTCATTCCTTTAAGGTCAACGGGTGGGCGATCGCTGGCTAAAATGATTCGTTTTCCATTGCGGAAGAGGTGGTTGAAGATGTGGAAGAACGTGTCTTGAGTCTTCGTTGCCGTGATCCATTCTTGTATATCATCAACGATCAGAATATCAATGGTTTGATAAAAATTGATGAAGTCGTTGGTCTTATTCTGTAAAACGGCGTTGGTAAATTGCACTTGGAAGAGGCGGGCACTGATATACAGCACACGTTTTTGCGGATAGAGCTGCTTTGCCTGTACGCCGATCGCATTGATCAGATGCGTCTTTCCGCAACCCGAAGGCCCGTAAATGAACATCGGATTGAACTGAGTGGTGTTAGGATGTTCTGCAATGGAGAGACCGACAGAGCGTGGCAGCTTGTTGCTATCGCCCTCGATGAAGTTTGAAAAGGTTTGATGTGGGTTGAGTTGTGGGTCTAATTGTTGCGGAACGGCTGCGTCGAGAACAGTGGGTGACTGATTGGCGCGAGTCTTTTGTTGCGGAGCGAGCGAGGCATCTGTGGGATCTGCCTCGATATCTTGTGTCAACTTGTGTTCCTGATCGGTCACAACACGATACGTCAGACGAATACCCTCACCGAAAACACGGCTTAGTACTGTTTTAAGCAGGTCTACATAATTCTCTTCCAAATACTCATATACGAAAAGACTCGGCACCTGTACTAAAATCGTGCGGGTCTTCTCGTTGAATGATTCAAACACAATCGGTTTGAACCACGTAGCATATTGCTGTGCGGACACGTTCTTACTGATGAGCGCAAGCACCTCGTTCCAATGTTGATCAGAACTCACTTTCATTTTCACAACTCCTATATTATTAATAAGTTTGCAACTGCAAATTTCGCAAAAAAAATCAAGATAGACAAACTCTTGTATCTCATCGTTTTTCTCCCAAATCACATAAAACACTATGAATAGGCGTTTTACGCAAAAATGTGACAGCAAGTTGTTTTCTCGCCTCTTGCACAATTCAAATGCGTTGAATATAAATCACTTATCAAATCTTATCCAATACCATTCCAATGTGGTGAAACACAGGTACGGAATAGCTGTAAGACGCACCCTCAAAGCGGTTTTGAAAGCCTACAAATGTTGTGAAACAAACCGCATGTTATTTAGAGTAATTTTATATTTAATGTGATTTTGTCTCTCGTTTCAAATGGAGTTGGAAAATCGTTTGATGTCAACGCGCGAACAGCAAATATAAAAGCGCATCGCAACTAACGGTTTATCAAATTGCGTTTAACCGTTAGTTGCGATACGTTTAATGATTACTTGTCATGCAATTAACTATCAATTGCAACGTAACTGATAGCCAATTCATAAATCGTTGTATAACAACTGTTTATAGATAAAGATTCATGCTATTTATCTTTACGCCCGAACAAAGAAAAGTGGACATATCGTTTGGGATGCTGACGCAAGTTGATAACCAATGAATCAGCATTGCGCATCACCGAATTAAGATTATTATAGAGACTGGGATCAGTCATCAGTAATCCTAATGAACCTTCATTACTGTTGAGTCTTTCGGTCAAAGCTTGTACATTAGCAAGCGTTTGATTCACTTGATTCATCGTTGCATTGACATCGACAGCCGCCAAATTCGCCGTCAAGGCATGAGTGTTGTCAAGCACGCCATTGGCTTTGTAAAGCAGTTTGGGCACTTGTCGGTTCAACCCCGACATCAACGTGTTGAGCTGCTGTGTCGTGGTTGTCAAGTTGCCAGTGATATTTTTCACATTATGCAATGATTGGGGGATGTCCGGATTGGTCAACAACACATTGAGATTAACCAAAATCGAGTCAAGTTTAGGCAACATTGCCTCGATGGCAGGCACCATTTGAGCCACCTTTGAGACCATTCCGGCACTCACATCACCTGGGATTACGTCGCCGGGGCGCAGCATCTGCGTTGTGTTCCGGTTGAGTTTGAGATTCACTTGCACATTTCCCAACACGTCACTAACGATCTCGGCTGTGCTACCTTGCGGTATAACCATCCGCTTGTCGATACCGATTCGGGCTTTGATACCTTCTTTTCCCGAGTAATCATACGCAAAATCCTTCACCACACCGATCTTAAACCCGTTGGCATAGATGGGATTTGAGCCAGAGAGTCCGGTTATATCTTTGAATGAGATGTAATATGTTTCATCATTGGAAAACATTGTCAGCCCTTTTAGAAAGTTCATTCCGAAATACAAAACGACAATTCCGACAATGGCAACAAGTGCAATCTTGATTTCCTTTGCATTATACTTCATAGATAAATCATTTATTTCTGTTTAGTTTAAACTCCTGAATGGCTTGATTGATATTCATTCTTTTCCCATGTTTGAATGCGATAACAAAAGCATCGGGAAACTTATCGAGGATACGACGACGGATTCGACAGATCTCGTAAAAGTCTTTCGACGAGCCGTAAGTATATTTAATTAGGTCGCCTTCGCGATAAGATTCGATGACATCTAATCCCTTAAACTGACTGCACCCCTGATTCAACACCAACTTACTGACGAAGATTTGGATCTTAAATTGTGGCCAATCACTGTTTATCCCGACATTACCTGACGTTTCAACCTGCGGCATATCGGACACTGTTCCATCACCTCTCTGCTCATTGTTTTCTATTGGCGGAGGCATGGGTTGCGGTTCATTCTGTTTGTAATCATCGGGAACGATCGAGGGAAGCGTACGTTCTTCCTCGTTTCCACTGGGTTTATAAGGCACCACAATATTGTTATCGTGACGACCTTTATACCGTTTGAAGGCATTGAGAAATCCTCTGGAGTAAGCTCGAAGAGCCTCATCAGAATTGAGATATTGCTCTTCATCGGGCGTGGAAATGAATCCAAGCTCCATCAAACAGCCCGGCATTGAGGTGAGTCTAAGTACGGCCAAGTTGTCTTGATGTGCTCCACTGTTGGATCGTCCAGTAGCTGCGCAGATCTCACTTTGCAAGAATTTGGCCAGTTCTACGCTGTGTTCGCGATTCTTGTCTTGCACAAATTCAAACATAATATCGCTTTCCGCTGAGTTGGGATCAAATCCTTTGTACGTGCGCCGATAGTCTTTTTCAAGATAGATAACGGAATTTTCGCGTTTGGCTACTTCTAAATTCTGACGAATTCCTTCGCTGTTTCCGTTGCGCAAACTGCGTCCCAACGTGTAAGTTTGATAGCCGCGGGCATTGCGCGAGCCCTCAACGGCATTGATATGGACGGAAACAAAGAGATCGCCTTTGCAGCGGTTGGCCAGCGCAGCACGGTCGGCCAATGTGAGAAATGTATCTATCTTGCGAGTGAAAACGACTTTCACATCGGGACAATTCTGTTCAATGATACGCCCGAAAGCCAAAGCAAACTTCAATGTGAGATCTTTTTCCTTGGAAAATGAGCCGGAGCACCATGGTCTTTGCCACCGTGTCCAGGATCAATAACAAGCGTAAAATAGTGGTTCGATGCCCAAGCGGACATCGCAAACAGTAATATAGTTATCAGTGTGAATACCAATCTCCTACGCATATCAATTCAATTGATTTTGCAAAAATAACTAAATTATGGTGGAAGCATCTACGATTGCACCCGTTTTTATTTTTTATTAATGAAATGGAAATGCACGCCTGCTCCGTCGCAATCGGCTCCCATCGGCGGGTTTAATTTCCGGATGTCAAGCTCTATACCGTTAATTGCCGGGTAAGTAACCGTTAAACGCCGTGCAATTAACCATCCAACGCGCTCTAAAAGACAGTTAGACGCAGCCATCTCTTTTGCTACCAGCGAAAAGACTTCAGCATAATTGATGGTGTCTTCGACATGATCGGTCTGCATAGCACGCTCTACGGAGTAATCAATTCGTAAGTCGATAACATAATCATTGCCCACAACACGCTCTTGCGGAAGCACGCCGTGATAGGCGTGAAACCGCAAATTGCGCAGATAAATATGGCTGCTCTGTAATTGTAACATGGCAAAACCTTCTTCCAACAGTTATCCGCAACGCGATGCGCCACAGTTTTTGCAGATCAAACAACCCTCTTGATAGACCAGCGTTTCTTGTCCGCAAACGGGACATTTCTGTCCTTGTACCTCGGTTCCATCTATAATATACTTCTTTAAAGCGCGCTCCACGCCATTCTTCCAGGTATTGATGCTCTCGCTTTTGAGTTGCAGCGAACCTACAAGTTTGATCACGTGATCGATCGGCATACGATAACGCAGCACACCGGAAATAAGCTTTGCATAGTTCCAATACTCGGGATTGAACTTCTCACTCAACCCTTCGACCGTGGTTTTATAGCCTCGTTTGTTTTCGAATTGGAAGTCATAGCGGCTGTTTCCGTCGTCGGTTCGGTTTTTGATAATGCGTCCTTTGGTAACGGATTTGGGCAGAACGATTCCCTCGTCATCGTCTTGCAGACCGGTAAATATCTCGTAAGGATAACCGTCTAAGAGTCCGACGAAAGCCACCCACTTCTCTTTATTGTTTTGGAAACGCACCACATCGCACTCCAATTCACGTGGACGCACCTCCGTAACAGTGGGATGTTTGCATGGAACAGGCTCTGGCGTTTCGTTTTTCGCCTCTTTTTTCTTGTCTTTTTTCGATACAGAGAGCATCACGCCGGCCCTACTGCCATCGCGATAAATGGTGCATCCTTTGCATCCAGACCGCCAAGCCTCCACGTAGAGACGATTCACCAAGCTTCATCGACATCGTTTGGCAGATTAACCGTCACGCTAATCGAATGGTCTACCCACTTCTGAATGGCTCCTTGCATCTTAATCTTCATCAACCAATCCACATCATTGGCCGTGGCTTTATAATAAGGAGACTTTGAAACCAAGTCGTCGATCTCTTCCTGGGTGTATCGTTTCTCTGTATCAAAGCCATTGATGCGCATCCACTCCATAAACTTCTTGTGGTAAACGATATATTCTTCAAACGAATCTCCTACCTCATCGACAAAATCCACATGCACATCCGTATCATTGGGATTGACTTTTCGGCGGCGTTTATACACCGGCATAAACACCGGTTCGATGCCGCTTGTGGTCTGAGTCATCAGGCTTGTCGTGCCGGTAGGCGCTATTGTGAGACACGCGATGTTGCGTCGACCATACTTCACCATATCTTTATATAGTGCGGGATCAGCCTCCTTGATCCTCAAAACAAATGGATTATTTTTTTCACGAGCTGCATCGAAGATCTCGAAAGCACCACGTTCGGCAGCCATTGTCACCGAACTGCGATAGGCCGACAGAGCCAACGTCTTGTGAACAGACACGCTGAAATCGGTGGCCTCTTGTGTTCCGTAGCGCAATCCCAATGCCGCCAGCATGTCGCCTTCGGCTGTTATGCCCACGCCCGTGCGTCGTCCCATGCTACTCTTGCGCTTGATCTTCTCCCAAAGATGATATTCTGCACCGCGTACTTCATCGCTTTGCGGATCCGTTTGGATCTTCGCCATAATCTTGTCGATCTTTTCAAGTTCCAGATCAACGATGTCATCCATGATGCGTTGGGCATAAGCCACATGTGTCTTAAACTTATCAAAATCGAAACGAGCCTCTTTCGTGAACGGATTCACAACGTAACTATATAGATTAATACTCAATAACCGACAGCTATCGTATGGACATAACGGAATCTCTCCGCACGGATTGGTGCTCACAGTGCGAAAACCCAGGTCGGCATAACAATCCGGAATGCTCTCGCGCAGAATCGTATCCCAAAACAGCACGCCCGGTTCGGCACTCTTCCAAGCATTATGCACAATCTTCTCCCACAGTTGCCGAGCGAGATCTCATGCTTCATCTGCGGTTCGGCCGCATCTATCGGAAACTGTTGCACATACGGCCGGTCGTCGATAGCAGCCTGCATAAAGGCGTCGTCGATCTTCACCGACACGTTGGCACCCGTCACCTTGCCTTCGGTCATCTTCGCATCGATAAACGCCTCGCTGTCAGGATGCTTGATACTCACGCTCAACATCAATGCGCCTCGCCGTCCGTCCTGCGCCACTTCACGCGTAGAATTGCTGTAACGCTCCATAAACGGCACGAGTCCAGTAGACGTCAGCGCCGAGTTATTCACGGGTGAGCCTTTCGGCCGAATATGCGAAAGATCATGCCCCACGCCCCCGCGCCGCTTCATCAGCTGCACCTGCTCTTCATCGATACGCAGAATCGCGCCGTAAGAATCGGCATCGCCATCCAATCCAATCACAAAACAATTGCTCAATGACGCCACTTGATGATCATTGCCGATACCTGTCATCGGACTACCGGCCGGCACAATATATCGGAAATGATCCAACAAGTCAAACACTTGCTGTGCCGAGAGCGGATTCTGATACTTGTTTTCGATGCGGGCAATCTCCTCGGCAATACGCCGGTGCATATCTTCCGGCGAGCGCTCGAAGATCGTCCCGAAACTGTCTTTCATTGCATACTTATTGACCCAAACTCTTGCGGCTAATTCGTCGCCGCCAAAATACTGCAAAGAGGCCTCATAAGCCTCCTCATAAGAATATCTTTTACTACGTTCCATCGAAATCTAAAATAAAACTTTCGTGCAAAATTACGCACAATAATCGACAATCAAAGCATTTTTAATTGAGAATCTCTCCAAGAGAATACATGCTAACTAATAAAAGGAAGGAATTTTCATCTTTTATTTTGCTATCCCAAAAATATGTTATACCTTTGCCCCCGTCTTCGACAGTTTTTCTCGCCCCCTAAGTTAGGGGGATGGGGGTCTGAACAAGAGCGAAGTGACAGTTGATAATTGACAGTTGATAGTTATTAGTATGACAACAAGAGCAAATATAAATGATGGTGGCGCGATGCAAAAGAACTCAG
>NZ_BAIX01000027.1 GCF_000613405.1 Hoylesella enoeca JCM 12259 | reverse complement strand
TAAACAAAGGGCTTCTTGGAGTTCCCTTTGTTCCCTTTTTTATGCCCTTTTGCCAACTCGACAAGGGGGGAAACTTCACGAATTATTCACTCAAAACATAGCGATTATGAAACAAAAACAATTAGAGAGATGGGCTTATACGAAGCCCGCAGTAACAATCAATCCAGTCGATGCAGAGTCATTGCTGTCGACCGGTTCTCATTTCAATGGAGGTCACAACCAAGGCCACGTGGGTGGCGGCGGAGGCGACGCCAAACAAGGATGGTTTGAGGAAGAAGATGAGGACGACCTCAACCCCGCAGAAGAGAGAAATTATCAATTGTGGAACGAATAATTAAGTAAACAACATGAAGACAAACATCACATCCATATTCGCCGCGGCCACACTCGCAATCTTCACGGCGGCTTGCGCGAACGAAGAAACAACAAAGCCGGAAGCCAATCCTGAAGCACCAGCTGCAGGCATGACCTTCGTCGGCGGCAGCGCCGTCAAAACCCGCACATCGCTCGACGTAACATTGCCGGGCGGCACAACCGTAGACTATTTCTGGGAGCCGAGCGACAAGATTTGGACGGCTGACGGAGCCACGGGCACAGCCCAGATCACGAGCAAATCGGCCACGGCCAACTTCCGCATGTCGAAGGCTTACAACACGTCGACCGTCGACGTGTATTACCCCGGTCAGAATGCGTCGGCCTATAACCAAGTGACGATCGCAACGAATCAGACGCAGACGGAACCCAATTCAACCAAGCATCTCGCGAGGCCGGCGACTGTGGCACGGCAACAGCCCACAAGCAGTCGGACAACAGCTACAAATTTGACCTCGACCACAAGGCCGCTTACCTCTGCCTGTTGCCCCGCACGCCGAATAAGCTCGTCAGCACCTATATTTCGCAAATCAAGATCACGGCAGACAACAACATAGCCGGCACCTACACGCTAACTAATACAGGCTTGACTGGCAGTGGCTCATCCAACACGATTACCATTACCACCAGCGGCAGTTCTCACCCCAACGGCTTCCCTCTGAACAATGCCGCCACCAGTCAGAGCACCAACGCCATCTACGCCGTTATCGCCCCGGGTACCCATGCCCTCACCGTAGAATATACGCTCTATGACAATGTAACGGGGCAAAAAGGAATCTTCACCAAGACCGTCGCTTCGGCCGCTTACGATGCCAACACCGTCTATCCCATCACGGCCAACATCAATCCGAAAGATTACAGTGCAATGGAATACTATATGTTTGATGCCGCCGTGGGGCAGCATTATTGGAAAGGCTATGAGAGCGTGCAGCCCCAACTCAATGGCGAAAGCAATGACAACTATCCGAAAAGTGGAGACCCGCGCTTTTTCCAATTAGATATGTTTGGGGCCAATGCAAATTATTCATGCAAGGACTGCTTTCCAGCGAACCGATTGGCGTGGTATATGCAGAAAGGAGAACCGCATTGGGAAGACAGATGTTGGACAGCCGCCGGGCATCTCTACACCGGTGGTCTGTGGCTTAAGAAAATCAACATCATTGCGACAGAAAACAGCAAAACACTTGCAGAAATAGATGCAGTAGGACCTTATGGAGATTTTTATGGAGGTATAGAACACGCTCAGGCTCTTACGGTTTCGATTTCTGCCACAGGAGAGCCTGCCAATTCGGGTGATTACTTCTTCCTGCCGACTATGGGGCAATATACCAAAGGTAAACTGGCAGACAGAGGAATAGAAGGTTATTATTGGTCAAATACTCCATGGAGTATAACCCATTTCGGTAGTTTTTCAGATGCTTATGCGTTTAGGTTTAATAAGACAACCATGAGGCTTTATGGTCGTGGTGGCTGGGGAACGGTAGTTCCTGACAAAGGAAATATTTGGATGGGTTGTCCATTAGGATTAGAGCAATAAGACTGACACTTCCATTTATAGATATCAACAGAAAAGCTATTTAAATTCATATATTTATTAATCCGCTTATGAACGAAAAAGGGACGAGGATGGGAGGCTCTGTGAAGAGGGCCAAGATGTGGCCCTAGGACGCACGACGTCTAGTCCTAGGACAGACGGCATCTAGTCCTAGGACAGATGAGATGTAGTCCTAGGACAGATGATGTGAAGTCCTACTTCGGACAAGCCGCTGTCCTCGTTTCGATTTCGTCCATAGGCACAAAACATGTAAAAATATGGCATTTTGGAAAAAGATTCTGATGAAGATCAACAACCGGTGGTATCCCAAATCAGTGTTGGTGGGCGGCCCCGTATCGACGGCTCAGATTGCAAGGCGGCTGGCCGACGAATCGACCATTAGTCCTGCCGACGTGATGGCGGTGCTCACGGCGTTGGCTCACGTGATGGCCGACTACATGGCGCAAGGCCGTTCGGTAAAGCTCGACGGCATCGGCACATTCTATTTCACTGCCGTGGCGGCCAAAGGCGGTGCGGCTACCGAGAAAGAGGTGACGGCCAACATGATTACAGGCGTTCGAGTGCGCTTTATTCCCGAAACGCGTTTCAGCAAGAACGGTGCAGGTAGCGCTGCCGGCAAACGCGCCATCCGCGGCCTGTCGGACGTGGAGATCGAGTGGGAGGAATGGAAAGGAGAAGAGAAGAAAAAGCCCGCGAAACCTAAACCTTAGAAAGGTGAAAAAGTGATTTAAAAGTGAAAAGGTGAAAGAGTGAAAGGGTGAAAAGATTAGCTGGCGCGTCTTTTCACCTTTTTTGTTGTGTTGAGGTAGGTGCAGTAGGTTTTATTGGGATGGGAATGTGGGCTTTTTCTTGTGCGACATGCACGATTTATGATTCCTCATTCAAAACATTTTGCCGACTAATGATTTTTTATTAATTTTGCGCCGAATTTAAGGTAGAAATAAACATTAATCGGAATGAATATATCGTATAAATGGCTGAAAGAATACGTCGATTTTGACCTTACTCCCAAAGATGTTTGTGCCGCACTGACGTCCGAAGGATTGGAAGTGGACGCCTTGGAAGAGGTGCAAAGTATCAAAGGTGGGTTGAAAGGACTCTACGTGGGACAGGTGCTCACGTGTGAAAAACATCCGGATTCTGATCATCTTCACGTGACGAGCGTGGACTTGGGGCGCGAGACACCGTCGCAAATCGTGTGCGGAGCACCGAATGTGGCTGCGGGGCAGAAAGTGATCGTGGCCGATTTGGGCTGTGTGCTGTATGACGGCGACAAGGAATTTGTGATCAAGAAGTCGAAGTTGCGCGGCGTGGAGTCTTACGGAATGATTTGTGCCGAAGACGAAATCGGTGTCGGCACATCGCATGACGGCATTATTGTGTTGCCCGATTCGGCCGTAGTGGGTATGCCGGCAGCAGAATATTATCATTTGGAAAGCGACTGGTTGATCGAAATAGACATCACGGCTAATCGCGCCGATGCCTTGAGCCATTACGGTGTTGCCCGCGACTTGTATGCTTGGTTGGTGCAAAACGGTTATAAGACCTCGCTCCATCGTCCCGATTGCGATACATTCCGAGTGGACAATCATGACCAGCCTATCGACGTAGAAATTGAGAACATGGAGGCGTGTCGACGTTATGCCTGTCTCAGCATTACGGATTGCGAGGTGAAAGAGAGTCCAGACTGGTTGCAAAATAAGTTGCGCGTGATCGGTCTGCGGCCTATCAATAACATCGTGGATATCACCAACTATGTGATGATGGCCTACGGACAACCGATGCATTGCTTTGATGCCGACATGGTGAAAGGTCACAAAATCGTGGTGCGCACGCAACCGGAAGGCACTAAATTTGTTACGCTTGACGGCGAAGAACACGTGCTTGGGCCTCACGATTTGAGTATCTGCAATGCCGAAGAGCCGATGTGTATTGCCGGAATATTCGGTGGCAAGGGCAGCGGCACATATGAGACGACGCGCAACGTGGTACTGGAAAGTGCTTATTTTCATCCCACCTGGATTCGCAAAAGTGCTCGTCGGCATGGGTTAAGCACTGATTCGAGTTATCGTTTTGAACGCGGTATCGATCCCAACGGACAGATTTATGCCTTAAAACAGGCAGCTATCCTATGCCGAGAGTTGGCCGGCGGCAAGGTGAGTATGGAGATTAAAGACGTTTATCCGACGCCGATTGCCGACGCAAAGGTTACGCTGAAATATGATTATGTGCACAATTTGATCGGCAAAGAGATTGGTCAAGCCACCATCAAAAGCATTGTCAAGAGCTTGGAAATGCGTATCGACCGGGAAGACGAGAGCGGTTTGGAACTCACTGTGCCCGCTTATCGTGTGGATGTTCAGCGTCCCTGCGATGTCGTGGAGGATATTCTGAGGATCTACGGATATAATCATGTGGAAATTCCCATGCAATTGAAGAGTTCGCTCACGGTGTTGGGAGAAGAAGATCAAGCGCACAAACGGGAAAATATGATCGGTGAACAGTTGGTGGGTTGCGGATTTAACGAGATTCTGAACAACTCTCTCTCGAAGATCGCTTACTATCAAGGACTGAACAAATACACCGAAGAGACCACTGTGAAAGTGATGAATCCGCTGAGTGCCGACCTCGGCGTGATGCGGCAGACACTGCTGTTCGGCGGATTAGAAAGCATTCGTCGCAACGTCAATCACAAAGCAGCAAATCTCCGTTTCTTCGAGTTCGGAAACTGTTATCATTTCGACGCTTCGCGATATACCGTCAATGACCCTGCAAAAGGATATTGCCAAGAAACTCATTTGGCGTTATTCGTAACGGGAAAGCATGTTAGTGGGAGCTGGATTCATCCTGACGAAGATTCGTCTTTCTATGAACTGAAAGCTTATGTGCAGAATGTCTTTGCTCGCTTAGGCGTTTCGGCAAAGGCATTGACGACAGAAGAGAGCGATAATGACATTTTCTCAAACGGTTTGACATTGAAAAACCGAGGCGGGAAAGTGTTGGCCGAATTGGGATTAGTATCAGGACGACTGTTGAAAGACTTCGATTTGACTGCGAATGTATATTATGCAGATATTCATTGGACCACAGTGATGAAAGCTGTGAAGAAGACTCAGGTGACATTCAGTGAGATTTCAAAGTATCCTTCGGTGAGTCGCGACCTCGCTTTGCTTCTCGATAGTCATGTGGAGTTCGGGCAAATCGAACAGGTGGCTTATCAAACGGAGAAGAAACTCTTGAAGAAAGTCGAACTGTTTGATGTCTATGAAGGTAAGAATTTGCCAGCCGGCAAAAAGAGTTATGCCGTGAATTTCATTCTGCAAGACGAGCAAAAGACGCTCAACGACAGGCAGATCGATGCAATCATGAATCAATTAATCACAAATATTAAAAGCAAACTCGGAGCAGAGCTCCGCTAAAACAGAAGTCCAAATGGGAAGAGCATTTGAATATCGAAAGGCTACAAAGCTGAAAAGATGGGGTCACATGGCCCGCACATTTACGAAAATCGGCAAGCAAATTGCCATCGCTGTCAAGGCCGGTGGTCCCGACCCGGAAAATAATCCGCATCTGCGCGCCGTGATTCAAACGGCTAAACGCGAGAATATGCCTAATGCCAATGTGGAGCGTGCTATCAAGAACGCCCTTGGAAAAGATCAAAAAGACTTCAAAGAAGTGACTTATGAGGGCTACGGACCACATGGAATAGCCATCTTTGTGGATGCAGCAACAGACAACACGACACGTACTGTGGCCAATGTACGCGCCGTCTTTAATAAGTTTAGTGGTAATTTAGGGACGCAAGGCAGTCTTTCGTTCCTCTTTGATCATAAATGTGTGTTCACATTTAAGAAGAAAGAGGGATTGGATATGGATGATCTGATTCTCGAATTGATTGATCTCGGCGTAGACGATGAGTATGACGAAGACGAAGAGGCGGGTGAAATCACGATCTACGGAGAGCCTACCAGCTTCGGTGAAATTCAAAAATACTTGGAAGGTCATGGCTTTGAAGTCACGGGAGCAGAGTTTACGCGCATTCCGAACGATTTGAAAGACGTCACCGCCGAACAGCGAGAGTCGATCGACAAAATGGTGGATTTGCTCGAAGACGACGAAGACGTGCAGAGTGTTTACACCAATATGAAACCGGCTGAATAGTCATTTTTACGGGCATCTCTGTCTTTTAGATAAAAGAAGGAGATGCCCGTTGTTTTTTTATTCGCCGTAATCCTTTTTCGTATAAGTGCTTTCAAACAGCACGAGTTGCGGATTCTTCTGCGAGCGACAAGTGTAAGTAAAGTTGAATCCGGCTTCTTTATAAGCCTTGATACTGGTAGATTCCACGATAGACTGCCTCAAACCCTCATTTATCTTACTTTTATTCTTGTTGATGATTTCGGCATCATCCACTCTTCCCATCAGTGTACAATAATAATGATAGGTGCGAGTGGCTTTGTCGAACACTACACTGTCAGTGCGCGTAAAGTTATTAACGGGAGTGGGACAATATTTCTTGGTATACTCTTTGGCCTCGCGTGCGGCCCTGTCTTCGAGTGACTCGTGACACGCAGTCTGCACAAACGCGAATAAAGCAAATAAAATAATCTTTTTCATCTCCATGATTTCTTCGCCCACAAAATTACGAAGAATATTTGATTCCAATAAAAATCGACTGATAAAAACAGTCTGCCTGTATTATTTATCACTTTGATTCATCGTGAAAACAAGCCGTTTGGGAAGTTTCACCCACTTGCGATCGACAACGATTTTGATCGCACTCCCCTCCTGTTGTGTGAGCGTATATGTTCCATCTGAATTACTGGTGAGCGTAGCAGTGAGATCTTCGCTGCCATAATCATTGATGATTGAGAGGCGAGCCGTGCGTTGGTCGGTGAGCGAAGCCTCTGTGATAAGCCATTTGCGCGTGTCTCTTTTAGCGCCGAAATAGCCTGGGAGCGAACCGAAAATCTCCTGTTCGGGCACCTCTATATTGTTCTCATAAAAGTTCATTTTGATATACACCTGATAGGTTTGATTATAGATGGTTCCTGAAAAAGGTCTTTTTGCCTGCCCAAAGACCGTTAATGGCAATGCCACTAACAGTAAAACGAAGAGCGATTTGATGACTTTCATAACTCATTGATTTGTTTATAGATAACACGAGTGAAACAACTCGTTCTCACACTGTTTGCTGCAAAGATAGTGTTTCTTGATAAGAAATCAATTCGAATTAGGTTTTTATAGCGTTTAAAGTTGTGGATTTGTGATTTTTATATTATCTTTGCCCCGTTTTATAAGTATTGTATGAGGAAGGATAAACTATTTCCCGACTATATTTTTGAGTCGAGTTGGGAAGTATGCAATAAGGTGGGCGGCATTTACACCGTATTATCCACGCGAGCAAGAACATTGCAACAAATGCTGGAAGGCAGGCTGATCTTCATTGGTCCTGACTGTTGGGGAGAGCAACATTGCCCTTATTTCACGGAAGACCAGACACTGTTTGCCGAGTGGCGAGAGGTTGCCAACCAAGAGGAATTGCATGTTAAGGTGGGCCGATGGGAGATTCCCGCCGGCCGATAGCAATCCTGGTAGATTTTAATAGCTTCTATTCGCACAAAGACGAGATTTATACACAGGTGTGGGAATGGTATGGCGTAGATAGTCTTCACGCTTATGGCGATTATGATGAAGCCTCCATGTTCTCTTATGCAGCAGCTCGAGTGGTAGAGAGTTTTTATGTTCATTACCTTAATTTGCGTCAACAAGTGGTCTATCACGGTAATGAATGGATGACAGGATTAGGCCTGCTTTATATCAATCGTAAGTTACCGCAGATCGCAACAATATTTACAACCCATGCAACCAGCATCGGGCGGAGTATCGCCGGAAACAATAAGCCGCTTTATGAGTATCTTTCAGCTTATAACGGCGACCAAATGGCTGCCGAACTCAATATGCAAAGCAAACACTCGATTGAGAAACAAACGGCTCACCATGTAGATTGCTTTACCACGGTGAGTGATATTACGGCTACAGAATGCCGCGAGTTGCTTGACAAACCTGTTGATTTTGTTTTGCCGAATGGTTTTGAAAACGATTTCATTCCAAAGGCATCTGTGTTTACGTGCAAGCGAAAGGCAGCTCGGCACAACTGTTTCGTGTGGCTAATGCACTCATGGGAACCGATTTGCAGGATGATACGCTGATCGTGTCGACCAGTGGGCGTTATGAATATCGCAATAAAGGTCTCGACGTTTTCATCGAAGCGATGAATCGGTTACGTTCAGATAAGCGACTGAATCGGCACGTGTTGGCTTTCATTGAAGTTCCGGGCTGGGTGGGAGAAGCTCGCCAAGATCTGAAAGAAAGACTGCTGTCGGGCAAGAAATTCAATACACCATTGCCCGATCCGATGCTCACACATTGGCTTCGCGATATGAATAATGACAAGGTCATGGGAGCTTTGAAATACTTCGGTATGCATAATGCGCAGGAAGATCGCGTGAAAGTGATTTTTGTTCCGTGTTATCTCACGGGCAATGACGGTATTATCGATCTACCTTATTATGATGTCGTGCTGGGCAACGACTTGTGTATTTATCCCTCGTATTACGAACCTTGGGGATATACTCCGTTAGAATCGATTGCTTTCAAAGTGCCGTGTGTCACGACCGACTTATCCGGGTTCGGTCTTTGGGTTAATGAAGTGAAAGGCGGAAAGAGTACGATTGACGACGGTGTGGCAGTGGTTCATCGGACAGATTATAATTACTCGGAAGTGGCCGACGCAATTAAAGATGCGGTGATAACCTATGCCGCCGGCGATGAAGCGAGTCTCAAACAGGCTCGTTCTAATGCAGACCGATTGTCAAAGAAAGCGCTTTGGAGTGCTTTTATCAAGTATTATAAAGAGGCTTACGACTTTGCCCTGCGGAAAGCAGACGCAAGAAAGAAAACAATGATAATAAAATAGTAAATATAAATTTTATGAAGATTAAAGCAGATTATGCGAATGCTCCTCAGTGGAAAGAACTGACCATTAAGTCAAGATTGCCGGAGCAGTTGAAATGTTTAGACGAGTTAGCCCATAATATGTGGTGGGCATGGAATTATGAAGCCCGCAATTTATGGAAGAGTTTGGACGAAGAGCTTTATGAACAAGTGGGGCATAATCCCGTGATGCTGCTCGAACGATTGAGCTACGAACGCAAAGAAGCCATCGTCAAGAATAAGACGATTATGAAAAAGGTGAAAGACGTCTATGCAATGTTTCGTGCATATATGGACGTGAAGCCTAACCACAAACGTCCGTCCGTGGCTTATTTCTGTATGGAATACGGACTCAATCAGGTATTGAAAATTTATTCCGGAGGCTTGGGAATGCTTGCCGGCGACTATCTGAAAGAGGCTTCAGACAGCAATGTGGATATGTGTGCCGTGGGATTCCTTTATAGATATGGCTATTTCAAGCAGTCGTTGAGTATAGACGGACAGCAGATTGCCAACTATGAAGCGCAGAATTTCAATTCGCTTCCCATTGAGCGTCAGCTTGATGAGAATGGAAATCCGATTGTAATTGATGTCCCTTATATGAACTATCAAGTGCACGCCTATGTCTGGCGGGTGAATGTGGGCCGCATTAAACTCTATCTTCTCGATACGGATAACGAAATGAACTCCGAATTTGATAAGCCTATCACCCACTCGCTTTATGGTGGTGACTGGGAGAATCGGCTTAAACAAGAAATCCTGTTGGGTATCGGTGGTATCCTTATGTTGAAGAAACTCGGTATACAGAAGCAAATTTATCATTGCAACGAAGGGCACGCTGCACTCTGCAACTTGCAACGTCTCTGCGATTATGTAGACAACGGACTCACCTTCAATCAAGCAATGGAATTGGTACGCGCCTCTTCACTCTACACCGTTCATACGCCGGTGCCAGCCGGTCACGACTATTTCGACGAAGCACTTTTCGGCAAATATATGGGCGGCTACCCCGAGAAACTCGGCATCTCGTGGGATGAATTCATCGGGATGGGCCGCGAGAATCCCGACGATCACAACGAGAAGTTCTGTCTCTCCACCTTTGCCTGCAACACATGTCAGGAAGTTAACGGCGTAAGCAAGCTCCACGGGTGGGTCAGCCAGAAGATGTTCGCCCCCATCTGGAAAGGATATTATCCCGAAGAAAACCACGTGGGTTATGTTACCAACGGTGTACACCTGCCCACTTGGACCGCTACCGAATGGCGCAAACTCTACGCCCAATACTTTGACGCTTCGTTTATGAGTGACCAAAGTAATGAAACGATTTGGCACGCCATTTATGATGTGCCCGACAACGAGATCTGGGATACGCGTATGGCGTTGAAAAAGAAACTCGTGAGTTATATTCGCGAGAAATTCACACAAACTTGGTTGAAGAATCAAGGCGACCCTTCGCGTGTGGTTTCACTGCTCGAACGCATCAATCCCAATGCGCTGATGATAGGTTTCTGTCGTCGTTTCGCCACTTACAAGCGCGCCCATCTGCTCTTCACCGATCTCGAACGCCTCTCGCGCATCGTCAACAACCCCGAGCGTCCCGTATTGTTCTTCTTCTCGGGCAAGGCACATCCCGCCGATGGAGCCGGTCAAGGGCTTATTCAGAAGATATTCGAGATCAGCCAGCGGCCCGAATTTCTCGGTAAGATTATCTTCCTTGAAGATTATGATATGCAGCTGGCACGCCGTCTTGTATCGGGTGTCGATATTTGGATGAACACCCCCACGCGTCCGCTCGAAGCATCGGGAACATCAGGTGAAAAAGCCGAGATGAATGGTGTTGTCAATCTCTCGGTTCTTGATGGATGGTGGGTAGAAGGCTATCGCAAAGATGCCGGCTGGGCACTTCCGCAAGAGCGAACATACTCTAATCAAGGTTATCAAGACCAGCTTGATGCGGCCACCATCTATGGCTTGCTCGAAAACGACATCATCCCGCTCTATTACGGTAAGAATAAGAAAGGCTACAGCGAGGGTTGGATCAAAGTTATCAAAAACTCCATCGCCACCATCGCTCCCCATTACACAATGAAGCGCCAACTCGACGACTATTACGACAAGTTCTATATCAAGGAAGCGAAACGTTTTGCCAAGCTCACGGCCGATGAAAACCGGCTGGCCAAGGACATTGCCTTGTGGAAAGAAACCGTGGCCGAGCGTTGGGATGCCATTCACGTGGTATCGAAAGAAGACCAATGTCTGGCCGAAGGCAGCGAAACAGGAGTGAAATATACAGTCAAATATGTGATCGATGAACAGGGGTTGAACGATGCCATCGGACTCGAACTCATCGTTTTGAAAAACGATCAGAGCGGTGACGATCACGAACTTTACACCGCCTATCCATTCCACAAAACAGCCCAAGACGGCAATCTCTACACTTTCGAGGCCGACTTTGAGCCCGACGATGCCGGTGCATTCAAGTATTGCGTGCGGATGTATCCGAAAAACGAGGCCTTACCTCACCGTCAGGATTTCTGCTACGTGAAATGGCTTGACTAATCCTTCTGCACTTTCGTTGCATTTAAAAAGCGTGTGTCTGAACATTGTCTTCGACACACGCTTTTTACATTTTATCATTTTTCTCTCCAAAACATTTGTTTGTTTATGATAACCTCAGGAGGTTAAGAACCATTTTAGTTGCGAGAATATTGATAACAGTTGCCTTTCCTATGAAATGGAGAGATCTTTATACGCTATATATTAGGATCTATTGATATCTTTTGCATAAATCTTTTGTAGTATTAATAAAAATAAATATGGGTATCTTTGCAGGCCAATATTTACGGCTGAAGTATAGATATAAAAGAAGAAACAAATAAACAAGTATGGGAGAGATTAAAAAGAAGGGCAGGCCTTATATAGCGCCTATGTTTACTATCGTAAGTGTTAATGAGGATTGTCCGTTATTGAGGACAAGTGTTAAAGGCGATCATGAGTCGGCAGACAATGATGATGCTTATGCAAAGCCAAACAGTGGCTTGTTTGATCTTGATGAGACAGAGTGGAAAAGTGATGATGTAGCATATTAACAAGAAATAAAGTATGATGATGACGAGTAAGAGTCTATTTTTGACAGCTTCTCTGTTTGCTGTTGGCTTGTTTGCCAGTTGCTCCTCAGAGAATACAGGTGGCGATGATCATGGAAAAGAAAAGGAAATAGGTCACTTGACAGTTTTCTCAACAGAAGATGAAGCTGTGTCGGCTAAACCTGGCATGACGCGCACCACAGGCATTTATAATGGAACGAAAATCAACTTCTTTTGGACACAAAACGATAAACTATGGATTAAAGACGGCGCGAATCTGATCAAGAATGCCGAGGATAATATCACCGGCGTTCAAGCTCGGCTAAGTTTTATTATAGTCAGACTTTGACTAATCCCTCTTATCCTGTGCGCTTTACAGGTACGAATGCTTCGGCAGGAGATAAGGTTACCATCGCTGCAAACCAAACGCAAGCACAGGCAGACAATGCTGCTCATATCGGTAATGACGGCGATTGTGGTACGGCTGTTGCCACACTGACCAATGGAATCTACGAGTTTCATTTAAAACATCAGGCAGCTTATGTCACTTTTACTCCATGGTACGGGAAGGAAGAATTAGCTTCAACAGTCTCTGTGACAGCAATCAAATTGACCATTGATGCAGCTTCAAATGTTGGTAAAAACATTGCCGGTACTTTTAACTTCAATGATAGTGGTTTGGGAACATTAATTTCTAATGGAAGTCGGTCCATCACGCTCACACTTACAAATGGTTTCCCAGTGCCCAAGGTGGCAGACCATTTAAAGAATGCAGCCACGATGGTGGTATATCCCGGGAACTATAATAATGTAACGATTTCATATACCTTGAAAGATACGAAAACAGGCGTAACGGGGATTGTGTCTCAAACTTATCCCTCGATGACATTCAATGCAGGCAAAAATCGGCCTATTAGTAAAAAAGAATTAGACATGAACAACTATAAGCCTAACTATTATCAATGGGATGCCGGAAAGCCTTATTGGAATGGATATACGGGAACAATCCCTGTGGTCAATGGCGAGAAAGGCAATTATCAGCCGGCCTATGGTAGTGACAGGTATATGAATAGCAATTCAACTGTGTTTAATGGCAATAACATTTGTGCATCAGCTCCGAATGTAAACGAGGCAACTCTTTATTCTTTCTTTGGCGACAGCATTGGGACGGAGATATAATTTGGACAATGAATAAGCATTTGTATAAGGGTGGAATGTGGTTCTTGAAGTTAAATAAAATATCAACAGGGACTTATTCCGGATTCACGCACCCCGTAACTAATATCCATAAGTGGCAGAATAACTACATCCCAAGCAGCAGCAACACCTATTGGAATGCCTGGTCGGAAACGAATGTTGGCACAGTGAATGCAGAAGCTTGGACAACGAATGTTAAACATACAGGGAGGCCAACCAATGTCAACAACTATTTCTTCCTCCCGGCCATGGGATATCTGAAAACCAATGGAACGTTTGTGTTGGGCGATAACGATAAATACGGATATTATGCTTCATATTGGACTTCCAATGGCTTACTTTTAGGTATCGTACAAGGACTTTCATTCCATTTCAATGATAAGAAGGTTGGCGTGAATATTGATGATCGCCTTTGGGCATACCCAGTTTTTGATGCTACCACCTATCAATTGAAATAAATATCCCCCTTCATTCCATGCGGAATGGGAACTTTATATTTCGGGCATTGTCAGCAATGATGCAATGCCCGAATTCTGTTTGTATAGTAATCGTCGAGTGCCGACCCGAAGTACACAGCGGCAACACCGCACTTCCGGGACTTCGCCAGCGATAGCGTGTAGGTGTTTACAAGAACCGTAAACGCGGGTACTGGGTGCAGACATTCGAGTGAACCTTGCGTTGATTGATTCACAGGGATCCGCTTCGATGAAATCGGGGAACGGTATGGAAGAAAATTTCTATGCGGTTCGCCATAAATTTCTATACGGTTCCCCGTAAATTTCTAACCGTATATAAATTTACGCGGAACCGTATATAAAAATATTTTTATCAAATAAAAATTTACGGGGAACCGTATATAAATTTCAAAAGATGAGAAAGCCGCAAAATTATATCGGATAGTTTGTAGCGATCTTCCGTATGAGATTTTTAGCTCAACTGGTAGAGCAACTGATTCTTAATCAGTGGGTCTAGGGTTCGAATCTCTAAGGGTGTACAAAAAGGCTAATCGAATGACGGGTAGCCTTGGGTGATCCGTCATTCCTTTTTTTTGATTCATCATGCAGGATTGCGCGTAAAGCGTAAACAATTCGTTATTCCACATTCTGACTTTCTGCCAGTTTGTCACATGTCAGCTATTGGCACATCCTTTGCCTTAACGGGACGAAAGTCTTTTCGATTACGGCTCGTTGATGAGAGACAGCCGCCCGAACAAGACAGATCAACGATAATAACAAGAAATAAAATACAACAATTATGGGAAAGATTATTGGAATTGATTTAGGAACTACAAACAGTTGCGTTGCCGTGTTTGAAGGTAACGAACCGGTAGTGATTGCAAACAGTGAAGGCAAGCGCACAACGCCTTCTGTTGTTGGTTTCGTAAAGGACGGAGAGCGCAAGGTGGGTGATCCGGCAAAGCGTCAGGCCATCACCAACCCCAAAAATACCGTTTACTCGATTAAACGTTTCATGGGCGAAACCTACGAACAGTGCCGCAAAGAGGCTGAAAGCATGCCTTACACCGTGGTAAACGAGAGCGGACAGCCTCGTGTGGACATTGAAGGACGCAAGTACACACCGCAAGAAATCTCGGCGATGATACTTCAGAAGATGAAGAAAACTGCCGAGGATTATCTCGGACAAGAAGTAACCGACGCTGTGATTACCGTTCCGGCTTACTTCTCCGACTCGCAACGACAGGCAACTAAAGAAGCCGGTCAGATTGCAGGTCTCAACGTGCAGCGTATCGTTAACGAGCCTACTGCGGCTGCTTTGGCATACGGTGTGGATAAGGGTAATAAAGATATGAAGATTGCCGTGTTCGACCTCGGTGGTGGAACCTTCGATATCTCTATCCTTGAGTTTGGTGGCGGCGTGTTTGAAGTGCTTTCTACCAACGGCGACACGCACCTTGGTGGCGACGATTTCGACCAAGTGATTATCAAATGGCTGGCTGATGGCTTTAAAGCTGACGAAGGCATTGACCTGACAAAAGACCCCATGGCCATGCAACGCCTGAAAGAGGCTGCCGAAAAGGCGAAGATTGAACTCTCAAGCACCACGTCTACGGAAATCAACCTGCCCTATATCTCGGCAGAAGGCGGCGTGCCCAAGCACTTGGTAAAGACTTTGACGCGTGCACAGTTCGAGCAGTTGGCACACGACTTGATACAAGCTTGTCTCGTTCCCTGTCAGAACGCCATGCGCGATGCGAAGTTGCAGACATCCGACATCGATGAGGTAATCCTCGTAGGTGGTTCGAGTCGTATCCCTGCCGTACAGACTTTGGTAAAGAACTACTTTGGCAAAGAGCCCTCGAAGGGTGTTAACCCTGACGAAGTGGTAGCCGTGGGTGCGGCCATCCAAGGTGCCATCCTCAACAAAGAGAGCGGCGTGGGCGACATTGTGTTGCTCGACGTAACCCCGCTGACACTCGGTATCGAGACCATGGGCGGCGTGATGACCAAGCTGATTGATGCCAACACCACCATTCCTACCAAGAAGAGCGAAACATTCTCTACCGCGGTAGATAATCAAACGGCCGTTACCATCCACGTACTTCAAGGCGAACGCCCCATGGCATCGCAGAACAAGAGCATCGGACAGTTCAACCTCGAAGGTATCGCACCGGCCCGCCGTGGCGTTCCGCAGATTGAAGTAACGTTCGACATCGATGCCAACGGTATCCTTAACGTTTCTGCCAAGGATAAGGCAACGGGCAAAGAACAGAAGATTCGCATCGAGGCCAGCAGCGGATTAAGCAAGGAAGAAATCGACCGTATGAAGGCCGAAGCTGAGCAAAACGCCGCTTCCGACAAGGCCGAGCGTGAAAAGATTGACAAGCTGAACCAAGCCGACTCGATGATTTTCACCACCGAGAACTTCTTGAAAGATAACGGCGACAAGATTCCTGCCGACCAAAAGCCAGGCATCGAAAGTGCCCTTCAACAGCTTAAAGATGCTCACAAGGCTGCCGATGTTGCCGCCATCGATGCTGCCATCAACAACCTCAACACGGTGATGCAGGTCGCCAGCCAACAGATGTATCAAGGTGCAGGTGGTGCCCAGCCCGACCCCAACGCCGCACAAGGCTTCCAAGGCGGTGCTGCCGACAATCAGTCGCAAAGCACCAACCTGACGACACCGTCCAAGACGCCGACTTTGAGGAAGTGAAGTAAGAATATTTATGGAGGCAATAATATGTTCAAGACAAAGGAAGAAGTAACTAAGGCATTAACTCTCACAAAATTGTTCTTTCATAAAGAAATTATAAAACAAGGGAATTATGTCCCCTCTGAGATTGCTTTTTATTTAGGTTTAATAGACAACGCTATTTTATATATTGATCCTAAAGCAAATATTAATCAGCTTTGTCGTGAAGTTAAAAAGGTAAAAGAATAAAAAACTTCTTTACTTAGAACACAAAAAAGGGTGAAAAGACGCATCGGCATCTTTTCACCCTTTCACCTTTTCAATTCTTCACCTTTCTACGGTTTCGGCGTTTTCGGCTTTTTATTCAAGTCCTTCCGTTTCGGATTATCCACCTCCACCTCGATTTTACCGAGCGCCTTGCGGATAGCATCCTTCCACGTCACGATGATACGAGGGCGTTTCAGCGCAGAGGCAACCGTCACGTCCTCCTCCTTCTCCAGCATCCGCGAGGGAATGGTAGTGCGAAGCGAAAAGATGTCGCCCAAGTCGAGCGAACCGCCCATCGTCACCACCTCTACCACGATGTTGCGCAGCGTGATAAACACGTTCCTCACATCGCCCTCGCTCAACGACGTTTCGCGCACGATGCGGTCGATAAGCCACTCTTGCGAGAACTTCATCGGAGCCTTCTGCACCGCTCCATACCCCTTCTGCCCCTTGCGCGGGCCTACTCTGAGAATACTCTCAACTACTTTAAAACTAATCATGTTTTCTTATGTATTAAATGAATAATGTGGGACTCTGCCGTTGGACTTTGCCCCGTTAACGTGTTCTGTTTCTGCGCATGTTTTGCACCCATACTTAAACCCCTTTTGGATGGATACTTAAGGTACCGGAGGACTGATACTTAAACTCGTCGAGGACTTTAACTTAGACTCCCAGAGGACTTTAACTTAGAGTCCCGGAGGAGTGATACTTAGCATCTTCAAGGAGTGATACCGAGACTCCCTCACGACCCCCAATAACAGTCCTCCGATACCTCTAATATCTATCCCTTAGTCCTCCCAAGGCGAGTAGCCCGCCATGCCTTGTTCATTCTCTTCGTCTTCTTCATCGAAAAATCCGCCTTTGGCCTCGCCGCCACCGCCAGGGCCTCCGCCCGGAGATATGGGCAGAGAGATGGTTTGCATCACAGCGTCGATGTCGTTGATATGAATCACCTCGATGCGGGGTGAGATGTATGTTTGCTTTTTCATTTCTTTCCTCCTTTAGAATTTATAAAACTTCTTGCCGTTGATGATATACATTTCGCCGCCGGGCAGGGCATTGTAGTCGGTGCCCACGTATCGACCGTCGAGCGTGTAGATGCGATGCATGTTGCTCTTCAGGTCGGTTTCGGTATCGTTCTCCAATTGGCGGATGTCGGTTGTACCGCTCTCATTGTCAAACACCATTGTAAAGCCTTTGGCGGGTGCCGTGCCCGACTTGCTGTAGACGAAGCAACGGAAAGGGGCGATGTAATCGTTGGCTATGCCGTTCTGCACGGGATACCACTTGTTGCCACTTAGATAGTAGGCTTTCTTGGCAGTGGCGGCGGCGCTGTCGATGCGCTCGGTGGTGCCGCAGAAGGCCCAGTCGCCATCGTCGGTGGCAAGGGTTTCGGTGGTGTAGCCGGCTGGACTTACGGGCACTTCTACGTTCGTCATCACGGGCAGGGTGTGGGCGGTTCCGTCGGTGATGCGCACAAGGTAGGGCTTGTTGGCTTCAAGACGGGTTCCCGTAGGCAAAGCGCGGAAGTAGAATGCCTTAGAAGTACCTATGGAGAGGTCTTTCTTCACCAGTTCGTAGGCTTGCATGCCGTTGGGCAGGTCGGTGGGATAGGGCAAAAAGAGGGTGCTCACGCTCTTGCCGCTGGTGTTGGAAAATACGCGGTCGCACTGGGCCGTCTCGGCCGTGAAAGCGTAGGGGATGCGGTAGCTGTAGGCATCGTACACCTTAAATACTTTGCACTTGTCTTTGTGAATGATGTTTTCCTCATTCAAATCACATAGACTTCCCATACCGTCTGAAAGATACACAAGAGTGTGGTTCGCAACCTTTTCGTATGGTGTGAACCCCATTATTCTACTCCATTTCCCATAGGGCGCAGCACCGCCATTACTACTTTTCAGATCAATGTATCTCAGATTATCACAATTGGAAAATGGCTGAACAAACGTTGCCGAGTTTGTATTGATAATCTTCACAGCCTCTAAGTTCGTGCAATTGGAAAAAACACCGCCACCAGGACCACCACCATACAACTGGACGATAGAACTTGGAAGCACTAATTCGCCAGACAATCCTGTACAATTATAGAACGCTCCTCTAGTTATGAACCTAATACCTTCAGGGATCGTCAATTTCGTGATGCCTGTATAATTGATAAATGCTCCATCGATACTCTGAACAGGATAATTATTTGTTCCGTCATTGACTGTTGTCGGAATATTTAACTCGCCAGTGAACGATGTTGCTCCAAGCACTTCGCCCTTAATCGTTGCAGTTGAACCGTTTGTCCAACATTTCCAAGTAACTCCATTAGCGGTACAGGTAAAGTCGCCCGATTGCCCGAACATGACAGTTGGCAATAGCGTTGCTATCAGTAGCAACATTCCTTTGAATTTCTTCTTCATATTCTCTTTATTTTATCGTAAATGTTTAACCTGAATATCTTCATTAATCATCGTTATTTGCCTCTTGCGTGGCTTGGCAAAAGGGCACGAAAAAGCGAACAAAGGGAACCCTTACGAGCCCTTTGTTTATGGGAGTTACGACACGCTTCGCGCGCGCGTAAGCGAAAGTAAAAAATGTGTAGTTAGACGCTAGGTGCGAATGTGTGTGTGTGTGTTAGCAAATTATTTGGAACCACCAAATAATCGGGCACAAAAATAACAGAAAAGTTCTCGCCTTTCTGCCTCGGCATTGCACCATGTCTATTGCTCATGATGCCTTGTCTATTGTTCACTGCACCCTGTCTATTGTTCATTGTGCCTCGTATCATCTTGCTATTGATAACACTCTTACATTTCACGGCGCAAAGATAACACAATCTTTCCGAACTGCCAAATAATCAGAAAAGAAATCTCCTTTTTCTTCTCATTCATCCCTCCTAACACAATGATATTTACTATCTTTGCAAACAAATAATACTAAGGCGAGTAACGCATTATACGATGGAAAGGCATAAAGAACAACCTAAAAAATCAATCCACTTCTTCAACGACCGTGAAGTAAGGGCGATATGGGACGATGAACACAGTAAGTGGTGGTTCTCTGTGCTGGACATCATTGCGGCAATTAACGAGCAAGACGATTATCAAAAGACAAGGAACTATTGGAAGTATCTCAAAACCAAACTAAGAAAAGAAAATAATCAGTTGGTTAGTGCTACTAACCAACTGAAGCTAAAAGCCTCTGACGGGAAGTCTTATAAGACAGATACGTTTGATGCAGAGGGTGTAACCCTTTTGGCAAAGCATATCAACAATACCAAGGCTACAAACTTTCTTGACTGGTTCCTCTATAGTGATAACACTATTGACGGACAGAGCAAGAAAAAAGCTTATCAACTCTTTGAAAGTGGTATCTTAAAGGCTGTAGACCCAGGTACTATCAAATGTCTACAACAGATACACGCTTATCTCTTTGGAGGACTGTATGACTTTGCAGGGCAGATACGTACCAAGAATATTTCAAAAGGTGGTTTTACCTTTACTAATTGTATGCACTTCCCTGAAACCCTGCAAACAATAGAGCGAATGCCAGAAACAACCTTCGACGAGATAATGGACAAATATGTTGAAATGAATGTTGCGCATCCATTTATGGAAGGTAACGGTCGTAGCACCCGCATTTGGCTTGACCTCATGCTGAAGCGTTCTCTCAAACGGTGTGTGGATTGGAGCCAGATAAACAAGAACGACTATCTGTCGGCAATGCGTGAGAGTGTAGCAGATAGCACGCTCATCAAGACTTTGGTACTGCCTGCACTCACCACTAAGATTGATGACCGAGAAATGTTCATGAAAGGTATTGATTATTCGTATTATTATGAGCAGAATGATTAATTCGTTGAATGGACACATTATAGATAACTTAAAACTTAATCCCCTCTCAACGACCTGTACTCACAACTAGGGAAGTAATCTTCAAAAGGATTGAGGAGAGGCATTATTGTGGAGGATATAATAAATTTCTAATCACTAGATCTCTTTACTTATGGCATGGATAAATAAATTTCTCGTAAAACTTATTCCTTCTATCAATAAGCAATTTTTTAAACAAATAGAAGAAATAAACAATCTAAAAACCTATATTTCTAAGTTGGAAAGTAAATTAACAAAAAACCAAACAGAGTATAGGGTAGAAATAGCACAAAAGATAGAAGAACTCTATTCGTCTAAAAATCAAATTTTAGATTTGACTAAACAATTAGATGAAAGTATTGCATTAGCAAAAGGACAAAAAGAGACAATTCTATTAATGACAAAAGATCTCGATAAGTTGGAAGAGTTGGAAAATAAAGTGAGAAAATATGAAAGTTCATATGAAATCCGTAGTTTGAAAGCAACAAATGAATTTCAAAGGGAAAAGATTTCTAAATTGCAAAGCCGTATTCCTTTGATAGAACGGTTACATACACGCAGTTATAAAGAAATGGATGAATTTAGGAATAAATTTATAGATGACTTAGAAAAAGAAATCTTAATGTATAAAAGAAGAGTCATAGAATTAGAACAAATTAATTCAGAAATTCTAAAAAAACTCCAAGTTTTGGAAAAAGAAAACTTCAATAAATTTAATCCTAAATAACCTATGGAACAATCTCTTTACAAAGAAACGGCAGAAAGACTCATTAATCATTTTCAATTATCAACTAGATTTATAAATAAGCTTGCCGAAGAGCGTCAAATATCCGATTTAATTTCTATCCTCAATATAAACCTGTCTAAATATGAAAAGTTGGAACTAATATTGAGGATGGAAGGAGGTGATTTCTTTGCAGGAAGTAAGCCTACAACTAAAGAATTACGACAAAAAATAATAGAAAAATGGGACGTTGTAGATAGGGATATGGCATTTAATATACGCTGTAATTCAAATGGGAAAAGTGAGTATCATAAATCAAGAAAACTCTCTGCTTTAAATTGGCATCGCGGTGGACAATGGGCTAAAGATTTTATGATCAATTCTGGTATAGATACTGCTTTCAGTGGCAAAAAGACAATTCCTATAAACTATGAAGACTATGAGGATGTAGAACCTTATAAGAAACTACCAGAATTGAAGATATATCAAGAGAACTTAAAAGATGAACTAAAACAAGCTTTAGCAGAAAGTGGTGATGATGCAAAATGCTTAATAAGCCTTCCAACAGGAGCTGGAAAAACAAGAATTGCAGTAGAGGCATATACAGAATATTTGCGCCCAAGATTTTATGAAGGCAAATTTCTAATTTGGATTGCTCAAAGTGAAGAATTATGCGAACAAGCGATTGCCACATTTCAGCAAATATGGCAACATAAAGAATTTACAGAAAGTCTTAGAATATATCGTTATTATGGTAAACATGAATTAAATGAAAACACATTGATTGGTGGTATTGTCGTATGTAGTATTTCTAAAATTTATTATGCAATAAAGAAAGGAGAAAATGTCAATGTAAATCTAATAATAGAGAATTGTGGTGCTTGTATTATTGACGAGGCTCATCGCGCAGTAACTCAGATGTATGAAACATTTTATAAATATAGTCAGAAAATTAGAGGTGAAAAGATTTTCCCTATATGTGGCTTAACTGCTACACCAGGAAGAAACGATGACATAAATAAACTTACTAAATTCTTTATTTTCAAACTAATAACACCTTGTTTGCCAATGAAATACCAACAAACACCCATAGATTATTTTAGAGATAAAGGTTATTTAGCACGTCCTATTCATAAAATTATTACTACAGGAGAAACGTATATAATTACATTTGAGGGTGGAGAAGCTAATCCTTCATTAGAATTTCTTGAAAAAGAAATGGAAAATAGAGGCTGTAAAATGTTAGCAAAAAGTGTAAAAAGGAACAAAAAGATACTAGACGTTCTAATATCTGTTAAAGAGAAACAGACTATAGTTTATTCTTGTAATGTTGAACATGCTAACCTTTTAACAGCAGCACTAATTGTAAAAGGAATTCAAGCTGCTGCTATTACAGCAGAAACCCCAAGACATAAGCGATTAGTTTATATTGATAAATTTAGGAAAGGGGAACTTCAAATGTTAGTGAATCACAGTGTACTAACAACTGGTTTTGATGCTCCTAAAACAAATAACATTGTAATTTGCAGACCTATATTTAGCGATATTCTTTATGAACAAATTGTTGGTCGTGGTTTAAGAGGCCCAAAGTTTGGAGGAACAGAAACCTGCAATATAATTGATTTCTCAGATAATTTAGGAAGATTTGGTGACCAGCAATCTTATCACCGTTTTGAAGAGTTCTGGGAAAAAGACACATAATAAAAACAATATTAGATGAGGTGCACCTCATCTAATATCTGGTAAAAACCTTGGATGGAATAAATTTTTCTTTTAGACCACCCTGACTAGTCCTTGTACAATGCAAAGATATAAATAATTATGTATAATTCAAAATGTTTTCATTCTTTTTAGGAAAATATGTTTATCATATTTAGGGTGACAACATCCAAGATGTTTTCTAATCAATACTACTCAAAATGAGGAGACATTTTTGTACCATAAGAATATAATCCACTGATAATCAGTGCAGGATAAGTTTGAGGAAGTGAAGTAAAAGTGCTAATAAACGCTAATCAAAAATAATTAAATCTTGTCGTTTTAAAAATATGAAAAAGGAAAAGAAGAGGGAGTGTGGAATAAAATATATAACTTTGCAAAGTTAAGATCAAGTGCCGAACAAGAAGTAGCCATTGATAAAAATATTTTTAAAGTATAATCCATCTGAACAACAATATATTAAAATTATGAACTTAAGATTGTTCCTTGTTTCTTTTGCTTTATGTTGTACTTCTACATCATTTGCAATACATCCTGACAGCATAAATCATAATCTAGAAGATTATCAATATCTAACAAGATTTACTGAAGCTAATCTTGCTACTTATCCATATATTCACAAAATGTATGGTAAGGAATACGCCAAGCTTAAAAAGTCGATCAAGCGACATTTGCTGAAAGGTCAAGATATAGAAACCGCAACTTGTGACTATGTATTTTGGTTCTTCTCTCAATTCGATACGCATTTTATAGTTGACCGACATCGATTCTGGCAAGAATATGACCGAAGGGTCCATCCCAAATATAATGAGAAGATGGAGTATGACCCTCAACCCCTTGCATGTATGCTTGATGCAGATACTTATCTGGTAAGAATACCATCTTGCAGTGGTCAGAATCCCACTTACGCATGGGTCGATAGTGTTGCCCAAGCCTATAAAAGGATGAATTGTCCATATCTCATTTTAGATATTCGAGGTAATTCTGGGGGAAATGATGCCATTTGGGAACCTTTTCTTGAGATACTCGCAGACCATCAACCCAAGAAACCTTGGAGAGTACTATTCAGAAACACCCCCATGAACAGGAAAGTACTCATTAAACAAGGTGATACAAATATCGTAGAGAAAGCCCGTCAATCGAAAGCACAGTTTGTGCCATTGTCAGAAGAGAACAATAACGAGGATATGCCTTTCATAGCAAGCAATTTAAAAAAGGCGGCAATTCTCGTTGATAGCAGAACAGCAAGTTCTGGAGAAACCTTAGCTCGTTTTGTAAAAGACTATTGCCATCGTGGAAAAATATATGGACAAGACAATACCAGCGGGGCAAACCTATCGGGTAACATCGCTCCATTTCAACTGCCACATAGTGGGATTACTTGCTATTATCCAGTTTGCGTTGACGAAGACTTCGCTTTAGTCTGTAAAACAAAAGAAATAGGAATCAAGCCAGATATAAAGATTCCAATATCACTTCCTGTCTCTCTCAAAGATAATATTGACACATGGGTCGTATGGGTTGCAAAGAAATTGAAATCAAACTGATACCATAAAAACATCTACCCCCATGACCCAAGAAGAATACAACCAATTAGACTCCGACTTTGCGCACTGCGCAGGCACCCATTGCGAGAAAGCTGGCAAATGCCTGCGCCACACTGCCTACAAGATGCTGGCAGGGAATGGGAATGAAACCTATACGGTGGTGAATCCTGCCGTGATAAAGGGGACGCAGCCCTGCCCGTTCTTCGAGCCCGACCGCAAGGAACGCTTTGCGTGGGGCATATCGAGCATCTACAACAACGTGCGGGCGGCTGACTTGCGCCGTGCCCGACACGAAGTAATGGCGTGCTTTGGCTCGGAAGTCTACTACAAGGTAAAGCAGCAGCGACGCGCCATTACGGAGGAAGAGCAGGAAATGGTTCGCCTCTCGTTTACTGAAATGGGCTACGACGGCAGTGCCATCGAGTTCGACCGCTATGAAGAACAATACTCCGCACTGATGCGGTTGGCAAGATACAAGTAGGTATCTCGTCTCCATACTTGACATATTCTGACAGCTCCTTAATAGGTTCTTACGGAAAGATACATAACATACGACTTTGGACACGTTTGTCCAATGGGTTGGACTAACGTGTCCAATTAATTGGATTAACGTGTCCAGCGAGTTGGACAAATGTGTCCAATTTCGTTGGTTCGGAAGAAATCATTTAGCAATATGAATAGACAGAAGATAGCAAACATTATTGACCGACAATCGCATACCGACTGGATATGCACGGCTTACGACTGGTTTATGGTACTTGCCATTCTCGTAAGCTCCTGCCGCTTATGTTCATGAAGTCGCACAAGGCGTTTTGGTACACGGAACTCGGCTCAACGCTCGTGTTCATCATCGACTACCTGCTGAGGTGGGGTACGGCTGACATTAGGAACAACAATCGCAAGACGGCGTTTCTTACCTATCCGTTTTCTTTTATGGCAATCATAGACCTGCTGTCCATCTTGCCTGCCGTTACGCTGCTCAACCCAGCCTTCAAGCTGTTCCGCTTCGTGCGTCTGCTGAGGCTGACAAGGGTGCTGAAGATATTTGGAATATCGAGCAAGATGCGCCTGTTCCTGTCCATACTCTACAAGGAGCGTCAGGTGCTGTCCTCCGTTCTGGTATTGGCACTGATTTACATTTTTGTAACGGCACTCATACTGTTCAATGTCGAGCCGCACGTAAATCCATATACCCATCAGCATACGTTCCATTCTTTTTTCGATGCCCTGTATTGGGCAACCGTAACGCTCACCACCGTTGGCTATGGCGACATGTGTCCCGTTACCGACGTCGGCCGCTTCGTAAGCATGCTCTCCTCGCTGTTTGGCATCGCCGTAATCGCGCTGCCTTCCGGCGTGATAACCGCCCGTTATCTCGATGAGTTGCGGAAGGGGAGGGACAGGCATTCAGAAGTATAAAAGCCATCTTCGTGATGTTGAGAAGAATGGCACTATGCCTATCATACAAAGCCTTTCAGATAGTCAAATAACAGAATAGCACACAAAGCTATTGTATTTTTAACTGGTGACGGCGGTGGATAAACAGAAGCTGCACCTGACGGACGACCTGTTGACGACCTGGAGCAGGTGTCTGGAGCTGGAAACGGATATCAACAAACAGGCTGTGGCTACGACGCAGACCGATCGGATGAAAGCGCTCGACAAGCAGCGCGACGATTTGCTGACGAACCTCTTCGGCGTGGTGCGCGTGCAACAAAAGTCACCGGTGGAAGCGATTCGCAATGCGGCGAAAGAGCTGGACAAGGCTCTGGGCATCTACACCGGCATTCAATTTAAATCGGCTGACGACGAAACAGCCGACATCCGCGGCATGCTTAAAGATCTGAAGCGGTTCGCCGGCGAGGTCATCGTTTTGGGGCTAACGCCCGTCACGACAAAACTGGCCACGCTGAACGATGAATTTCAGCAGGTGTATAAGACGCGGCAAGAGAAAACGATGGACCTGAAATTGCCTTCGTCAAAAGAAGTCAGGGCACAGACCGACGCCGTCTTTTCGGTCATCTGCCTGTACATCGAAGCCAGCTATGTGTTTGCTACAACCAAGGAAGGCCACGCGCTGATTGAACGGCTGGTCGACCGTATGAATCAAGAGGCCGACCGTTTTAAAGCCACGCACAAGCAGAGTGTGGCGCAGAAAAAGAAAGGTGACGGCGAGAAGAAACCCTCGACTAACAAGAAGACGGTGGAGAAATTGCTCCCGGCCTTCGAACAGGAAAATGGCTTCGCTCCCGGCACACTTTCGCTCACCGGCAAAACGGCCAAAGACGAAGATGGCGCAAAACTCTATGAACTGAAATCCGCCAGCGGCGACACCTTTTGGGTGAAGATCGAGGATGGGAAGCTGGTGAAGGTGGAGAAGGCGAGTTAAGAGTGAAAAGGTAATTTGAACTGGAAAGGGTGAAAAGATGGCTGGAGAGCTTCTTTTCACCCTTTTGCTTTGTTGAGGTAGGCGGGTGGGCATCGTAGGCAGGGGATGTGCGCAAATCTTTTGATAAATTGTTGTTGAAATATTTGCGTATATCAGATTTAAAGCGTAACTTCGCGGCCAGAGTATTGATAAACAAATTGTCACACGTTAACTTAAAGAACAATTAGATGAAAAAGTACAACTTCAATGCAGGTCCGTCAATTCTTCCACGCGAAGTGATTGAAAACACAGCCAAACAGATTTTGGATTTCAATGGTAGCGGACTGTCTTTGATGGAGATTAGCCATCGAGCAAAAGACTTTCAACCGGTTTTGGATGAGGCAGTAGCATTGTTTAAGGAATTGCTCTCTATCCCCGAAGGTTATTCTGTGATCTTCTTGGGTGGTGGTGCTTCCTTGCAATTCTATCAGGTGCCTTGCAACTTCCTGATCAAAAAGGCTGCGTATATCAACACGGGTACGTGGGCTAACAAGGCGCTGAAAGAAGCCAAACGCGTTGGCGAGGCTTTGGAACTCGCATCGTCTGCTGATGCCAATTTCTCTTACATTCCCAAAGGTTGGACCGTTCCGACAGATGTTGACTATCTGCACATCACGACCAATAACACGATCTATGGCACGGAGCTTCGCAAAGATCCCGAAGTGAGCGTCCGGCTGATCGGCGACATGTCTTCGGATATATTCAGTCGTCCGGTTGATGTGGCCAAATATGATTGCATTTATGGTGGTGCTCAGAAGAATTTGGCGATGGCTGGTGTAACCTTTGTTATCGTGAAGGATGACAAGTTGGGTCGTGCTCCGCGCGAGATTCCCACGATGTTGGATTATCGCACACACGTGGAGAAGGGTTCTATGTTTAATACTCCTCCTGTTGTTCCTATCTATTCGGCTTTGGAAACGCTGCGCTGGATCAAGAGAAACGGCGGTGTTGAGGCTATGAATAAGCTTGCCGACGAGCGTGCAGATCTGTTGTATGGCGAGATTGACCGCAACAAACTCTTCCGCGGAACTGTGAAAGAAGAGGATCGCTCTCGGATGAATATCTGCTTCGTGATGAACGATGAATATAAGGAATTGGAGAAGCCTTTCTTTGATTTCGCAACAGAGCGCGGTATGGTCGGCATCAAGGGCCATCGCTCGGTAGGCGGTTTCCGTGCAAGTTGCTACAATGCGCAACCTATTGAAGGTGTGCGTGAGCTGATCAAAACAATGAAAGATTTTGAGGCAGCACATTGATGAAAGTAATGATGAGATATGGGAGGGATTGATGTCCGCCCCATATCTCTTTTACAAATTATTAACCCAAGAAACAAAAGAACACAATGAAAGTTTTAGTAGCTACGGAGAAGCCGTTTGCTTCGACCGCGATCAATGGAATCAGAAAGGAAATAGAGAGTGCTGGACATGAACTGGTACTCTTGGAAAAGTATACGGACGTTCAGCAATTGCTCGATGCCGTGAAAGATGCAGATGCAATGATTGTACGTTCCGATAAAGTTACGCCCGCTGTGCTCGATGCAGCCAAACAGTTGAAAATCGTTGTACGGGCTGGAGCGGGTTACGACTCGATCGATACAGCGTATGCAAAGACCAAAGGTGTGGTTGTAGAGAATACGCCGGGACAGAATTCCAATGCCGTTGCCGAGTTGGTGTTCGGCTTGCTGGTTTATGCTGTTCGTAATTTCTTTAATGGAAAGTCGGGCACGGAATTGATGGGTAAGAAGCTGGGTATTCTTGCCTTCGGTAATGTAGGCCGCAATGTGGCACGCGTGGCTAAGGGCTTTGGAATGGATGTTTATGCTTATGATGCTTTTTGTCCAGCCAATGTCATTGAAGAAGCTGGTGTACATGCTGTTGCCAATCAAGAAGAATTGTTCAAGACCTGCGATGTTGTTTCGCTTCATATTCCGGCAACTCCTGAAACCAAGGAGAGCATCAACTATGCTTTGGTTAATCAGATGAAAAAAGGCGGAATCCTTGTCAACACGGCACGGAAAGAAGTTATCAACGAGCCGGAATTGCTCAAATTGTTGGCTGATCGTGATGATTTGAAGTTTGTTACAGACATCAAGCCCGACGCAGATGAGGCATTCAGCAAGTTCGAAGGACGCTATTTCAGTACGCCAAAGAAGATGGGTGCTCAAACCGCAGAAGCTAACAATAATGCAGGAATTGCTGCTGCTCGGCAAATCAACGCATTCTTCAAGGATGGCTCGACTAAGTTCCAAGTAAATAAGTAATTCAACTATGGCTATAATCAAACCGTTTAAGGGGGTACGTCCGCCTAAGAATCTTGTTGAGAAAGTTGAATCCCGTCCTTATGATGTGTTGGAATCTGAGGAGGCACGAGTAGAAGCCGGTGATAACGAGATGAGCCTCTATCACATCATTAAACCAGAAATCGATTTCGAACCGGGAACATCGGAGTATGATCCTCGCGTCTATCAGAAAGCGGCCGAGAATTTCAAAGCCTTTCAAGAGAAAGGTTGGTTGGTTCAAGACGACAAAGAGCAATATTATATCTACGCACAGACAATGAACGGCAAGACACAATATGGTCTTGTGGTTGGTGCTTATGTGGATGATTATCTCAATGGCGTGATCAAAAAGCATGAATTGACACGTCGTGATAAGGAAGAGGATCGTATGAAACACGTTCGTGTGAATGATGCTAATATCGAGCCTGTGTTTTTTGCTTATCCCGACAATGATGTGCTGAACACACTCATCATGCGTTATGCTTCGACACAACCCGAATATGATTTCATTGCTCCGATTGACGGATTCCGTCACCAATTTTGGGTGATCAGTGACGATGGGGATATCCAAACCGTTACGAAAGAATTTGCTAAGATGCCGAGCCTGTATATCGCAGATGGTCATCACCGTTCTGCCGCCGCTGCACTTGTTGGTGCGGAAAAGGCTAAACAGAATCCGCGTCACACAGGCAAAGAGGAGTACAACTATTTTATGGCCGTATGTTTCCCCGCTTCTCAATTGACGATTCTCGATTACAATCGTGTCGTTAAAGATCTGAACGGAATGACATCGGAACAATTCCTCACTGCTTTGAAAGAAGATTTCGAGGTGGAATGTAAGGGAACGGAACCATACAGACCTGCTAAATTGCACGAATTCTCGTTGTATTTAGACGGTAAATGGTACAGTCTCATAGCTAAGAGAGGCACCTACGACGACACCGATCCTATCGGTGTTTTGGATGTAGACATTTCCTCGCGTCTCATCTTGGATAAGTTGCTTGGCATTAAAGATCTGCGTTCGGACAAGCGTATCGACTTTGTAGGTGGACTCCGAGGTTTGGAAGAACTGAAACGCCGTGTCGACAGTGGCGAGATGAAGATGGCTTTGGCTCTTTATCCTGTATCGATGAAACAGATTATGGATATTGCCGACAGCGGAAAGATTATGCCTCCGAAAGCCACTTGGTTCGAACCGAAGTTGCGCTCAGGATTAATCATCCATAAATTGACATAAGACGACAGAATGTTGCAAACTGCGTGATCGAGTTTAAAACAATATCGAGTAAAATAGGCGAGGGGTATTACTCTGAAAAGCGGAGTAAATTCCTCGCTTTTACGCACCATATCAGTTCAATAGAGGCCGTTAAGCCGCTCTTGGACTCTTATCGCAAGAAATATTATGATGCCCGACACGTGTGCTATGCTTACATGTTGGGCGTTGACCGCAAAGATTTCCGTGCCAATGATGACGGAGAACCTTCGGGAACAGCAGGCAAACCAATCTTAGGTCAAATCAACAGCCATGAATTGACGAATATTTTAATCGTTGTTGTGCGTTACTATGGTGATATCAATTTAGGCACAAGTGGACTGATTGTGGCTTATCGTACGGCTGCTGCCGACGCCATAGCCCATTCTGAGATTATTGACCAGCAGGTGGAAGAAACCATTACTTACGATTTTACTTACCCCATGATGAATGATGTTATGCGGATCGTAAAAGAAATGTCTCCCAAGATCATCAGTCAGCATTTCGACAATACCTGCACAATAACGCTCTCTATCAGGAAGTCTGAAATCGAACTATTGCGCAATAAATTAAAGAATTTATCCTTTGGATGAATCGAAGAAGAGATTATTTAGCATTTTATTTTGCAGTATCGGTGAAATTCACTACTTTTGCATTCGCAAGAAAGGAAGGTTGGCAGAGTGACCGAATGCGCTGGACTCGAAATCCGGTATACCCCTTTCGGGTATCGGGGGTTTGAATCCCTCACCTTCCGCACAATGGAAAAATCCTCTGTTCGATGTTTAGAGGTGCAACTCTGAATCCTTTAAGTCTTTATTCTTACTTGAAGTCTTTTTATACTAACAATTGGTATAAGAGACATTAAACAAATTAAAGAACTTCTATTATTTTTATTAGCTATCTTCACGTTTCAACTGAAAATTGCGAAAAACAGCGTTCCCTCCGGGGGGAAAATCAAAAAACCACGAAAGCAGCGTTTCCCTCCGGAGGGAAAACGAAAAAACTGCGAAAGCAGCGTTTCCCCCCGGAGGGAAAACGAAAAAACTGCGAAAACAGCATTTCCCTCCGGAGGGAAAATCAAAAAA
>NZ_BAIX01000028.1 GCF_000613405.1 Hoylesella enoeca JCM 12259 | reverse complement strand
GTTTATATTTGTTTGTTTAATCATCTCTTGATTGCTCTTTTTGATCGGCCTCTCGCTTGTTCAGACCCCATCCCCCTAACTTAGGGGGCGAAGGAGGCGAAGGCGAAGAATCGGGGGCAAAGGTAAGTAATAAATCTTAACCGTGCAAACGTTTGATGAGAAAATTATTTTTCGGAGCCGCTTTTCTTGATAATACTGTATGCACTGTAAAGTCCTAATTCGCCGGCTTTGCTGAGATCGGTTACGCCGCCTGGTTTGTCGCCCGACTGCATACGGGCAAGCCCGCGATTGTAATATGCCTCGGCTAAATTGGCATTCAAGGCGATGGCCGTGGTGTAATCGTCTATCGCTTTTCCGTAATTCTTTTGCCGGACATAGAGATTGGCACGGTCGAAATAGATATAAGCGTTCTTCGGACTGAGCTTAACGGCCGTGTCGAAATCGTTTATCGCACGTGCCATCTGCAACTGCGCATTCATACCTTGCGAAACATTGAACTCGCTGATCATCGTCAGACACACGCCGCGTTGATAATAGGCCATGGCCGACGTGCTGTCTATCTGAGCGTAAGCTGTGAGATCGGTGATGGCAGCATCGTAATTCTGCATTACCGAATAGGCTACGGCGCGTTGCAATAAAAGTGGTTTCGCCCGATCGACACTGCGCTGCGCGTCGATAAGAGCCGACAGGCTGTCGATGGAATGGAAGAAAGCGTGAGTCTGGACTTCATTGAGTTGCGGCGGATTGCAGGTGACATAGAGATGGCGTGCGGGCTTCTCTGTGTTGTTGAACGTCTCAACTTCGCGGTCGAAAGCTTGATATGATTTAACGCCGTTGGCATACTTGAAATAAGAAAGCATATACATCGGCATTGGCGAAGTCTCGACCGAACGATTCTGTACACGTCCGCGGTATTCGCTTTTATACTCGTGCTCGATCGTATTCTCATCTGCCACGACGATTTGATTGTATTTCTCGGGATCGATTTCGCTACGTTTGCGTAGGAGTTTGGCCTTCGTTTGGCTCCATCGGTTCTGCAAACCGACGTGCTTATCCATCTGAGCCTTAAAGATACGAAATTCATCCCGTTCGGCCTGCGCAGTCATTCCGAGGCGTCGATAGCAGCGAGCGCGATATTGGAGTCCGGTCCAGAAATTGGGGAATTGGTCGATAACAGCCGTGTAATCGCGAATGGCTGCCCGGAGATTACCCGTCTTATCGTGCAAAATTCCACGATTGAAGATGGCCAAGACATTGCCAGGCTCCATCTTGATGACGTAATCGAAATCGATAATCGCACGATTGTCATCGCCCAACTGCATTCGGAGCAGGCCGCGATTGTAATGCGCCAGAAAGTTGTTGGGATCTAAATCGAGCGCCATGTCATAGTCGGACATCGCCCCACGGAGATTGTTGTAATTGAATCGGGCCAATGCTCTATTGACATAGCTATTGACTGCTTTGGGCTTAATGTGTAGCGCCTTGCTCAGGAATTTATCGGCATCGCGCCATTGCTTACGCGCCAAACTGATGTAAGCCCGCGTGGTCCAGGCGTCACCATCATACGGATCCACGGCCAACCCTTTGTCGAGCCACTTAGCGGCCTGCACCGTATCTTTCTCCTGTAAATAAAGTTCGGCATTGAGCGAGTAGGCATTGGCAAACTTTGCCCAGCGTCTGACGATTGTGTCTACTTCGTGATGAGCCGCCTGATAGTCTTTTACATTCATCCGACACACGGCCCGATTGAACCAGTAATTGCGGTTAGCCGGACTGATTCTGATGGCTTCCGAATAGTCGGTGATGGCCTGTTCGTATTTCTTTTGTCTGATTCGTGCAATCGCCCGCAGGTCATAAATGCCATCAATATAGGGATTCAGCTTGATGGCTTGTGTGGCATCGGCTTCCGCCCCGGTAAAATCGTCTAAATAAAACTTGGCTGCACCGCGATACAACCACGGCTGATAAAGATAAGGTTTGAGCGCAATAACCTGGTTGAAGTATTGTATTGAAAGCACATAATCCTCATAGTGGAGTGCTATCTCTCCACTTGTCAAGAGTCTGTCGGTATTGAATTGGGCACGTGCTCCTATCGAAACGACAGACAACAACAAAAGAATGACATACTTCCGCATATCTTTTATTTGCGCAAAGGCTTGGTTTTATAACCGCAACGATAGCGTCCTTGCAACATTGCTTTGAGCTTGCCATGAATCAATTGTTTACGAAGCGGCGAGATACGATCAATAAAGAGTTTGCCGTCTAAGTGGTCGAACTCGTGTTGCATCACGCGAGCCAAATAACCTTCTACCCATTCATCGTGTGCATGCAGTTCTTCGTCAAGATAGCTGACATGGATTCTTGTCGGGCGGGTCACATTCTCGTGAATGCCCGGCAACGACAAACAACCTTCTTCCAACGTCTTCTTCTCAGATGCTTCATCCGTTTCAAGGATGTGCGGATTGATGTAAGCCTTGCGGAAATCCTTATATTCGGGTAGATCATCAGACAATACATCAAGGTCGATCACAACCACTCGAATCGATTTCCCGATCTGAGGTGCTGCCAATCCGACACCGTCCGACGCATCCATTGTTTCAAACATGTCGGCTATCAACTGTTTCAAGTCAGGGTAATCCGTAGGAATATCCTCAGCCACTTTCCGCAAAACGGGTTGTCCATATATATATATAGGTAATATCATAATCGTCAATCATTAAACGGATGGGTGCCGCGCACGCATATAATCTTGCAAAAGAATGGTAGCACTAATCTCGTCTACCAATGCTTTGTTTTGTCGAGCTTTCTTGCGCAAACCGCCATCCAACATCGCTCTGTGGGCTAAAACCGACGTGAAACGCTCATCATAAAACTCAATAGGAATATCGGGTACGGCCCGTTTCCAACGATTCACAAATTGTTTCACCCGTTCTAAATTCTCGCTCGGCGACCCGTCGGTCTGTCGCGGTTCGCCGATCACGATGCGTTCCACAGCTTCCCGCCGAACATAGTCTTGCAGAAACGCAAAAAGTTCGGATGTAAAAACAGTCGCCAATCCTCCTGCAATGATCTGCAACGGATCGGTGACTGCCAGTCCGGTACGCTTTTTCCCGTAATCAATGGAAAGTAAACGTGCCACGTATGAAGTTCAACTTATTTTTTGAAAAGCAACCACGCATCGGGATAAGTTGCGCGGAAAGCATCGCGAGAGCGAGCTGCCTCGCCTTTCGTGTCATAAGTAGCAGCAACCACTCTATACATATTCCGATTTGAGTTATAAGCAATTGCGCATCATAACCGGCCGATTTGAGAGTGTTCTGAAGTCCTTCCGCATTGGCTTTTACCGAAAACGAACCCACAATCACGCTGTAAGCTTTCAGTCCCGAGCCGTTGACCAAAGTCACATCTTCGGTTCGAGCCACCACGTTATCATAGTTATCCGTAACGGTCGACTGTGTGACAGGTTTCTCTTCCAATGGAGCCACCACGGGAGCATCGTTTTGTGCCACGCTGCCTTGTGCCTGTTCCTGTGCCTTGGCTTTCTCGTAAGCCTTTTTATAAGCGCTCTCTTTATTCGATCCGCAACTTGCCAACATCAGAGCTGCAACCAAACCGGCGCTCAAAATAAAACCTTTTTTCATCATCTTACTTAGCTATTAGAAGTTCTACTTATGTTCAATTTTAAACAGTGCGAAGTTACGAATTATCTGATAAACAAAAAGAGAACAGCCGCATAAAGTTTGTTAAATCAAGGAAATACAACCTTTTTAACAAAAAATATAGCCTAATTCGTGCACCACTCATAACATTTTATTATATTTGCTTTCAAAAAGCGATACGGCATCGCGTACATATCGCGGTATCATTGAGCTGAAAACGAACACAAATATTTGTCTAATTAAAATTAATAAGAGATGAAAACGTTAGGTTACATTGGGGCTTTCTTAGGCGGAGCTATTGCCGGAGCTGCCCTCGGTTTGTTGGTTGCACCCGAAAAGGGAGCTGAAACACGTACACGGATTGTAGATGCTGTGGATAGCTTCTGCAACAAACACAATATCAAATTAAGCCGGAAAGAAGTGGCCGACTTGGTGGATGACATTAAAGATGCAGCCGGAGAGATGGCTGAGTGACCATGATGTTCTCCAACGATAAGAACATTGAGACGATCGGGCAACTCGTAGAGGTGCTCAAGCATTACATCGGGCTTCAGACGGAATACGTGAAGCTCGATGTAATCGAGAAGATTGTCAGACTCTTGACCGTGGCTGCCATAACATTCACATTGGTCATATTGCTATTGCTCGCAGTGATTTATTTATCATTTGCAGCGGCTTATGCCCTGGTGCCCAGCATGGGAGCCGCCGGCGCTTTCTGTGTAGTGGCAGGCGGATACCTGTTTATTCTGTTGCTATGCATCATCTTCCGCAGACAGTGGATAGAGCATCCGCTGGTTGGTTTTCTTGCAAATCTATTAATGGAGAGGTAAGACAATGAATCATATCGACCGCACTTCACCGGCTCCCTATCAGTCTTTGGCCGAGATTCGCATGCGCAAAGAGGCATTGCATGAGGATATTTGCAAAGTCGATGAACAGATCCGAACTTTGTGGAACGATCTTTTCCACCAACCGGAAGTCAACGATGCGAGTCCTTCCAAGCGTTTGATGGGATTGCTGAATGCCGGTACGAGCGTTGTAGACGGCCTAATTCTTGGGTGGAAATTATACCGAAAATTCAACGGCAGCAGTCTGTTTCGCAAGCGCTGACCGATGTAAACGAATCGCCCTGGCGCCCAAAATAAAACGGATGGAGAGGTGAAAGAGTGAGCATCGGATGATAAATGAATCGTCACCATCTATTTAAACACGCTGCAACCAACCATTAGTTACATGACGTTTAACGGTTAGTTGCCGTGCGTTTTATGCTTAATTGTGAGGCAACTAATGGTTAATTGCAGACCGTCTCATGGCTGCTGCCACAGCCTCGGCTATTTTTTGAGCACCTTCCTGATTAGGATGTATGCCGTCTTGTTGCATCATCCGCTCATCGGTTATCAGCGAATGGAGATCTATCACCGTTGCTTTGTTCTTCTGTGCCACCTTATTTATAATAGGGATCATGGCTTTGACGATCACCGAATCATTGATTGTCCACATCGGTTTAAACGGTTTCAACGGATAAGCCAAATATATTTTAGGTCGTGCGGGCAATGCTTTCAGACTGTCGATCATCTGTTGCAGATCATGTTCGAATTCATTTCCGTGTTTCCAATTATGGTCTTTCGAATCGTTGGTACCTAATTTTATCACGGCGATATTCGGATTAAAGGCGAGCGCATCATGCCAAGCCTGTTCCTGCATGTAGGGATGATCACCTTTGTTTAACAGTGTGCGAGCAGACACACCAAAGTTTTTCACATGATACCCCGTACCCAATCTGCGTTGCAACACAGCCGGATAGCCATAAATTTCAGCCATGTCGATCCCCATTCCATCTGTAATGCTGTTACCGATACAAGCCACTCGCACTGCGTTTGGAGCCGGAGCTTTAAGGGTTTTGAGCCATGCAGACAATTCATCAAGCATCAATTGATGATAGGCAAAGTCTTTGCTGAAACCGAATCCATGCCCGCCCGTGGGATAAATGACCATGGCTGCCTCGTTGCCGGCGCGTCGCATTGCCTGATAATAAGCCACTCCGTTGTAAACGGGAGACACGGCGCGGTCGTCGTTTGTGAGCATCAGGAAGGCTGGAGGAGTGAGATGCCGACGCACTTGAAGTTCGTTTGAAAACTGTTCGGTCAATGATTTGTTGTTCTGTTGATCGCCCAAAAACCGACAGGCAGAAGTCTCATGTCTATGACGTGGTAACATCGTGATGACCGGATAAAACAGAATCGTGAAGTTGGGACGCACTGCCCAGGCTGCACTCGTAGACATCGTGGCTGCCAAATGGCCGCCGGCAGAGAAGCCCATAATACCTACATCATAGGGGTTGAGATGCCACCGCACAGCGCTGTCACGCACGGTCTTGATCGCATGAGCAGCATCCGAGAGTGGAATCGTGCGATCGCCGTTCGGCATCCGGTATTTCAACACGATAAGAGCAATGCCCCGTTCATTGAAAAATTCGGCCCAATCAGTGCCCTCTTTTTGCCAAGCCAGGGTTTGATAAGCACCTCCCGGACAAGCCACCACAGCTTTTCCTGTTGCCTTTTCGGCCGTAGGAAGGAAAACTTTTAATACAGATTGCCCGTCGGAAGAGTTTTTCAGCTCAAACATTTGGGCCGTAGATTGTGCTGTTGTACAGGCAGAACACAACAGCAACCCGACCAAAAGACACATTTGTTTCATCTTCATTGTCATTCAATTTACGATTGCAAATATACCTTATTCTATTCATTCATTACGACAAACACGTGTAAACTTATGTCGAAAGGGCAAAAAAAAGAGAGCAATCAGTCGCAGGTTGTCGTTTATTTTGCTATCTTTGCAGCAATAACTTAATGTATTTCTGTTATATGAAAGATTTCTTGAAGCATACACTTGCAACCATTGTGGGGTTGCTTATCTTCTCAATCGTTGTGGGATTTATCGGTGTGATAACTGTTGTCGGCATGATTTCGACCGATGAAGCAACGAAAAGTGTTGCGGATAAATCGGTTCTCGTGCTCAACTTATCCGGTGAATTGCAGGAGCAATCAGAAGAAGATGCATTCAGAGTGTTTACTGGCAGCACATTCGGAAAAATGGGGCTGAACGATATTCTGGCTGCTATCAAGAAAGCCAAAGACAATGATCATATCAAGGGTATCTATATCGAAGCCGGCATTTTCAGTGCAGACTTCGCCTCTTTACAGGAGATTCGCCAGGCGTTGCTCGATTTCAAGAAAAGTCATAAATGGGTGATCGCTTATGGCGACACTTACACACAGGGGACTTATTACTTGGCGTCGGCTGCCACAAAGATTTATTTGAATCCCCAAGGAATGATAGACTGGCACGGACTTGCTGCTCAACCCATCTTTATTAAAGATTTGTTAGCCAAGGTGGGCATACGAATGCAAGTGCTGAAAGTGGGGAAATACAAGAGCGCTACGGAGATGTTCACCGAAGACAAAATGACTGCTGCCAATCGGGAACAGACACAAGCCTATCTCAATAGCCTCTGGTCGAATGTTTGTCGAGCAGTTTCGGCAAGCCGACATATCTCTATTGATTCGCTCAACGCATACGCCGATCGTCTCGTTACATTTGATGATCCTAAGCAGTTGGTGAGATATAAGATGGTGGATGGTCTCCTTTACACCGATCAAATCAAGCAAGAAGTGAAGAAGCTTCTCGATATTGATCAAGACGACGACATTAATCAGTTGAGTATCGCGGATATGTCGAACGTCAAAGAAAAGAAGGAAGGTAAAGAGATTGCTGTTTATTATGCTTACGGCGATATCGTAGACACGCCAATAACAGGTACATGGATCGGCAGCAAACATCAAATCGTGGCACAAGAAGTGTGCAAGGACCTTGCAGATTTGATGGAAGACGACGATGTGAAAGCCGTTGTCATCCGCGTAAATTCAGGTGGTGGCAGTGCGTATGCATCCGAACAGATGTGGCATCAGGTAGCCGAGATGAAGAAAAAGAAACCCGTCGTGGTGTCGATGGGCGGTATGGCAGCATCGGGCGGCTATTATATGAGTTGCAATGCCGATTGGATCGTGGCTCAACCCACAACAATCACAGGTAGTATCGGCATCTTCGGGATCATCCCCGACCGTAGTCAGTTGCTCACTCAGAAGTTAGGTATCAAGTTTGACGAGGTGAAAACCAATAAGAACTCAACTTTTGGGACCAGTGCACGCCCCATGAATGTAGAGGAGTCTGGCTATTTACAGCATTATATCAACCGTGGTTATAGCTTGTTTCGAAGTCGGGTGGCTGATGGCAGACATCTCACCACGAATCAGGTGGAGCAAATTGCACAAGGACATGTATTTACCGGAGAGGACGCTTTGAAGATCAAGCTCGTCGATCAATTGGGAGGGATCGATGCAGCAGTGGCAAAGGCAGCGCAGTTAGCTAAACTCACAGAATACCATACCACCTCTTATCCCAGACCGACAGACTGGTTAGATCAGTTGTTCAACACATTCGAAGGCGGCAATTATCTCGATAGCAAGATGCGAGCAACACTCGGTGAGTATTACGAACCGGTGATGTTGCTCAAGCAAATGAATCAATTAGACGCCTTACAAGCCCGCCTACCTTTCTACTTCAACATCAAATAGGGATGCGGACAGAGGGTGATCTCATCAGGATCAACGAGTGGTTGTTGCCATTGAGTTGGCTTTACGGATTCGGCGTGCGAGTTCGCAACCGATTGTTTGACATGGGTATCCTCAAATCGCAAGCGTTTGATATTCCTGTGATAGCTGTCGGCAATATCACCGTCGGCGGTTCCGGAAAGACGCCCCACATTGAATATCTCGTTCGACTGCTAAAAGATCGCGCTAAGACGGCGGTCTTATCACGTGGCTATAAACGACAGACACGCGGCTATTTGCTGGCCGATGGAGATGCAACGATGCAACAAATCGGCGACGAACCCTATCAGATGAAGACGAAGTTTGCTGATATTTATGTGGCCGTCGATAAGAAACGAACCCGAGGCATACAACGACTCACGACTGACTCCGCTACCAGTGACGTAGAGGTCATACTGCTTGACGATGCCTTTCAACATCGTTATGTCAAGCCGGGAATCAATATCCTGCTCGTGGACTATCATCGATTGATCATCTATGATAAATTGTTGCCGGCCGGTCGGTTGCGCGAACCGAAAGAGGGGAAATCAAGGGCCGACATTGTCATTGTCACCAAGTGTCCCAAGGATCTCAAACCGATGGAATTCCGAGTGCTTGTCAAAGCGATGAACCTGTTTCCTTATCAAGACTTATTTTTCACAACGATCGACTACGAACCGCTGACGCCAGTTTTCGGGGGGACTAAGCGATTGCTTGAAAGCGTGTCCCCACAAGAAAACGTGCTCTTGCTCACGGGCATAGCATCGCCCAAACAGATGATGTTCGATCTCAAACCATACTGCCATAGCATCACCCCATTGACATTCGGCGACCATCACCTTTTCACCGAAAAAGACATCCGGCATATCAACGAAACTTTCGCCGCTATGCCATCCCCCAAATTAGTGATTACAACCGAGAAAGATGCAACTCGCTTAGAGACGATCAGCGGGTTGAGCGATGAGCTTCGTCAGCACCTTTTCGCACTCCCCATACGCATCCACTTCATGTTAGACCAAGAAGAGAACTTCAACAATAAGATTATAAACTATGTACGAAAAAATTCAAGAGACAGCATCCTGGTTAAAAGAAAGGATGACAACAAAGCCGGAAACGGCCATCATTCTGGGGACAGGCCTCGGCCAATTAGCTTCAGAGATCACTGATTCTTACGCCATCCCATATCAAGACATACCCCATTTCCCCGTTTCCACCGTCGAGGGACATGCCGGGAAGTTGATCTTCGGCAAGCTGGGCGATAAGGACATCATGGCAATGGAAGGGAGATTCCATTATTACGAGGGATATGACATGAAGCAGGTCACTTTCCCAGAGCGTGTGATGTATGAGTTGGGCATCAAAACCCTGTTTGTATCTAATGCCTCGGGTGGGATGAATCCCAACTTCAACATAGGCGATTTGATGATCATCGACGACCATATCAACCTCTTCCCCGAGCATCCTTTGCGTGGAAAGAATTTCCCGACAGGACCTCGTTTCCCGGATATGCACGAGGCTTATGACAGGCGACTCATTGCCTTGGCCGACGAGATCGCTGCCGAAAAGGGCATCCGAGTGGTCCACGGTGTTTATATGGGCGTGCAAGGCCCCACCTTCGAGACTCCTGCCGAGTATAAGATGTATCACCGGATGGGGGCCGATGCCGTAGGAATGAGTACGGTGCCCGAGGTCATCGTGGCACATCATTGCGGCATCAAGACATTCGGTATCAGCATCATCACCGACTTGGGATTGGAAGACACGCCTGTGGAAGTGAGCCATGAAGAAGTGCAAGAGGCTGCAAACCATGCCCAACCGCTGATGACCGAGATCATGCGAGAGATGATTCGGCGGAGTTAAGACACATCCCTTTAAAAGTGAATTGATGACAGACATATCAAAACTCGGTGAATTTGGCTTGATCCATCATCTCACCGACGATATCAAAACCCGAAACACGGCAACCCGATACGGCATAGGTGACGACTGTGCCGTGCTCCACTATCCCGACCAAGAGGTGCTCGTCACAAGCGACATGCTGATGGAAGGCGTGCACTTCGATCTCACCTATATTGATCTTAGACATTTAGCTATAAGTCGGCGATGGTCAACATCAGCGACATCTTCGCCATGAATGGCATGCCGAGGCAACTCGTCGTAAACCTGGCATTGAGCAAGCGCTTCACGGTAGAGGACATGGAGGCTTTCTATGCAGGACTCCGTGCAGCATGCGACAAATGGAATGTCGATATCGTCGGCGGCGACACCACGTCTTCTTACACCGGACTCGCCATCAGCATCACCTGCATTGGCGAGGCTGGCGCCGACAAGATCGTGTATCGGAATGGTGCCAAAGACACTGATCTGATCTGTGTCAGCGGAGATTTGGGGGCTGCCTATATGGGGCTTCAACTGCTGGAACGCGAGAAGACTGTGTATTATCAGCAGGTGGACGAGGCGCGGAAGAAAAACGATCAGCGTGCACTCGCAGCATTGAAAGATTTCCAACCCGACTTCGCCGGCAAGGAGTATCTGCTGCAACGACAGCTGCAACCCGAGGCCCGTGGCGACATCATTGAGCGACTGCGCGAGGCCAATATCCGTCCCACAGCGATGATGGATATTTCCGACGGTCTGAGCAGCGAGCTTCTTCACATCTGCAAGCAGAGCCATTGTGGCTGTCGCATCTATGAAAAGAATCTGCCTATTGACTACCAGACTGCTGTAATGGCCGAGGAACTGAATCTGAACGTCACCACTTGTGCGCTAAACGGCGGCGAAGACTATGAGTTGCTCTTCACCGTGCCCATCGGCGATCATGAGAAAATCGTATCGATTAAGGACGTCAGGCTCATCGGGCATATCACGAAGGAGGCTCTCGGCGCACAGCTCGTCACGCGAGACAATGCCGAGTTTGCGCTGACTGCCCAGGGCTGGAATCCTCTGCAATGAGGCATCGGGCATGTTCCCATTGCAGCTTTGTCAAAAGGCCATTCGCTCAACGAATGGCCTTTTTTTCGGCTCGTCTCCTCTTCCCATAGACGACAGAGAGCAGTCGTATACCTGTCGACGAGAAGTATACGACTGCTGCCCATGTGGTCGTATACTTCTCATGGGGTGTCAACATCTCCTTTCGGCGGACAACGCATATATTCAAAACAGTGCATGCACTAATTTAAAACAGTGCATGCACTGATTTGAAAGAGTGCATGCACTCTTTATTTCCACTCCATCGGATATAATAAACGGGGCGTCGGCGCGTTATAGGTGAAGGATATTGATAAATTAAACAACTATGATTGAATATATCAAAGGAGAACTGGCCGAAGCAACTCCTGCACTCGCCGTTGTCGAGACGGCCGGCGTGGGCTATGCACTCAACATCTCGCTCAACACATATAGCGCCATCCAGGGCCACAAGACGGTGAAACTCTATGTAGACGAAAACCTTGTGACGGGTGGGCGCGACGACGCCTTTACGCTCTATGGTTTCGCCTCCAAGCAGGAACGCGAGCTTTATCGGCTGTTGGTCACGGTGTCGGGGGTAGGTGCCAATTCGGCACGGATGATGCTTTCGGCGATGACTCCGAGTGAGTTGTGCGACGTCATATCGCGGGGCGACGAACGGATGCTGAAGACTGTGAAGGGAATCGGATTGAAGACGGCCCAGCGTATCATCGTGGATCTGCGCGATAAAATTGTTTCTGCGGGTATTGCTCAGGAACTCCCGGCCAACGGAAGCAGTGTAACGATGGTGAACAACGACGTGAAAGATGAGCCGTTTCGGCTTTGACAATGCTCGGTTTCTCGCCGGCGCCATCATCGAAGGTGGTTGTTGAGATTTTAAAAGCACAGCCCGATATGCCTGTCGAACAAGTAGTGAAGTTGGCCTTGAAGCAAATCAAATGACCGATTGATAATTGATAGTTGAGCATTGAGAATCCGGCAGCTGCATATCATAGCATTCCTTCTGTTGCTCTCCATGGTTGTGGCGAGCTATGCTGCTATCATACCCGCACGCCAAAGTGACAGGCGGCTGCCACGCAAGCCCAGTGTGCAGAAGCAGAAACGAGATTCCGTGCAACACAAAGACATCCGGATCGCCAGCCAACCCGTGTCGATGGACGAAGACACAGTGCCTGATTCGCTGTTGCATCCGCGCTGGAAAGTGCAACGAACGATGCCCGTCACACTCTCGGATTTGGATATACGCCCCACAGATTTGCATCGCCCGGATAATCTCAGGCAGTCGGTGGTCTACAACGATACGCTCGATCGGTATATCATTGGTACCAAAATTGGCGGTACTTATGTGTCGGCGCCCGTGATGATGACACCCGATGAATATCTCAAATGGAGCGGACGTCGGGAGTGGTCGGCTTTTTTTCGCTCGAAAAACACAGAGATCTATCAGGCAAAAGGTAAAGAGAAATTCGATTTCTCGAATATGCACTTCGATCTGGGTCCGGCCGAAAAGATCTTCGGTCCGGGTGGAGTGCGCATTAAAACACAAGGAACGGCCGAATTGAAGTTAGGTGCCCGACTGACGAGTATCGATAATCCTTCGTTACCCATCCGTAACCGACGCACAACGGCATTGGATTTTGATGAGAAAATCAATCTGAATGTGAACGGACGCGTTGGCGATCGGGTGAATATGAACTTGAATTATAACACGGATGCCACCTTTGATTTCGACGCGCAGAATCTGAAACTCAAATACGATGGTAAGGAAGACGACATCATCAAGCTCATCGAAGGCGGTAATGTGTCGTTTCCTTCTAATTCATCGCTCATCACCGGCGCCACATCTCTATTCGGAATCCGCACCGACTTGCAGTTTGGCAAATTGAAACTCCAACTGGTTGCCTCGCAGAAGAAAAGCACTTCGAAGAGCATGTCATCACAAGGGGGGGTGCAGCTCACCCCTTTCGAAATCGATGCCGCCAATTATGAGGAAAACCGCCACTTCTTTCTTGCCCAGTATTTTCGTGATCACTACGATGCGGGTATGTCGATGTTGCCTAATGTCACGACTGGAATCCGCGTGAATCGGGTAGAAGTTTGGGTGACGAATAAAACCGGAACAACGGCCAATACGCGTAATATCGTGGCGTTGACGGACTTGGGTGAGAATCAAAAAATATCCAATCCGCTGTGGACTTCATCGGGAAACGTACCGTCGAACAAAGCTAATACGGAATATGCAGCAATGGTAGGGCCCTACGTTGCAGCACGCGACATTGATCAAACGTCGGCTGTTCTTGATGCGATCGGTCATTTTACGGGTGGTAGTGACTATGAGAAGATAGCCAGTGCCAGGCTTCTCAATTCATCGGAATATACGGTGAATTCGGCGTTGGGTTATTTATCGCTGCGGGCCGGATTGCAAACCGATCAGGTGTTGGCCGTAGCTTATGAATACACTTATGGCGGGCAGACTTATCAAGTGGGCGAATTTGCTTCGGATATCACTGATACGCGCCAAGCACTCTTTGTCAAGTCGTTGAAGAATACCGGTAATTCGCCGGCTCAGGGTAACTGGGACTTGATGATGAAAAACGTTTATTATCTTGCATCTACTGTCGAACGCAATCGGTTTAAGCTTGATGTGAAATATCAGAGCGATACAACGGGTGTTTATCTCACTTATCTTCCCGAACCGAGTGTAAAAGATCAGCCGCTGATCAGATTGCTCGGCGCCGACCGTCTGGATCAAAACAACAGGCCAAATGCCAACGGACACTTTGATTTTGTTGAGGGTTACACGGTAAATAATGGTCGGGTGTTCTTCCCCAAGGTTGAACCTTTCGGGCAATATCTATATCACTATCTCGTGAGTCACGGTGTATCGGCCGACAAAGCAGCGCGATACAGCTTCACGGAACTATACGATAGTACGAAGACTGTTGCTAAGCAGATAGCCGAAAAGAATAAATTTGTGCTCTCGGGACACTTCCGCGGCACATCGGCTAACGTCATTTCGCTCGGTGCGACCAATGTTCCTCCCGGGTCGGTCGTGGTTACTGCGGGCGGTGTGAGGCTTACCGAAGGAACAGATTACAGCGTTGATTACAGTGCGGGAGAAGTAACCATTCTCAATCAGAGTATTCTCGATGCGGGAACAGCCGTCAATGTGTCGCTCGAAAGCAATACCGACTATGGTCAACGGCGCAAAACGATGTTCGGAATGAATTGGGAATATAACTTCACAAAAGACTTTCAGCTCAGCGGAACTATTCAACACTTGTCCGAACAGGCATTGACCAACAAGGTAACGATGGGTGCGGAACCGTTAAACAACACGCTTTGGGGCGTCAATCTCAACTGGAAGAAAGAGAGTCAGTGGTTGACCAATATGCTTGATAAGATTCCATTTCTTCACGTTACGAGGCCTTCGAACATCTCGTTTACGGGAGAATTTGCTCAGCTTATTGCCGGACAAAACAGCGGAACACAAGATAATGCTTCTTATTTAGACGACTTTGAGAATACAAAGTCGGTTATTGACGTGAGTACTCCGACATCTTGGACGCTGTCGAGCGTGCCTTCTATGTTTGCCGAACACCGCGATAAAACGTCGCTTCGCAGCGGATTCAACCGCAGTCAGATGGCTTGGTATACCATCGATCCGCTCTTTACGCGTCGCAGCAGTTCGTTAACGCCTGCGCATATCAAGAGCGATCTCGACCAGCTTTCTAATCATTACGTGCGCGAAGTGTATGTACGCGATCTCTTTCCCAATCGTGATGTGAGTGGCTATAATGGTGGTGTGTCTACGATTCCGATATTAAATATTGCCTATTATCCTAACGAACGCGGGCCGTATAACTTCAATCCCGACCTCAATTCCGATGGAACGCTTAACAATCCGACGCAGCATTGGGGTGGAATGATGCGTAAATTGGATACAAATGATTTTGAAACCGCCAACGTGGAGTATATCGAATTCTGGATGCTCGATCCCTTTATCGAGTCTGCCAAACGGCCGAATGCCGGCGAATACGGCGGTGATTTCTACATCAATTTGGGTGAAGTGAGTGAAGATGTGCTGCGAGACGGGAAGAAATTTTATGAAAGCGGGATGCCCGTCGACGGTTCGTCAACTTTCGTTACGACGCAATGGGGTAAGGTGCCTACGCAATCTACAGTGACGTATGCATTCGCAACGAGTGGTGGAAGTCGTGCTTTACAGGACGTAGGATATAACGGACTGAATGACGAAGAGGAACTTTCGTTCGGTCCTTATCAGTCGTTTATCAGCGCTGTGCAGGCAAAAGTGAACTCAACTGTGCTTGATTCGATTCGTCGGGACGTTGCTCACGACGACTATCATTATTTCCGCGGCAGCGATTATGATGCTATGCAGGCTTCTATTCTGCGTAGATATAAATACATCAACAATCCTCAGGCAACTCGCCCGATACAAGTAGCCGCACCGAACGCTATGACACGTCTTATAAAACTACGCCCGACGTAGAGGATATCAACCAAGATTACACGCTCAATGAGTATGAGAAATATTATCAGTATCATCTTTCCATTCGTCCAGCAGACCTTGTCGTGGGGCGCAATCACATCGTAGATAAACGTGAAGTGATGCCTTCGCTGCGCAATGGAAAGAAAGATGAGGTAGAAACTTGGTATCAGTTTCGTATTCCTTTGTCCGAATATGAGCGGCGGGAAGGTGCCATCAGCGATTTCACCAGCATTCGGTTTATGCGTATGTTTTTAACGGGTTTCCGTCATCCGGTGGTTCTTCGCTTTGCCAATCTTGACCTTGTGCGGGGTGAATGGCGTGTGTACGAACAGAATTTGGATAACTCTGTGCCGCAATCCGGTACCTTGACGATGAGCGCTGTCAATGTAGAAGAGAACGGAGATAAGGTTCCTGTCAATTATGTTTTGCCTCCGGGAATCGAGCGTTCACTCGATCCCACGCAGCCGCAGTTGGTGGAAAATAATGAGCAGGCACTGAGTTTGGTGGTTAAAAACTTAGGAGCGGGCGAGGCAAAAGCTGTTTACAAGAATACGGCATTAGATCTTCGGCAATACAGACGATTGCAGATGTTTGTTCACGCGAATGCTATGGAGCAGAATACGACAGATCTTTCAAACGACGAATTGGCCGTGTTCGTCCGTTTGGGAAGCGATTATAAGAACAACTATTACGAATATGAGATACCGCTGAAGCTCACTCCGCCAGGCAAATACAGCATTCGTTCTGCAGCGAGTAGCCGTCAGGTATGGCCCGAGGACAATATGCTTGACATCCCATTGCGGGTTTTTACCAAGTTGAAAAAGGCCCGAAATGTAGCTAAGAATGAAGGTCGTGCATCTTATAATCACGTGTTCAGCGCTTTCGATGACAGTCATCCAGGTAATCAAATGAGCATTATGGGAAACCCGACATTGGGAGAAGTCAAGACAATGATTATCGGTGTGCGCAATAAGTCGTCGCAGGTGAAGTCGGGAGAGGTGTGGGTTAACGAATTGCGACTGCGTGACTATAATAATAAAGGAGGCTGGGCGGCGCAGGGAAATCTCAATATGCAGCTTTCGGATTTTGGTCAGTTGAATGTTCAAGGACGTTATATGACCAACGGATTCGGCGGTTTGGAACAGGGTGTTAACGAGCGATCTACCGACGATTACAAGACTTACAGCGTGACAACAAGCCTTGAATTGGGTAAGTTTTTCCCCGACAAGGCCAAAGTTAGTGCACCGCTTTACTACTCTGTAACAAAAGAAGAGCTGCGCCCGAAATATAATCCGCTTGATAATGATATGGAATTGAAAGAGGCACTTGATGCCATCCGCACCCCAAATGAGCGCGATTCGCTGGAACGTATTGCCGTGACGAAGACCACGAACACCAACTTTGCGCTCTCGAATGTGCGTGTAGGCATACAGACCAAGCGGCATCCGATGCCTTATGATCCTGCTAATTTTTCCCTCTCTTACAGTCACTCGCACCGCTATACAAGCGGAAAGACCACTGTATATGAACGAGAAGACAATTGGAAAGGGGCTCTTTCTTACAGTTGGACACCTGTATATAGGCCCTTGGAACTCTTTCGAGGGATTCGCAACAGATCCAAATGGTTGGATATCGTGCGCCAATTCGGATTCAATTGGTTGCCTCAGAACATCGCGTTCAACAGCGACATTAACCGCAATTACTATGAATTGCAAGAGCGGGATATGGAAAATACCACGGGCACGAAGCTTCCCTTGACGTTCAATTCGCAATTTCAGTGGAATCGTGACTTGTCTTTACGCTGGGATTTAACGCGTAATCTGCATCTCAACTACCACAGTGCGACCCACGCAGAGATAGAACAGCCTTACACGCCAGTAAATAAAGATCTTTATCCTGACCGTTATCAAGCCTGGAAAGACTCTGTCTGGACCAGCATTCTGCACCTGGGTACACCCTTAGATTATGCTCAACGTTTCTCGCTTTCATACCAGTTGCCGCTCAATCTCATTCCGATTTTCGACTGGATAAATGCAGACGCCAATTACAATGCGACTTATAACTGGGTACGCGGCACCAATTTGGATGACGGAACCTCCTTAGGCAATACCATTTCAATAAATCGTGACCTGAATATTAATGGTTCTTTCAGTTTCGAACGACTGTATAATCATATTCCGTTTCTACGCAAAGCCAACGAGAGATTCAGCAGATTAGTGTCTTCCAACAACAGGAAACGAGCGCCGAAAAATCGCAATCGCGATATGCTCGACAGTACTTTGCCGCGCAATCAGCGTAGTTTCGAGCGTGAGATAACGCTTCGGCCTGACACCGCTATCGATGTTTTACACAACAAGCACACGCGGCGTATTACCGTATTGGCCCGCACCGAGGACGGGAAAACGTTCAAACTGAAATTCCGGAAACTGAATGACAACACCCTACATATTATTAATAAGGTAGACTCTGTCATCAAATTGAAGCTCACCGTCACGCCGAAAGAGCCGTTGGAAACCAAGCATTGGTATCGTACGGCACAGACTTTAGCCCGTGTGTTGATGCTCGTACGTGACGTCAGTGGCTATTATCGTAATCAGTTTTCAATGTCGTTACCGGGGTTTATGCCTACAATAGGTGACGCATTCGGTCAAACTCGCGGCACGAGCGCGTTGAGTCCGGGACTGGATTTCGCTTTCGGATTGGTCGACGACTCGTATATCGATCGTGCACGGGCCAACGATTGGTTGCTGATGAACGACTCTGTTGCCACACCGGCCACGTCGAACCGAACGGAAGACTTGCAAATTCGTGCTGTGCTTGAGCCCATTCGTAATCTCAAAATTAACCTTAATGCCAGTAGAATGATATCGCGTGCCCGGCGCATTCAGTATATGTATGCCGGCAGTCCCACCACAGAGAGTGGCACATTTACGATGACCACAATTTCGATCGGCAGCAGTTTCGAGGGTATCGGAAATGCTTCAAGCGGTTATCGGAGTGCTTCTTTCGAGCGTTTCTGCCATTCTTTATCCGATTTCCGCAATCGGGTGGAAGCACAATATACCGATGCCATTTATCCGAAAGGTACTTCATTGGCTGGTCGGAAGTTCGATCCGGTTAACGGGAAAGTGAATACTTATAGTGCGGATGTAATGATTCCGGCTTTTCTTTCTACATATACGGCGATGGGCGGAAAGGTTTTGAGCATCTTCCCGGCCCTTACCCGTATGCTGCCTAACTGGACTTTGCGTTACAGCGGATTATCACAACTGCCGTGGTTCAGCAGCGTTTTCAAAAGCATTAACCTCAATCACGCTTATAAAAGCGTTTATGCTGTTGGTTCATACAGTTCTTACAGTACATTCGTAGAGTATATGAATGGACTCGGTTTCATATCCGATGCCGCCACGGGGGCACCTATTCCCAGTAGCAAATACAACGTTTCGACAGTGAGTATCAATGAAGCATTCGCACCGTTACTCGGAGTCGATATGACATTTCAAAACAACTTCACTGCAAAAATAGAATATCGAACTACCCGAATATTGTCGCTCAGTATGACAAGTGTGCAAATCAACGAGGCCGTCAGCCGCGATTGGGTGTTGGGTATGGGTTATAAAATCAACGACTTACGTTTGTTCGGCTCTCACTTGCCGTTAAACGCACGACGAAAGACCGTTAAACGCACTGCAAAAGACCGTCAATCGCAACCCGAAAAGCCGTTAGTTGGAAACGGGGTCAATCACGAACTCAATCTGCGTTGTGATCTCAGCTATCGCCGGCAGGCATCCATCACCCGCAACATAGCTACAATAACCAGTGTCGCCGGTAGTGGGAATACGGCTTTCAAACTGAGTTTGATGGCCGACTACACACTTTCTCGTCTTCTTACAATGAGTTTTTATTATGATCATCAGACCAATATCCCACTCCTGAGCAGTACGAGTTATCCCACGACAACACACGACTTCGGTCTTAGCGTGAAGTTCTCGCTGACGCGTTAGTGAGTGATTCGGAGTGTTAAAACACCATTAAATTGATTCGTTTCCATATTTCATACTCTTTTAATCGTTATCTTTGCAACTTATAAAAGAATGCAAAGATTTCTTAATTAGCAAAAGATGAGAATGAAAATAGAGCGAGATAATTATACGTTTCTTACTCAAGGGCCTATTCATCGGGTAATCGGCACGATGGCAGTGCCTACCATTATCAGTATGCTTGTCATCAGTTTGTATAACGTGGCAGATACTTTCTTCGTGGGAAAGATCGATACCCAGTCTACGGCTGCTGTGGGAATCGTCTTCTCTGTGATGTTTTTTATTCAGGCTTTCAGTTTCTTTTTCGGTAACGGATCAGGCAATTACATCTCCCGCGAATTAGGAGCGAAGCGTCATCGGAATGCCGAAGTGATGGCCGCCACAGCTTTTTTTTATGCTCTTTTGACAGGAATCGTAATCTTAATTGTGGGTGAAGCGCTGCTGTCTCCGTTGTCGGTGATGCTCGGAAGCACACCAACCATTCTGCCATATACCGAGCGTTACATGGGAATCGTGCTGCTCGGTGCACCGTTTGTCACCGGTTCGCTTACGCTTAATAATCAGATGCGATTCCAGGGAAATGCCAATTATGCAATGCGTGGTATTGTAGCGGGAGCCGTTCTCAATGTAGCACTCGATCCGGTGTTTATCTTTGGTTTCGGAATGGGTGTGAGCGGGGCTGCACTTGCAACCGTAATCGGACAGGCTTCGAGCTTTTTCATTCTGTTGCAGATGACTCGTCGCGGTGGAAGTATTCGCATCCGATGGCGCAATTTCTCGCGTTCGGCCGTCTATATTCGCGAAATCATGGCCGGCGGAACGCCTTCGCTGTCGCGCCAAGGGCTCACTTCGCTGGCCACGGTGATGCTCAATGTGGGCGCAGGAACCTATGGCGACGCAGCCATTGCGGCTATGTCGATTGTCAGCAGATTCACAATGATGGTGATGGCGACAGTCATCGGCTTCGGACAAGGCTTCCAGCCGTTTTGCGGTTTTTGCTATGGTGCACAGCTCTATGCACGTGTCAGAGAGGGATTTTGGTTCAGCGTGCGGTTCAGCACGGCGTTTCTACTGGTGTGTTCGGTGTTGGGATGGATTTTTTCAGACGGCATTATCGATCTCTTTCGGCGTGATCCCGATGTGATTGATATCGGTCGTGATGCCCTGCGTTGGCAACTCTCGACGCTGCCTTTGTGTGGACTAATCATGCTGAGCAACATGCTTCTGCAAACCATTCGTAAACCGTGGCGGGCCAACTTGCTTGCAGCGGCGCGCAGTGGTCTGTTTTTCATTCCTTTCATCATTGTTCTGCCCCGCTTCTTCGGCCTCGCCGGCGTAGAGATGTCGCAGCCGATGAGCGACATTTGTGCCACGATTCTCACATTGCCCATCGTCTTGGAAGTGTTTAGAGAAATGACGGAGGAGGAACGTAAAGGATAAAATGCTTATGCGAGATCATTCATGCAGCATGATCCTTCACTAACTTTACGCGAGTTCCATTTCATCATCTATTGCGCACGTTATTAGATCTCACCTTTCACGGTAATATTTTTTACACGGGTGTAAATTTGAATTTGCTCCCGTGTAAATTTGGATTTACACCCGTATAAATTTGAATCTGCTCAACACGATAGTACTTTTTGCTCAACACGATAGTACTTGTTACACCTGAAGTTGATAATTTTGCGCTGCAATGAACCGTTAATCAGCATGCAAAAAGCCATTAGTTAGCGTGCAGTTAAGCATTAATCGCACGCTGATTAACGGTTTATTGCGTTATAAGAGTTAATGACAGAATTAGTTATTATGTAGGATGAATGATCAAAGATGTGTCGTCTCGTGTCGCATTCAAATACTTTTCGACATCTGCATAGATGCTTTCCACTTGTGGAGAGTTTAAAAATCCCATTCCTCTTTTCAACATTGAGGTGATATCTTCGATGCTATGTTTGTAGGACGATAGCTCGTTGTGAAGCTGGATTGCATGTTTTGCCTGCGTGTAAATCTCGTGTTCGCGTTCTCTGACGAGCCTGTCACACACGCGACCGAGCAGCGGAGCAATGAGTGAATCAAACAAATGGTGACCTTGTATATACAAGTAGGTGGTCTGTGGAGTCACTCCCAGCCGTTTGATATCGTCTTTCACTTGCAGATAAGAGCTTTTGGCCGTAGGATTGAGAGCCTGCAACTGCTTGATCTTTTGCCCCACTCGGTGTCGCAGATGATCGAGAGCCGCCAACGGATTTTGCAGATTGATATGGCCGACGGTGATCGCTCGATTGAAGTCTGTCATCGTGAAGTCGCCGTAGTGTGTGCTTCTGTAATACCAGATGTTCCAAACAAAGAGTGGGAAAATGGCTTCGGAATATTGCCGGAAAAAGTTTTCGAAATCGAAGATTGCATGATCGTTCAGCGTCACTGCTACCGTAATATCGTGCAAGGCAGGTGCAAAACATTGCAGATTTTCGATGGCATAGCCGTAGGTGTGGAATATATAAGGATTGGTGCACACCTCTTTCGATATGGCGGTGGCTCCTTGCAGCAGATAATCATAGTCTGCATCGACGCATGCAATCATGTCTTTGCCCACATTATGTCCTAACAATCGCATGAGCACAGCTTTCTTGCCACGCTCCAGCTGATGCACTTTCGAGGGTAGCATCACCTGAAAATAGCGCGTGGTATCTTCAAAACGACTCAGAATTGTGCGCCAAAAGAAGATGTCGTCATAGCTTTCCACATAGGCAATGATGCGTCGTCGGGCCGCTTTCGAGGTCATACGGTTGCCTGCCTCGAAGTATTTGGACGACAGATTGTCTCTCAACCGTTTCACCATCGCTGCTTCATTCGTTGTCTGTTATATCCGAAACCTCGGTCACGCGATCCATCCAACCGTTCATGATCACGGCCGGCGAATGCGTGGTGAGGATGATTTGGACGTTGGGATTGAGTTGGAGAATGAGGTCGATGAGCTGCTGTTGCCATTCCACATGCAGACTAACTTCGGGCTCATCCATCAGAAGCACGTAGTTTTGACGATCTTCCACGAGCACGGTCAACAGTATGGCGAGCATTTGTTTTTCGCCGCTCGATAACTGATAAGGCACCAGCGTTTCGCCGATTTGCGAAAAGCGAATCTCGTTTTCGGTGCGGATGATCGTTTTGCCCGTGTCTTTGAAGAGCTGGTCTATGATGTCTTGGAATAGCCGTTTGGGCTCAGAGAGCGCCTGGGCACGCTGCGCTGCATCGGAATCGCCGCTTTGTAGCGTCTCGATGATGCGATTGCCCACATTCACCTGATAGTCGAGATACTTGCGCTGAAGTTGAAACAGTTGCCAATCTAACTCGGTGACGAGATCAATGTCGACCTTGGTGATAATATCTGACGACATCAGCGGGCGGTCAAAACTGCGTATGATGTCATACCGAATCCACTTGGCGTCGGCAGGATTCACCGTGAGGTGCACGCCTTTCAGCAAGTGACTGGAAAATTCTCCACCGTCTTTCAAGCTTCGCACCACCTTGTTCAGGATCGTGCTTTTGCCCACTCCGTTGACGCCACTCAGCACATTGACGTGTCTGTCGAGGTTCCACACCACGTGTCGGCGACCACTCCACAGCGAGTCGATCTCTATTCGCTCGATGTAATCTGCATATTTTGCCAATTGATTGTCGATGATTTAAATATGGATAATTCAGTTATTGGTACGGGCAAATATACGAATTAAAATTCAATCAGCCACGATTTTCAGCATAATTTCTCTGTCCGCAGCGCTCACTTGACGCAAAGAGCCTGTGTAACGAAGCGTTAAACATCGTTCAACTAACGGTTAATTGCTGTGTGATTAACGCTTTCTCGCATGCTGATTAACGGTTTGTTGCACGGCAAAATGATCAATGATGTGTGATGAAGGATGCTACGAAATTTGGCGTTAAGTCAATTCGAATCACTATCTTTGCATCGAATTCAAACCGCAAAGACAATTAAACGCAGGAAAAGATGACAAAAATCGCTCAACAACTGACTGATTTGGAAACGAGTTCATTCATGAACGTGACAATCACAACTGCCGAATCACGGCAGGCACGACGCATTGCGCAACTGATTATGCTGGCTATGGACCATGCGTGTTGCCAATATTTTGCCGGCGAGAAACACACGTTGACCGACTTTGAAGACGCAATGACGCGACTCGTTGAGGCCGAAGAGATCAATACAGTTATCGGAATACGCTTGTGGCAATGACCGCCGACGGACAACTCGCGGGTATTTGCGTGACCTATGACGGCAACGAACTGAACCGATTGCGCCAAGCCTTTATTCAAGAGGCACTGCGCAGCTTTGGGAGAGACTTTAGCGGCATGGACGATGAAACGCAGGCGGGCGAACTCTATGTGGACAGTCTCGCTGTGGACAGTCGTTATCGGCGTCGCGGCATAGCCTCGGCCCTGCTTCGGGCTTCCATTGAGCGGGCTCGCAAGTTTAATTTTCCCGCTGTCGGTTTGCTTGTAGACAAAGGTAATCCAGCAGCCGAACATCTTTACACTCGTGTCGGTTTTGAATTTATCAACGACACTTCGTGGGGCGGACATCCCATGAAGCACTTGCAATATACGATCAAGTAACAACCGAAAAGAATAAAAATCGGTTATTCGTCATTGGCTTAACCCCAAACGTTGTTTCATCAGTCATCTCACACGTAATTAGGCCTTGCAGTTCAATGAACCGTTAGTTGCACGGCAATTCATGCTTAGTTAGCGTGCAATTAACGGTTTTTCGCACGCGGATTAACGGTTCATTACAGCGCACAATCTATCAACCCTCAACCGTCACTCATCAATGCAGGACATGTGATGGATGGTCTGATATGCTGTCGGGATTTGTTAACAACTCCTTTTTAATGATAGACAAGTGGGCAAGTATCATGAATTTGTCGTATCTTAGCACAGAAATCGGAAAGGAGGGGAGCCTATTAAGAACGACTTTCCGAGTAAAAGAAAGGAGATCAAGATGCAAAAATGGATGTTGTTAGGAGTTATGGGATTGATGATGACGGCATGTGCCGTGTCGCAACTCACAAATGCTGAGAAAGCAGAAGCGCGCAGAGTGCTGGCGCAGAAAGTGAATGAGGAAATTGAAAAGAGGAATTTTAAAATCGCTGTTGACTATATTTACCCGAAGCGCGGAGTGCGCGCCATCTGAGTTATGGGTATTCGTTGGAAGTGCGCGGCGACAGTCTGATTTCGTATCTGCCATATTTCGGACGAGCTTATCGTGTGCCTTATGGTGGCGGAAAGGGACTGAACTTCACGGCTTTGCTGTCTGATTATCAGGCAATACGGGCAAAAAAGAATCTGACGCGCATTGAATGGCAGGTTCGGAATGAGGAAGACATTTATCAATATCAGGTGGAGGTGTTTGATAACGGTCGTGTGCAGTTGGATGTTTCGCCGCAAAACCGTGAACCGATCAGTTTTTCGGGCGAATTGATTCTTGATAGGAAGCGTTGATAGGAAGATGCGAAAAGATTTTCGACAATCACTTGTGCACCGCGTGTTTTTCGCCGTTGTGGGTATCGTTTTTGTTGGTATTTGCGGCCTTATCGGGTCTGAAATCTTTGCACCAGTCGATTATCCGGTGAGCAAAGATCGGCATATTGCACTGGATTATGATGGTATCGATGTGTCGCATCATCAAGGTGTGATTGATTGGAAACGGGTGGCACACGATCCAAACATACAATTCGTGTATGTGAAAGCCACAGAGGGGAGTTCGCATACAGATACCATGTTTGAGCGGAATATGCGTGGTGCGCGGGCGGCGGGATTGAATGTGGGAGCCTATCACTATCTCACGTCGTCGAGTGCAGTTGTTTCTCAGTTTGTGAATTTCAAATCGCGGGTGATCGCCAAACAACAAATGCTGATTCCGATGGTGGATGTGGAGTGGGATGGTGTGCGTGGTTGGACTCGCCAGCAATTGCAGGATAGTCTGTCGCGTTTTATGAAACTCGTTGAGAAACATTACGGTCGGGCGCCGATTCTGTATAGTTACACGAAGTTTTATAATGAGAATCTTGCCCCAGAATTCAACCGTTATTTTTTGTTTATTGCCCGATACAGTTCCAATTCGCCCATTGTGAACGGCGCAGGAAGGCACCATATTTGGCAACATAGCGATCAAGCGTTGTGGATGGTATCTCCACGCCGGTAGATTTGGATGTTTTCGAAAGTGGCACCACGCTTTCCGATATCCTGCTTCGATGAGTTTTATTCCTCGAAAGAGACTTGGTTATCATGTAATTTATTTTTATGGTTTGCCAACAAGTACTATCGTGTTGGTCAACAAGTACTATCGTGTTGAGCAAAAGGTACTATCGTGTTGAGTGAAAAGTACTATCGTGTTGAGCAGATTCAATTTTATACGGGTGTAAATCCAAATTTACACGGGAGTAAATTCAGATTTACACCCGTGTAAAAAAATATTAGCATATTGAGCAACTAACTGCTCACTGCTGCACAATGATCAATGACCTGTTGTGCAAGACGAATAAAAAATGACTCACTGATGCTGTTCGCGAAGAAGATCATTGACCGTCTTCACGGGATTGAATGTGGACAACGGCACTTCGACGAAGATCGTATTCCAGTCGCTCATCGCGCCGTTCCAAAGTCCGGGAAGCTCTAAGGCTTTCAAGTCGCGGCCGTTTTTGCTTTTCCGACTGATAAATCCTGTCTTCGGATCCACGTAATCGGGCAGATGGAAAGGCTTGCCGTGATGGTCTCTGATGGCGCAAACCAAGTCTACGGGGTTGAAGTGCGTGCCCTCGGTAAACATCTTGACATAAGTGGAATTGTCTTTATCAATCTGGCTGCTTTCAAGGATCTGCGGGCTGACGGTGCCATCTTGATTATAGGTTAAGAACGGACCGCCGCCCGGTTCACCCACATTCTTGACCACGCCGCATACACGCATCGGGCGATTGAGTTTCTTTTGCAAGTAAACGGCTAACTGTTCGTCGTCCCACTCGTGTGCATCTGCTTTGCAACAACATAGCGTTTGCTCCGTGAAATATAGAATCTCTTCGAGTTGTTGGCGCGTATATGAACCGTTTTCAAGCTGGTCGAGATAAGCGAATACCTGCTTCTGACAATCCACCAATAGCCCGGCGATGACCTGTTTGTATCTCACGGTTTCGTCTTTGAGTCGATCCGGCACCACATTGTCGATGTTTTTGATGAAGATTATATCTGCATCGATTTCGTTCAGATTCTCAATCAGCGCACCGTGACCGGCCGGGCGGAAAACGAGTGAACCGTCTTCGTCACGAAACGGTGTGTTGTCGAGGTTGACGGCAATGGTGTCCGTGCTCGGCTTTTGCTCTGAGAAACTGATGTGATAACGCACGCCGAAACGCTTGGAATACATTTCCTCCTTCTCGGCAACCTTTTGTTCAAACAGGGCAAGATGATCGTGACTCACCGTGAAATGCACGTTAGCTTCGCCACCGGATGCTGCATAAAGCGCCGCTTCCACCAAATGCTCTTCCATCGGTGTACGCGGACCATCTTCGTAGTTGTGAAAAAGGAGCAATCCTTTGGGCAGATTGCCGTAATCGAGGCCTTTCGCTTCGAGCAATTCGGCCACAATCTCTTTGTAATTACCCTCTTCCAACAGCGTGCAAACACTCTTCTTGACATTTCGTTTGCATTGACTGCACAGCTCTTTACGGAATGCAAACTCACGGATATGCTCAAAAAACTGTTTCTCGAAATCCGTTGTCGGCACATCGTAATCAGCATGCAGGAAAGCGAATAAGTCTTTGAACATTCGGCTGGCAGCACCCGAAGCCGGCACAAACTTGACGATTCGGTGCGCGCCCGACTTATATCGATTCCACACATTGATGTATTTCTCACAGTCATCGGCATTCGGTGCCACGATGCCATGACCCACAGCGGCAGCCGATTCAAGTTTTAAGAACGGGAAACCGGCTTTGATTTGCTCAATCTGATGCTCCACCTGCGCCGCAGATATACCTCGATCGGCGATTTGTTTTAGATCTTTTTCTGTCAGCATAATATCGTGATTTAGTGTTACAAAAGTACTTAGTTTCCTTAAAAAGACAAAGATTTAGAACGCTTTTTTGTACTTTTGCATGTGTAATTAAGCCTTACTTGGAGGGCGTTTCATTTAAAATACGGATCATGGAAGATAGATTTCAATTCACGACAAACGAGCGTGAAGAGTCCGTCAGGATATGGAAAAAATTGCGCAAGAGCATCGGAAGCACGTTGAAAACAGGTGACGAAAAGGCTGTGTATAAGCATATCGGCTCGGCTATGCGCAACAATCAAATTCAGAGAGATGTCTTCGGACTCAATCCCATCCTACATTCTTTGCAGACGGCAGAGGTGGCTGTTGATGAGATTGGGCTGAAACGCGATGGCGTGTTGGCTATTTTGCTGTATGAAAACGTGGTCAACGGCTTTGCTGGCGAGGCCGAAATCACGGACAAATTCGGTGTAAGTGTGGGCCAAATCATTCATGGTCTGGTCAAAATTCACGGCTTGTACAAGAAGAATCCCATCATAGAAAGCGAGAATTTCCGTAATCTTCTCATCTCGTTTGCAGAAGATATGCGCGTTATTCTCATTATGATTGCAGATCGCGTGGTGCTGATGCGACAGATCCGCGACACCGACAATCACGATGCTCAGCATGAAGTGAGCGAAGAGTCATCGTATCTCTATGCACCGTTGGCGCACAAACTGGGACTCTATAAACTGAAAAGTGAGTTGGAAGATCTTAGTTTGAAATATCTCGAACACGACGCCTACTATCTCATCAAGGACAAACTCAACGCCACAAAACGCTCGCGTGATGCCTATATCGAGCGTTTTATCGGACCTATTCAGGCACGATTGGAAGCGGCGGGATTGCATTTCTACATGAAAGGACGCACCAAAAGTATTCATTCTATATGGCAGAAGATGAAGAAACAGAAGTGCGGTTTCGAGGGCATCTACGATCTTTTCGCTATCCGCATCATCTTGGATTCGCCCTTGGAAAAAGAGAAAATGCAATGCTGGCAGACTTATTCGATCGTCACAGACATGTATCAACCCAATCCGAAACGGCTTCGCGACTGGTTGTCTGTGCCCAAATCAAACGGCTATGAGAGCCTGCATATCACGGTGTTGGGGCCTGACAACAAGTGGGTGGAGGTGCAAATCCGTACCAAGCGAATGGATGAAGTGGCCGAACATGGCCTTGCCGCGCACTGGCGTTACAAAGGAATCAAGAGCGAAGGAAACATCGACGAGTGGCTGGCTAACATTCGGTCGGCCCTCGAAAGCAATGATGATTTGCAACTGATGGACCAATTTAAGATGGATCTTTACGAAGACGAGGTGTATGTTTTCACGCCGAAGGGCGACCTGTTTAAGTTTCCCAAAGGCGCAACCATCCTCGACTTCGCTTATCACATACACTCGGGCGTGGGCAATTGTTGTGTCGGCGGTAAGATCAACGGCAAGAATGTGCCCATTCGTCAGCCGTTGCATTCGGGCGACACCGTGGAAATTCTCACGCAAAACAATCAAAAACCCAATCCCAACTGGTTGCATATCGTCAAGACGGGCAGGGCCAAATCGAAGATTCGTTTGGCGCTGAAAGAGACGCAAACCAAGGATAGTCTCTATGCGAAAGAGTTGCTCGAACGGCGTTTCAAAAACCGGAAGATCGAACTCGAAGAGGCTTTTCTCTATCACACCATCAAAAAAATGGGATTCAAAGAGGTGTCTGATTTCTATCGGCAAGTGGCCGAAGAGAAACTGAATCTCAATGAAATCATCGATACCTATGTTGAAGTGCGCAATCACGAAATGAATGTCAACGCGCCGAAAGCTACGCAAAGTGCCGACACGTTCAGTTTTGAGCATCCCGAAGAAGACTTCACGCACAGCACGGATGACGTGTTGGTGATCGACCGGAATCTCAAAGGCTTGGATTATTCGTTGGCCAAATGCTGTCATCCCATATATGGAGATCAAGTCTTCGGATTCGTGACCGTCAACGGAGGCATTAAGATTCATCGCACCGATTGTCCCAATGCGCCCGAACTGCGGCGGCGTTTCGGTTACCGAATCGTGAAAGCGCGCTGGAGCGGCAAGGGTTCGTCGCAATATAGCATCACGCTCAACGTGATCGGAAACGACGACATCGGCATCGTCAACAACATCACGAGCATCATCGCCAAAGAAGAAAAGACCGTGTTGCGGAGCATCAACATCGATTCGCACGACGGTCTATTCCGCGGCAATTTGGTCGTTCAGCTCGATGATGTGAGCAAGTTGGAAGCGCTGTTGAAGAAACTTCGTATCGTCAAGGGCGTCAAACAGATCAGTCGCATATAGTCTTATTGAAACCAACCGAGCATAAATCCATTCTTCACACTTTTCTTTTAAAACATTTGCACGGTTAAGATTTATTACTTACCTTTGCCGCCAGTTTTGACAATTCCTTTCGCCTCCTTCGCCCCCTAAGTTAGGGGGATGGGGGTCTGAACAAGAGAGGGACTGATCAAAAAAGGATCAAACGAGAAGTATGATTAAACAAGCAAATATAAACAGCCGTAACGCGATGCAAAAGAACTTCG
>NZ_BAIX01000029.1 GCF_000613405.1 Hoylesella enoeca JCM 12259 | reverse complement strand
ACCGTGTAATAAACCGTAAATCACTCTCCGATTCTCAATTGTCAATTCTCAACTTAGGGATGATGTTGCTCCTCGTTAGTGTCATTCTGTCTCCTTTCTATGTCGATTTGGCATGCTGATTTGCATAGGCACGTCTTTTGACTGATGATCAGCAGAGAAACAAAAGAAGAAGAAAGGAATTATATATGACATTCGATAAATTTACAATCAAAGCGCAAGAGGCAGTTCAAGAAGCTGTAAACACGGCACAACAGGCTGGTCAGCAGACCATCGAACCGGTGCATCTGTTGCGCGGAATCATAACCAAAGCCAAAGACGTGACGGCCTATCTCTTTCAGAAATTGGGCGTCAACGGCGCACAAATCGAAACACTCGCAGAGCAGGAGATCCAACATCTGCCGCGTGTTGAGGGTGGTCAGCCGTATTTGAGTAATGACACGAATGCAGTTTTGACGCGGGCACAGGACATTTCGCAGCAAATGGGCGACGAATTCGTGTCTGTCGAACCGATGTTATTGGCTCTGCTGGCAATCAATTCCACGGCGAGCCGTATTCTGAAAGATGCAGGTTGCACGGAAAAAGAGATGCGTGCGGCTATTAACGAACTGCGCCAAGGGCAACAGGTAAAATCGCAAAGCGGCGACGAGAACTATCAGTCGCTTGAGAAATATGCCAAGAACTTAGTGGCAGATGCCCGCGCCGGCAAGCTCGATCCCGTTATCGGACGCGACGACGAGATTCGTCGCGTATTGCAGATTCTGTCTCGCCGTACTAAGAATAACCCGATATTAATAGGTGAACCGGGGACGGGTAAGACAGCAATCGTGGAAGGTCTGGCCGAAAGAATCGTTCGCGGTGACGTACCCGAGAACTTAAAGGACAAGCAACTCTACTCACTCGATATGGGTGCGTTGGTTGCCGGCGCTAAATATAAAGGTGAATTCGAAGAGCGACTCAAAAGTGTGATCAAGGAAGTAACCAACAGCGAGGGCCGAATTATCCTCTTTATCGATGAGATTCACACTCTCGTGGGAGCCGGCGGCGGCGAAGGTGCAATGGATGCAGCCAACATTCTGAAGCGGCTTTGGCCCGGGGAGAACTCCGCGCGATTGGTGCGACGACGCTGAATGAGTACCAGAAGTATTTCGAAAAGGACAAAGCGCTGGAGCGTCGGTTCCAAACCGTGATGGTGGATGAACCTTCCGAAGTAGATGCCATCAGCATTCTGCGCGGCTTAAAGGAAAGATATGAGAACCATCACAAGGTGCGCATCCAGGACGATGCGTGTATCGCGGCCGTAAAACTATCCGAACGCTACATTTCCGACCGCTTCTTACCCGACAAAGCCATCGATTTGATGGATGAAGCAGCCGCCAAACTGCGGATGGAACGCGACTCGGTGCCTGAGGAGTTGGATGAGATTACGCGCAAATTAAAGCAATTGGAGATCGAACGAGAAGCGATTAAGCGGGAAAATGACGAACCGAAAATAAAGCAACTGGATCAAGAAATTGCCGAGTTACGTGATCAGGAGAAGACATTCCGCGCCAAATGGGAAGGCGAGAAGGCACTGGTAAACAAGATTCAGCAGGATAAGCAGGAGATTGAAAACCTGAAATTCGAGGCTGAACGCGCCGAACGCGAAGGTAATTACGAGCGTGTAGCCGAGATCCGTTACGGAAAATTGAAGTCGCTGCAAGACGACATCGACAGTATTCAACTGCAACTCAAAGCCACGCAGGGCAGCGAAGCGATGGTGCGCGAGGAAGTGACGGCCGATGATATTGCCGAAGTTGTGAGTCGATGGACGGGTATTCCCGTGACCAAGATGTTGCAAAGCGAGCGCGATAAATTGTTGCATTTAGAAGAAGAATTGCACGAACGCGTCATCGGTCAGGACGAAGCGATCACTGCTGTGAGTGATGCCGTGCGCCGTTCGCGGGCCGGACTGCAAGATCCTAAGCGTCCGATAGCCTCGTTTATATTCCTGGGCACCACCGGAGTGGGTAAAACCGAGTTGGCCAAAGCGCTCGCCGATTACCTGTTCAACGACGAAACAATGATGACGCGCATCGATATGAGCGAGTATCAAGAGAAATTCAGCGTATCGAGACTTATCGGCGCACCTCCGGGTTACGTCGGTTACGACGAGGGCGGACAGCTCACCGAAGCCGTAAGACGCAAACCTTACAGCGTGGTTTTATTCGATGAGATCGAGAAAGCACATCCCGATGTGTTCAACATTCTACTTCAAGTGCTCGACGATGGTCGTCTGACGGATAACAAAGGGCGCACGGTGAACTTCAAGAACACCATTATCATTATGACGTCTAACCTCGGCAGCCAGTTCATCCAGCAGCAATTCGAGAAGCTCGATGCTTCTAATCGCGATCAGCTCATCGCCGAAACGCGTAGTCAAGTGATGGAAATGCTGAAGAAAACGATACGACCCGAGTTTCTCAATCGAATCGATGAGACGATCATGTTCTTGCCATTGAGTCGGGAAGAGATTGCTGACGTAGTGAAACTACAAATCAATGCCGTCAAGAAAATGCTCGAACCGCAGGGCTTCCAACTTGAAGTAACCGACGCAGCCATTCAATATCTCGCAGAGGTGGGTTACGACCCCGAGTTCGGTGCACGACCCGTGAAACGTGCCATCCAGCGTTACGTGCTCAACGATTTGTCTAAAAAGATCCTCGCCGACGAGGTTTCCAACGACAAACCCATCATCATTGATTCGTTCGGAAGCGGTCTCGTGTTCCGCAATTAGAATCACTCCCAGTGTGAAGACACAACCCCAAACAGAGACGTTTGGCGTTGTGTCTTTTTGCATTTCATGCAATTCTTTTTCATTTTCTTTGTCTAATTCAAAAAGATGTTATACCTTTGCCCCCAGTTTTTCGCCTTAGCCCCCTAAGTTAGGGGGATGGGGGTCTGAACAATTAAAGAGATGATTAAACAAGCAAATATAAACAGCAACAATAAGGGCATGCAAAAGAACTTCGTTTCTCTTGCATCTTTTAACGATTTATATTTGCATATCTCGGAAAAAGTCTTAACACACACACACACACACACATCGCACCTGGCGTAGAGACATTTTAGGTCTTCGCTACGCGCGCGCGTAAGGAGACGACTAAACACCAATAAACAAAGGGCTTCTCGGAGTTCCCTTTGTTTGTCTTTTCATGTCCTTTTGCCAACTGGGAAAGAGGAAAATAAGCATGATTATTTATTCTAAAAACATAATGTATATGGACAAAAATTATTTAGAGAGTAGGGCTTATGTGAAGCCCAGGATTGGGATTATTAGTATTGAATCCCATTGTTATTTAATGGAAACCTCATTTCATAGTCAGCACAATCCTGCAATCCATGGTGGAAGTCTTGGAGATGCTAAAGCCGGATGGCTGGATGAAGAAGACGAGTATGAAGAGGCTCCACAAGATTGGGGGATAGTAACGAAGTAAAGTATAGTAACATTTTAAAATTTATAGTAAATGAGAAAGAATATATCATTGTTTGCCATCATGACAACATTATGTCTATGGGCAAGTTGTTCAAGTGAGAATATTGTTGCAGACAAACAGCAAGAAAAAGAGAATACAGAAGAATTGACAACCTTCACCTCTGGAGATAATCCCAGCACTCGCACTTCAATGGATTATACCACCGGGAAATTTTATTGGTCTAACAACTCTGAATATATTTTCGTAAAGGATGATAACAACACTTTTAATTCAAGCACAGCGAATAGTATTACGACCAAGACAGAAGCTGCAAAGTTTATGGTTCCTGGAACTTACACCGGAAATGATTATACCGTTACTTATACTGGTTTGGGCACAGGGAAAGCCAATCAAGTTCAGATAGCTTCCCAACAGCTACAAAAATTGCCTAACACCACAGATCATTTTCAGAATTCGGGCGACTGTGGTATAGCAACAGCTACCAAAGAAGCAGATGGCAAATTTCACTTTAAGTTAAACCACAAAGCAACCTATCTCTGCTTCTTACCACGGATAGGAACATCCATTCTTACCGATGCTTATATCGAGAATATAGAAGTAACTTCCGATAACGATATTGCTGGTATTTATAAGCTTTCTAACACAGGGTTATCCAATACACCCATCAGTAGTGGTTCTAAAACTATAACGCTGCGAACAGTCATGAATAATGGTAAAGGTTTTCCACTAACCAATTCTGCAACCAGTATTACCACTAATGGTGCCTTTATGGTAATTGCTCCGGGTACTCACGCGCTTAAAATAAGATATTGGCTTTTTGATCCAACAACAAATGTTCGTGGAACGATTACTAAGACGATTCCTGCGACAACATATGTAGCCAATACCATTTATGATATGACAGCCAATCTGGCCTTACGTGATTATACAGAAAATAAGTATTATATGTGGGATGCTGTTAATGACTATTGGCACAATCATGAGAGCGACCAACCTGTTAATAGAGACAGTTATCTTTCTTCGGGTGGTGATGGTGATAATTATCCGGCTAATGCATCTGATCCGGATAATCGCTGGTACAATACTATTGATAATGGTGGTGTCACACAAGCATCTCATTCTGCCGCCACTTATCCCAATGTCAATGAAATGACCCATTATGCAGCAGAAGGCAGTCCACATTGGGATGATGATGAACTGTGGATATGGAATGGGCATTTGTATAAAGGTGGAATATGGATTAAGAAAAAGGCCTACATTCCCACATTTAGTAGTTCTGCTTACAATGGTGTAGATTATAGGACTTATACAACTCCATTATGGCTGCAACTTACCATTCCAGTCGGTCAGCCTTCTGCAGCCACCATGAACCAGTATTTTTATATACCGGCTCTAAGTATGTACCTCTTACAATCCACCTTAGGAGGAACTAAATCTTATTTGCAACAAAGTCTCTATGGTCGTTATTTTACCTCTTCGCCTGTTCCTGGGAATGATGCTTATGCATATTTCCTTTGGTTTGCGCGAGGACAAATAACAGTCGGCGGAACGCCACGCGATTGGGGAATGCCAACATTTACATTTGAATAATATCTTCTCTTTTGATCATAAAAGAAACATCCTGTGGTTTCAAAAAAACATCTGGATGTTTTCCTAAAAACGTCTAGACGTTTTGGGCAAAATGACTAGACGTTTTCAGTAAAACGACCAGACGTTTTTTGGGACACGAAAAGAGATTCTGTAAATCATTATAAATCAATATATTATAAACAAGTGAAAAGGAGACAGAAAAATGGACTATTCTTTAAATGAGCGCGAATTAAATTTCGTCAGTGATGGAGAGAAAAAACTGTTTGTGGCAACATTGGTTTGTCAGAAAGAGCGCATCATGTTTGACCGCCTCTGCGCCTTGATGGCCGAGGATTCGACCGTCGGCGAAGCCGACATTGCAGCCGTGTTTTACAAAGCACGCAAGGTGTTGAACTTCCTTTGTTCGCAGGGTTACATCGTGGACGCCGGTCCGCTAGGTACGTTCCGCCCGTCGATTCAGTCGAAGGCGGTGAAGAAAGCTGAGGATTTCAAACCCTCCGAACACATCAAGCGTGCGCAGATCCGCTTCATCCCCACCAAGGATTTCCGCGATCTGAAAGGCGTGGAATATCACAAGGTGCCGAAACAGGAAAAGAAAAAGAAAGGCGGTGGTGGAACAACGCCGCCGAAACCATAGGCTTCGGAATGGTAAGTGTGGAGTGTTGAATGAGGATTTGTTGGCACTCCGCGCACTTTTAAATCTCCAATGAAGACTGACGGGTTGCATGGGCAACTCGTCAGTTTTTTCGTTCGTCATTAGGCCTCTGTCCGCCATTCATAAAAATTCCAAATAAAAAAGGCTTTCTATGGGGATGTCGATAAATAAACGTAATTTTGCGATTCATAATTAATTAACATTGAATGATTAAGACAAACGAACTGGTAAAGACGATCACCCGTGGGATTCAAGAAAAGAAAGGGAGTGGCATAGTTATTGCAGATCTCGGAAATATAGACGGAGCCATTGCCCGATATTTCGTGATCTGTCAAGGCAATTCGCCCTCGCAAGTAGAAGCGATTGCCGAATCGGTAGGTGATTTTGCTTGGAAAGACAGCGGCGAAAAGCCACTCACGTAGTTGGATTGGGAACAGACCAATGGGTGGCGATGGATTACAGTGATGTGATGGTACACATCTTCTTGCCTGAGACACGCGCATTCTACGACTTGGAAAATCTTTGGCAGGACGCGAAATTGACCCGTTCACCAGACATAGATTAATCAATTAAGAACAAATGAACAATAACAACAATCCCTTTAACGGCCCGGATCAACAGCCGAAGATGCCCCGATTCAATATGAATTGGGTCTATGCCATCGTGTTGGTAGCGCTCATCATACTGTTTCTTTCGGGTGGCGGCGAGGCGCTTGGCGGCAACGGAGCCAGCCAACAGGCCACTTACACGAGGTTTAAAGAGTATGTCGAGAAAGGCTACGCACAGAGCGTGGTGGTCAATAAGAATGAGGGTACGCTGCGAATGTATGTCAAAGCCAAGAATGTTCGCGATGTTTTCAATATGTCGGCCAAGCAAGTGGGAGCACATCCATATGTGAATGTTGACTTTGGCTCTATCGATGAGCTGGACAAATATCTCACCGTTGAACAGCAAAAGGGTAAGATCGTTGATTTCAGTTACGAAAACAAGCGAGGCAACGATCTGATAAACATCCTCCTCAATCTGTCTCCTTTCATTCTGGTGGCCGTGGTTTGGATCTTCTTGATGCGGCGTTGGGGAGGTGGAACCGGTGGGGGCGGCGTGTTCAGTGTAGGCAAGAGCAAGGCCCGAATGTATGAAAAGGGAAACGAGATAGGCATTACTTTCAAAGACGTTGCCGGTCAGGCAGGTGCCAAACAAGAGGTTCAAGAGATCGTGGAGTTTCTTCGGAATCCGCAGAAATACACCGACTTGGGGGGCAAGATACCGAAAGGCGCGCTATTAGTGGGACCTCCCGGAACAGGAAAAACGTTGCTGGCTAAAGCTGTTGCGGGCGAAGCGGGCGTGCCGTTCTTCTCGATGAGCGGCTCAGATTTCGTCGAAATGTTTGTAGGCGTAGGTGCCAGTCGTGTGCGCGACGCTTTCCAAAAAGCCAAAGAGAAAGCTCCGAGCATCATCTTTATTGATGAAATCGACGCGATTGGCCGTGCCCGGAGCAAAAATCCGGCTATGGGCGGTAACGACGAACGCGAAAATACGCTCAATGCACTGCTTACCGAGATGGACGGATTCGGTACCAACAGCGGCGTTATCATCCTCGCAGCCACTAACCGAGTAGATATGCTCGACAGTGCATTGCTCCGTGCGGGCAGGTTCGATCGTCAGATCAATGTCGATTTACCTGACCTGACTGAGCGAAAAGAAATCTTCCAGGTGCATCTTCGCCCTGTCAAGATAGACGAAAGTCTTGACATCGACTTGTTGGCACGGCAAACTCCGGGTTTTTCAGGCGCAGATATAGCCAACGTTTGCAATGAAGCTGCCCTGATTGCTGCCCGACATGATAAGAAAAAGGTGGGTAAACAAGACTTCCTCGATGCCGTAGACCGCATCATCGGAGGTTTGGAGAAAAAAACGAAAGTGATGACTGCCAGAGAGAAACGTACCATTGCGCTGCACGAAGCTGGGCACGCCACGGTGTCGTGGTTCTGCGAACACGCCAATCCTTTGGTCAAAGTATCCATCGTTCCGCGTGGGCGCGCATTGGGAGCAGCGTGGTATCTGCCCGAAGAACGCCAGATAACGACTAAAGAAGAGATGCTCGATGAGATGTGTGCACTCTTCGGCGGGCGTGCAGCCGAAGAACTTTTCACCGGTCATATATCGACAGGTGCAATGAACGATTTGGAAAGAGCCACCAAGAGTGCATATGGAATGATTGCCTATGCAGGTATGGGCGACAAACTGCCGAATGTTTGTTACTATAACAATCAGGAATATCAGTTTCAGCGTCCGTACTCGGATACAACCGCAAAGATTATGGATGACGAGGTGATCAAAATGCTCAACGAACAGTATGAGCGTGCAAAGAAAATCCTGATAGAGCATAAAGAGGGGCACAATCAGCTGGCAGAGCTCCTCATTCAGCGTGAAGTCATTATGGCAGAGGATGTGGAATGCATCTTTGGTAAGCGTCCGTGGGTGAGTCGCTCGCAAGAACTGATGGAAGACAACGAACCTAAACTCGAAGATATGCCTGACGAAGTGAAGCAGGCACAGGCTGAATTCAAACAGTCGGAAGCCGATAAACAGGCTGACGAAAACAACAAATAACAATCACGGCCGACTTGGGACGCACAGTCCCTGGTTGGTCTTTTAACTGTAAAAAGATGAGCAGCAAGACCAAAAACTTATTGTCCGTACAATTACGGGCGTGCTTTTCATTGCCATAATGGTATCGGGATTCCTGCGTCCGCAGGCTATGGTGTTCCTATTCAGTCTCATTACGGGCCTCACGATATGGGAATACTGCTCGTTAGTGAATGAATTAAAGACTGTCACCGTTAATCGTTTTATCGCTACGGTGGCCGGAGTCTATTTCTTTCTGGCTGTTGCCGGCATCAACAGCGGTTACATTCAGACCAACGGTGTGTTTGTTCCTTATCTGCTGACGATTGTTTATCTCTTCGTCAGCGAACTCTACACGCGCAACGAAAACGCCATACACGACTGGGCCTATACAATGCTTTCGCAGATGTATATCGCTCTTCCGTTCTCAATGATTAACGTTTTGGCATTCCGACAGGCCCCCGACGGCGACATACATTATTATTATCTCCTGCCGCTCAGCGTGTTTATCTTTCTGTGGACGAACGATACCGGTGCTTATTGCAGTGGTTCGTTGTTAGGCAAACACAAGCTATTCCCGCGCATCTCACCTGCCAAGAGCTGGGAAGGCAGCATTGGCGGTGCTCTCTTCGTACTCATCGCAGCTGCTGTTGTGGGCTATTTAGAATCACAGAGTAATGCGCTTTCGGGGCTCACCATCGTTCAATGGTTAGGTTTGGGGCTCGTTGTTACCGTCTTCGGAACATGGGGTGACTTGGTGGAAAGCCTCTTCAAACGTACCTTGGGCATTAAAGACAGCGGCAATATTTTGCCTGGACACGGCGGAATGCTCGACCGTTTCGACTCATCTTTAATGGCGATTCCTGCCTCTGTGGTATATCTTTATACTTTGAGTCTTTGTTAGAATTATGACATTCGATTATTCGGCTGATTGCGACTAACTGTTAGTTGTATTGCAATCAACCGTTAGTTACAACACGAAAAGCCGTTAATCGTCGTCCGATTAACGGCTTTTCGCAAACCAATTTACGCTTGATCACTTTCGGAACTGCCGTTTTGGCTGCGACAAAAAGGCAGTATCACTTGATCGCCTTTCCCCTTTCGGCTACCCTTTCAGGCGTTTTTAACAAGCGGATCATCATCTTTGCAGCTTGATCGGGAGCTATATCGTCACCCAAACGATGACGAATGTCGGCATAGTCTTGCAACATTTTCGCGCGATAAGACATGTTGTTGAGGAGCCGGTTGAGTTCTCCGGCGATGTTATCTACAGTGAACCGATCGGCCAACAGCTCTTGGACGACTTCACGATCGGCAATGAGATTGACCAGAGAGATATATTTCACTTGGATGATATGATTGAAAGCGAAACGGATGAGATGCGGAACGGGCGTCTCATAACACACCACTTGGGGAACATCCAACAATGCCGTCTCGAGCGTTGCAGTTCCGCTTGTGACAAGCGCTGCGGCCGAATGCGAGAGGAGTGCGTATGTTTGATCTTTCATCAGTACGACATTCGTACCCGAAATGAACTTCTCATAATACGCCTCTTCAATCGACGGCGCACCCGCCAACACCATTTGGCAATTCGGGAAACGGCCGGCAGCTTCGATCATAGCGGGTAAATTATCTTTGATTTCCTGTCGTCGACTGCCTGCCAACAAAGCAATGACAGGTTTGTCGAGCGCCAATCCATTCTTTCTTTTAAAAGCTTCGGCCGTCTGCTGATAATCTTTTCGGAACAGCCGAACCTCATCTGCCGTAGGGTTTCCCACATAATGGATAGGATAATGATGCTTCTGCTCATAGAAAGGGACCTCAAATGGCAGAATCGAGAACAGTTCGTCGACATCTCTCTTGATGTTTTTAATGCGGTATTCTTTCCATGCCCAGATCTTCGGTGAGATGTAATAGTAGACGGGGATACGGCTGTGCGCGTGGATATAACGGGCAATATTGAGGTTGAAACCAGGATAATCGACCAAAATCAAAACGTCGGGCTGCCACTGAATGATGTCTCGTTTGCATGTGGCCATTGCCTGAAAGATGGTGCGCAAGTGCAGTAGCACAGGCACGAATCCCATATAAGCCATATCCTTATAGTGACGAATGCATGTGCCCCCAACCGCAGTCATCAGATCGCCGCCCACAAACCGGAACTCGGTTTGCGGGTCTTCAGCTTGCAAGGAGCGCATGAGATGTGATGCGTGAAGGTCGCCCGAGGCTTCGCCTACTATCAAATAATACCTCATTTTAGTTGAAAGTTAAGGCTGAAAGTCAAGAGTTGTCCAATTAGAATTGTCAATAGTCAGTTCTCAACGATCAACTTCTGCACCTCTTTCATTGCTTCATATGCCGTGACATCCATCGTTGTAGGCGTTATCGAGACGTAACCGTGTGTGAGAGCCCAGCTGTCTGTGTCCTCAGCCTGCGGTTCATCGTTGGTATATTCACCCGTCATCCAAAAGTAATCATAACCGTGCGGATGACGCATTTTCACGCATTCGTTATCCCACGTGCCGTAAGCCATCCGGCAAATTTTCACACCTCGGAACTCAGTCAGCTTCGGGAAGTTGACGTTTAGACACACGCCTTTGGGCAAACCGGTCGTTAACACACGTGTGACAATCTGTCGAACAAGCGGTCGCAAGGGCGTAAAGTCGGCGTCATCACGATGATCACAGAGCGAAAAAGCTATCGAAGGAATATATTTCATACAGCCTTCCATCGTAACACCCATCGTTCCGCTATAATGCGAATTAACCGAAGCATTGTCTCCGTGATTGATTCCGCCGATTATAATATCAGGCTTTCGATCATGACAAAATTGCTCCAAAGCTAATTTCACACAGTCGACCGGTGTACCGCTACACGACCATACCTCGGCATTTTCAATCGGCCGGCGCTGCTTCAAGCGCAAAGGCTCAGCCGCAGAAAAGGCACAAGAGAATCCTGAGCGGGCCGATTCAGGGGCACAAACAAGAATATCGCCTAAATCACTGAGCATTGCTACCAAACTGCGTAACCCTTTGGCGTGATAACCGTCATCGTTTGAGATTAATATAAAAGGTCTCTTTTTATCCATAAATTATAACTGTTTTTAGGCTGCAAAAGTACGAAAAAACCTTTAATCTACTGCTTTCTCACATAAAATATGTATCTTTGCAATCTACATTTCATAGAAGAAAGAAGAATCAAATGGGAAAAATTATCGCATTAGCCAATCAAAAGGGAGGTGTCGGTAAGACGACAACGACATCAATCTTGCTGCTTCGCTTGCCACACTCGAGAAGAGTGTTCTTGTGGTTGATGCCGACCCGCAGGCCAATGCATCAAGTGGCTTGGGCGTAGACATCAAAGAGGTGGATTGTTCTCTTTATGAGTGCATCATCGATCACGCTGATGTGCGCGATGCAATCTATACCACTGATATCGACGGTTTAGACATAATCCCAAGCCATATCGACCTTGTAGGAGCGGAAATAGAGATGCTCAATATCGAGAATCGTGAGAAAGTGATCAAGAATTTGCTTGATGCCATCCGCCAAGAATACGACTATATCCTTATCGATTGCTCACCTTCGTTGGGCCTGATCACTGTAAATGCCCTCACGGCTGCTGATTCCGTAATCATTCCTGTACAATGCGAATACTTCGCTTTGGAAGGAATCAGCAAACTGCTGAATACAATTAAGATTATCAAAAGCAAACTCAATCCGGCTTTGGAGATTGAAGGCTTCTTGCTGACAATGTATGACAGCCGGTTGCGTTTGGCCAACCAGATTTATGACGAGGTAAAACGCCACTTCCAAGAACTGGTCTTCAAAACCGTGATTCAGCGCAATGTGAAGCTCAGCGAGAGTCCGAGCCACGGTCTTCCGGTTATTCTTTACGATGCCGATTCTACCGGATCAAAAAATCATTTGGCACTGGCTAAGGAGATTATCAGCAAGAGCGAGAGCTAGGGTTTTAGTTTTTGAGTTTTCGAGTTGATTGGTTTACTCTATTGAGATATATCGGCTCTGAACTCAAAAACTAAAAAACTTGAGAACTCAAAAACTAAAATAACTCATCAACTTATATGGCTGTACACAAGAAATTCAATGCGCTGGGACGCGGACTTGATGCTCTTATTTCCACTGAAGCAGTTCGCACGCAGGGCAGTTCGACGATAAACGAGATCCAGATAGACCAGATTCAGGCTAATCCAAACCAACCTCGGCGCGAGTTTGACGAAGAATCGTTGCAAGAATTAGCCATAGTATTCGCGAAATCGGCATTGTTCAGCCTATCACACTGCGTCAGATTGCCGACAACAAATTTCAGATCGTAGCCGGCGAACGGCGCTGGCGAGCCTCACAGATCGCTGGATTGAAAGCCATTCCAGCCTATATCCGTACCATCGACGATGAAACTGTGATGGAAATGGCACTTGTCGAGAATATCCAACGTGAAGATTTGAACGCCATCGAAATTGCTTTGGCCTACGAACATTTGATGGAAAACAGCGGAATGACACAAGAGAAGGTGGCTGAAAGAGTCGGAAAGAGTCGTACGGCGGTGGCTAACTATCTGCGATTATTGAAACTTCCCGCCCAGGTTCAAATGGCTTTACAAAAGAAAGAGATTGATATGGGGCACGCCAGGGCCTTGCTCTCACTCGAAAGCCCGTCTATGCAGATCAAACTTTTCAAGGAAATACAGAAAAACGGATACTCGGTACGCAAGGTAGAAGATCTTGTGCGCAATTTTAAAAGCAGTGAAACCGATGGCGACGAATTACAGAAGATTACCCTGCGACCCCAACTCCCCAAAGAGTTCAATGTCTTGAAAAAACGCCTCTCTGCGTTCCTTAATACCCAAGTACAAATGAGTTGTTCGGCAAAAGGCAAAGGAAAAATTACTATTCCGTTTGCAGACGAACAGGAATTGGAACGCATTATGAACATTTTCGATAAACTGAAAGAGCAGTAACAGCGTGGACAGACATCATCATAAGATATTACTTTTATTGCTGATAGTCAGTATTTTATTAGTCATTGCCCCCCGATCGGTATTCGCTGGGGAACTGGACACATTGCAAGTAACGGTCAATCACGATGCAAAAAGCATCGAATCGGAAAGCGAAACACCGTTAGATACACTGCAAAAGACCGTTCTTCAGAATACGCCTAAAAAGAAACCGGTACGCGATTGGGCCACTTGGCATCCCAATCCCAAGCGAGCACTGTGGCTTGCATTGGTTCTACCTGGTGCTGGACAAATCTATAATCGTAAGTATTGGAAGTTACCATTAGTATATGGAGGCTTTGTTGGCTGTGTCTATGCAATGCGATGGAACGACCAGATGTACCACGATTACTCACAGGCATATTTAGATATATCGGATGATGACCCCAACACGCAGAGCTATAACCAGTTTCTGCATTTAGGAAAAGCCATTACTAAGGAAAATATGGCTACCTATCAGAATCTCTTCAAGCAGCGAAAAGATCGCTATCGGAGATGGCGCGATCTCAGCTTCTTTTGTCTTTTGGGCGTCTATGCCTTGTCGGTCATCGACGCTTATGTAGATGCTTCGCTCTCTGAATTTGACATTTCAAATAATCTCAGTCTACGAGTTGAACCGGCCATCATCAACAATCGTATCTCGCGTAACCCATTTACGGCTTCTGCTGTGGGACTACAATGCAGCTTGAACTTTTAAAACGGAAACAGAAAAAACAGCAAACAAAATAATGAAAAGAATTTATTTACAGATAGTCACAATGTTCTTCTTTAGCGTTTGCACCATACAAGCGCAGACAGAAGATAAGAAAGCTAACGAGATTACGGTTACTAATGCACAAGGCAAACAAGAAGTGATCGACGTGCCCGAGGCTATGAACACAGAGGTTGACAGTCTGCTGAATTTATATTACACGAAAAACTACCTTCATCCGGATACCGGTTGCAATCTGCCCAATGTGAATCCGATTTACGATAAAAGTGTCTACATTGATCGTTTGAAGCGAATCCCGTCGGTGATAGAACTTCCCTACAATGAAGTTGTGCAAAAGTTCATCGACCGTTATAGTGGGCGTCTGCGCCGTTCAGTAAGTTATATGCTCGGTGCATCTAACTTTTATGTTCCGATCTTTGAACAGGCGCTTGAGACTTACGGGCTTCCGCTCGAACTAAAATATCTTCCCGTAATCGAGTCTGCGCTCAACCCGAAAGCCGTTTCACGTGTAGGTGCCACAGGATTGTGGCAGTTTATGCTTGGAACGGGCAAACGGTACGGCCTTGAAATAAACTCGCTTGTCGACGAAAGACGTGATCCCGTAAAGGCATCTTATGCCGCTGCACATTACCTGAGCGACTTATACAAGATCTTCGGAGACTGGAATCTCGTAATCGCTGCTTATAATGCGGGCCCCGATAAGATAACAAAGGCCATCCATCGAGCCAAAGGTCAGACCGATTATTGGCAAATTTACCCTTATCTTCCGCAAGAAACGAGAGGCTATGTACCTGCTTTTATTGCGGCCAACTACATTATGAACTATTACTGTGAGCACAACATCTGCCCGTTAGTAACAGATCTTCCAGCCAAGACCGATACCGTTTTAGTGAACCGTGATATTCATTTTGACCAGATTGCCCATGTGCTTCACATTGATACCGAGCAATTATTGGAACTTAATCCGCAGTATCGTCGCAATGTAATCAATGGCAGTTCGCAGCCGTCTGCATTGCGTTTGCCTGCTGCTTTAATTAATACCTTTATTGATAAGGCCGACTCCATTTATGCGTATAACCCCGACGAGCTGCTCAACAAGCGCATAGAGGTCGCAGTGAATGATGATGTTCCGATGTATACGAGTCCTCGGAAGACTTACAGTCATAAGTCGGGCAGGCGCACAAAAGAGACTCGTCGGCATGGGAAAAAGCAGCGTTCGCAGGGCAAGAGTATCACAATTAAGGATGGTGATACGCTCTCTGAAATTGCCGCCCGCAATCACACAACAGTCAAGAAACTGCGAAAACTGAACAATATAAGCGGTTCTAATATTCGCGCCGGCAAGAAAATCAAAGTTAAGTAAGGCGTCTTTATACAGCAATCAACTATATGGAAACAGACAAGATACAGCAAGACGATAAAGAGAAAGAGGTCGCCGAGAATCAAATGGTTGACCAGGCATTTCAACATTTGCTTGAAACCTACTTGGCATCACGTCATCGCAAGAAGGTAGATATTATCACCAAGGCTTTCCATTTTGCGCGTCAGGCACATAAAGGAGTACGTAGACTGTCCGGTGAACCATACATCATGCATCCCATTGCGGTTGCCCAGATTGCCTGTGAAGAGATGGGACTCGGGTCGACCAGTATTTGTTCGGCCTTGCTCCACGATGTTGTCGAAGACACGGATTATACTGTCGAGGATATTGAAAACATCTTCGGCCCTAAGATTGCACAAATAGTTGACGGACTGACAAAGATTAGCGGCGGCATATTCGGCGATAAAGCGTCGGCCCAAGCAGAGAATTTCAAGAAGCTTTTGCTCACAATGAGCGATGATATACGTGTTATTCTCATCAAGATTTGTGACCGGTTGCACAATATGCGCACGTTGGCCAGCCAACCGGCAAACAAGAAATACAAGATCGCTGGTGAAACCTTGTATATCTATGCACCGTTAGCCAATCGTTTAGGATTGAATAAAATCAAGACCGAACTTGAAGATTTGAGTTTCCGCTACGAGCATCCCGAAGAATATGAAAATATCAAGCGCAAACTCTCTCTGACCAAAGAGCAACGCGACCTACTGTTTGAACAGTTCACGGGTCCTATCAAATCGGCTCTCGATAAGATGGGAATCGGTTATCAAATCAAGGCTCGTGTAAAGATCCTTACTCTATTTGGAGTAAGATGCAGAATAAACACGTCACCTTTGACGAGATTTATGATATCCTCGCTGTGCGTATTATCTTCACGCCTAAACAGCAAGAAGACGAAATAAACGAATGCTTTAATATCTACGTTGCCATCAGTAAAATCTACAAATCACACCCTGACCGACTGCGCGATTGGCTCAACCATCCCAAGGCCAACGGCTATCAGGCTCTCCACGTGACGCTGATGAGCAAACAAGGACGATGGATCGAGGTGCAGATTCGCAGTGAACGGATGAACGAAATTGCCGAACAGGGGTTCGCAGCACACTGGAAATACAAGGCTGGTAATGAAATAGCCGAAGACGAGGGCGAACTGAACGACTGGTTGGGAACCATCAAAGAGATTCTCGATGACCCGCAACCGGATGCAATGGACTTTCTCGATGCCATCAAACTCAATCTTTTTGCGTCCGAAATATTTGTTTTCACGCCCAAAGGAGAAATTAAAACACTGCCCGCCGGATGCACGGCGCTCGACTTTGCATTTCAAATTCACACGTTCTTAGGTAGTCATTGCATTGGTGCCAAGGTCAATCACAAACTTGTTCCGTTAAGTCATCGTCTGCAAAGTGGCGATCAAGTGGAGATACTTACATCCAAATCACAGCACGTTCAGCCTTCGTGGATCAACTTCGTATCTACTGCCAAGGCCAAGGCTAAGATTCAAGCGATTCTCAGAAGAAACAATCGCGAGATTCAAAAGCGCGGCGAAACCGTGCTCAACGACTGGCTGAAGAAGAATGATTTGGAGTTGACCACTGCCGTACTCGACCAACTCTGCAAGTTTCATGACATGCAGAAATACGATAATCTATTCCTCGCTCTGGGTGAAAAGACGATTATGCTCGGCGACAAAGACCTCGACGAATTGCACGGAAAGAACCGAAGCAACGAATCCAGTACGTCGGGTTGGCGCAGATACGTGCCTTTCCTCGGGCATGACAAGAAGAAAAAAGAAACGATTCAGACGGCCAATCCGCTTATCGTTGACAAAGATTTCAACAAGAAAAAGCCCTGCATCATTACTGAAAACAGCATTGGGCGCTATATCTTCCCCACTTGTTGCCATTCTATTCCGGGCGATGATATCCTTGGATATATCGACAACAAAAACCAAATCGAGATTCACAAACGCACTTGTTCGGTAGCAAGCCGACTCAAATCCAGCTTCGGTAATCGTATTCTCGATGCCCAATGGGACATGCACCGTAAGTTACTCTTCGATGCAACGATTGCTATTCACGGTATCGATCGTACCGGAATGTTGCACGATGTGGCTGATGTCATCTCCGGCGAACTGAATGTAAACATCCATAAAATCACCATTTCCAGCGATGAAGGAATCTTCGACGGTGCCATTGAGCTGCGTGTTCACGACCGTGCCGACGTCAAAACAATTATGGATCAGCTTCGCAAGATTCCCGATATGCAAGAGATTCAAGAGATATTGTAATCTCTCGAAACGCCCCAAAAGGTTCTTTCACTCAACACGATAGTACTTTTCACTCAACACGATAGTACTTGTTGACCAACACGATAGTACTTTTTACTCAACATGATAGTACTTTTTGTTCAACACGATAGTACTTGTTGACCAACACGTAATTAGGTCTTATCAAATACGTCATAAATGGTGCAGGCGGAATGAATCGTTAGTTACGCTGCAAAAAACCGCTGGTTGCAGTGCCAAATAGCCTCCGTTGGAATCCAAGAGAGGCTATTTGGGAAGGTGACTCAACTGCAATTGCTTATTGATCGATTACAAAGAAAAAACAGAACTCTTTCTATCCTCCGAACAAAACGGACTGCCTTGTTCGGCAAAATGCTTACAGAGCAAGCGTTAATTCAATTGGACAATGGTCTGATCCGAGAATATCGGTGTGTATTCGGGCGTCTTCCAGTCGATCTTTCAGCCGATCCGACATCAGAAAATAATCAATGCGCCACCCCGTATTTTTCTCTCTGGCATGGAAACGATAAGACCACCACGAATAAGTGATCTGCTCCGGATACATCAAACGGAACGTATCAGTAAAACCATTGGCCAACAAGGTGGTCATCTTCTCACGTTCCTCATCGGTGAAGCCGGGATTACGACGATTGGTTTTCGGATTTTTCAGGTCGATTTCTTCATGTGCTACATTCATGTCTCCACACACAATGACGGGCTTGCGGGCATCCAATTGCAACAGATAAGCGCGAAAAGCATCCTCCCATTCCATGCGATAATCAAGTCGGCGAAGCCCATCCTGTGAATTAGGTGTATAGACCGTGACGAGGAAGAAATCGCTCATTTCAAGCGTGATGACACGTCCTTCGTGATCGTGCATATCGATTCCGATGCCACAAGTGACATTGATCGGCGTGTGCTTTGTGTAGATAGCCGTACCGGAATAGCCTTTCTTTTCGGCATAATTCCAGTAAGACGTATAGCCATCAAACTGCAAATCCAGTTGACCGGCTTGCATTTTGGTTTCCTGTAAACAAAAAAAGTCGGCATCAAGGGCTTTGAATGTTTCTTCAAAGCCCTTGCCGACGCAGGCCCGTAGACCGTTTACGTTCCAAGAAATAAATTTCATTCGCTGATTATTTAGTTCCTCTTACAAAGATGAAACTGCGTTGGGAGTTCACCTCCGTACCGTCACCCAGCTTGATTTGTTTCGGTAATAAGAAGCATTGGAAGATTCTTTTCGTGCTTGTATACGCGTTGAGAATAACCGAATTTTGATAACCGAGCGCATAGTCCGCAGCAAATGAGACTTTCATATTTTGTGTAGCACCACTGAAAGTGTAAGGGAATGTGACAGCCCAAGGCGTTTTGAAATCCTGCTTGTAGGGCCAAAGCGCAAAGAAATAGACGCCGTTTCCATAGCGTTGTCTGACATAATTCATCGGCGCATACAATTGAATCGTGCCCGTGAGAGACGCTGTCGCGCTCTTTAATGCTTCTTTCTGTGGACCCGTGGGGGCATACCAAGCGAAGAGACGAAGTGGGAAATCGCTGATAACTACGCTCGAGTCAGTTTTCACCGTGAAGTTAATATCCGCACTATCAGCCTTTGTTACCCCATAGGGATTGATGGTAAACAAAGTTGCTTTGCCTTTAAACGTACCGGCCATAGCATTGATTTGTGCCGTTTTTTCTGCCGAAGTGAGCGGTACAATAGTCGTATCGTATTCTTCGCCGTTGTTACTAATACATGCGTTTAGTGAGAAAGCAGTTGCCACCAAGCATGCTGCCGCTAAAAGATTTTTTGTTAAAGCCTTCATTTTTATACCTCAATTAAAGTTGTTTTATCTGTAAAATGCAGGGCGAATCGAAATCTTGCACGAGATAATACGATTTTTTATATCTTTTTAGATTCGCCTCTCAACAGATTCATAAACTCTTCGCGGGTTTTCGCCTGATTGAAAGCACCGCTGAAATCGCTGGTTGTCGTGATGGCATTTTGCTTCTCCACGCCTCGCATTTGCATACACATGTGTTTGGCTTCAATGACCACCATCACGCCCAAAGGATGCAATGTGTTTTCGATGCAGTCTTTAATCTGCTGTGTGAGACGCTCCTGCACCTGCAACCGATGACTGAAAATATCGACAACGCGGGCTATCTTGCTCAGTCCGGTGATATAACCATTGGGGATATAGGCCACATGAGCTTTGCCGTAAAAGGGCAAAAGATGATGCTCGCACATAGAAAAGAAGTCGATGTCTTTCACGATCACCATTTGGTTATACTTCTCTTCGAAAAGCGCATCGGTCAAAACCTTATGCGGATCTTGCGTATAACCTCGCGTTAAAACCTGCATGGCCTTGGCCACACGCATCGGTGTTTTTTGCAACCCATCGCGTTCGGGATCTTCGCCGAGCAATTCCAAGACGCGTTTGTAATGCGCCGCTAATTCGTCGAGCCCTTCTCTCTGTTCTGTTTCCGTGTTCATTGTTTTAGCTGTAAGCCTATAAGATCATCAGATTCTTAGTTTTTAGATTTGTCATTTGCTGAACTCCCGTCTCTTCACACCAGTGTATAGATGTCGCGCAGATTGCGTCCCTGCTGATCATAGTCAAGTCCGTAACCCACGATAAAGTCATTCGGAATCTCAATGGCCACATATTTGATATCCAAATCCACTGTCAGTTTCTCCGGTTTCAGCAGCAACGTACAGATATGCAAAGCCTTGGGATTGCGCGTGCCGAGCGTGTCGAGCATTCGTTTCATTGTTGCCCCCGTGTCCACAATATCTTCGACGATCACCACCGTGCGCCCCGAAATATCTTCATTCAGGCCGATCACTTCCTTGATTTCGCCTGTGGAAGTGGTGCCTTGATACGAAGCCAGCTTGACAAAGGATATTTCGCAGGGAATCGTGATAGATCGCATCAAGTCTGCGGCAAACACAAACGAACCGTTTAATACGGCCAACAACAATGGATTCTCGCCTTTCAAATCTCGGTTGATCTTGTCGGCCACCGCCTTAACATGTTGCAGTATCTCCGTTTCCGGGATGAAAGTCTTAAATGACTTATCTTTGATTTTGATAATACTCATAATGCAATCAAATGAAATTCAGGGCAAAATTACGAAAAAACAGTGTAACCCACAAATGATTTTATGATTTAGACGAGATAGAATATATGTGATATCTTAAAGCGAGATCGCATATATTGAAAAGAGGGACTGTACAGATGATATATGTACAGCCCCTTGCTCTCCTTTTTAAAGTGCTAATAAAGCGATTAAAATCTTTATCGGCACTGTTTGCGATGCAAATATAATTATTTCTTTCTAATTAAGCAAGTGTTATGTCAACATTCCTTATACCAGTAGCATTTTTTATGATTTCCCAAACTTCCGGAACTGTACTATATTCCAATAAGAGTTTTTTCAAATCCTTCCTGAGATCTTCTTGTCTATTTGTAGATATGCATCCGATCATATAATATATAACTTTGATGGCACCGTTTAATTTTTGATAATCAGTTGGAGACATCTGCCCGGCCGGTCCTTTTCTAATTGACACAGGAAGAGAAGTATCATAAAGGATATTCCCATGTGCACAACGATTTCTAACAGTCCTAATGATAGATAAGTAACTATCGAAGACCTTTTGTTGTTTAATGCCAAAGTGTCTACAAATCTCGCATTTTGTTGTTTGCGATTTAATGGAATGAAATAGATATATAACCTGTCCTAAAGTCATAAACTCTATTGTTTTCCAAGCTGGAGCGTATCTGTCATTGATATGATTCTGATGATGTTGTTTTATCATGGGATTAAGTTTGAATTTTTTAGTGTAGACTTCTTTATCAAAACTATCAATGAAATCGGACGTAACTATTGCCGGATCGACAAACCAAGTTGTTGAGTTTGGGTGTAAATTAGATACATGGTAGGTAAGAAATGTTCTGAAATTAATTTCTATCCGATTGAGATATTTCATTAGGATTGTTCTTAAATTAAAATCAAAGTAGTAAAGCTTGACAATATAATCAAATTTCGTTCCTTTTCGAAATAGATGTTTTCTTTGTTCTTTTTTAGGGTAAGACACTTCAAAAGGAAACCAGTAAAATCCTAAACGATAATATCCGACATCAAGTAAGACCTCTCCTGCCTTATCTTCATCGCTGATAATCATTCCTCGATCTTGTAATAATTTGATTTGTTCAGGTATTGTACTTGCTTTGTTTCCCATAAGTGGAGTGTTTCACTGATTAGTCTTTACGAGCACAAAGATAACACTTTTACTTAGATGATCAAAATTAAGTATAGAGGAATAGGATTCAGAATGCTACTGACTAATGCATTTATTCAGAGTGAAAACATATCAGTCTAAGAGAGAAAAATACCAAACGCAAAAGCGGGGCATCATCATCGTGTTTCTGATTAATGCTTGATCGTCGCCTCAAAAACGGTTAATGAGCGTGCGAAAAACGGTCTTTTGTAACCTCATTAACGGTTGGTTGCAAACCCTTTCGGATGTAATTGGCAGACAACGAGAAGCTGTGTTGCAACCAACGAAATGAATATAAAGATGAAAAGTAATGAGATTTTTGTTTAAAAACTTGACTTTCAGCCCCCCGATCAACCTTTATTTCGTATCTTTGCAGGCGTATGAAGATTTTTACGAGTGCCCAAATCCGCGAGCTTGATGCTTATACTATCGAGCATGAACCGGTGAGTTCGATCGACTTGATGGAGCGTGCTGCCAAGGCGATTGCCTATGCCGTCACTGAGAGATGGGCCGTAGAAACGCCCGTGACAGTGTTTGCCGGACCGGGAAACAATGGCGGCGACGCACTGGCTGTGGCTCGGTTATTGGCGGAAAGGGGTTATCAAGTGGCTGCTTATCTGTTTAATATTCACGATAAGTTGTCGGAAGACTGTGCCGCCAACAAGCAACGACTCCTCAATTGCAAGCGTATCAAGCGTTTTACGGAGGTGTCTGTCGACTTCGATCCGCCCAGCCTCGATGCCGATATGCTGGTGATCGACGGACTATTCGGTTCCGGACTCACCAAGCCTTTGGCTGGTGGTTTTGCTTCTTTGGTGAAATATATCAATCAATCACCGTCAAAAGTGGTGAGCATCGACATTCCTTCGGGCTTGATGACAGAGGATAACACGCAGAACGTGAGGGTGAATATCATTCGGGCAGACCTCACCTTGACGTTGCAACAGAAGAAATTGGCCATGTTGTTGGCCGATAGTCAACCCTATTTGGGCGAACTTCGCGTGCTCGACATTCGTCTTTCGCAGGAGTTTATAGCCCAGACTAACGCATTGTTTTCGGTCATTGAGGAGAACGATTTGCGCCCGTTGCTGCGCCGGCGTGACGATTTCGCACACAAAGGGGCGATGGGCAACGCACTGATCATTGCCGGAAGCTATGGCATGGCAGGTGCAGCCGTGTTGGCCACACGGGCTTGTCTGCGCGCGGGAGCAGGCAAAGTAACGGCCCACACGCCCAAACGCAACTACGATATTATGCAAATCGCAGTGCCCGAAGCCGTGATGCAGATGGATCACGAAGAAACTTGCTTCTCCGAACCGGTAGATACAGAGAATTTTGATGCGCTCGGAATCGGACCGGGATTGGGTAAACAGGAGAACACGGCCATTGCAATGATCGCTCAATTGCGCCGCACCACGTGTCCGATTGTGGCAGATGCCGACGCACTCAACATTCTTTCCACTCACCGCGCATGGATGCAACAATTGCCGAAAGGAATTATACTGACGCCACACGCCAAAGAATTGGATCGGTTAGTCGGTATTCCGTGCACAAGCGACTATGAACGGTTGGACAAAGCACGTGAATTGGCTGATCATTTGCAGGCTTATGTCATCCTGAAAGGGCATCACTCGGCTCTGTGTACACCCAAAGGAAATGTTGTTTTCAACTCAACCGGCAACTCGGGAATGGCCACAGCAGGGAGCGGCGATGTGCTGACAGGTGTGATTACAGGTCTTTTGGCCCGCGGATATCAGCAGGAAGAAGCTTGTTTGCTGGGCATGTATCTCCACGGCTTGGCCGGAGATTTAGCCGCCAAAGATCTCGGCAAGGAGAGTCTTATAGCCGGAGACATCATCGATTATCTGCCTGCGGCATTTCAAAGAATAAACGATTAAATCCAAATAAATGATGAGAAAACGATTCACAACGGCACTTTTAGCTTTATGCTCGATAATGATGGTTCACGCACAACGTACAGTCGAAGGAACCACTTATTTCTTGCCGCGCACAGCATTGCGCCTGACTTTCTTGATAGAAAAAACGACTTACACACCGGGACAGTTCGCTCCCTATGCCGAACGATATATGAAAAAGACCGGTGTCGAACTCAATCCCAGCACCACGTATCGCATCATCAACACGAAGTTGTCGTCGGTCGGTGTGCCCGATTCCGCCAAACAATTCACCTTATCATTAGACAAGAAACACAGCATCACCACAGTGAGTCGTGATGAAAGCGGTATGCTGTTGGCGATCAACGCAGAGGGGAAGATGCCGCAACAGCCGGCGCCTTTCATTCCGGCACGCAAACCCGAACCGCTTAATCCCAAAGACTTCATGAACGAGGATATTCTGACGGCGGGAAGCTCGGCTAAGATGGCCGAACTCTGTGCCCAAGAAATCTACGATATACGCGACAGCCGCGACCAACTCTCACGTGGTAAGGCAGAGTCTATGCCCAAAGACGGACAGCAATTGAAACTGATGCTCGCCAATTTGGCTACACAAGAACGCGGTCTTTTGCAAGTTTTCGAGGGCACCACAGTAAAAGACACGATCGAACGTGTGCTGACTTATATCCCAACTCAGGAAGTGAAACACCAGCTTTTGTTCCGTTTCTCCAAACGGTTCGGACTCATCGACAGCGATGATCTCAGTGGCACACCGTATTATATATACATAACCGACGAACACGTCTTGACTGGATCAAACGAATCCGCAGGTGAACAAAAGAAGTCGAAAGACGATATCGGTCTGAATGTGAATATCCCCGGGAAAATCAAAGTTGCCCTTTATGAACAGGAAAAACAGCGAGCCAACTTTGAAGTATATGCTGCCCAATTTGGAAAAACAGAGAATCTGAGCGGCGATTTGTTCGGAAAGAAACAAACCACACGCATCATCCTCAATCCCACAACAGGCAGTATCGAAAGCATTCAAACCGAACTCGTGAAATGAAATAAGGCAAAGAAATGCAGCATATTGTCAGCATCAGTATCACCTTTAACGCAAATTAAGGAGACGTTGCTTACAGATTGTCATTAAATATTTGACGTATATGTTTTTATTTCGTACCTTTGCATCGAAAGAAAAACCTAATTTTAATCATTAACCAAAATATGAACAACGACGAACTTTTGATGAACGCCAACGAGATTGTGGCGTACTTACAGAAACCGGCAGCAGAATTTACCAAAGCCGACATCATTAAATTCATTCAGGAAAAGGAGATCAAGATGGTCAACTTCCTGTATCCGGGCGGCGACGGCAAGTTAAAGACACTCAACTTCGTGTTGACTAATCTCGATTATCTTAAAACCATCCTCACGTTTGGCGAACGAGTAGACGGCTCGAGTCTGTTCAGCTTCATCCAAGCCAGCAGCAGCGACCTCTATGTGTTGCCTCGTTTCAGCACAGCTTTCGTGGATCCGTTTGCCGAAATTCCGACACTCGACCTGCTTTGCTCTTTCTTCGATAAAGACGGAAACCCCTTGGAGAGTTCTCCCGAATACACGCTCGACAAAGCAGCAAAAGCTTTTACCAAGACAACGGGAATGGAATACCAAGCCATGGGCGAGCTGGAGTACTATGTGATCAAGCCCGACGAAGGCGTATTCCCGGCTGTTGACCAGCACGCTTATCACGAGTCAGCTCCTTATGTAAAGACCAACGACTTCCGCGCCATGTGTATGGAACATATCGCCCGTGCAGGCGGTCAAATCAAATACGGCCATTCCGAAGTAGGAACATTCACACTGAACGGTCTCGTGTATGAGCAGAATGAAATCGAATTCTTGCCCGTAAAAGTTCAAGAAACGGCCGATCAATTGATGATTGCCAAATGGATCATCCGCAATCTCGCTTATCGCAACGGTCTCAACGTGACCTTCGCACCTAAGATCACAGCCGGTAAAGCAGGTTCAGGTCTCCACATCCACATGAGAATGGTGAAAGACGGCAAGAATATGATGATGAAAGACGGGCGTTTGAGCGATGATGCACGTCGCATGATTGCCGGAATGATGGAGCTTGCACCCAGCATCACTGCTTTCGGAAACAAGAATCCCACTTCCTATTTCCGTCTCGTCCCGCACCAGGAAGCACCGACCAACGTTTGTTGGGGCGATCGCAACCGATCGGTTCTCGTGCGCGTGCCGCTGGGATGGACAGCCGGCGTGGACATGTGCAGCAAAGCAAACCCCTTGGAAAAAGCCGAAACACCCGACGCCTCATTCAAACAAACCGTGGAAATCCGTTCCTCTGACGGCTCGGCCGATCTCTACCAGCTTTTAGCCGGACTCTGCGTCGCTTGTCGTCACGGCTTCGAAATGCCCAACGCACTCGACATCGCGAAGAAAACCTATGTTGACGTCAACATCCACGACAAAGAAAACGAGGGCATACTCAACCATCTCTCACAACTCCCCGACAGCTGTGTTGCATCGGCGGCGTGTCTCGAAAAGCAGCGCAAGATTTATGAAGAGCAGGGCGTGTTCAGTAAAAACATGATTGACGGAATCATCAATCAGCTCCGCTCTTTCAATGACACCACGCTCCGCCAAGAAGTAGAAGGAAAACCCGAGGAGAATCTCAAACTCGTCGAGACCTACTTCCACTGCGGATAACAAGCGCTCAACAACAATCTCACATTCTTAAAAACCGCCTCTCGACAATCTCGTCAAGAGGCGGTTTCACGTTGTCATCCAACAGTTGTCACCCTTTCATTGCGCGTTAGCGCAACCATAAATCTACCTACCGCACCTACCCTATACAGCAAAAGGGCGAAATAAAGGTGGAAAAGTGAAAGGGTGAAAAGACGCACATCAGCCCATCTTTTCACCTTTTCACCTTTAATTCACCCTTAAATCACGGTTTTGGTGTTTTAGGTTTCTTTTCCTTGCCTTTCCATTCCTCCCATTCGATACTCACATCGGTGAGGCTGCGGGTGGCGCGGCGACCGGCTGGCGTACTACCGTTCTGTTTGTAGCTCGTCTCGGGAATGAACCGCACGCGGATGCCATTGATCTGCTTCGCCGACACGTCCTCTTCCTTAGCCACACCGTTTTTGTTGGCCGTAGCCGTGAAGTAGAACGTGCCGATGCCGTCGAGTTTCACCGAACGACCCTGCGACATGTAGTCGCCCAGCACGCCACCCAACGACATCAACACGGCATAAACGTCGGCCAGACTCACGGTAGATTCGCGTGAGAGCCGTTCGGCCACCTGCTTCGTGCTCACGGGCGGACCCACCAACACAGATTTCGGATACCATAATCCATTGATTTTCATCTTGATTCGTTTCCAGAATGCCATAATTTTTCTTGCTTAATGTCTGCAACGGCTATAACAGGCATTCGTGACTGGTATACGACCTATGGCTGACAGCTATACGACCGCTTGCTCACGGATATACGACCTGTCAATGACGGAAGTATGAGTCGTGCCTCACGAAAGTATAAGTCGTAGTCGACAAAAGTATAATCCGTGCCCCACGGAAGTATAAGTCGTCATTCACTCCTGTAACAGTCCCTATGCAGACGGGGTTATACATATTTGTTGATTGAATACTGTGATACAAGTTATATCATAAATTGAGATGTTCTGTAATCACGGGGATTACTGGGCAGTCCACAGAGGGTATGCGACGTTGCGAAAGGGGACGTCCACATTTATCCTACTATAGTCGAAACGAAGGTTGTACACTCTAAGGTAGTAATCATATGGGGCAGGCGTACTCGACCAGTAGAGACCGTAGCTATCAATTCCGGAAAAATTCCCGCGGTCATAGCAGCCAAGCGCCGGGAGGTAGAAGTAAATGCTCGGGTTGCCGGGCTTGCCGAGAGTAGGGGTGGTGCTGTAATTGGCAGTATTGGTACTTCTGGTGTAATCGATACCGTCAGGAGCGGCAGTGCTACTGTAACCGGAAATGTTATCTTTCTTTTTAAGCCAAATACCACCACTGTAGAGATGATTCATGGTGGCCCAAAGCGTTTGCCGTCAAAATAGGGATCGCCATCTTGTACATACCAGCACAACTCGTTGACGTTAGGCAAAGCCTTGAAGTGCGTGGTATTAGGAAGCACGGCGGGAGAAGCACCGCTGGCGTCAGTGTAGGCCGGTACGTCGTTGAAGTCGCGAGGAGTGTGGGCAGAACTATTATAGGTGCTTTGGGGAGCATCGGTGGCATTAGTATGATTCACTATTGTAGGCTGAGTAGGTTGGCACCATCCCATTCGTAACCTGCCCAATAATTCTGCTGGGCATCCCACATATAATAATTGTTGCCAGGGTATTCCGTTACCTGAAGATCAGTGTGCACCTTCTTGTTCTTACCAGCGGTAAAAGTGACGCTGGAATATGTTTTGGTGATGCTGCCGTAAGTTTGAGTTACGGGATCACGAAGTATGTATTCTATGCTAACATTGCTGTATGTGCCAGGATTGACAACCATTGTGGCGCCGTTGGTGGCGTAAGCTTCAGTGCTGGGAAGGGGAAAGTTGTTTACGGAGAGTTCTACCCTGTTGGAAGTAGAAGTAGGATTACTAAGTGTACCATCGTCAGCGAGATCGAAAGTGCCGGCGAGTGCATCGGAAGTGTTGCCAGTAAAGACGCGGATCCCTTGAATTATGGCATTGGGCCCCATGACTGGGTAGTGTAGGGCATAAAAGTAATGTAAGCAGCTTTGTGGTCGAGCGTGAAATGATATTTGTTATCTCCTATGGGCTTAGTAGCCGTAGCTACGCCGAAGTCACCGTCTTCGCCAATGTGACTGGCGTCGTTGGGAATTGGCTGGTTCTGGAAGACCTTGATGGTTACTTTACCGCCGTTGACATTACCTTTTCCGGTGTAACGCACGGGATAACTCGAAGCAGTATAAGTTCCGGCAAAAGCAAAGCTGGCTTTAGCGGCTCGCTTAACACCGGTCGGTATGGCTGGATTAGCCACAAGCAGGTTGCTGATATTATTCTTGCTGTCCTGCTTCAGTACGGGAGATGTTGCGGTGCCGGCGTTTACCCACAGGCGGTCACCCTCGGTCCAAAAGAAGTTAAGGCCCGAGCCGTCGTATTCGCCCGTGGTGCGTGTTGTGGGGGCGTCTTCTACGAAGTTGGTGAGGCCTTCGGTGCCGGGCTCTTGGTCATTGTTGTCCTTATTTGCTGTGTCGTCGCTGGCGCAGCCGGCAAAAGTTAATAATCCGGCGATGGCGAGCAATGATAAAATGTTTGTCTTCATCTTGTTTGTTCTGTTTTAATTTTTATACTCTCTTGTTTGTTAAATACCCCATTGTTGTGGAGCCTCTTCTTCTTCCTCGTCGAACCAACCTTGCTTGGCACTAAGATCGTCGCCGTCGTCGCCGGCCTCGTTGTGTCCGCCGCTGTTGGGGAATGAGGTGTCCATCAACTCACTGTGGGCCTCCATTTGGATGGCCTCAACTTCGGGCTTCGCATAAGCCCATCTCTCTAATTGTTTTTGATTCATAATCGCTATGTTTTGAGTGAATAATTCGTGAAAATTCCCCCTTGCCGGGTTGGCAAAAGGGCATGAAAAGTGGAACAAAGGGAACTCCGTGAAGCCCTTTGTTTA
>NZ_BAIX01000030.1 GCF_000613405.1 Hoylesella enoeca JCM 12259 | reverse complement strand
GTTGTTGTCCACCACTGGATGATGATCGTCGTCAAAGAATATTGTCTGCCCGTTCATCTCTCTCGGAGCTTCAATATCCGTACGGATTTCCTGCGGTTCCTGCTCGTATTGATGATGAAGCGTCAGGCGGGTACGCCTTCGGGTGCAGGTTCAATAGCCATGGAAGGCTGTTCTGATACGAATTGTTGTGGGGCAGACTCTGATGATGATGGCTGTAATGGAATTGTCTCGCCGTTAGGAACGGTATTTTCCATTATCTGCGTATTGTTCTCAGAAGCAATGGTTACAGTCTCCTTAACCTTAGTCTCTGTTTCTGCCTTTGTTATCACTTCTTCCTTGATTTCCTCTGCTACCACTTCTTCTTTGGTATATTGTCCCCTGACGATTTCTTCCAGTTCGGCTATCTCGTGCAATTTCTTAGGAGAGAAATACAGGTCACGTTCAATGCCCAGTCCTCTTACTTTTACGCCTTCCATCTCATCGAGGGACATATTGCCAAGCTCCCAGCCGTAACCCATCGTGACAGCACCGAAACCAATGCGGCTCTTAGGGTCATATTCCAGAAGGTAGGCTGTGTATGCTCCCATAGGGAAGAAATAGCGTGCATAGGCAACCTTATCGCCTATGAGTTCCTTTTCCGTGCTGTAAAGTTTTGGTAGTTGCTTCCTGATACTGTCGGGCATGAGGTTATAGGCATCGTTTATACCCTTGTCTTCAGTCTTTGTCTTCTCTGTTTCTTCTTTCCGACTTATGGTAATACCCAACTTGCGAAGCTGTTTCTCTGCTTCCGCCTCTCGCTCTGCCTCTGTCATCGGTATACCGGTCTCATATAGTTTACGGTCGATACGTTGTCCCATTTCAAGGGAGAGTTGTGTCCGGAGCTTTCTGCCATTTCCTCAATCCCTCCTGAGAACCAATACTCCCATGCAGGCCTTCCATAAGGGTCTGTACCCATTATGCGCTCTGTGGCAATGGTGCGATGAGATATGTCTTTCCAATCTCCTACAAAAAGAGAGTTATGCTTGAAGACGACAGAAGAACCTTCTTCTTTGGGAACGGAAACGGTTTCTACGAACTGCTGTTCAATGCCCTTGCTGATTTCTTTACCTGTCTGCTTCTGTAGTACGATGAGGTCACTGCCTACGTCCGTTCCAGCATTGTCTGAAAACATACCCGATGGCAGTCGGAGAGCGGAGATAAGGCAGCTGTTCTGCATGAGGTAACGGCGTATGGCTTCGTTGCGGGGACTGTCCAAAACGCCCTGTGAGGTGATAAATGCCAGTAAGCCACCTTCCTTGACGCAGTCCAGACCTTTCACAAAGAAGTAATTGTGAATGGCACGTGTGGATTCACGCTTAAGAGTGTCCTTACCTTTGCTATACTCTCGGTCATAGACCATGAAATCACCGAAAGGAATGTTACTTGTAACAAGGTCGTATTTGTCTTTGTTTTCTAAATCCCCTATAGCTTCAAAAGGCTCATTTCGGACGAAGATATTGCCTTTGCCATAGGGGTGCAGGGCTTGTGAGATGCGGGCAGTGAGCAAGTCCTTTTCCATTGCATCTACAACTCCCGCTTGCCTTGCAAAGGTTTCAGCAAATGCTCCCATGCCAGCTGAAGGATCCAAACATCTACGTATGGGTACATTTACAGAAGTGAGAGCATCGGCAATGGCGGTGACAATACGAGTATCGGTATAGAAGGAGGTCAGTACGCTTGCCTTGATGCTCTCCCAGTACCGTTTGGCGGTATTGGCATCTAAGGCTTCACGATAAATCATCTGCTTGAGCTGCTGGGTAGGTTCAAAGAGATTCTGCTCTGACTTGCTCCAATAGCGGATGTCATCGGGGTTATCTGTGCGGTTGAGTACACATTTCAAGCCACCGAATCCTTGATAGTTCCGTAAGATACTTTTCTCAGTTTCGGTGGCTTCGCGGCGTTCTTTTTCTAATCGCAAGACCACATGGATGGCTTCCGTGTTGGCTTGCAGGACTTCTTTCTTATTGTATGCCATAGTGATTTCTTTTATAAGTGGAAGTAAAAAGGTCGGGAGGTAATACTGGTATCTCGACCTATATCTGTTCCTCGTTGTTTCTGCCAGGATTATCTCCCTCTTTGTTTTCCTTTTTTGTTCTCAAATTCAAAGGAAGTAATGTAGTCTTCACCCAGAACCAGTCGGGCATTAAATTTCTTTCCTGCCTTGCTGGTCAGCCCTTTAAGGATAGGCGTACGACCGGAGCTATCAAGTCACGGATGTTATCTTCAGAGAGATGTATGCCGCAGACTTCACGAAACACGTGGAAGCTACAAGTTTCATGTCTGCACTTGGCTACCTTGGCATAGATGCCGACACTTTGCTGTCCGCACTTTGGGCAGCGGTAGACAGGATAGGACTTTTGTTCGGGAGTAAGTGAAAGGAGTTCCTCACAGATGGTACTTACATATGAGTTGATGTCCTGTGCGAACTTATCAGATGGTATCTTTCCTGCTTCAATAGCGGCAAGGGCAAGCTCCCAACTGCCTGTCATCTCCGCATTGGCAATTTTCTTGTCCTTGACAATCTCATAGACTGCCAGCCCTTTCTCGGTAGGTATGATGGCTTTCTTGTCCCTTCGGATATAATCACGAAGAATCAGCGTTTCGATGATGTTGGCACGGGTGGCAGGTGTACCGATACCACACGCTGCCATTGCTTTCTTGCTTTCTGCATCTTCAACCTCTTTTCCTGCGTTCTCCATAGCAGAAAGTAAGGCTGCCTCCGTATAGAGCGGCTTCGGTTTGGTCTTATGCTCGGTGATTTCTGCATTGACAAGTGGCAGGATTTCACCTTCGGTCAAGTTCGGCAATAAAGACAAAATCTGTTCATCACCATCTTCTTTCTTTTCATCTTCTACTTCTTTACCTTTCTGCACGGCTTTCCAGCCCAAGGAGATTTGTCGGCATGCCTTCCAAGTAAAGGTATTGGTGCCGTCAGTGAATCGCACCAGCATACGCTCTTCCTCTGAATTGGGGGAAAAGGCTTCGACAAAGCGACTGACCACCATTTGATAGATGGTCGTTTCATCTGCCGACAATCCCGAAGGCGTTTCACCTGTCGGTATGATGGCGTGGTGATCGGTAATCTTTGCATTATCCACCGAATGGCGGTTAAGTGGATTGGATAGAGTTTCATCTATCTTGCGAAGCAGGATGGGTACTTCCTCGAAGACATCCTCGCTGATGTATCGGCTGCCGGTGCGGGGATAGGTCGTGATTTTCTTCTCATAGAGGCTCTGGGCTATCGAGAGGGTCTTGTCTGCTGAAAAGCCGTGGCGTCTGTTGGCATCTTTCTGCAAGGCAGTGAGGTCGTACAAGAGTGGTGGCGCGGTATGCCCCACCTGTCTTGTGACCGACTCTACTTTAAGCCGGCTCTGACTGCGAAGTGTAGCGAGAGCGGTCTGTGCCGATGCTTCACTCTCATAGTCTTTACAGCCAACGGTTTTCAGCGATAAGCCCTCTTTTTCTGTGAGAACGGAGAGTTTCCAGAACGGTACGGAAGAAAAATCACGGTTCTCTATGTACCGACGGCAGACCATAGCCAATGTTGGGGTTTGTACCCGTCCCAAAGAATAGCCTCCCTTGCGGGCGATAGACAATGCACGGCTTGCATTGATGCCCACCAGCCAGTCGGCTTCGCTCCTTGCCTTGGCGGAGTAGTAGAGATTGTCATAATGGCTTCCGGCCTTGAGATTGGAAAGTCCCTCACGGATGGCCTTATCGGTGAGTGAACTTATCCAAAGTCTTTCGAAAGGCTTTTTACAATCAAGGTATTGATAGATATAGCGGAAGATGAGTTCACCTTCACGCCCTGCATCGGTAGCAACGATGATGCGGTCTGCCTTGCCAAAGCTGGAGCGTATCACTTTGAGTTGCTTTAATGCTGCAGGGTCTGATATATACTCCTTATCCTTACGTACCTGTCGTACCACTAACTGAAAGGGATAGGGACGAATGGGCAGATCTTCAGCTTTGTAGGCGGAAAAACCGTAGGCTTCGGGCATGGCAAGGGCGATGAGGTGTCCCATTGCCCATGTAACGAGGTAACTGTTGCCCTCCATGTATCCGTCCTGCTTGCTGTTTGCCCCAACAATGCGGGCTATGTCTCTGGCTACCGAGGGTTTCTCGGCAATAATACAAGTTGTCATAGTCGATAATAGAATTAAGGGTTACATCTTACGTCCACGGGACTTCTTCTGCTTGTTCTCGTCCTGCTTTTGCTTCTGCTCGGCAGTAGGTTGTGTCTGTCCCGTTTTGAGGGGTTCTTTCACGTTCTTGGTGGCTTCATTGGTCTTGCCGTGGTTATTCACGGCTACCTGTGTTTTGTGTTCTTCTGCCACAGCTACCACCTTTCCTTTGCCGGTTTCCTGCTTCTTATCGGGGTTCCATCTGTAAAACCGTGGGCGGTTCTGTTCCTTGTCCATTCGGACATAAGCATTGAATTTGTTACCAGCCTTGTCCACCATGTTCTTCAAATAGAGCGTGCGGGCACTGTCGAGTGCCTCACGCTGTTTTTCTGACAGCTCCAGTCCGCAGAGCTTATGCGGTGCACCTTGCTGCTGGGAGTACTGCTGCCGTTCTTTCAAGCCTTGCCTGTCGTCGAAGATGAATTCAATGCCTTTCCTTTCGGCATTGACTTGCAAAGTTGCATCGAATGTCTTACCGCTCTTGGCGGTCATGCCTTCCACTTTCACGGCCTTGCCTTCCACAAGGTCTTTGTACTGGGCATCAGAAAGTGTCACGCCCTTGATTTCCTTGGGAATGTTCACACGGTCGGCACGCAGGGCTACAATCTCGTTGGTCTGCGGGTCGATGGAGACGTAGGCGGAAAACGGTTCACCGTTCTTGGGTGTCACCTCAATGGTCTTGCCCAGATTGCCTGTCGTAAGGAGTGCCTCCTTTTCTTCGGGAGAGAACTTGTAGCCCATATAGGGAAAGTCAAGCTGTGGTTCTTTTCTCAAAGGATGAATTGCCAAACCAATATTGCCACTATCGTCCGTACGGAACGCTAGACGTGCTTCAGTGTAGATAGTAGTGTCTCCAATAGGTACGGCAATCGTCACGAGATTACTCTTCTGCCAATTAAGCATTTTCTCTAATTCTCCGCCTTGTTCCAACCGTTCACGGGAAAGGCCGAGGCTGTCGAGCATCTTCCAATCTACCTTCTCCGGGTCGATGGCTGTGGCATTCTTCTGTTGGGGCAGGTAATCCTCAAAGGGCACTCCCATCTCTGCCAGTTGCTGTTTGCTTTCGGGCTTTTCACGGCTTTGCAGCATAGTGCGCAGGTTGTCCACGCCCTGCTCCACATTGTCCGCCAAGACCTTGTACAGTCCGAAATGAGTCGGGTTATTGAACTGTTTGAGGAAGTTGGTCATGAAGTTCTTGAGAAGTCCGTCCTTGTTGTTGAACTTCAAGAATGCTGCTTGATTGGCAGCGACAGCCTCTGTGGTCTTGAGGTTTCCCTTGTCGTCAACACCGGATATGACGGACAGCTTGCCCGCTTCCTGTTCATTCTTCACTTCTGTGCGGTCTTCCAGGACCAGCACGTAATTGTCATTGCTGTTTGATTCCATTTTCTAAATTTTAATATGATGAATGCTGTTATCAAGCAGCTAAGTTATTGACATTCGAGAAGACAATAGAACTAATTGGGAAACTGAGAATTATAGGGAAGAAGGAGGAAAGAGGAACTGGTGTGTAGGCATGCTAAAAAGTGTGATAAAAGAAAAATGATGATGGTAAGAAAATGTCCATCATCCCAAAAGATTAGAATATCAATATCTTCAATATGATCATTTCGTTTGCCAACTAATATGGTCTTCCCCAACTTCAGTTAGCACTCATCTAAAGAAAAATGCGAAAGATGAGAGACTGGCATTCGACTGTCGTATTAATTTATTATAAATACTTGCGTGTGTTAATAGAATTTTCTATATTTGCGAAATATAGAAATTAAGTCTCTATTGTACTGATTGAGATGTAAGGTCAATGGTCCTTTGATTTGCAATTTCTATCTCTACATGAGACTTATAGATACAAAGATATGCAAAAAAGGAAAGACATAACAATACCACATAATGATTTACTTCCAAGAATTGTAAATCATTTACTTTTAAATGGAAGTTTGTTGGACAACCTTGGGGTGTGCCATGGCAAGATGGGAATTGTGCTTTTTCTTTATCACTATGCACAATTGGTAAATAATGGAGTTATTATGGAGTTTGCCGATGAACTACTAAATGAGGTAATTGACGAAATGCATGATGATCTTCCTTTTGATTTTGCAAACGGATATTGCGGTATAGGGTGGACAATAGAATATCTATTAGATAATCATTTCATTGAAGGTGACTCAAATGAAATACTCATGGACATTGACAAAAAAATAATGGAATGGGATGTAAGAAGAATTACACGAAATGATTTACTTTATGGGCTTGAAGGAATCTTGCATTATATCGTTTTTCGCTTATATAGGTGTGATACAGGTGTCATTTTTGACAATGAGTATTTGGAAAGCGTGTATTTTATAGCTTCTAAAATAATACAACAAAATAAAGAAAATAGAATCTCAGAACTTGCCTCTAAAATTCAACTATGGAGGGATGGTGAAAGAATAGTATACCATCCTAATGATTTAATGAAAAGAATCCTCATGAGAACTGATGAATATGATATGGAAATAACGGACTTTGACCTAGGCTTAAAAAATGGCTGTGTGGGGAAAGGATTAATTGTAATTTTTGATGAAGAAAAACTTTTACATAATCAATGAATTGTCACCTGCGGGAAACTACGGAATAGGAACCTATGTGTCACAAGTTCAGAAATGCTTTTTGAACGAAAAGGAAATTTCTGTATTTGTTGTTGAATTGTGCTCTAAAGAAAAAGAATATCGTTTTGATTCAAGGACTAATACAATTCATATCCCAATGGGGGAAAGGTATGCTTCCAACAAGAGAATTCAATATATACGAGGTGCCGCACGTCTTTTGAAGTTACATCTCCATACGACAGATTGTGATATATTTCTTTTTAACTTTTATACTCACTCTGAACTTATTTCCTTGATTAAGGAATCTTTCCCCAATTGTAAAATCCTCTTCACTGTTCATTATATGAAGTGGACACTCTTTGTGAAAGGGAATACGCAATTATTCAAAAGCATATTAAAGTATCCCTTACCTGAGCAAAAAACATCATTAACGAAACTTGTATATGAAACTTTTTTGGAAGAAAAAGAAGCTTTGGAAAAAGTGGATCATATAATTTGTCTTTCTCAATATACTAAAAACATTTTGGCAGATTATTATGGCATAGAAAACGAAAGGCTGACTATGATTTACAATGGACTAATAGATGAAACAAAGGAGCTTAAGATGACTAAAAAAGATTTGAGAAAAAAACTACATATATCTGTTAAGGAAAAGGTGATTTTGTATGTTGGCCGTTTGCACAAAGATAAAGGAGGAAAAGAATTAGTAAAGGCATTCCAGTTAGTTGCACAGAAAGATCCACGTTGCAGACTTATTATCGTGGGCAGTGGAGATGTGGCATTGTATCAAAATGAAAGTGAAAAAATATGGTCCAAAATCACTTACACTGGTAGGATAGACAAAACTCAAATCTGCAAATTCTATAAAATAGCGGATATTGGAGTGTTGCCATCTTTCAGTGAACAATGCAGCTATGTTGCCATTGAGATGATGATGTTCGGCTTGCCTATCATAGGTACTGACTCCACTGGCCTAGCAGAGATGATAAAGGAAAACAGGAATGGATTTAAAATTGAGTTACAGAATACAGAAGAAGGAGCGAAACTCTCAGAATTTGTTTTGGCAAAAAAAATAATTGAACTTCTAAATTGTCCATACAAAAAACGATTAGGAGAGAATGGACGTGAACTTTTTTTGCAAAAATATACCATTAGTCGCATGCAGAATGCTTTAAGGAGTCTAATTGTAAAACTTTAAGTGTATGGTTGACTATTGTTATTATAAACAAATATTCTTGTGGTGGCTATTGCTATTTCGTATTCTCCTTCCTGCATTTTCTCAAACAGATATTATCGGAAGGGTTGTCAATAAAAACCATAAAGGACTATCCGATATATCCGTACGGCTGATGCTTCCGGCAGACAGCAGTATTATAGGTTATTGTTTCACGGACGAAAAAGGAAATTACAAACTTTCTTACAAAGGAGATAACCCATATTTACTAATCAATATATCTGCAATAAACATCAAGCAACAAACGAAACGCGTTGAAAATAAGAGCCAAACCGTAGATTTTATAGCAGAAGAAGGGAGTGTTTCTCTTCGGGAAGTGGTCGTGAAATCTAATAAAATATGGGGCAATAAAGACACTATCAATTATTCGGTTGCAGCTTTCAAAGATAAGAAAGACTTGGTTATCGGCGATGTGTTGAAAAAAATGCCGGGTATTGATGTGAAAGAAAGTGGACAAATCACTTACAAGGGCAAACCTATCAATAAGTTTTATATTGAAAACCTTGATATGTTGCAAGGTCGTTATGGTATTGCGACAAACAATCTTTCTGCCAATGACATAGCAACTGTGCAGGTATTTGAAAATCACCAGCCCATAAAAGCTTTGGAAAAATCACAGTTCTCTAATGAAGCGGCTATCAACCTGAAAATCAAGGAAGGCAAGAAAGGTGTTTTTAGCATAATGGCCATGTTGGGATTGGGCGTCGATAAACACTTGCTTTGGCAGGAAGAACTCACCGGGATGTATTTCACCAAAGGACGCCAGCACCTGTTCACTTATAAAACCAACAATAATGGTACAGATGTAAACCAAGAACTGCGCTCGTTTACTGCCAATAATCCCATCGGAGAATTGCAAATGACCGGTGTGCAACAACCGTCGCCACCATCCATACGTTTTGAACGATACAACTTCAATACTTCACATGCTATTACGGCAAACAATCTGTTCAAGTTGAAAAATGATGCGGAAATAAGCACTAATCTTATTTATTACAACAATAAAGATAAACGGCACAGTTTCGCCCGAACATCATACGTGTTGCCAGGCGAAGACACGAGAATCATCGAAGAAGATATTTCGACCCGAAACAGAACCAATAACATTGAAGCAGAATTTCGATACAACTTGAACAAGGATCGCAACTATTTCAACAATTATCTCAATGTATCGGGAAGCTGGAATGACGATTCGGGTGAAGTCAATACAAGACAGTTGATTGGACAACGACTGAACAGCAAGAGTTTTTTCGCCAATAATGTTACACATTGGATCAAGCGGAAGGAAAATGAAAGAGGCATAGAGCTGATATCTCGAAATGCTTTTCGCACACAACCGCATCACTTGCGCATTACCCCGGGGTTGTATCCTGACCTCATAAACGCAGGCAATGAATACAAAGCTCTTTCACAAAGCGTGCGCTACAACGCTTTCGCATCAGACAGCAGATTCTCATTTCTTTCGGCAGTTGTGTTCGGTAATGTACGGTTCAGTCCGACGGCAAATGTCAAAATAGAACATCAAAGACTGCATTCCGTCATGGAAATAACGGCTAATGATAACGCCACTCATGCTGTTTTGAATGACGACATGCGAAATGATATCAATTGGACACGCGTCAATACCGGCATTTCACTTGATGTGGCATACAACGGAGATAATTTGAAAATCAGTTTCTCTATGCCTGTTACCTACCAATATACTGTTATGAATGCCCCACAAACAAAACGTAAAATGCAGAACATCGGTAAATTCTATTTTCAACCATCGCTGATGGCTCGGTATCGTTTCACCAATCAGCTGGAAGCCAACGGTGCTGCGGGATATTATACCCTAACACCGGGACTGATGACTCTTTATCCTGGCTATATCCTGCAAAACTATCGCACTATCAACAGATATAATGCACGGCTGTTTGATACCAGCAGTTTGATAGCTTCGCTCGGCTTATCCTATAAAAACGTCTTAAATATGTTCTTCGCAAGTGGAGACATTTCATTCAGTCACGATCATAGCGAGGGTATGTATGCTCAGACTTTCGATGGACAATTATCCGTAACTCAGGTGGCTATGCAACCCAATGATGGTAATTCCTTTTCGGTAAGCGGACGAATGAGCAAAGGATTTAATTGGAAAGCTTTGGTTCTTTCGGCAGAGGCTTCGTGGGGAAGAGCTGTAATTGACCAACTGCGTCAAAATAAATTGGTGAATTACAAGAGTCAATGGATAAATGCAAGCACATCGGTAAACTTAAAGCCATTCCGCTGGTTTCTCACAGAATATAAAATATCGTGGGGACGTAATAGAGGGAAGATTAGTTCGGGAGAAAATTTCAAACCGATACAGTCGATCAAGCAGCGAGCTGTTGTCGATATTTCGCTCCCGTTCAACATCAATCTTAATGGTTCATTGGAACATTATTATAACAATGCCATCCAAGGCGACAAAAGTTTTACGCTTGCAGACTTGGGGTTGACATTTGTGAGCAAAGGTATTCGATATTCGCTCGACTGGACAAATATCTTCAACACGAAGAAATATGTTTCGGCTTCTTACGGCTCATTAAATTCTTATTATTCCGAATATGACATTCGGCCAAGGTCTGTGATGCTAAAAGTTAGATTTAAACTGTTATAAACAAAATCTATATATAGATTATGAACGTAATCAGAAATGACATTCACTTTTTGTGTAAAAACAATTTGAGCCATTTAGCCCTTGCTGATTGCTTATGGTTTGTCGTTCCATTAGCAGGGGCTATGACATGACGAAAACGCTTGGGAACGATACAATTAATTCATAAAAGTAATAACAATAAAAAGTAACAACTATATGAAACTCAAAAAAATCAAACTGAATAAATTGGCTGAAAATAGTTTGGCTAATCGTGAAATGAAAGAATTGAAAGGTGGTAATTGCTGTCTTTGTGCTTGTCGTTATGCTGATCATGGTGGTTCATCCACAGCCGCCAATAGGGATGCAAACTATGATCACAATTACACGAGCGTAGGCTACCCACATCCCTGTAAATAACTCTTAACACCTATCAGTCTAAGCTTATAATTGACTTAGACTGATAGGATTTAAATTTCACTTAAAATAACGACAACATTAATGATGAATAAAATTGCGATTGCCATATTGGTCTTGTTCTCTTTGACTACAAATGCACAAGTTCTGAAGACGGATAACGTTGATGAATGGGGAGGAGGGGCATCTTTTCAATTAACCAATAAATTTGAAGTAAAAGATACTGCTAATGTGAAAGTTATTTATCAGTTGAAAGCCAAGGACAGGCATGGCAAAGAATATTTCGATGATATACAGATTCTGTTAATCGGGAAGAATTTGTCCAAAACATACAGCAATTATACTTATCTAGCCGACTCTACTGCAACAGCTTGGATCAGAAAAGGTTCACAAGTAATTCCCTCTGGGAGTGGAAAAAAGGCAATGCCAATAGAGGTCTTCAAGGACTATAAATTAAAAAAAATCACCATAAATTGTCGGAATATGATGAAGGAAGTATATCAGTATATAGAGCCTTATCCTATTAATTTCAATTGGCAGCTTGACATAGAAAAAAAGAAAATATTGGGCTATACGTGTCAAAAAGCCAAATGCTCATTCCGAGGACGCAACTATGTTGCGTGGTTTACATCTGAAATTCCAATAAGCGAGGGTCCCTATAAGTTTAGCGGATTGCCTGGCTTATCCTTCAGATACATGATGAAACAAGTCAATATGATTTTACTTGTATTGGTATAGAGAATACGCTGGGAAAAGAGACTATTAAGTTATGGAAATGGAATTACAAAAGTATAAGTAGAGAGAAATATCTGAAATTTGAGAAAAGTATCTATCATGATCCTATTTTTTATTTAAATCAAGCAGGAGTTAAAGTATTTAACGCAGCCAATAAAGAAATAAAGAATGCTTCCATCTCTTATAATCCCATAGAGATAGAATAAATACAAGTAAAAGGACTTAACTGTAATTATTTATGAAAGAATACTTAAAGCCTGATGACATAAGGAAATGTTTAGCAAATACTCCTCAAGTAACTTTTGAAGTGACGGATGCGTGCAATCTGAGATGTGAGTATTGCGGTTATGGAAAATTTTATTCCGATTATGATGAAAGAAAAAGTCAAATGTTATCTACCCCAAAGGTAATTAAATTCATTGACTTTTTGATTGATTTGTGGAATTCTACTTTTAATACTTCTGTAAATCAAAATGTATACATCAGTTTTTACGGAGGTGAACCATTGCTTAATTTCCCGTTTATCCGAAAAATTGTAAATCATTTACAGACGGCAAATTGTAAAACAAGAAAATTCACCTTTTCTATGACCACAAATGCTATACTACTTGATAGATTTATGGGTTATTTAGTAGAGCATGATTTTGATTTACTAATAAGTTTAGATGGAAATGAATACAATACATCTTATCGCATTGACGCTAATGGTAAAAATTCTTTTGACAGAATTGTAAAAAATGTTGACAAACTAAAAGAAAAATATCCTAGATATTTTGAAGACCATGTGAATTTTAATGCTGTTTTGCATAATCGAAATTCTTTTGATAGCATATACTCTTTTTTTAAAGAAAGGTATAACAAAATTCCCAGTATTGGTGAATTAAATGCTACTGGGATTCGTAAAGAATGATAGAGGAGTTTAACAAAACATACAAAAATTCAACAGAAAGTCTGTTACAGTCTGAGCATTACTCAGAAATTGAGAAAGATATGTTTCTGAAAAGCCCTACATTTCATTCCGCGACAGTTTTTTTGATGCAATATTCCAAATTCAGATACGAGAATTATAATGAATTATTATATGGTAAAACCAGCGAGAAGTTAATTTTCCCAACTGGAACTTGCTTACCTTTTGCAAAAAAAGTATTCATTACGGTCAATGGAAAAATCTTGCCTTGTGAACGGATTGGGCATCAATTTGCTCTAGGAAAAATTGATGGGAGTAAGATTGATTTAGACTTTGAAGCTATTTCACAAAAGTATAACGCCTATTATGCAAAGATGGATCATGTATGTAGTAAGTGCCATAACAAAAAGGCATGTACTCAATGCCTTTTCAATTTACCAGAAATTGATGAGAATGAGACACCAGAATGTCTCGGATTTATGGATAAAAAAGATGTTGAAATGTACTCCAATGCACAATACTCTTTTCTTGCCCGCAATCCCGAGGCCTATGACCGAATTATGAATGATGTAATAATTGAGTAAATAATATGACCAATCAAATTGATTTCTCTAAACCATATTGGTTTTACCTTTCACCGGATGTTTATGTAGCCGAGGTTTTTGAAGAAGCAAAGCTACTGCTTTATCATACCTGTACGGGAGGAAAACTTGAGGTTGAACATCAGAGTTGTATTCTGTTGATAAGGGAAGTTTATAAACCAGGCAATTTGGGAGTAATAAAACTTCCTATACTAAAGTCAGACAACACAGAGTTGATAGCCTTTATTAAAACTATTGTTAAGTTGGAAATGGGAAGGGTGATAGCTATTGATGATGAGAAACAAAAACCAATTAATTTGCTGCCAATTTTAAGTCTTTCTAAAGACGTGGATAAATTAAAAAATAAAAATGATTTCTCTTTAATTATTCCAGATCTGATAAGCTATTTGTCTGAGTTAAATATTTATATTAATGGGAAATGTACACATGAATGTTCTGCTTGTTCAAAGTATTACAAACAAGTCAAGTCGTGTTTTAAGTCTCATATGGATAATGAACTACACCCAAGTGTCTTACAGAAAGCGTTAAATCAATTGACATTCTCTCGGGTGAAAAGGATAAATATATTAGGGGGAAATATTTTTAAATACACCTATTGGGATAATTTAACTCTTCTAATGAACGAGTTTGAGTTTGATTTTCACCTTTGGGTAAATTGTTTGAACTTTCCTTCCCAAGGCACTAGGTTTTTACCAAATAATATTGTTTATGAGATTTTGGTTACATTTCCTATACAAATATCTTCCCTCCATACCGTGTTTCGTGAATATGGAACACGCTCTAAGTTCCATTTTTTAATTGAAAATGAAGAACAATATGGAATAGCAGTAAACTTAATTGAACGCATTGGTATAAAAGAATTTTCTGTAACCCCTATATACACGGGTAATAATATAGATTTCTTTTCTGAGAATGTATTTCTTGAAAAAGAAGATATTTTCTCTTCGGTAATCAGCATGAGAGAAATATTTCGGAATCAGAAATTGAATGCAAATAATTTTGGCAGCCTAACAATTCTCTCTAATGGTTCGATAAAAGCAAATATAAATACCAAAACGATAGGGAATATTTATCAAGACACTATTTTGGAATTAATTTACAATGAAATGGTAGATAATTCTGCTTGGAGAGTTATAAGGGACAATGATATTTGTAAGAGTTGTTTATATCAATTTTTGTGTCCACCCCCTTCAAACTATGAAATGGTCATAGGTAAACCCAATTTATGTCATATTAAGTTCTAAATGAAATCTTTCCCCAAATTTATTCAACTTGATGCTATGGATTGCGGTCCTACGTGTCTCCGTATGATAGCCAAACACTATGGCAGACACTATAGCTTGGAAACTCTCCGTCGCCATTCGTTCATTACACGCGAGGGAGTATCCATGCTGGGAATAAGTGATGCCGCAGAATACATCGGCTTCCGTACATCAGGAGTAATGATCTCATTTGACCAATTGGTAAATGAAGCACTATTACCTTGCATTGTTCATTGGAAACAAAACCATTTTGTGGTAGTATACAAGATTAGTCAAAATAGAAAAAGGGGACACCATATTTACGTTGCAGATCCCGCATTAGGCCTGGTAACATATGATGAAATCGAATTCAAAAAATGCTGGTATAGCGCAATAAAAAATAATGAAGAAAAGGGTACAGCACTACTTTTAGAACCCGGTCCAGAATTTTTCGAACACGAGGATGAAAAAGAAAATACCAGCCGTAGTTTATACCATTTCCTTCGCTATCTCTCACCTTACAAAAGCCAATTGGGACAGTTAGTGTTGGGAATGCTTGTTGTCAGTATCCTACAACTGATTTTTCCTTTTCTTACCCAATCTTTAGTGGATGTAGGCATACGAAATGGAAATATTAATTTTATTACATTAGTGCTAATTGCCCAATTGGTTATCTTCATTGCTCGCTTATCTGTGGAATTTATCCGTAGCTGGATTTTATTACATATAAATACTCGGATAAACATCGCCCTAATTTCTGATTTCCTTATAAAATTAATGAAGCTACCACTTCGATATTTCGATACAAAAATGACGGGAGACATCATGCAACGCATTGGTGATCACGGACGTATTGAATCGTTCCTTACAGGGAACTCTATCAGTACGCTCTTCTCGTTTATCAGCTTCTTTGTATTTACTCTTGTGCTGGCATACTATAATTTAACTATCCTCGTGATTTTCCTTACGGGAAACACTTTGTACATACTTTGGATTTTATTCTTTATGAGATACCGGCGTGAGTTGGACTATAAAAGGTTTGCCCAATCAGCAGGTGAACAAAGCAACATCATTCAGCTTATAACGGGAATGCAAGAAATCAAACTGAACAACTGCGAGAAACAGAAACGATGGCAATGGGAGCGCATTCAGGTAAAGTTATTCAAGATTGGTGTTAAAGGATTAATACTTGGTCAACTTCAACAAATTGGTTCTGTTTTCTTTAGCCAAACTACAAATATCATTATCTCATTCATTGCTGCCAAAACTGTAGTAGATGGAAATATGACATTGGGAATGATGATGGCTCTCACTTATATTATCGGGCAGTTAACAGCCCCTGTGGAGCAGTTCATCGACTTTGCCCGCTTGTTCCAAGATGCACAGATCAGTTTGGAACGGTTGAATGAAATTCATGGAAAGGAAGATGAGGAAGAAACGATAGAGAGCAAACTGACCATCCTGCCTAACAAACGAGACATTAACATAGAGAATCTCTCTTTTAGCTATGACGGTGCCGAGCGTGATTATGTGTTAGATAACATCTGCCTGACCATCCCACAAGAAAAAGTCACTGCCATTGTGGGGGCTAGCGGAAGTGGAAAAACTACATTAATAAAGCTGTTATTGGGGTTCTATGAACCAAATAAGGGGACAATTAAAATCGGTGAGACCCCATTAAGCATAATCAATCCGCACTTATGGCGCAGCAAATCAGGTTCGGTAATGCAGGATGGTTTTATTTTTTCCGAAACTATTGCGCAAAACATTGGTGTAGGGGATGATAATATAGACATCAAAAGGCTACGACATGCTGTAACAATAGCTAATGTCCGAGATTTTATTGATAGCCTACCCTTAGGTTATAATACCAAAATTGGAATGGAAGGAAATGGCATCAGCCAAGGGCAACGTCAGCGTATCCTTATAGCCCGTGCCGTATACAAAAATCCTGAATTTATTTTTCTTGATGAAGCCACCAACGCATTGGATGCCAATAACGAAAAGGAAATAATGAAACATCTGCATGAGTTTTATAAAGGTAAAACTGTTGTTGTGGTAGCACATAGACTAAGCACAGTGCGTAATGCAGACAAAATAGTGGTATTGGATCAAGGAAAGGTAGTCGAAGAAGGCACACACGAAGAATTGATTGCTTTGCGTGGAATATATTATAGATTGGTCAAAAATCAATTGGAATTAGGTAATTGATGGAATAATGGACAAAGAAGAAAATAAAAACAAAGAAATAGAACTTCACAGTGAAGAGGTGCAGGAAATAATGGGAGAAATGCCATCATGGCTTCTTTGTCATGGAATTACTGTATTATTTGTTATTGTGATATTCTTGCTAGTAGGTAGTTGGTTTTTCAAATATCCTGATGTAATACAGACAGAAATTGTAGTTACATCTATGGAACAGCCAGCAACAATAACAGCCCATTCAACGGGAAAGATAGACAGTTTTCTTACCAAGAATAATATAAAGAATAATATAATGGTTACAGCAGGGACACCATTGGCGGTCATTCAAAATCCCGCCAAGACCCAAGACATGCTTACACTAATAAAAATGATACATGCATGGGAGGCATCTGAATATTCGGAAACTGTAGCAAAAGAATTATTTACAGGAAAATCATTCTCATTAGGACCTGTCCAGTATGCCTATAATACTTTTGTAAGCTGTTTAGATGATTATCTGAGCTACAAGGAATCAAATTATTACACACAAAGAATTGCATTACAAAAATTGCAGATGTTAACTCAAAAAGAGTACTACAATGATATCGTTAAGCAGGTATCTGCTGAAAGGAAACAGCTTCAATCAAATAAAAACATCGTTGAGCAAGACTCAATCCGTGGTGTCAAGAAAATGATACCTGAGAGTGAGTATAATACATCACTAATACATTTCATGCAAAATAAGCAATCGCTATTCTTACTTAGTACCTCAGTCAAGCAAACTGAAATTCAGTTGATGAGAGATAAAGAAAACCTATTGAAATTGCAACAACAAGCTGCAGAACGAGAAACAGAGTATAGATTGTCATTGCAAAATGCCAAAAAAATATTGATTAGCCAGGTAAGATTGTGGGAACGAAACTATCTTTTATCAAGTCCCATCAATGGTATCATTACCCCAATGTATGATAGTTGGAATAGAAATCAAAATGTTAAGGTTGGAGAAGTTGTATTTATGATCATGCCCGCGAATCGGGGACCTATTAAAGGAAAAGCTTTGCTTCCTGCACATGGAGCTGGGAAAGTACAGGTTGGCCAACGAGTAAATGTACGTATCAGCAATTTTCCAGATCTGGAATTTGGCTATTTACTCGGAAAAGTGGAAAAAATATCGAATATCCCTGATGCACGAGGTTTCTATGCCGTAGATGTTTCTTTCCCCAATGGAATGAAAACCAACTATGGGAAATTGCTTCCTGTGTTTCCTCAAATGCGTGGAAATGCAGATATCATTACGGAAAATCTACGGCTAATAGAACGCTTTTTCATGCCAATAAAAAAAATTATTAAAAAACAACAGTGAAATGGGAAAAGAATACATTCTTTTGAAGAACTATACAACACGTCTGATAGAAAAAGGAACCTGTCTCCCAGACATTGGTCTTTGGAGCGGGAAAATGGGCATTGCCATATACTTGCTCTATGCTTCACAAATTACTAAAAGTAAGGAATATGAACATGAGGCTTCTAAGCTAATAGATGCTGTTTATAAACAACTTTCATTGAATCTTCCCCTTACTTTCGATAATGGGCTAATTGGTATCGGATGTGGTTTTGAACATATTATCTGTAAAGGATTTGTAAATGCTGATAGCGATGATATCTTATCTGAAATAGACATTGTTGCTAAAAGTATCATCGATTCCCGTTCTATTAACGATCTTGATTTTGGTAAAGGCATTTGTGGAATTGGCTACTATCTGTATCATCGTTTAAGATACCGAAATAATGATGACAAGAGTATGATTGTCTTAAAATTGAAGGAGTATTTGATTTATCTGATAGACTGGCTGGAAGAGCAGGTCTTGAAGACTGTAGATAAGCAAGGCTATAATGATGCTTACTTTCTGCTTGCCCGCTTATATAAACTGAACGTATTCAACCATAAAGTTGAGAGACTTGCAACAATGTGCCTACGTAAGATGATAGACTTTAATTGCCGAGTAGTGGATAATTATGAATTATTAGGAATACCATCATTAAAAGTATTGAAACCATGGATTTGACTTCAGAATTCACTATTGTCATACCCGTTCGAATTGATTGTAAGGAACGTAAAGAGAATTTAGATGCAGTATTATTTTCGTTGCTGAATACGACGAATGCGTTTATTATTCTTTTAGAGGCGGACACAGAACAGCATTATCACCGCGAAGAGAAGAGTGACAGATTAGAGCAAATTTTTGTTCAAGACGATAATCCTATTTTTCATAGAACACACTATCTGAACCGTCTACTGAATTTGTCAAAAACCAATATTGTAGGCATTTGGGATACTGACGTTATTTTACCAACAACCCAAATCAAGAAAGCTGTAATTGCAATTAAAAATGGAATAACGCTTTGTTATCCGTATAATGGGCAATGCCTGTTTTTAAATCCAGAACAGAGTGATTCTGCAAAGAAAAACATCGTATCCTTTCTGGATAATAAAGATTTTGATAAAATGGACATCTTTTCAATGGGGCGTCCTTCTGTTGGAGGGGCATTCGTTATAAACAAGGAACGTTATTTGAAAGTTGGTGGAGAAAATGAGAACCTCTATGGATGGGGACCAGAAGATGCCGAGCGCCTTAAGCGTATGGAAATTTTAGAAGAACCTACACAACGAATAAAAGGGCCGTTGTTTCATTTGTATCATCCAAGAGGAATCAATTCAACTATTGGATATGACGAACGAAGTAAACGCAATGTACAAGAATTTGTTGAGATTTGTAAGATGAATAGTGACCAACTTAAAAAATACATTAATAAATGGAGATGGAAACAATGAAAGAGCGACTTATTTTGGTGGGAAACAAACCTGCTTACAGAGCCGGATTACATGTGATAGTTGACTCATTTGATTATGTACTCAGAATTAGTCGGATGAATAATCTAGGAGTCACGGGTAATCGAATTGATGGTATCTATTTAGAAGCAAATGACATTTTTAAATATGTCTTTAAAGGTGGTGAAAACAAAAATGAGATAAAGAGAGCTAAGAACATCTTTATGCATCAGTATTGGTATGAACGTTTTCAAGAATGGAAAATATATTTAACAAGACGACAGTATGATAGTGTAGAAGTTATCAACCATGAAACGGCAATTCAAGACATTGGTTTTGAACGTCCAACAAGTGCTGTCTTGATGTTAGCTTACTTGCTAAACTCTCCGTGGAAAGACAGATTTGATATATATATCACATGCTTGGATATAGAAAATAGAGCTGAACTGATAGATAATAATCCTTTGTGGAATTATCACAACGGTGCAGGAATAATTGAAGAGAGGTATTTGAAGAATCTTATTGAGAATGAACTTGTCACACGAATTAAAGATGAATAATATCCCAATATTAATTCCCATAAAAGGGATAAGTCGGCGGTGTCCTGAAAAGAACAGTAGATTATTGCCTTTTACAATACAATTTCTATCTTCTCAAAATTGTATGAATAACGCCATCGTTATATCAGATAGTCCTAATTTATTGGAATTGGCAAAGAAATATGGGCTGAATACATATCTGGAAGTCAGGGAAGAAGGACAGGACGAGTTGGTTTCATGTTATAACTTCATTAAGAATACCAAACATAAGGCTTTTATTCTCTTGCCCGTCACCCAACCTTTCAGGGAAAATGGTCTTATTCAGCAGTGTTGTTCTTTATATAGAAAAACAACTAATGAGATAGATTTTATCACATCGTTCACTGAAATTCCCAACAGAGAGCGGTTTTATTTGAACTTTGAAGGTGATGTCCCTTGTTTCAGAAAGAGGTATACGCACAGGATGGGTGAGGCTTGTACGACTATCCCCATGATAGACGGTGCAATATATCTGATAAAAACAGAATTTATAAAGAAAGTCATTTCCTCTCAAAATACAAATAGTACTTTTTGGAATGGCAGATTCAGATGCATAAGGAATGGTGCACCATTCATAGACGTTGACACATTGACAGATATGAAAGGTATTGAAATACTTCGTCAATATTATTTGAATGTCGCTGAAAAAACATTTAAATTATGAAGTCGTCTTAACCTTTTCTTTCTTTCACTTTTTGATCTATATCCACGTTTTGCCACCAACAAATGAGCGGATTTTCAAATTTTATTATATATTTGTCCAGAACTTCGTACATGAGAGGAGTGTTTATCTTGGTTTACCAACGCAAAGATAATAAGCTCCTCTCAATTTATAGAACTTTTAGAAGTCAAGACAGCTTCTATATGAATTCAACGAATTCAAAATAATGCGAGTGTGCAAAACACCTTTTACATTTATGGAGGACATTTGAGGAAAATTACAATAGGTTTGCTTGTACATTCAGTAGATAAACTACGAAATTATTCAAACATAGAAGACAGAAAAGGTCTTTCTTATACACCTACACTTTAATTAAATGAGTAAGTGAGGGATTATCTTTAATTCGTCCAATCTCGGAATCTACTAATGAGAGAGCCTCTTGTTTTACTTTACGGTAATTGGCTTCGATCGTTTCTCTGAGATTGTCGGAACCATCTTCGTTTTGGAAATCTGTTATCATTGGAATGGACTGATAAGCTTTCATTTCTGCTGAAACCTTGGCACTGTCCACCACTATCTCTGCGTGGAAAATCTTCTGGTCGATACGCTCATCAAAATTGTCAGACACAGCACCGACAAACATACCTTGCGTGAGATTGCTAATTTTAGAAGCAGGAATAAGGCTGTCCATCTGCGTAGAAATAGATGTGGACTTATCATTACGATTAATGGTCATGGACTGCCGCTGTTGCAGAACCTTTCCAAACCGTTCGGAAAGCGTCTTAGCCGTCTCACCGACTACCTGCCCGGAAAACACATTGCCTACCGTATTTTGAATCACCTTGCTTTCCTTGTCGCCATAATCACGGGTAAGCTGTGAAAAGTCCTGAAAGCCTAAGCACACTGCTACCTTATTGCTTCGAGCGGTAGCAATTAAGTTATCAAGCCCACGAAAATAGATAGTCGGCAACTCGTCGATAATCACTGAGGATTTGAGTTGTTTCTTTTTGTTGATGAGTTTTACAATACGGCTGTTGTACAGACCGAGAGCCGCCGAATAGATATTCTGTCGGTCGGGATTGTTGCCGACCACGAGTACTTTCGGCTCATTAGGATTGTTGATGTCAAGTGAAAAGTCATCGCCCGTCATCACCCAATAGAGAGCCGGACTTATCATACGGGACAGCGGTATCTTGGCACTGGCAATCTGTCCCTGCAACTGGTCTTGCGCTCCGCCCTCCCAAGCGTCCATAAAGGGGGAAAGGTAATTGGCAAGCTCATCATAGGAGGTGAGTATTGGGAATATTTGTGCGTAGGGACGGTTCAGAAACTCTATGGCATGAGGGAAAGTACAATACTTTCCGTTCTCATAGATTTTGAGGAACCATATAATGGCAGCCAAAAGAATAATCGGCGACTCCACAAAGAAATCTCCCTGTTTCTGTATCCAACTGCGGTTTAAGTTAAGCATAATCGTATAGGCACTCTCGTAGGCATCCGATATATCCGTCATAAAGACAGGATTGATAGGGTTGCAGCGATGGCTCTTGCGTGGGTCGTCGAAGTTGATTACAAAGAACTGTGGTTTTACCTTGTAGGCGTCCAAATGATGGAGTAGGTGATTGTAGGCGATTTCAGACAAATCCGGGAACTTATAGTCGTAAATATACATGGCAAAGCCTTTCTCGATCTGTTGCTTGATGTAGTTGTTCACGATAGCATACGACTTACCAGAACCCGGTGTACCGAGCACCATTGAAGCCCGGAACGGATTGACAACATTAATCCAACCATTGTTCCATTTCTTCTTATAGTAAAAACGTGTAGGGAGATTGACAGAGTATTCATTCTCCATCAACCTTGTTTCTTGCATAAAACTTTCATTTTCTGTATTGAAAACATCGTCCATCAGATTGTTTTTGAGTAAACGGCTCATCCATACACCTCCCATCAGCAGACAGATATAGCCCACAGAGAGCGTGAAGATATAAAGCGAGGCTGCACCGACTTTACCGATCGGCAATGCTAAGAGCCACCAGTTGAGGAAGAAAAGCACAAAACCGGAGAAAAGTATTGTCCAAATCTTTGGCCACGTGATTTTCTCTTCCTTTACTCCCTTTGTGCCAAGACAGGACAGTGCAAGGAATACCACACAAAAGAGTTTCGTCCAAAGTATGGACGAAAATAAGCCCGCCGTGCGTTGGAAATTCATCAGAATCTTGTCCACTACAGCTATTGTAAAGTGCCATGTATGGAAAGCTTCATAGCAGAACCAATAACAGTTAATCAAGAGGAATATCACCGATATGCCCCGCATAAAGTCCATAACTTTTCCCAATGCCCTTAAATCATCTTCTTGTGCCATAATCGTAATGTTTTGAAGCCTCCCCCGCCCCTCCGAAAGGAGGGGCGGGGGAAATGCTCGTTTATTTAATGTTTTCTTCGTCTAAGTTTTATCTTACTTTGTTTGCGCAGTTTACGCTGCCATGCTGCTTCCTTCCAATCATCGTTGCCTGTAGGTAGGAAGAAACCATCTGCCATATCCTCGATAAGTTCATTGACAAGGTTGCTTCCCTCTTCCGTATCTGATTGAGAGGGTTGAACGGTTGGCGATGGTTCCAAATGTACAGACGTACTGCCATACAGCGTTTCATCCAAGAATGGGTTGTGCGTAGGATTGGAGAAATAGCCATTGAATATGTTGGCGGCATATCCCTTGCCTAAGCGTGAGCCATTGAGTGCAACGCCCACTTCGTCATCAATGAATGTGATACCATAGATACGTCCGCTTTGATTCTTTCGGATTACCATACACAAACCTTGTTCTTCCAATCTGCTCCGCAGGTCTTTCTCCGTATTGGGAGAGGTACGCATTGTTTGTAACACCTTGTTCCTTATGGTTGGTATCAGCGGCTTGATGGCTCGTTTTGATTTCTGCATCCTGTTCTGCACGGCAGTATAGCCCACACCACGGCCGATGTCCGAGGCATGGATGGGTGTGCTTACTTTATTGTTCTTGTCATCTGTCGGAACATAGACCAGTCCGTCATACTTCTTTCCCCGAAACTCCGTCTTCACTTCTTCTACGGCAAGGTTATATTTGTTCAGAATGGCATTCAGTTCGCCCAATGAACAGAACTTATAATGCTTCAGCACCATGCGGATAACGCTTGCCACCTGCTCCTTGATGTTTCCTCTATCAATATCCACCTTGGGCGTTTCTGTTTCCACCTTACCGCTAACCTTTGAACTTGGAATGAGACCAAATTTTCTTTCCAAAGCATCGGTAATTTGCTTGCTCCGCCGTTTCTCGAAACGGTCGTTGATCTTTCGTCCTTCATCATCCACACGAAGTGACACAATGTGGATATGCTCACGGGCGATGTCGTTGTGCTTGAACACGATATAGGGTTGCTTGCCGTAGCCGAGTGCCTCCATATACTCCCTGGCTACCTGCACGAGTTGCTCATCGGAGATTTTATCGTCCGGATGCGGATTAAGGGAACAATGGAACACCGTCTTCTTCGTTCGGCATTTCTTCGGCATCAAAGCCTCCATGTCGGCAAGCACGTCCTCCATCGTATAACGTCCCTCTCTGTCCTGATACAACTCAGCGGCAAGGAGAATGCTTGCTTCCCCTTTCTCCACCTTTTTGAAGTTATAGCCGAGTGCCCCTCCAAGGTTTTCCGTGGCAGAAATCTTGGCAATCATTTCTTACGGTAGTCTATGGTAAGACTGATGGCCTGCTCCTGCAAGGCAATGATTTGAGCAGACATTTTCTCCAATCTTTCAAGCAGAATCTGTGCGGTTTTTACGCTGTGATAGCTGTTGATGGCACGCACAGCTTGGTTATACAGCACGCCAATCTTATGGATTTGTGTCGTCAATTCGGAGAGTTTTCGGTAATACTCCACAGCGGACTTGTCCACCGTGATAACCTTGAAACTCTCTCCAAGAATGCGAGTGCGTACGAAATCCGACTTCGTTTTTGCCCCCGAACGCTGAAACAAATCAATCGCCCGTTGCTGGTCTTTAGGATTGGGCAACCGTACATGCCAGTTGTCCCATCGTGGCTTTTCTACCTTTTTTCGTTCTAAACGATATTCTGTACCTTTATTCATATTCATTTGGTCTTCTAATTACGACTTTGGAGTAATTCATCCCCCTTCGGGGCAAGGGTCTTTGTGGTACAAACGGCGGTTTGTGTTACAAAGACACACCTTGCTGCTATCAAGATTTGATGCAATAGAAGCATCCACCTGTAAGGGTGTCTGTTTCGAAGAATATACCTCCATGTATTATTCTCGCCTGCAAAGTTACGGCGAGTTTTCAAATATCTCATTATCAATGATATTCACTCTTTTTCCTTTCATTTCCCTGTACTTCACAGGTAGTTGAAACTTAGGATAAAACCTTGTTATTTTGCAACCAGATTCAGTTGAAGGACAACTTAAAATCCGTATGGGTAAAGAGTCAAAAAAGATGGTTTCAATCTCAAAAAGATTCAACCAATAATGGTCTGAACGACGGATGATTTTATGTCTTTGGGCTGAGTTAAAATTGACCGGAGTCAAAACTTAGCTTTTGAGCCGAGGCAAATGTATAGTTTCAAGTATAGACATGATATGGCTTATCAGCCAAGGTATAATTTAACTTATAACATAAGTAACAACCGATTATGAATATGGAAAAGAAAACAGAAAATCCCATCTATCTGGGTTTCGCCTCACAGAAAGGAGGAGTGGGCAAAAGCAGCCTTGCCGAAGTGCTGGCATCCATCCTGTACTACGAGAAGAACATCTCCCTTGCCGTCGTGGACTGCGACGGTACGCAGGAATCCTTCTACAAACTTCGCGAACGCGACAGAGACCTAATCGAGTCCTCGCCCGAACTGGGCAAGGAACTTCATGAACGACTGTCCCGCTACGGCAAGAAATCGTACCATATCATCAGAAGCAAACCAGAAAGAGCCATTTCCGATGTCATGAAATACCTGCACAAAATGAAGACGGCACCGCAACTGATTATCTTTGATTTTCCCGGCCATGCCCTTACAAGCGCCATGATGGAACTGTCCATTACGATGGACTATATCATTTCCCCGATAGAAGCCGACCCACAGTCGCTGGCATCGAGTTTTGCATACGCCAAGACAATCAGGGACCTGGGCATCGGTTTCGAAGGCTCACGCATTCAGGACTTCTTCCTACTTTGGAACAAAATCAACCGCAGTGCCAGTACTACGGTCATTGACCTGTTCAGCCAGAATGCGAGGGAGCAGGGACTGCCGATCTTCGATACCCGTATCTACAATTCCGTACGATTCAGCAGGGAGTTGGCACAAGGCGGTGTCAAAGGTGTTTTCCGATGCTCCTACCTGCCCCCGCAATGGCTCTCCGTCCGCAGACGGGTGTGGACGAGTGGGTAAGGGAGGTCATGGAGAAACTCAACTTGAAAACAGAGGATAGCGTATGAAATCTCTAAAAGAACAACGTGAGAAGCTGTTTCAGGAAAAATTGGCAGAGATGGCGGATATTGGTGTCAAGAAACGCACAGAGGAGAATACACCTGACTTTGACAATCCCATTGATTTGGATGACGATCCCGATTCAGTGGAAGAAGATAAAAGTGTTTCTCTTCAAGGGTATTATGGACAAGAAGATAAAATATCAAAAGACATACCGCTTGATGGCCGCACCGCCCATACTGCTCTGCCCGAGAAGCGAAAGAGAAACGCCAGAACAAAGGATTTTTCCCCTGCAATGGACTTTCCGGAATATGAGCAGCGTTTTTTGACGAGTGTTCGCAACGGACGTAACAAATCGGGGTTCAGTATTCATACCGAAATTCTCCAGATATTGCGTGATGTGCTGAGCGACATCAGGTCGGAGGCTTCCATCACGGGGTATATAGAGAATATCCTTCTCGACCATTTGAAAACGTATCAGGATTTGTTGAACCATACCGCCTCACAACGCAGGCGCGATAAGATCATAGACTTATGATAATAGATATATTGTTGGGCATATTGCTCCTGCTGGGGATTGCATGGGTGACCCTCGGCATCGCATACCTTTGGAGGCTTTTTCAAGACTCAGCAGCCCTATCAGGTAAGAACACTCCGAAACAGAAAGCTGGCAAGCCCAGTGAAAGTCCCAAACCTTCCGTTTCCCAAGAGCAAATTGACAGTGCCCGCCATATTCTGGTAGGCAGGAGCAAACCTTTCATTTCTCCGTCTGTCCCCGAAATTCCCGCTGTTTCCTCGTCTGAAAATTCAGCCAAAATTTCTGATACTTTTGCAGGGCAAAACACCCAAACAGGGCAGGGCGCGACCGAAAAAGCAGGAAGTACCGCAGAGGAGGACGACAATGAGATGGATGTCGATTATACGATGGACGAACCAGATGAGGACACCATAGCCCGTGAGGAACTGGAATTGGAAATCGGCGGACAAGGTGAAAGCCTGATAGCAGACGATTCTCTGCCCGAAGTATCACCGTCCAGTATCCTCGCAAGGGACATTATCCGTGTCAACGGTTGGCACAGGAATGACGATGCACTCGATGAGGAAAGCGAAACGGAGGTTCACAAAACGCTGCAAGCGATACGAGGGACTGAGCTCATGGAATACATGAAAGAAGCCGCACTCGGACAGGAGCAAGACCATCAGAAACTGCTCGCTGCCATCCGTAAAGTGGAAGAAGCGGAGTTGCAGGAGAATGATACAAAAATGACTTCTGCCCCTGAGACAGACAATGAAAACAATAACGAGGGAACGACGGAAGAAAAGCCGCTTTCCTACTATCTGTAAAACAATCCATATTGCAAACAGGGAAGGAGTAACGGACGGGGCGGCTCACTGGTAAAACAAGCCCATACGATAAGACAGAACCAGCCCCACCATCTCCTCCCATTAAAGAATATTCATTAACAACTTAAAATAAACAGAACAATGGACAAAAAGAAAATCATGATGCTGCTGTTCCTGCTGACGCTACCGCCATAGGAGCATACGCACAGGGCAACGGTATTGCCGGAATCAATGAAGCAACGAAAATGGTAACCTCCTACTTCGACCCCGGCACGAAACTCATTTATGCCGTAGGGGCGGTAGTGGGGTTGATAGGAGGAATAAAAGTGTATAACAAGTTCTCAAGTGGTGACCCCGATACGAGCAAGACCGCAGCCTCTTGGTTTGGTGCGTGTATCTTTCTCATCGTGGCTGCCACTATCTTGAGAAGTTTCTTCCTGTAAGGCGATGGCAGCATTTGAAATCAACAAGGGTGTAGGCCGGACGGTAGAGTTCAAGGGCTTGAAGGCACAGTACCTCTTCCTCTTTGCAGGAGGGCTGCTGGCAGTCTTCATTCTCGTGGTCATTCTCTATCTCTGCGGCATCAGTCAGATAGCCTGTCTTGTCATAGGTGTAGTGGGTGCCACCATAGTGGTGTGGCAAACGTTCACCATGAACAGAAAGTACGGGCAGTACGGACTGATGAAGAAAGGAGCAGTGCGTATGCACCCACGCTACCTTGTGAACCGCCGTACGGTCTGCCACCTTATCCGTAACCTTCAACCAAAGAAAGCGAAGCAATGAGAAATAAAAGCAAGATAACAACCTTGGAATCGAAGTTTCCGCTGCTCTCCATAGAGCAGGGCTGCCTGGTGAGCAAGGATGCTGACATCACGGTGGCTTTCCGTGTGGAACTGCCAGAACTCTTCACCGTTACCTCTACAGAATACGAAGCAATGCACTCGGCTTGGCACAAGGCAATCAAGGTGCTACCCAATTACAGCATCGTACACAAGCAGGACTGGTTCATTAAGGAGGACTACCAAGGCAAGCTCTCCGAGGGTGGATTGAGTTTCCTTGCCCGTGCATCGGAACGGCACTTCAACGAACGTCCGTATCTCCACCACTCTGTCTATCTCTTCCTTACCAAGACCAACAAGCAGCGTATGGCACAGCAGAGCAATTTTTCCTCGCTCTGTCGTGGACACCTGCTGCCCAAGGAAATCACCAACAAAGACGAGGTGATGAAGTTCATGGAAGCCGTCGATCAGTTCGAGCGTATCATCAACGATACCGAACAGATAAGGATTATCCGCATGACGGAAGAGGAATTGGTAGGCACAAAGGAAAGAGGCGGTCTGCTTGACAGGTATTTCTCTCTATCTGAAGAGGGACATGCTTCA
>NZ_BAIX01000031.1 GCF_000613405.1 Hoylesella enoeca JCM 12259 | reverse complement strand
TTTTTTGTTCATAGTCTCTATGTTTTAGAATAAATAATCGTGCTTATTTTCCCCTTGCGCGGTTGGCAAAAGGGCATGAAAAGAAGAACAAAGGGAACTCCGAGAAGCCCTTTGTTTATTGGTGTTTAGCTGTCGCCTTACGCGCGCGCGTAAGCGAAGACCTAAAATATCTCTACGCCAGGTGCGATGTGTGTGTGTGTGTGTGTGTGTGTGTGTGTGTGTGTGTGTGTGTTAAGACTTTTTCTGAGATATGCAAATATAAAGCGTTAAAAGATGCAAGAGAATTGGAGTTCTTTTGCATCGATGCGCTGCTGGTTATATTTGCTTTTGTTGTCATATTCTTTAATCGTTCAGACCCCCATCCCCCTAACTTAGGGGGCGAAAGGACGAGAGAGGCGACAGGAACTGTCAAAACCGCGGCAAAGATAAGTAAAGATTCTTAAACAAACAAATGTTTTCCGAGAAAAGTGGTAAAAGATGTCATGAGCCCAAGAACAAAAGGATGGAGAAGTCGTATACTTCTCGGCAAGCACCATGATACTTCTGCACCACTGGTCGTATACTTCTCACAAGCTGGCATAAAAAAAGACTGCATCGGCTTGGGAGCGATGCAGTCATCGGTAAAATGTCGTATGTCGGTCTAACCGAAATTGTCGAACATGATGCTATCGGGATCCACGCCGAGGCTATCGAGCATTTGCTGAACCGCCTTACTCATCGGGCCGGGTCCGCACATGTAATACTCGATGTCTTCGGGTGCGTCGTGATTTTTCAGATAGGTTTCATACATCACCTGGTGTACGAATCCCACGGTGTAAGACACACCGGCTTTGTCGGCCTCGGGGTCGGGACGATCCAGCGCGAGGTGGAAATGGAAGTTGGGATATTCTTTTTCCAACGCATGGAAATCATCAAGGAAGAAGCTTCGCTCAGGGAGCGTGCACCGTAAAAATAGTGCATCTCACGATCGCGCGTGTGAAGTGTTTTGAGCATGTGCATGATTTGTGCACGGAGGGGTGCCATTCCTGCGCCGCCACCCACCCAGATCATCTCTTTCTTGGAGTTGAAGATGGGGTGGAAGTCTCCATAGGGGCCGCTCATCCGCACCTTGTCGCCGGGCTTGCGGGAGAAGATGTAAGAGGAGGCGATGCCTGTGGGCACGTCTTGGAATCCCACTTGCGGACGTGGCTTGAATGGTGTCGACGCGATACGCACTGTGAGCGTGATGCGGTCTCCCTCTGCCGGATAATTGGCCATTGAATAGGCGCGCACGGTGGGCTCGGGGTTGTGGGCTTTCAGCGAGAAGATATTGAATTTCTCCCACACTGGAAGGTATTCCGGACCGATGTCGTTTTTATCGAAATCTTTGTCGTAGTCGATACAGTCGTAGGCTGGTATAGCGATCTGTGCATAAGAACCGGGGATGAAGTCCATGTGCTCTCCGGGTGGCAACTCCACGATAAACTCCTTGATAAAGGAACTGACATTCTTGTTGGAAATCACCGTGCACTCCCATTCCTTCACACCGAGTATGCTCTCGGGCACTTTGATCTGGAAGTCGCCTTTCACCTTGCACTGACATCCCAATCTCCAATGGTCTTTGATTTGTTTACGGGTGAAGTGGGGCCGCTCTGAGTCGAGGATCTCGCCCCCGCCTTCTATTACTTGTACTTTGCACTGCCCGCAGCTGGCTTTTCCGCCGCATGCAGAGGGCAGGAAGATTCCATTCTCATTGAGCGTGGCCATGAGGTTGTTTCCCTGTCCGACGGTCAGTGTCTTGTCTCCGTTGATGGTGATCGTCACCTTCCCGCTGGGCGATAGGTATTTTTTGGCAACCAGCAAGAGAATCACCAACAACAAGATCGTGATCAAGAATACACCAATGCTCACTAATATAAATTGTCCCATAGTTTGTCTATAATTTAAGTCCGGAGAAACACATCATTGCCATCGCCATCAGTCCTACGGTGATGAACGTTATCCCTAATCCTTGCAATGGTTTGGGCACGTCGCTATATTGCATCTTCTCTCGAATGGCACCCATCGAAACAATGGCGAGCGTCCATCCCAATCCGCTTCCAAACGCATAGGCTATGCTGTCCCAAATGTTGCCGATATATTGGGTGTTGGTAGGATCGAGGTTGATGCGTTGCTGCATGAACAAGGAGGCACCCATGATTGCACAATTCACGGCGATCAATGGCAGAAAGATGCCGAGCGCAGCATATAATGAGGGGGTGTATTTCTCTACGATCATCTCTACCAGCTGTACGATTCCGGCAATCACTGCGATAAACAGGATGAAGCTGAGATAAGAGAGGTCTACGCCTTGTATCAGACAGTCGGGACCGAGAATTTTGGTTTGCAACAGGTAGTCGACCGGGACGGTAACCAAAAGGACAAAGGTCACCGCCAGACTAATCCCAGGGATGTCTTCACATTCTTCGAAACGGCCAGGAATGAACACATACCGAGGAAGAAAGCAAAGATCATATTGTCGACGAAGATCGACCGGAAGAAGAGATTGATAATATGTTCCATAACTTATTTCTCCTTATAAAAATAGGCGCGATGCACCCAGATGACACACCCTACGAGAATGAGCGCCATGGCGGGCATCGTCATCATTCCGTTGTTGATATATCCTGCGTCATACACGGATTGAGGTATGACGGTTAGCCCGAATAAGGTTCCGCGCCCGAATAGCTCTCGGAAAAATCCCACGATGATCAGGATGAGCGCATAACCGAGTCCGTTTCCGATTCCGTCAAGGAAACTGGGCCAAGGTTTATTCATCATGGCAAAGGCTTCGAGACGTCCCATCAAAATACAATTGGTAATGATGAGCCCGACATACACGGATAATTGTACGCTCACATCATATGCAAACGCTTTCAGCACTTGGCTGACAATGGTCACCAGGGCTGCTACAACAACTAACTGGACGATAATACGAATCCGGTTGGGAATCGTGTTTCGGATGGAGGATATTATCACGTTGGAAAACGCAGTGATAATGGTCACGGCAAGTCCCATCACGATCGCCGGCTTCAATTGCGAAGTCACGGCTAAGGCACTGCAAATACCGAGCACCTGAACCATGATCGGGTTATCAAGGTTCAGCGGGCTTATGAATACCTCTTTATTTTGCTTTGAAAATAGAGCCATATCTTTTCTTTTTAATTGCTGTTCATATTTTATTTGTCAGATAAAAACTTGACATACTTTTCGAGGCAGTCATGGAGCATATCACTGACTCCATTCGAGGTGAGCGTTGCACCTGTCACGGCATCCACCTGTGTAGATGGATCTTTCAGATCGCTTGCTTTTTTCACGGCCAAAGTGATATGAGCTGCGTCCTTTCCATTAAAAAGGTGTTTGCCTTTGAATTTGGCCTGCCACTGAGCATTGTCTTTGATTTCAGCACCTAAGCCTGCAGTTTCGCTCTCGTGATTAAAATAGGCTCCATAAACCGTCTTCTTATCGGCATTGATCGCAATATAACCACTGATTGGTCCCCATAATCCCATACCGTAAACGGGAATGACATACTTCGTTTCTCCATTCACTTTACAGATGTAGAGTGCCAATTTACCGGCTTTGAAATCTGCACTACTCAGGCGAAGCCATTCTTTTCACCGCCCATTGAGCCCGACTCGACAACTTCTCCTTGCTCATTGATCACCTCATCAGCTATAACAGTCTCTTTATACTGGGTTGCTGCCTCTTGGTCATTCAGTCCACGGAGATTCAACGAGTAGAGTATCTGCTTCTTTTTGTCCAATGCTACATTCGCGTCTTGGGCTGGTTTCAATGCCTGAAAGACAAAGGCGAGCAAGAAAGAGACGATGATGACGATGACCACCGAATATATAATGGTATACGAATTGGAATTAGTGTCCAACCGTTTCTTCATTTTTTCTGCCATAACTTTACTTGTCATTAGAGGTTAAACGTTTCATTCGCTTACCGATATTGCGCTGGACCACGCAGTAATCGATCAATGGCGCAAACATATTCATCAGTAAGATGGCCAGCATCATACCCTCGGGATATCCCGGGTTCATCACTCTGATTACGATGGCCATTGCTCCGATGAGTAGGCCATAGACATATTTCCCGCTCTCGGTGCGTGCAGACGTCACAGGATCCGTAGCCATAAAGACGGCACCGAAAGCAAATCCGCCTAACACGAGATGCTCGTACCAGGGGATGGGTGTTGATCCAAGAGTTGAGAAAAGAACTGCTGTCAGACCGCCACCGACAAAGACACTCGCCATGGTTTTCCATGAGGCGATGCCTGTCCAAAGCAGAATCACAGCGCCGAGAGCAATTGCAATGACACTCGTTTCACCTATGGAACCGGGAATAAAACCTGTAATCATATCGTAAAGCGTGTAAGGAACGCCTGTGCCTTGGGCTATCTCGCCCAGCGGTGTGGCACAAGTCATTGCATCGGGAAGCGTATTTCCCAATCCGAAGATGGTGTCTTTGGCCACCCAAACGGCATCGCCGCTCATTTTGGAAGGATATGAGAAGAAGAGAAATGCACGTGTGACAAGCGCTACATTGAAGATATTCATTCCCGTTCCACCAAAAATCTCTTTGGCAAAGACCACGGCAAAGGCACAAGCTATGGCCAAGATCCAAAGCGGACAATTCACAGGCACGATCATCGGAATGATGATTCCCGAAACCAGATAGCCTTCCTGAATCTCTTCTCCTTTCCATTGAGCCCATGCGAACTCAATACCCAGCCCCACAATATAGCTCACCAAAATCTTGGGAAGCACTGCAAGGAATCCGAAAAGAAAGATATTCAGAAAAGAAGCATCGGTTAATGTGCCGGCCATTTTATAGTTTTGATAACCGACATTATACATACCGAAGAGCAAAGCGGGCATCAATGCGATCACCACGATACTCATAATGCGCTTCGAGTCGATGGCATCATGAATGTGGACACCTGTTTTTGCCGTCGTGTTTGGTACGTACAGAAAAGATTCAAAACCTTCGAACACGCTACGGAAAGCGTGTAGTTTGCCGCCATTTTCAAATTGCGGTTTTATCTTGTTGAGGTAATTTCTTAATGCAGACATAGCTATGCGTTTTCTTTTCTTAATCTATTCAATCCTTCGCGGACGATGTGTTGCAATTCAAGTTTGGACGAGTCGACAAACTCGGCAACAGCGAAATCTTCGGGAGAAACTTCATAAATGCCGAGTTGTTCCATCTTATCGATGTCATTGGCGATGATGGCTTTGATAAGAAATTCGCCGAAAATATCCATTGGGATCACCTTATCATATTCACCGCTCATAATCATGTGGCGTTCGCCGCCTTTCACCCGTGCATCGAGTGCATATTCCTTGCGTTTTCCAAAAAGCCAACTGAAATAGCTTCGAGACGTGGAAAACTGGTTTGTTCGAGGTAAAATCCACCCCAGAAACTCGTCTGCATCGTCGCCTTCGGGTATTGCCGTAACTTCTGAGACATGTGCTCCGAGATAGTCGTTCAGCGTAGCCCTGCGTCCTGTCAGCGGATTTCCGTTGATGATCCGCACATGATCCGTCTGGCGCAAATGATCTTGCAGGATATCGGTCAACGGCGTTCCTACCAAGGCATCGACATAAGCCGGATTATCGATTTCGCTTCCTGCCACGGCAACCGTGCGTGTCAGATCCACTCGTCCGGTCTCAAACAAACGCCCGAAGAAGATCACAGCCGTGGGGTCTACGGTCCAAACGATTTCGCCTTTATTGACCGGCGAAATATGATTGACTTGCACGCTGACATTGCCCGCAGGACAAGGGCCGTCGAAAATGATGCTTTTTGCATCGCGAAAAGCCGTTAGTTGCGCTACGTTTTGATGCTTTCCGCAGCCCAAGTAGACGTTAGTTATTTTCGACAGAGCAGTCAATCCCGTTTGAAAGGCCGACTCGTTGCCTTGCAATTCGAATTCAAAGTCACCTGCCAAAGGCATGTCTCGCAATGCCGAAACAAAGATTCCTTTGGGTTGCGAATCAGAAGTTGTGGTCACGGCATATGGTAATTGCGTGATGAAACCGAATAATCCGGCTTCGAGCAACGCCTGTCTGACGGCTTCGCCATCAAGATTTGTCACGTCTTTCTTGCCGAAATCAACGAATTGTTGCTGCTTGTCGGCTTTCACTTTCACGCAAAGCACCTTGCGGCGATCGCCTCGAACCACTGCCGAAACAGTGCCGCTGACGGGCGAAGCAAACTTGACCGCAGGATCGTTTTTGCTGACAAATAAGGCGTCACCGGCTTTGACAACATCGCCTTCATGCACAATCACTTTTGGAGTGATACCGATGAAATCGTCGGGATTCAACGCGTATTCCGCGCTTTGCCCTATGTTCATCTTCACATCCTTAGCTTTGCCTTTCAGGTTAATGTTTAAGCCCTTTCGCAACTTAATCACATTTGCCATAATAACCATATATATTTTAAGGATTCAACTAATATCTATCGTTCTGATAAGACCTTGTCTTTTATAATGTTTACTGACGTTTAACGAATGAAACACATAAGATTCCGTTTTGACCTATATCAGATCTTATCTGTCATAAGTTGTTTACGCGATGCAAATATAGTGAAAAAACAGTATCAGAGAAAGAAAAACATGCGTTTTGTGCTCTTTTGATGCTTTTTTAGCGTAATTTTGTCGTACAATAAAAGGATTGAAACGGTTCAAGCATCTCATAACAGGTATTATATGGATCTTCGTTGGTCTGTATCTTCTTTTGATCATACTGCTGCATATTCCGGCAGTACAAGGCTTCGTGGGCAATGAAGTGAGCGCTTTGCTTGCAGCCAAACTCGGTACGAAAGTGACCATCGGGCGCGTGGATTTAGGATTGATGAACCGCTTTATTATCGACGACCTCACCATTCTTGACCAAAAAGGGAAACCGCTTTTGCAGGCTTCTCGACTCTCGGCAAAGTTCGATTATTTGCCGCTTTCACAAGGCAGAATCTCCATTTCATCGGCGCAGATTTTCGGATTGCGGGCTGGTCTTTATCAGGAGTCAGCCAAAGCGAAACCCAATTTTCAGTTTGTCATTGATTCGTTGGCGTCAAAAGACACTGTGAACAGCACTCCGCTGGATGTGCAGATTCGCTCACTTGTGATCCGGCACGGCACTGTCAGATACGACAGATGGGATATAGCGCCGCGCACCGGCATCCTTTCGCCGGCCCATCTTCATCTTACTGATATTAGTACGCACATTCTTCTCAATGCGTTTCGGCCCGATTCATTGAATATCAACTTGAAAAAACTCTCTTTCAATGAAGTTTCGGGATTGCGACTTCGAGCTGTTTCGTTTAAGATTTCGGCTAATCGGCAATCGGCTTCGCTCAAAGACTTCAAGTTGGAGATGCCTGCTTCGCATATTGAATTGGGCGATTTCAATGCCACTTACCGTCTGTCGGGCAACAAAATAGAGTTGCCTTCGCTACAATATACGGGTAATGTCAAATCATCTTCTGTCACACCGGCTGATTTCAAATGGCTGATGCCGCAACTGAAAGATTTCATCCATCCACTGCTGATAGCCTCTTCGTTTTCAGGAACGAGCACAAAAGTCCGTGTCAACACTCTCAATATTGGATCGAACAATGGCAGTCTGCAACTCATTGCAAATGGATCGGTCGGTAGCGTATTGTCAAATCCTAGATGGTATGCCCATATTTCGGATCTGCGAATGAGTGCAGCAGGCATCAAATTTATTGCAGACAACCTCGGAACTCGTCTCAATCTCCCTGTTGTCGTGACTCGTTTGGGGAATATCCATTATCGAGGCGATTGGGGGGGACATGGTTCCGACATGTCTGTCAGTGGTATTTTACAGACCGATGCAGGACAAGCCCATTTGATATTGGGCAAGCAGCAGCAGCAGTTTAATGCGCAGATAGAGACCCAGGGGCTTGACTTGAAGCGCCTTTTAGATAATCACCTTTTCGGAGAAGTGGCAACTCGCATCGCCATTGACGGCACATGGCATCCTCACGGGCTTCCGACGCTCACTGCTCGAGGTGTCGTTTCCAAGCTTGAATACAATGCTTACACCTATCATAATCTATCCGTTGACGGCTCTTTTCACCAAGGAACATTCGAAGGAATATTCGGAATGGATGATCCGAATGGCCAAATAGAGGTGAAAGGACGGCTCAATTTCATGGCCAAAACGCCTTCTGCCAACCTCACTGCAACAGTTCGGCATTTCAATCCGAATCAACTCCACCTCTCGCAACAATGGCCCGGCACGACATTTGATTTCAATTTAGCTGCCGATTTCACGGGAAAGACTCTGAATACGGCCGTTGGAAAAATCGACTTAACAGATTTTTTGATGAAGTCTGAGAAGCGACATTATGCGCTCTCTTCTCTCAAACTCTCTGCTGCCAACGAAGGTAAAGCACGTGTATTAACGCTTAACAGCGACTTCGGAACGCTCATTGTCAATGGAAAATATGATTACGAAACATTCGCCCAGAGTTTTATCAACTTTGTGGGAAGTAAAATCCCGACTTTACCGGGACTTCCTCGGCTGAAGAAAACAACCCAAAACGACTTCGCAATCAATGCAACCGTTATGCGGTCAGATTGGTTACAACAATTGTTTGATATTCCGTTAGCGCTTGGCAAACCGTTTCACATTCAGGGACGTATCAATGACAAAACTCACGAAGTGGATCTATTGCTTGATGCGCCGGACTTTTCTTATGAGGAAAAACGCTATACCGGCGGTCATGTTCGGATTCAAACACCTAATGATACACTAATGGCTGTCGCCAAAATCAATAAATTCAATGATGAAGGAAACCGTTTCGAGTTGAATGTCCATGCATCGGCCGCCGACAATCAGTTATCTGCATCCATCGCATTCGACAGTCATACCCAAAGGCGTTTGCGTGGAACTTTCAACTGCGGAACACGCTTTTTCAAGACCGAAGCAGGTGTTTCGGCCGCCCGAATCAATGTGCGGCCATCGAATATCATGGTAGGCGATACGGTGTGGAATGTGAAACCGGCAGACATTATATACAGTAAGAATCATTTAGAAATCAATAATTTCACCATAGCCCATCACAAACAACACATCATTTTATCAGGTTTAGCAACGCAAAAAAACACGGATTCGCTCTTTGTCGACCTGAAAGACATGGATGTGAACTACATCTTGAATCTCGTAGATTTTCATTCCGTGGAGTTCAGTGGGCTTGCCACGGGGCGCGCTTATATTGCCGGCGCCTTTTCCAAACCGCAAGCTGCCGCCCGACTAACGGTGGATCAATTTAGATTTGAGAACGGACAAATGGGCATTCTCACGGCAAATGTCAATCTGAATAATCGTGATGAACAGATTGATATCAATGCCATAGCGAATGATGGACCGCTTTCGCAGACATTGATCAACGGATATGTGTCGCCGAAACGCGATCGTATAGATCTTGCTATTCATGCACGCAACACGCGGGCCGCTTTTTTAGAGAGTTTTTGCGGTAGTTTTATGCGCAATGTCAACGTGTTTGCCACGGGAGATCTTCGCCTTTACGGACCATTGAGTGACATCAATTTGGCAGGAGACATCACGGCAAACGGAACATTGGATATCAGTAGTCTGAACACAACTTACACGTTAAAAAATGACAGAATCAGTCTGATTCCCGATCAAATACGGTTGATGAACGACACAATATATGATCGTCGTGGTCAGCGAGGTGTTGTTTCGGGAAGTCTTTATCATAAGAGTCTACGCAACCTGTCGTTCAACATCGGCGTCAAAGCCGAAAATCTATTAGCGTTAGATCTCAAAGAGACCGACGGAAATTCTTTTTACGGCACTGTCTTTGCCACTGGCAACTGCACGATTCGCGGCAAGAGCGGGGAAGTTAACATCGATGTCGATGCCCGATCGGATAAAGGCAGCGAGGTGGTTTACAATACGACAAGTCCCGATGCCATCAATAATCATGATTTTATTCATTGGAAACAGGCTGCCGCCCATGCCGACACAACCATTCTTGAAGAGCAACAAGGAAAACCGATGATGGGCAATGAAATCGATATTCCTACTGACATACACTTGAATTTGTTGATGAACATTGCCGAAAATGCCACGTTGAAGGTGATCATGGATGCAAAGACCGGAGATTATATCGCGCTCAACGGAAGCGGGGTGATTCGTGCCACTTATTACAACAAAGGCGGATTAGATATGTTCGGTAACTATCTCGTCAATCATGGCATTTACAAACTCACCGTGCAAGACGTCATCAAAAAGGACTTCCAATTCAAAGAAGGCGGCACGATCACTTTCGGCGGCGATCCGTATAATGCCCGGCTCAATCTCATTGCACAATATACGGTAAACGGTGTGAGCCTTTCCGATTTGCAGCTTGGGCGCAGTTTCTCCAGCAACAATATTCGAGTGAACTGCCAAATGAAGATCACCGGCACGCCCAATACGCCTAAAATCGATTTCGGTCTTGATATGCCGACGGTCAACAGCGATGCTAAACAGATGATTTATAGTCTTATCAACAGCGAAGAAGAGATGAATCAGCAAGTGCTTTATCTGCTCACCATCGGTCGATTCTACCATCAAGGCAATAACAATGCACGCACAGACGGCAGCAACCAGCAAAGTCAGACTTCGCTGGCCATGCAGAGTCTGCTGAGCGGAACATTGAGTCAACAGATCAATAACGTGTTGAGCAGTGTGGTCAATAACACAAATTGGAACTTCGGAGCGAATATCTCGACCGGCGACGAGGGTTGGAACAACGCTGAATACGAAGGATTGCTGAGCGGCCGACTGTTTAATAACCGCTTGCTCATCAACGGGCAGTTCGGTTATCGCGATAATCCGAATGCCACGACAAGTTTTATCGGAGATTTCGACATTCGTTATCTCCTCTTCCCAAGCGGCAACTTAGCCATCAAAGTGTATAATCAAACCAACGATCGTTACTTCACACGTAACAGTCTCAACACCCAAGGCCTCGGTTTCATTATGAAAAAAGATTTCAATGGACTGCGAGATTTATTCGGTATACAGCGTAAGAAGAAATTGAAAAAGCAACAGCAAAACAATAAATAAAAGACTTTCCAATGGCAATCAGCACCTTATATGCCACGTTATCCGGATATTGCAGCTTGTTATCTTATTGTCACGTAAAAAACATTCTCATTTTTCTCTCAAATTATTTGCATGTTTAAGATTTATTATCTATCTTTGCCGCCGATAATTCAGAATTAGAATGACAGCAAGGACAAATATAACGAATAGCGCGATGCAAAGAAACATGGATTTCTCTGCATCTTTTAACGCTTTATATTTGCATATCTCAGAAAAAGTCTTAACACACACACACACATCGCACCTGGCGTGACACAATTTTAGGTCCTCGCGTACGCGCGCGCGTAAGGCGACGGCTAAACTCCTATAGACAAAGGGCTTCCAAGAGTTCCCTTTGTTCCACTTTTTATGCCCTTTTGCCAACTCCGCAAGAGGAAAATAAGCACGAATTATTCATTCAAAACATAGTAAATATGAACAGAAAACAGTTAGAGAGTAGGGCTTACATGAAGCCCGTAATGGACGTCTGCGCGTTGCAGACAGAAAGTTTATTGCAGACATTCAGCAGCCAACACAATCCCGGACATCATGGCACAGGACCGAGTTCGGCTAAGCAAGGATGGTTTGAGGAGGAAGATGAAGAAGGTCTCACTTCCAGCTCATCTACAGAAGGAGAAGGGAGTAATCCATTGTGGGACGAATAGAATAAATTAAAAGGGACAAATTAATAATGAACATGAACAAGACAAAATGGATATTTGCAGCAGCGCTGTTATTGGTAACAGCTTGTGCAAGCGATGACGCCACACAGACTGGCGAACAAAAGAAAGAAACGGCGACTAACGGTTATGCCACCTTTGTGGCAGGCAAGGAGCCGACACAAACCCGCACGTCACTCGACTACAACACCGGCAAATTCTATTGGGAAGCTGGCGACAACATCTTTGTGAAAGACGACGCCGGCACGTGGCAGACCGCCAGCAATGCCGTGAGCGGCACCGCAAAGTCTTATTATAGATTCCTGCTTTCGGGTGCATTTGCCGGAACAAGCTACACCGTGTTCTATCCCGGTAAGAACGGAACCAACGATCAAGTAACGATTGCTACATCTCAAAAACAAACCACGCCCGCCGACACCAAACATCTCGGTGAAGCAGGCGATTGCGGACTTGCTACAGCAACAGGGACGAGTGCTAACTTTAACTTCACTCTTGACCACAAAGCAGCCATTCTCGTGTTCCAACCGTACACGAGCGATGCACTGCTCCAAGACTGCTACCTCAGAAAGATCGAGGTGATCTCCGACAACAATATCGCCGGTACTTACACCCTGGATCCCGTAACAAAGAAACTCACGGGAACGGGAACGAGCAACACTATCACCCTGACCACAGGCAACTATGGCGGCGGCAGCGGCGGTTTCCCGATGACTAATTCTTCAGCTGATCTCTCCACCAACGGCGCCTATATGGTCATCGCCCCGGGCCACCATAAGCTCCGAGTAAAGTATTGGCTACAAAGTCGTTCCGCTGATGATAAGATGGGAAACAAGATTGAAGGAACGGTTACCAAGGACCTCCCTACTTTTAATTACGAGGAAAACAATTATTACGACATGACAGCCAACTTGCAGATTACTTATTACCCGGCGGCTAATGCCCATTACATGTGGGATGCCCAACAAGAATATTGGTTCGGTCATCGTGATGCTGCCGGACTTCCCGATGGGAATTTTCCACCCAATAATGGTTCTCCTGCTGACGTACGCTCGTATAATCTGATGCCGGGTTACAGCGACGATAGTGGTAGTGCTCCTGCTGTCACTGCCACGCACACCGCAGCCAAATGTCCTAATATTAATGAAATGGCGTGGTACATACTGCGGGGCGAACCTCATTGGGATACCGACTTATGGGCTATGTTGGGTCGTCTTTATGCCGGTGGTATGTGGTTTAAGAAAAAAGCTCAGATCAGCGGTTTTGTCTCCAACGCCGCTCCCGACGGTACCGATTACACAAAAAGCACAAATGGATACAACGGGCCTGACAGAGCAACTCCAGTCCATGGTAAGCCTTCAGACAGCGAAATAAGCAAATATTTCTACCTCCCTGCTTTTGGTTACTATGACTCTCAATATCCCTTCAACGCATATCCTTCCGGCGTGTATGCCGCTACTACTGGTCGAGCACGCCTTACTCAAAGTATTGGTTTAAATCGTATAACATGGTCTTCAGCTCTTACGAAATACGTATGTACGCCTATGAGCGTTATTACAAGGGGCTCTCTTTGTGGACCGCCGAGTGAATTGCACGAAAGGAAACGGATATACTTTTGAGAGGCAACAGGACTACCTTTGGCAGTCAAAAGAATTCCCGTTGATTTCCAAAAGGAGTACTTTTGAAGGTCAAAGGGAGTCCCGTTGAGAGTCAAAAGGAGTACTTTTGAAAATGGAGTTGTAAATGATTGATAATCAATCATTATAAATTAAATTATTAAGCGTAAGCGTATGGCTATATTTATTCAGTTGTACCAAAGCGAGCGCAATGGTACAACAAAAGGCAAGTGGTATGGGCGCACGAAAATCGTGGGCACAAAGACGTTGAAGGATATTGCGGAGCGCATTCAGCGCAATGCCAGTATGAAGCGGAGCGACGTGTGGGCGGTGCTTACCGAGGTGCCCGAAGTGCTAAGCGAAATGCTTTGCGACGGCTATCGCGTGAAGATAGATGGCTTCGGTGCTTTCAAAATCAGCGTCAGTACGTCGCCCGCCAAGACTGCCAAGGACTTCGACATGGATAAAAACATCAAGAGTTCGCGCATCCTCTTTCAGCCCGAAACAGAAAAGGACGGTTCGCACGGCACTCGTTCACGCGTCTTGGCTCGCAAGTTGGATTTCAAAAACGTGGAGACAATGACGAAAACGAAGAAGAAAAAATAAGTGAGTTGACAACAGAATCGCCGCAAACCAACTATTGGTTTGTGGCGATTCTGTTGTCTTTCGGTTTGTCGTAACAGGCTATTTGCAGGCAACGAGCATGCCGATCAATCTGCGACATGATAGCCGCTGACCTGTATCCGGGGCTTGGCACCGCGCGAATCTTCATCTTTCCAACTGACAGTGACCATCTTTTCGCGTCCCGGAAGCAGTGAGAAATAATTGTCGCTGTATATCACTGGGAGAATCTGCAAGCCGTCTTCGCCCAACAGGTTCAGGCGAATCATCAGTGCAGGAGTTGTTGTCGGATTGGCGAGCGTCACTGTTGCGATCCATGTGTCGCCATTGTGCGATGTGCGAATCGTCTTTTTCAACATTACGGCAGGCAACGATTTCAATCCTTGATAATTATCGGGCACTGTCGATTCTATGTAAAAATTATCCGAAACCAACTGTCCCTGAGCATCCGACAGCTGTAAATCGATGAAATAAACATCCGTAGTTGCATCGGGTTCAGGCACAATGATGCCTGTCGATGTGGTGTTTTCACCGATCGACAATTGCTTTTCCGCCCGCCACAAGACCTTTCCCGTCTTGTCAAGCACGGCTACACGGGCTGTAAATCCAGGCAAATCACCATTCCGAATACTGATAATCTCAACCTGTCTATTAACCGGATTCCACTGAATATGCAGCGGTTCGCAGGCTTTCTTAGCCCCGAAATATGCCGCAGTAGGCTCCAGATAGTAGTCGTAAGTTTGCCAAACCATCGTCGGCCAACACGGATGGCTCATCCAAATAAGCAATCCCTGTCGGTCTTTACTCGTCGATTCAAACATCGCCCGATAACCATTATAATTAATCCATTGCGCCGACGCCGTGAAATCGCGGGCATTCTGCGGTGCGCCGAAGCCCGTATCAATGAGCACATTGAATGATTCGCCGCGCTGGGCACCCTCCATCGTATAATCGTGTTGGCCCCAAACGGCATTCTGCGGCCATAATTGATCGGGGCGCAAGGTGCGCGCAAGCCCTTCGAACGTCATCACCGCCGGCATTCCTCGCTCTGTATGGAGTTTGCCGGTTTGCTTTTCGAAATATTCCTTTGCAGCCAACGCGTTGTATGGGCCGTGTCCGCTGACGCCTTCATCAGCCGAACTCGAAATGTAAAGAAGGCCCGGATGCAAGGCTGCTACATCGGAGCGCAAGGTTCGATCAAGATTTTCGGGCGGATAACCCTCGTTTCGTCCGCAATAGAGTGCTATGCTCGGATGACGGCGAATGCGGCGAATCAAATCGCGCGCATTGGCAAGAAACATCGTGCTATCAGTTGGATCGGGACCGTCGGAAGGGTTGGCGAGCCAGAAATCTTGCCACACCAAGATGCCGTAACGATCGCAAGCGTCGTAAAACTCATCGTCGCCCGTCTGCCCGACCCAGTTTCGGATCATGTTGAAGTGCATCTCTTTGTGATAACGGACAGCTGCATCATATTCTCGATTACGGTAATTGAGATTGCTTTCGCTGAATCCCCAGTTGCCGCCTAAGGGTACGATGCGCCGGCCATTGACATAGATTTTAAGTTGAGTAGCCACATCCCGATAAGTCACTTCACGTAATCCGGCCTTGAAATGCAGCGAATCGGAAACGCCATCGGCCGTACTCACTTCAAAACCAGCATCATACCGATAAGGCTCTCCATACCCGTTGGGCCACCAAAGACGCATTTTCTGTTGGCGCAATTGCGCAAATTCGTTGGGCGAGAACGTCACTTCCCGTTTAGAATGAGGCGCAACGGTCACATGTTTGACAAAATTCCGGTCGCCGATCCATCCTTTGACCGTAGCCGATACAGCGTGGTCCTCGTTGTTGATGATCCTCACCGAAGGGGTTATTGTAGCCAAAGTATCAGGTGAGGCGAGCTTTGTTGTAATCATCGGATCGGTTATTCGCAGCTTGCCAGAGGCAGAAAGATAGACATCATTCCATATTCCGATGTCGCGTCCGCGTATTGTCGAAATCCAATCCCAACCTATTGTGGCATGAAATGTGGGATTGTCGGCCCCCAGAATGCCGCCGTTGAAATCGGTGTTCAGGGCATTCTTCTCTTTCACCACACCCGGATGCGCATTGCAGATGATCTTCACGGCAAGCACATTCACGCCTGGTCGCAATGCGTTTGTGATGTCGGTGCATCCCCGAATGAATGCTCCTTCGATGCGATCCACACGTTTCCCATTGAGGAAAACATTCGCTTTCCAATTGATTCCATCAAAGTTGAGAAACACGCGGCGCCCTTTCAATGGTGCCGGCAATCGAAATTCGCGGCGATACCAGAAGTCGGCGCAGAAATAACTGTCGGAAATTTGCAGCAGATTATCAGCATAGTTGGGATTCGGAAGGGCACCGATGTTCACATAAGAAGTCTGCACTGTGGCCGGCACCGTGGCCTGAATCCAGTTGCGCACATCGTAATCCGGTCGGGAAATGATTTCACCCGATGCCACAACCCGCGACGAACGCTGTAATCGCCAATCACCTCCGTTGAGATAAAACAGGCCCTTGCGCATGCCGGTTTCGGCTTTCGGCACGGGCGTTAATCCTCCTCGTCCCATCACTTCCAACTCGCTGAGAGTGTAACACTTCGCGCCCGACTCTGCGTTTGACATCAAAACGCGGACAAAACGACCGTTACTTGCACGACGAATAACAGTCTTTCGCGCGCCATCTAACGGTAAGTGAGAAATCGTTTGCCACGTAACGGCATCGTCAGACACTTGCACCGCTCCTCTCGTTGCCTTATGGATCCAGTGCAAAATCACTTGATCGAAATCGGTCTTGACGCCTAAATCCACATAAACCCATTGTTCGCCGCCGCCCGCACTCATCCAAGCATCGTGGTGAGGAGCACTGGTAAAGATGGGATGTGCATTGGCTTCGGTCACTGTCCAATGCGCGGCACCTTTCATTTTGAAGCAGACTTTGAGACGAGAGAACGCCATCGGCCGGAGCGGAAGCCGCAAATCGATGATTCGCAGCGGCAGAAGCTCTGTGTCGGTCACCTTGTTTGGATCGGAATGAACTTTATATCGCGCAGCTTTTCCAGGCAAATCGCGACCGCTGACGCCGCCTATTTTCGTCCAATGGATACCATCTTGGGAGGCCAAACAGGTGATTTCATAGCCCTCACTGGCCTTTTTTTCGTCGTAAGCAACGCGTGCTGTGAGAGTGAGCTGTGTGGCTTTGAGTTGCGCATTATGCCAATCATATTGCAGATAGGTGTCTGCCCCCATCAGGATATTGCGCGTCCATTCGCCTCCGTCGATAGCGCTCTCACGTTCACGACGCGTCAACGGTCCCTCGGGTGTACTGACTTCGAGGAACGACGGAGCCTTGGCACTCGTCACGCCATCGGTGATCCACTGCGCGGTCAAGTTATAATCATAAGACGAAGAAGCGTAGGCCGCCCGATGAAGCGCGATGTTTCGATACGTTTGATCGGGCTTCATCGTGGGCGAAAAATCTTCTGCGGGTCGGCCGGGATAGACTCCGATGCCTCTTGTATAGTTGTTTTGTTGCGCCATTCCGCACATGGCCGTGCACAGGATCGATGCAATCAATAATCTTATTCGCTTTCTCATAGTTGCTAAATGGATGGAAAAATGAAACAAAAAGGGAGTTAAGCAGTCTGTTGGTTACACCGATTCGCACAGCGAAAAGCGTGAAACGACAACTCCTTAACTCCCTGAATCAAGTTTGACCGACCGCCAGTTTAAAGCGGTTTATAGGCAACAAAGGCTTCCATTGCCTCATAACAAGCCAGTCCGAGATCGTCGTAGAGCTTGGCCGTACCGCGATTTCGGTCTTCGGAACGCTGCCAAAATAGCCGCTCATCATTGCCCAAGAATGGTGCACTCTCCATCTGACTCTGATGCTTGAGAATCGAATTGCGTTTTGCGCGTAGCTCTTCGGGACTCATCGGGACACACATCTCGATGTTTTCTATTTCCCATTCGGCCCATGCTCCACGATACATCCAAATGCGACAATCTTTCAGCCACGCGGCACCGGCTTCTTTTTCCAAGTCGATAGCAGCAAAAACAGCGTCGGTACATTTACGATGCGTACCGTGAGGATCGGCCAAATCGCCGGCCACATAAATCTGATGCGGTTTCACTTTGGCAATCAATTCCCGCACGATATTGACGTCTGCTTCGGTCATCGGCAGCTTTTCGATCTTTCCCGATTCATAAAACGGCAGATCGAGAAAGTGTACGTGATCGAGCGGAATCTGATTATAGGTGCATGCCGTGCGTGCTTCGCCGCGACGGATAAGACCTTTGATCGTGCGAATATCAGCCGAGTCGATATCGCCTTCTTTCTTTTCTGCGAGGTATTTTTTGATTTCCTTGTATTTCTTTTTGATCACTTCGTCTTTGTTTTCATCAAAAATCTGATTGAAACCGTTGATGAAGTGCATAAAACGTGTCACCTCTTCATCACCCACGGCAATGTTACCCGAGGTTTCATAAGCCACATGCACGTCGTGACCTTGCTGTACCAAACGCCGCAAAGTGCCTCCCATAGAGATCACATCATCATCGGGATGCGGCGAAAAAACGATTACTCGTTTGGGGAATGGCTTCGAACGCTCAGGCCGATAAGTATCGTCGGCATTGGGTTTACCGCCTGGCCAACCTGTGATGGTATGTTGGAGATCGTTGAAAATCTTGATATTCGCATTGTAAGCAGAGCCATACAGCGCCAAAAGTTCGCTCAATCCGTTCTCGTTATAGTCTTTGTTGGTGAGCTTTAAAATAGGTTTACCAGTGAGCTGACACAGCCAAACCAAAGCCGAACGCACCAACTTGTCGGTCCATTCACATGAAGTGACCAGCCACGGATGAATAATGCGGGTGAGTTTAGATGCTGCTGCCAGATCGATTACGACCCGAACATTGTTGTGTGTTTGTAAAAACGAAGCTGGAATGGCATCGGTGAGAGGACCTTCTACGGCTTTTTGGATGATATCTGCTTTCTCTTCGCCCCACGCCGTGAGGAATATCTTGCGAGCGGAAAGTATCGTTTGCACTCCCATTGTGATGGAACACGGGGGCACCGGTTCCTGAGTTCCGAAGCTCATCGTCATTTCCTGGCGTGAGGTTGCATCTATCAACATCAGTCGGGAAGTTGAAGCGATACCCGAACCGGGTTCGTTGGTCGCGATGTTTCCAATGCGACCGATCCCCAACAAGCATACGTCAAGACCGCCAAATGTGGCTATGCGCTGTTCGTAAAGCCTGCAATACTCCTGCACGGCATCCTGACTGATGGTGCCGTCGGGTGAAAACACGTTCTGTGAATCAATGTCAACGTGATTGAGAAAACGCTCTTTGAGCTGATTGAGGCTACTGTTTTTGCTTTCCGGATTCAGTGGGAAGTATTCATAAGCATTGAAAACTACTACGTTTTTAAAGCTCAATTTCTCTTCGCGATGCTTGCGAATGAGTTCCGAATAGACCGGAGTGAGCGACAGACCGGTGCCGAGTGCCAAGACGCAATAGCGTCCTTCGCGTTGTTTGGACGTGATTTCCAGCTGAATGCAATCGGCAATTTCCTTAGCTCCTTCATCTATGGAAGGAAATATATCGGTGGTGATCTTCTCGCAACGGGTGATTTCCGAGCGCTCGACAGCTGTTCGGGGGCGATAAAACTCCACAGGAACCTTGTTGAGAACGATTTGTGAACTCAAATTCAGTTTCATAATAATAAGTGTTTGTTTTTAGTTATATACAAGATCTTTCAGGTTTGAAAGTCAGAGAATATTCCCCCTTTCGATGTCCTTAAAGTATTTATACGTACCCACTTTCAGCTCATCTGCGGCCGCTTCATCACACACGATGATACCGTGTTCATGCAATTGCAGCGCGCTGATGGTCCACATTTGCGTGATACCTCCTTCCACTGCGGCCTGCAAAGCGCGCGCTTTGTGATGTCCGTTGACCAAGATCAACACTTCGTGTGCATCCATAACCGTGCCCACGCCGACCGTCAACGCATGTGCAGGAACCTTTTCTGGGTCGTTATCGAAGAATCGGGAGTTGGCAATTCGCGTGTCGGTGGTGAGCGATTTCACGCGTGTGCGCGACCGCAACGACGACCCCGGCTCATTGAAAGCGATGTGACCGTCGGGCCCGATACCGCCGATAAAAAGATCGATTCCACCTGCTTCGACAATCATTTGTTCATAATGCCGACACTCTTCGGCCAAATCTCGCGCGTTGCCGTTAAGTATATGAATATTCTCTTTGGGGCAATCGATGTGGTCGAAAAGATGGCGCGCCATAAACGAATGATAGCTCTCGGGATGCGACTCGGGTAGCCCCACATATTCATCCATATTGAATGTCATCACGTTTGCAAATGAAACGCGGCCTTCTTGATAAGCCTTCACTAACTCGCGATACATTCCTTCGGGCGAAGAACCCGTGGGAAGTCCCAACACAAACGGCTTCTCGCGCGTGGGCTGAGCCGCATTAATACGTTCAACAACATAATTTGCTGCCCACTTAGACAGCAAATCATAATCCGATTCAATAATTAACCTCATTTCTGTTTATGCTAAAAGATTTCTGATCGTCTATCCATCGGCGTTCGATTTTTCGCCGATTTAATGACGCAAAGATACTATTTTTTCAAGAGAAAACAAAGGACCGATCTCCCTTTTCAAGTAAAATACCTAAAAATGGGGGCCTCATCAATTTATCGACAACAAAACTCCGCATTCTCATTAACGCTTAGTCAAGCGCCAACTAATGGTCTTTTGCAAGCCAACTAACATCTTCCTGCATTGCAAAAAACCGTTAGTTACATCCGAAAATGATTTTTTGAATTGCAGAAAAATGATTACCTTTGCCGAAGAGAAGCTAAAATGATATAACCGATTGACAAAATACGAGGAAAGAAATAAGATGAAAAGGACGATACTCGTATGTTTTCTCCTGCTCTCATTGACGGCCATGGGACGAGGAAAGAAGCTGATCAAGGTGGCGTGTGTAGGCAACAGCGTCACCTATGGATATGGATTGCCACACCGTGAAACGCAGGCTTATCCCGTCAAATTGCAACAGCTGTTGGGCGATCGATATGAAGTGAAAAACTTCGGACACTCTGGTGCCACGCTGCTCAATCATGGACACAAACCTTACATGCGGTTGCCCGAATTCAAAGAGGCACTGAAATTCAAGGCCGATTGGGTGGTAATCCATCTCGGATTAAATGATACCGACCCACGAAACTGGCCGAATTACGGTTCGGAATTTATTCCTGACTATCGCGCTTTGATTGATTCGTTTCGCACGGTGAACCCTCACGCGCGGATTTGGATATGTTTGATGACGCCCATCGGAGATCGACATCCGCGTTTCCAAAGCGGAACACGCGACTGGTTCGCAGCCATTCAGCAGTGCATCAAGCGCATTGCAGCCACTGCCAACGTCGGTCTAATCGACTTGAATACCCCTTTATACAACCGTCCCGACCTTTTCCCGGATGCTCTCCATCCTAATGCCGAGGGGGCAGAAATAATGGCTCGAACTGTTTACAGCAATCTTACGGGTAACTTCGGAGGACTTCAGCTCTCGCCGCTTTACACTGATGGAATGGTGATTCAGCGCGAACGCCCTATCCGTTTCCATGGTCTGGCCAACGCCGGAACCGTTATCAAAGTGCTGTTTGATGGTGAAGAACAGCAGACGAAAGCTGAATCAAACGGCGAATGGCACGTAACATTTCCGCAAAAAACGGCAGGCGGATCCTATTCGGCAATGATCTCAGCCGGCAAACAGCGGAAAATCATCCGCGATATATGGATTGGTGATGTGTGGCTTTGTGCCGGACAATCCAATATGGAATACACGTTGGGACAATGCGCTACGGCTCATGAAGATCTCAAAACAGCCGATCAGCTTCCGAATTTACACCTATTCAATATGTGTACACGCTATCCCACGGATGCCGTAGAATGGGATTCGACAGCGCTGTCGGATATAAACGGGCTTCGACTGTTGAACAACGGACCTTGGAAAACATGCCATGCGCAGGAGGCCCGCACGTTTTCGGCTGTGGCCTATCACTTTGGGCGCGTGTTGACAGACAGTCTGCAAGTGCCCATCGGACTGATTTGTAATGCCGTGGGAGGCACCACCACCGAATCCTGGATCGATCGTTCGACATTGGAATGGCAGTTCCCCAACATTCTCAAAGACTGGTATCACGGCGATTACGGACAACAATGGGCACGCAACCGAGCACTGAAAAATATCAAACGATCAACAAACCGATTGCAACGGCACCCTTATCAGCCTGCCTATATGTTTGAGTCGACGATTCTTCCACTTGATCGTTATGCCGTGAAAGGTGTGATTTGGTATCAAGGAGAGTCTAATGCGCACAATGCCGAACTGCATACCCGTCTCTTCCCATTGCTCGAAAAGAGTTGGCGCAAGTATTTCGGCGACGCTCATCTGCCGTTTTATTTTGTCCAACTATCCAGTCTCAATCGTCCGTCTTGGCCTGCATTTCGAGAGAGTCAACGACTGTTGAGCCAGCGATTACACGATACTTGGATGACCATAACGAGTGATTTGGGCGACTCTCTTGATGTGCACTATCCGAACAAACGCCCTGTTGGCGAACGATTGGCACTGCAAGCGTTGCAGCATTCCTATCATCACACTGTCGTTTCAGCAGGTCCTGCAATCAAAGGCATCGTTGCCGACGGTTCAAGATTGATCCTTTCGTTTCACAATGCAGTGGGACTACGCGCGAAAGGGACTACGCTTCAGGGTTTTGAAGTGGCCGGAGCAGACGGCCTTTTTGCGCCTGCGGAAGCAAAGATCGTCAACAATCAAGTGGAAGTAAGCAGTCTCAGAGTACCTCATCCATGTGCAGTGCGCTACGGTTGGCAGCCTTTTACGCGGGCAAATTTGATCAACGGAGCCGGTCTTCCGACCTCAACGTTTGTGAAAGTGATTAGGAGTAAGGAAAAAGGGAAGAAGTAGTAAGAAAGAAAAAGATATTTGAAGGGAAGATAAGATGCGGAATCAAAGATTGCTCATAATGGTGTTGGCCTTTCTCATAGGCATGGGAAGTCAGGCCACGGATAGCTTTTCCATCCGGCGCATATATGGTTTTCCCTCAGCCGAACAAGGCATCGAACAGGGCGTTTCTGCGTGTTTTGCAGGCTCGATAGGCCATCAACTATTGATGGCAGGCGGTTGCAACTTCCCCGAAAAGCCTGCTGCCGATGGTGGAAAGAAGCAATTCTACCGTGGAATTTATGTGGCTCGCATCACGGAAAACGACAGTCTGGATTGGGAAAAGGTGGGAAACCTACCCGTTGAAGCTGCTTACGGCGTGTCCGTAACATATAAAGACGGCGTTGTTTGTATCGGAGGTTGCAATGCATCGGGAGCTTTGCGCACCGTGCTTCACATTAGGATGAAAGGCGAAGAAGCCGTTGTGGAATCGTGGCCAGCACTTCCTTGCACAATGGATAACATGACGGGATGCCGCGTGGGACAGTATATCTATGTGGGAGGCGGCAACTGTGACGGCGTGCCGAGCAATCAAGTGTTGCGTCTCGACTTGCAAAACGTGAAGCGCGGTTGGGTTTATTGTCCCTCGTTTCCAGGCAACCCACGGGTACAACCTGTGTCGGGTGCAGTGGATGACATGGCCTTTTGCATTTGGGGTGGCTTTAATCCGCGCACGAATCAGGCTCCGGCCACCCTTTCATTGGCTGGTTGTGCCATCACCACAGACGATCAGACATGGAGCGAAGAACCCATTCCCACAGATGAAACCGATGCTCCCGTGTTTCTCGGAGGTGCAGCTTCGGTGTGTCTTTCGACAGGAGCGACGCTCGTATTGGGCGGTGTGAATCAGGAGATATTCCTGCAAGCGCTCAACAATCCACAGCCCGATTATCTGCGACACCCCGCAGAATGGTATCGTTTCAATCCCAACATCTTCCTTTATGAATACGGGGAATGGCAGCTCATTGGGCATAGCCAGATCACAGCGCGTGCAGGAGCAGCTCTCGTCTGCTGCGATAATGCCGTCTATTTGATCGGTGGAGAACTGAAACCCGGCATCCGTTCGCCACACATTTTTAAGTTGTTTAGCCCAGAATCGGCGCCTCATACGCAAGCGAATGACTAATTTTATAACAATTCATAAATACTAATCACTAAGTTTGATGAAACAAACAAAATGTTATCCATGGGTAGTCGTGGGACTCCTTTGGGTTGTCGCGCTCCTGAATTATATGGATAGACAGATGTTGTCGACTATGCAGGAAGCCATGAAAGCAGACATAGCCGAACTCAACCGAGCCGAAGCTTTCGGCGCATTGATGGCTGTTTTTCTTTGGATCTACGGTTTGGTAAGTCCTTTTGCAGGAATCGTTGCCGACCGAGTCAGTCGCAAATGGCTCGTCATCGGTAGTCTGTTTGTCTGGTCGGCAGTAACATTCCTGATGGGATATGCCACCACATTCCATGAACTCTACTGGCTCCGGGCCTTTATGGGCATCAGCGAAGCGCTCTATATACCGTCTGCCTTGTCGCTCATTGCCGACTGGCACGAAGGTAAATCACGGTCGCTGGCAGTGGGAATCCACATGACCGGCCTTTATGTGGGGCAAGCGATCGGCGGCTTCGGAGCAACGATTGCTGCAATGTTTTCGTGGCATTCCACTTTTCATTGGTTCGGAATCGTCGGCGTTTTATACTCTTTCGTCTTGCTGTTAATGCTTCATGAGAAGCCGAAAAAGCCTCTTTCGCAAGGCGAAAAGATGCAAACTGAAAAGCCTTCGAAAACCAATGTGTTTAAAGGCTTAGGCGTGGTGCTGTCTAATTGGGCGTTTTGGATCATCTTGTTTTACTTCGCCGCGCCCAGTCTTCCGGGTTGGGCAACGAAGAACTGGTTGCCGACGCTGTTCTCTTCGAGCCTCAACATCCCGATGGCCGATGCCGGACCGCTGTCTACCATAACCATTGCGGTGTCGTCGTTTATCGGCGTAATCATCGGCGGCGTGCTTTCCGACCGTTGGGTGCAACGTAATCTGCGCGGCCGCGTCTATACGAGCGCCATCGGACTGGGCATGACTATCCCCGCACTTTTGCTCCTGGGGCTGGGCCATCACATCGTCACCGTGGTGGGCGCAGGCCTTTGTTTCGGCGTGGGCTACGGCATTTTCGATGCCAACAACATGCCAATCCTCTGCCAGTTTATATCATCGAAATATCGCGCAACGGCTTATGGCGTGATGAATATGACCGGCGTGTTTGCCGGGGCAGCCGTAACACAGGTGCTGGGCGCATGGAGCGACGGCGGAAACTTGGGCTTGGGCTTTGCTTTTCTGGGTGCAATCGTAGCCTTAGCCTTGGCTTTGCAACTGATCTTCTTGCGTCCGAAAACAGATAATATGGAATAGATTTATCAAAAAAATATGCATGATATGGAAAAGATCGTAGGGCTTATCGATGCCCCGTTTACTCCGTTTCATCCCAACGGAGACGTCAATTTACAACCCATTGAGGCCTATGCCGCAATGCTGGTAAAGAATGGTTTGAAGGGAGTTTTCATCAACGGATCTTCCGGTGAAGGCTATATGCTCACCCCGGCAGAACGTATGCAACTGGCCGAACGATGGGTGTCGGTGGCTCCCGAGGGGTTTAAAGTGATCGTGCACGTGGGCAGTTGCTGTCTGCGCGAGAGCCGGCAGCTGGCCGAACACGCGCAGAAGATCGGTGCTTGGGGCATCGGTTCGATGGCGCCTCCATTCCCCCACATCGGCAGAATACAAGAACTTGTAGAATATTGCGAGGCTATTGCCTCGGCCGCTCCAAATCTTCCTTTTTATTATTATCACATTCCGGCTTTCAACGGAGCCTATCTCCCGATGCTCGATTTGCTGAAAGCAGTGGACGGACGCATACCTAACTTTGCCGGAATCAAATACACTTACGAGAGTCTTTACGAATATAACCAATGCCGTTTGTATCAGGATAACAAGTTTGATATGCTTCACGGGCAAGACGAGACCATCCTTCCGAGTCTCGCACAAGGTGGAGCCAAAGGCGGAATAGGCGGTACCACCAATTATAACGGACGCGAATTGGTGGGCATTATCGATGCCTGGAATCGTGGAGACATTGCTACAGCCCGTGAGAAACAGAATTTTGCACAGGCCGTTATCAACGTCATCTGCCACTATCGGGGTAACATCGTGGGTGGAAAACGCATTATGAAGCTCATCGGCTTCGACTTAGGTCCGAACCGAACACCTTTCCGCAATATGACCGACGAAGAAGAACGACAGATGCGGAAAGAGTTAGAAGAAATCAGATTCTTTGATCGTTGCAACGTATTTTAAGGAGGCCGACATGGACATCAAACAGTATTTGACCGATTGGTCAGCCTCTTATCGAAGCGATTTAGTAAACAACATCTTGCCGTTTTGGCTCGAACACGGACTCGATCGCAAGTTCGGCGGCGTCTACACCTGCGTGGATCGTGACGGAACTTTAATGGATTCGACTAAATCGGTGTGGTTTCAGGGCCGCTTCGGATTCATTACCGCTTTTGCCTATAACAACATCGAGCGGCGCGCAGAATGGCTCGAAGCCTCCAAGAGTTGTATCGATTTCATCATCGACCATTGCTGCGACGAAAACGGAAGAATGTATTTTGAAGTCACGGCCGACGGCACACCGCTTCGGATGCGTCGTTACCTCTTCTCCGAATGCTTTGCAGCTATCGCCATGTCAGAGTATTCCATCGCATCGGGAGATAAGAGTTACGCGGAACGTGCACTCGACCTATTCCGACTCATACTGCGATACAAGAACACGCCGGGACTCCTCCAACCGAAGTATCTGCCCGCCTTGGCGTGTCAGGGACACTCGCTCACGATGATACTCATCAACACAGCCTCGCGGTTGAGAGCAGCACAAGACGATCCGATACTCAAAACGCAGATCGACGAGTCGCTGGATGCGTTGCGCACTTACTTCATCCATCCCGAATCCAAAGCGCTTTTGGAAACCGTCGGACCGCAAGGCGAATTTATCGACACCTGCAACGGTCGCGTGATCAATCCCGGTCATTGCATCGAGACATCGTGGTTTATCCTCGAAGAAGCCCGTGCACGCGGTTGGGACAATGATCTCAAACAGCTCGGTTTGCAGATTTTCGACTGGTCGTGGGACTGGGGTTGGGATGCGGAATACGGCGGAATCATCAACTTCCGGGACTGTCGCAACCTACCACCGCAAGACTATTCGCAGGACATGAAATTCTGGTGGCCCCAGACCGAGACGATCATCGCGTCGCTCTATGCTTATCTCGCCAGTGGCGAAGAGCGCTATCTGCACATCCACAAGCAGATCAGCGACTGGACTTACAGCCACTTCCCCGATGCCGAATACGGCGAATGGTACGGCTATCTGCATCGCGACGGAACCGTGGCACAGCCAGCCAAGGGTAACATCTTTAAAGGTCCATTCCACATTCCGCGGATGATGATCAAGAGCCACATGCTTTGCCAGGAAATTCTCAATAAGTGAAGCCTACCTCAATAAAAGATCGTGGCGGATCACGCACATTGCATGCGTAATCCGCCACTTCATTTCTGTCTTTTCACTCTTTAACTCACCTTCACCAGCTTCCCATCCTCGATCTTCACCCAAAACGAGTCGCCGCTGGCGGATTTCAGTTCGTAAAGTTTCGTGCCATCTTCGTCTTTGGTCGTTTTGCCGGTGAGCGAAAGCGTGCCGGGAGCAAAACCATTTTCCTCTTCAAAGGCTGGGAGCAATTTCTCCACCGTCTTCTTGTTAGTCGAGGGTTTCTTCTCGCCGTCTTTTCTCTTCTTCTGCGCCGTGCTTTCATTATAACTGGTCTTGGACTCGTTGATAATCCGATTCAGTTTGTCGATGAGATCAGAAGCGATCTTGCGATCAGCATCATTGGCAGCAATCATATAGGCGGCTTCGATATGACGGAAAATAGCAGCTATCGTTTGATCGTTCTTCTTGCGAATGGCAGCCCCTGTGGGCAACATGTCGGCGGCCTTCACCTGTGCACGCTGCGTGCGGATGACGTCAAACTCGCTGTTGGCCTTTCGCAATAAATTAATAAGCGGAGCAAGAGCAAGCGCATTGACATTGGCTAAGGCGGCGGGTTTAGCCAAATCCGTCAGAAGTCCGGTGATATGAGCCGTTTCCTCGGCCAGCGTCTCCCGTTGCAACCCGGCATACGTGTCTACGATGAGTTTGAGCTTGCGACCAGCTTCGGCACGAGTCGGAATGGGCGATTTGGCAGCCTGCCGAATCTCGTCGAAGATGGCCGTAACGAGATTATCACGCTCTTTGTCCTTTTGCGCGAGTCGCGCCGTCTCTTCCGAGGCGGTTGTCTCTCTGGCCACTTCACTCTCTGTGTCGATACCCGCCTTCCACAAGGCGATATCAGCAGCTTCAAGGAGAATCTTGGCCGGTGCTGTCTTCAAGATCATGTTGTAAAGCCGAATTTGCAAGTCGGCATGCAGGCCGAGTGAGAATTTCGAACTCAATGTTCCATTGATTTGCTTAATAGGTTTCATGTTGCTTGCTATTTTATGGTGAAAATTAATAGTTTGTGCTCGTCGGAGATTCTTTTTCGTCCATGCAGCCGGTGCATGGCCCCGTCGGA
>NZ_BAIX01000032.1 GCF_000613405.1 Hoylesella enoeca JCM 12259 | reverse complement strand
TTAACACACACACACACACACACATCGCACCTGGCGTAGACACCTTCACGGCTTTACCTTACGCGCGCGCGTAAGGCGTGAGCTAAACCCCAATAAACAAAGGGCTTCACGAAGTTCCCTTTGTTCCTTTTCTTATGCCCTTTTGCCAACCCGGCAAGGGGAAATTTTTCACGAATTATTCACTCAAAACAATATGAAATAATGAAGAAACAAGTAGAGAGTTTGATGGCTTATCTGAAGCCCGAATGCCACGTCGTCGAAGCGGCGACAGAGCGATTTGTTTGCACGTCGGTGCGCCCCAATCCCGGTTCGCAGCAAGAAGATTGGGATCCAGACGAGGATGTCGACGGAGGAGAGTATGAATTTGAGTAATCAACGATTAAAAATCAAGGAAACAATGAAGAAGTATATATTTCTAAGCGCAGCGCTGCTGTTATTCACAGCGAGCTGCAGCAACGACGAGAACAACGAACAGAAAGAACCAACACAAGCCATTCAATTCAGCTTTACCAACGAAGACTTTGGCGAAGATGAAACACTGACGAGAACGTCAGAAACAACAAAGCCGCAGATCGTAGACCTGGGCGACTGCGAAGCCGAAATCAGCGTGGAAAGCGAACCGGCAGCGAAGAAGACACGCGGCGCATTATCACCGGCCAACGGCCACTACACCATCCGCGCTTACCAAGCCGGCACACTCAAAGGCGAAATGAAGGGCACGTTTAGCGGTTGGTACTTCACGCCCGACGCCAGCTCAAGCAAGAAACTAAATCTCCCTTACGGCACCTACGATTTCGTTGCCTTTAACGACGACGTAACTGTCAGCGGCACGAACCTAACCACCACACGCGCTAAGGCAGAAACTGCACGCATGGGCTTTGCCACGGGTAACATCACTGGCCCTACACCCATACAGGTGTTTTTCACGATGAAGCACGTCGGCTGTCGTCTACACACCCAGTTCGTTTGCCAAAAGCATATCCCCGAAAACATCACCGCCACGCTCGAGCAAACGGCCGCTAACGTGATTCCTGCGAGCGTAGCCTATAACCCTGCGACGAAAGCCTATACCGCTACCAACGGTACCATGACGGCCGAGGCCAGCAATTCACCCGCCAGCACAGAAACTCAATACTACGCCTCAAACCAAGGCCAAAACTATTCTTATACTTCTACGAGCGACTACCATTATTTCCTCCCCACCACTGAGGGCAGCAAACTGAAACTGACAAGCATCTCGGCCGGCACCGTCTTTTGGAAACCCATCCCCGTTTTTAATGTCTCAAAGCTCAACGCCACGCTTCAGATGGCAGCCAACAAATCATATGTGGTAAAGATCAAACTCAAACCTAACTTTCTTTATCTGATGAGCGATGGCACAACCGACTTTATCAATTCGACCCAATACACTGCTCTGCGCGAAAGTGATGGAATAACGAAACGCTACATTGATAAAAACGGGACTCCACTCAGCACTCCCAAAATACCCATTGCCGCGGTATTAGATAGGGACAAGCATATGGCCATTGCCTTGAAAGATGTCAATGAAGGAACTACGATATTTTGGTGTAACAATACATATTCTTATATGCAAAACAGCACGCATAATGTAACAAATATAAATGATGCATTAACCAGTCAAACGACAAGTGGTATAGATGAGACATGGGATCCAAGTTATAGTGCAGGGACCTTCGGTGTCAAGGCAACCAATCCTATCTTCCCAGCCTTTAAAGCATGTGCCGAATATAATCCTGGCACGGCCTATACAGGTCTTACCCCACTGAAATGGTATTTCCCGTCGTGGAGCGATTGGAAGTGGATGTTCTCTGCTTTGGGTTTTGGCAACAAAACAGAAGTTCAAATGTATGGAGCCAACTACAATTGGTATAGTCATTTAGCTCAAGTTGCTTTTACCCAAGTAGGTGGTACAATTTGTATTGCTACTGATTGGTATTGGTCGAGTACTGAATTCAACTACCAAAACGCTGGCGCCGTTTTCTTTTACACAGAGTATGCAACCTGGGGTGCTAATACCAAAAACAACGATTTGCTCCGCGTCCGCGCTTTTGTGAAGTATTAAGATCAAGGAAATGAGAAAAATGGTTCGTCATCCATGGATGAAAGCTCGAAAATGAAAAAAACAGCGCGTCATCCATGGATGAAATGCCGAAAATGAGAAAAATAGCTCGTCATCCATGGATGAAAGCCTCAAAATGAGAAAAATTGCGTTTCATCCACGGATGACGAGCAAAAAATAACAAAAACGAGCCGTCATCCATGGATGACGCGCTGTTTTTAATCACCTAAACAATAAAAACAATGGAATTGAAAAGTTTTAAGAGAGGACAGCTCCAAAACATGGAGCATTATCAGTTCGCGTCGCGCGTGCTGCAACTCTGTAACGAGGCCAAAGTGGAGAAACTCACGGCGGTGTTGGGTCCGCTCGCGGCCTGCGTGGCCGACGAAGATCGGGTGCTGAATCAGCCGCGCACCGGGGCCGATACCAAGGCGCTGGAAGAGGCCGATCGCAAGCGCGACAAATCCTATCAATCATTGCGGTTGCTCGTGGCGCTACACCTCAACAGCGCCGACAAGGCCGTGTTGGCCGCCGCCGAAGCCGTGGACCGCGTGATGAAGGCCTATCCCGACGTGGCCGCAAGCAATTACGACAAAGAGACGGGACTGATCAAAAACCTCGTGGCCGATTTGCGCACGGCTGCACTCGCACCACACGTGGCGCGCCTCCAAGCACAGGTGTATGTCAACCTGCTCGATGCCGACAACAAAGCGTTTGATACGCTGTTCCACGCCCGGGTGAAGTCGGGCGCTCCCGCCGGCTCGTTCGATATCAAACCGCTGCGCGCCGCCACCGACAAAGCGCTCAACGCCGTGCTCCGCCGCATCGACGCCCTCGACGAGCTGGAGCCTTCAACGCAGATCACCGCGCTCATCACACAATACAACAACTTGGTGGATAACCGCCGGACGCTGTTGGCCGGTCGGGCAGCCACAAACAAAGCCCACGCCGACAAACAGGCCGAAGCGCTCCGCAAAGAACTCGCCCCGCTGATCCGCCGCTTCGAGGAGGAAAACGGCATCGCCCCCAACGTCCTCACCTTCACCGGCAAGACGCAAGGGACTGGCAAGAGCAAGGCCTATGAGTTGGCTTACACCACCGATCCGAAACGGACGATGTGGGTTGTGCGCGAGAAGGACGAGCTGAAAGAAGTGAAAGAGTGAAAAACCGGAAACGTTGTGGAAAGGTCACATTACGATATGTCGTTCAAGTATTTTCTTGTCATGACTCCGGAGAATGCCGATCTTATAAATCTCAGTTCGCTGTGTAAGTTTCGACTTAAAGATAAAGATTTGTAAGGACGAAGACAGATTTGATTATAACAAGGATGCCGGAATGTTCGTCCTGCCAGGCATGGCGATAGGGAAAGCAAGACAAGGCAAGAAAGGCCAGGGGTAAAATTAAAGGCACTGAAAAAGTAAGCTTTTTCAGTGCCTTTGTGCTTAGCACCTCACCTTTTTAATTTTCAATTGCGTGACAGTGCAAATCATTCGTCATTCAACATTTGTCATTTAACATTCAACGGCTTTCTATTCTACGAGTATCGGACGAATGGAGTTGCCGTGGCGACAGTTTTCGCCGTTGTTATCGTAGACGTCATCGTTGTCGAATTGCAGGCTTCGTGCCCAATCCGTTGATTCTTCGAAGAGGATGGAGGCGAAATAATAGCCGCCGTAGCCGGCATATTTCACGGCATTGGTGTTTTCATAACGCGAGCCGGCGCAGGGTAGGAATAGGCCTTTGTCGATCTCTTCTTTTGTGAGTTCGCGTTGTCTTCTGTTCTTCATCGGATAGCCGTCGGGATCGGTAACGAGGTAGCCGTAGATGCGTTTGTCGCCTTCGACGACGACGTAGCCGAATTGCCACGAGGCTTCGCTGGTGAGTTTCAGGATCTCTTGATACGTGGGCATGCGATATTTCCCTTTCGTGGCCCAGTAAGCGATGTCTCCGAAGGTTGCTTCTTGAAAGTTGGTTGTCTCGTGTTGGAGTTTGTCATCGGTGTACATTTTGCCCGAGATGTTGACTTTCGTGGTGTTTGCGAATACGGCATCGCTGTGAGTCAGCGCGTTTGAGCCGCAAACGCCATAGTTGAAGTGATCGATCTGATCGTCGGCCTGCGGTATTTCGAAATTGTAGGCTTCGCTTGCGTTGCGATGAAAGCCGTAACGGGGCTTGAAATACTCCCATTGGTGATCGGCGATTTTCCATGTTCCTTTGTCGTATTGCAGGTTGCCCGTGGCCCATTTGATGCCGGCAACGGTGACGAAACGGTCTGGTTGCTGGGGCGAAGTGCTTGTTTCGAACGTGATGTTTTGAATATCGTTGGCGGAGATTTCAATGGTTTCACCGTTGTTTTTGGTCACTTTCATCTTGTAATTTTGGGCAGACAGTGAGGTGAATCCCATGGAAAGAGCGAGTAAAAGTAAATATTTTCTCATTGTGTGAAGGGTTTTGTTGATTTATGATGATTGAATCTTTGGGTTATTACTTGTTGAAGACCTTGATCTTGATGGTGGCTGTCCGGATGATATAAATGCCGGGTCGCTGTTGAGAGAGGTCTATATCTGCGCGTCCGTCTGTGCTGGCTTGCGTTTGGAGCACCTGTCGACCGTCGATGGTGATGACGCTGATGGATGCGCGTGCAGGCAGATTGGTAAAGCGGACGTGTCCTTCTTCGAATATCGATTGCGGTTGTGAGGGTTGCGTTTGAGGATCATTGCTGATGTCGGTTGTGCCTCCTTCTTCCTTGAACGTGTAGCGGACGATGTCGGCCAGGGATGCTGTGATGGTTTTCTTGGCCGTTTCTGCTTTCATTGTTCCGCCCGTGAGCGTGATCACGGGGTGGTCTGCCAATGCAAATTCGGCAGTCGTTCCGTCGCGGAGTTGGATGCAAAGGAACTTGACGTTGCTGTCGGCCCATGCGCTCAAAGGTGTGAGTAGCCAGCCGAACAGCAATAGATACATGATTTGTTTTCTCATAATTATTGATGTTAATGAATGTAATCGGTGGGAGAGGGAAGCGCTTAGTAAGACGTGGTCATGTCTTCGGGCACGCAGATGTAATAGTCGGCGAGTCCTTTGTAATCGTCTTCCAAATGAGAAATGTCTTCTTGCCGCACGGCTCTGACGGTTTTGATCGTTGTGCCGGGACGGTATTGCAGCAGATAAGGAATGATCCCCTCGTGGGCGTCTGAATGATAACTCCCATTGAAATGCAGGAATTTCCCGTGTAGATTCTTCGCAATAAACCAACCCATGGTGGCATCTTTGAGGGCCTGTGCTTGTGCCATGCGTTCGGGATCAGCTCCTTTGTTTTTGCCCATCAGCCCCATCATTGCGAATCCGGAGGCAGCATTGGCGTTTGCCACATAACGTATCGGCAGAGGCGGCAGATAACGTTTGGCGCCGGATGAGAGTGAATCGAGATAAGCCAGGCCGCGAGTCTTCACCACATTGGCATATCTTCTTGGCACATTGGTTGCGATCAGCGGAATTCGGTTGTCTTTCACATAGGAGACGATTGGCGCATAATCGGTGCTGTAATTTGACCAAATGCGCGCTTCTTCTTCAAATCGGTCGCTCGAAATGATATTGTTCAGATACTCGTCGATGATGAGCTGCGTATCGGCTTCAAACATTTCCATACCCACTTCGAGCTTTTTCCCGTGTAGGCATGCAGTGATTGGAGGATTTTCAACTCTAACCAATGCGTGACAACGCAGTTGTGCATCTCGCCGATGAAGACAACATCGGGCGCGGAGAGGGCTTTGATCAATGATTGAAATGTGATCTCTCGACCCGCATGATCGTATAGTTTATAGGCTTCGGGTGTCTTTTGTGCGCTGGCATCAAGACCGAATAGCAATACGGTTGTCATGAGGACGCGGTGTAAAAGTTTATGGATTGACATTGTTTTGGGATTTAATGAGTAAGAATTTCTTGTTCCATTGCAAATCGTTTACAAATCCTTGGCGAACGTCTTCGGGCGTAATCGTGTCGAGACAACGGACATAATTATCGAAGTCGGCAATACTTTCGCCATTACGAATGAGCGATGTCAGTGCGGTCTTCCATTCTGACGGCGCTTTATCCGACAGCGTCTTGCGTTTGGTCACGATGAAAGATCGCTTCATCTTATCGAGTTCCGAAACAGAAACGGGATGTTGTTTCAGCTCTTCGATGATGCTATTCAATACGTGATCGGCACGTGTCCTGTTTGCATTTTTGACCGAAATCGTGAGTCGGAAATGGTATATCTGTTGCGGACGACCGCTATAATAGAGATCGACAAAGGGTGAATAGACGATGTTTTCGCGCTCGCGCAGGATACGGATCAGTCGGTCTTGCAGAATGTCGCGCATCAGTTTGAGACGCAACGAAGCACGAAGCGAGCTGATAATTGCCTGCAAAGACATAATTGAGTACCGTCTGATCGTCGTTTCCGCCATCGAACGTTTCGGTATAAGTCGTTGCGGGCGGGGCAAAGGGTGTGTCTTTGAATGTAAATGCATTATCAGCACGCTGCATTCGAGCGAATGTTGAGATCGCAATTCGTGCTGTTTCTTCCAAGGGGAAATGCCCCGTGAGGATGATCGTGAGTTGCGATGGATCGGCAAACAGGCGTTTGTAATATTGCGTGAGTGTATCGATGTCGAGTGCATTGATATCGTTTTTTGTTAGTTTCGGGCGTCTTCCGCTAAGCGCATTACCTGTAAGCGAGTCGATGCGATTGTTGATCATCCGGTCGGCATCGTGCTGCATTAGTCTTTCCAACAGAGTCTCTTTCCCCAATCCATCGGCTTCGGCTTGGCGAGTTTCTGTGAAATCGGTGCGATTCAAACCCGGATGACACATCTTTTCATAAACCATATTGAAGAGTTCTGTGGCCTGAGTGACCGGTGCCGACGCCAAAACCTGGTGCCAATGATTATCTTCGCCCACGACCATCGACAGTTTTTCTTGATTCATCACGGCCAAAAGCGTGTCGGGATTTACCTTTTCGAGTCCACCCATATCGACATAACTCACCGCGTCGTGATATTTCCGATAATCGCGATTGCTGAGATCGGCAGTGCCACCACGACCGAGTGCCGCGATGGAAAGCGTCTGTTCGTCTCCCAATGTGGGACGGAGAAGAAGCCGAATGCCGTTGCGAAGTTTGATTTCTGTTACTCCCAAGTCGGTGTATGAGATTCGACCGACAATCTGTTGTGCATCGAATGTGTGTTTATCTGCTAAACACGGTGGCATGATGACTGGTTTCTCTTCGTCGGTGTGGGGATGAAAGGCGTATTGGCTCGTCGTTTGTTGCCAGCCAGTCAGCCATGCTCGATCTACGTCGTGAGATGTCAACGGAATTTCATGGGGTACACACGGTTGGTATAGGCCAGCAAACGACATTGCTGCAAGTTGTCAATCAGATTACGGAGGAGCTTTTTCAGTTGTTCATGATCGGTCTTTTTCAGTAGTGCCCGCACCTTGTTCACATCCTCTGGAGCATAAAGCCGACGATCGCCAGCCGTAATATAATCAGTGAAATCATCGCAGAGATCGGTGGATAGACGTTGCGTGGTGTCCGGAGTAAGATGTTCGAGTCGGTTGTCGATGCCGATTTCCAATTCACCCGGACAAAAACCGTTTCGTAACAAACACCGAATTTCGCGCGCCGTAGCTGTGATTTGATGGAGTAAAGCGGCTTTATCTTTGGCCGAAAAACTCAAAACGAAATGGTCTTTATCGGCCAAATACCAATTATTTGATACGTTGCAATCTATTTTCTGTGCATTCAATCGATTAGAAAGACAGGTTATGAGTAAGTTCATCTGTTGTTTCTGTACAGCCGATGCAACTGAATTGACCACAGTTGCGCGATGAGGCACGATGATTTCGAGTTTTGTCGAGGTTTGCATGGAGTCTCTCACTTCCTGCCAAGATATGCCTTTGGGGTAGTCGAAAGGATAAGTCAACTGTTTTTTCAACAGTTTCCGCGGGATCGATGACAGATTTCGCCGCAGCAGATCGACGGTTTTTCCTGCATCGATATTGCCCACCACGATCACAGTTGCTAATTGCGGCGCATACCATTCACGATAAAATGCCTGCAACGTGGCACTGTCAATACGTTGAATATCGGCTTCCGTGCCGAGCGGCATTCGTTGGGCATAACGCCCTTTGCTGATTTTCAGCGGATAAAAATCATCGCCTGTGCTGTAACCGCGCAGTTCCTCAACGATCACGCCACGCTCTCTCCTGACACGTTCGGAATCAAAACTGATTCCTGTCAGCCAGTCTCTAACTGCCAAAAAGGCAGAATCCAACACGTGATGATCGGTCTGCTCCATGGGCAATGACAGCCAATAGATTGTCCGATCGAAGCCGGTGAAAGCATTGATATCACGTCCGAACTTCATGCCTTGCCGCTCAAAATAGTCGATCAATGCGTGTCCGGGAAAGTGCTTTGTGCCGATAAAGGCACTGTGCTCTAAGAAATGGGCGCCTCCTCTCTGTTGATCGGTCTCCTGCAAAGAGCCGACACGCATCACCAATCTCACCTCCACATCGTGTCGGGGCAATTCATTGGGAAGGACGATATAATGGAGTCCGTTGGCAAGTGTTCCTTCGACGGTTCCCCGCGGGTGTTCGATGAGCTGACGTTTAACGGTTACTTGGCTTGCAAAAGCAGGCTTTTCGCAAGTTAAAAAACCGCTAATTGCAAGCCAAGTAACGGCTTTTTGCAAACCGGAAAGAGAATTCATCATTTATGATTGATTTAATGCTGAATTTAGCCTCACTATTCATCATTCTGTAAGGAATAACCAGACGAATGATCTTTCATACTTCTTTTCTTATCATTTATGTTCCGATCATTCGGCCTTTACGGGTGCATCGTGTAAGTAACGCGCACTTGTTCGTAGCCATTGGCAGAATCAAAATCCCACGGGAAAACAAAAGTCATCGTACCTTTGGTAAAATCGTAGCTTGCCGTGGGCTGTATCCAATCAGTCGGAGAATTTCCGAATGTGTCTTTGCTGACATCGCTCACAGCGAGCCAACGCTGCGGAGCGATCGATCCTCCCATAGTGAGGAAGTCGTCATCAATCTTATATCCCACGAGTTTTCCGCCTTCTTCGATTTGAACAACGGCACCTTTTTCTTTCAAAGCGAGCAATCGATCCCATGCCGAAAAGGTGTAATTGAAGGCAAGACCGATGATAGGATCACCGTAAATATCGTTTTTTTGTGCCAGAAAATCGACAGACTGTTTGGCTGGAATGAGTTTGATGCCATCGAGCGAAGCGGTGAATGTCTCCTTAGCTGGATCATAACCGACAGCCTTGACAGCTGCATTACCATACGGAGTGGCCAAGAAGAATTCCGTGTCTTCTACGGTCTTGCGTTTCAACACATCGTAGAAGAATGAGGTGAGACCCATCGGATTCTCCGTCATTTTCAGTATCGGAGTGTCGGCCGTGGCTTTTTCGCTAAGCGTGATGATGGTATATCCTTTGAATGTTTTTTGTGCCTCGCCATTGAAATAAGCCTCTTTGTCTTGTGTATTGAATGTAACGACAGCTTCGACAGACACTTTTCCAAGCGTGCGCGACACATCAATGCCATATTTCTCCTTATATCCGGCAATCAGTTTGAGCTGTTCGGGCGTAAGAGCAGGGATATCTGAGTCGGGATTGATGGTAATCTTAATATCTTTCCCAATGGCTTTGATCATCGGATCGGATGTTTTTCCCACAGTCAGAGAGATGGTCCTCGGCACAGAGAGTGCATGTTTCGCATTGGATAACACCTTGATCGTCAATTCTTTTTGTCCCGGTTTGAAAGTCAAGACAGAGTTTTCAATCCGCACGATATTATCTTCGTTGCCGGTAACCAAGAGTTCCACGGTCTCCTCTTTATCGGGAGTGAAAGCTAAAAGTGCCTTGATCGTGATGCCGTTTGTATCGTCTTCGGCCATGAAAGCATTACCAACGACACTGAGATCGAGGCCGTTTGTCATTTGTTCTTTCTTGTTATTGTCGTCACTGCAAGCCGTTATGGCAAGGATCGTAGCGATGAATAACATACTGATTTTAATGAATTTCATATCTTTCTGTTTAAATATTACTTGTTGATTGGCCAACCTTCGTTTTGGCTTACATTATCGTTGAAGCGGTATTCAGTCCGTGGAATGGGGAATGTCCACCGATAATCATCGGCTGAGATACTGGCACTCGACGCCGTTCCCCAGCGTGATAAGCGCACCAAAGGCTGTGTATGCGTGCGTTTCAAATCGAAGAAATTGATGCCTTCACCCACAAACTCGCGTTGCTTATCCAGCAAAATGCGATTGAGCAAAGCATCCGAAGTGATACCAACAGGAGCTTCTTCTATGCCGATTAGCTTCCAATAGCGGTTGATCAAAGTGCGAGCCGCCTCGGTGTTACCTATTCTACAATAGGCTTCCGCGGCGATATAGAAAGCTCCTGCATAGCGAATCACGTTGATATACGACGTGGTTTTGCTTTCTTTATTATTCTTGTTGTATTTTCCCAAAAGGATTCTCACTGCGCCATCCATCGTAAACGGATAGGCAGAAGATGCTTTGCGCACATCCGAGTCATCGAAATTAAGCGTGGGATTAAGTGCGAAATAGTCGCCTTCTGTGTTTGAATACTGGATGGAAGCATATACTTGACTTGTTGTATTGAATGCAAAAATACGACCTTTAAAGGTTTCTCCCATCCAAAGTCGATTGAATCCATCGGCAGTGAAATAACTATTGTCTGCTTGAGCGATGATTTGTTCGGCATAGCGAATGGCTTCGGAATAATCCGAACTGTAAAGAGCGAGATCTGCTAAAAGATATTTTGTGGCGGTTTGTGATAGCCAACCATTGCGCTCGGGACGGTTTTCCACTTGTTCGGCATCGGTCAGTAATTGGCGGATATAGGTTACACATGCTTTGATCGATGATCTTTTGTTAGTCTCCAAACCCAAGAATTTTTTAATGATAACACCGTCTGCTTCCGGATTTCGATCGTAAGCTGGGGCGAAAAGGCGCAGAAGCTGGAAGTAACAAAGCGCTTTCAACGTTTTGGTTTCAGCCTCGACAGCTTGTTTCTGTTGCGTTTTCATCGTGGTATTAACCATTACTTGCGCCAACCTTTCAAGTAAAGCATCGCACGAAGAGATGGTGTTGTAATATCCCAGCCATATCGTCGGTGCCTGTTTGCTAATCTCCTTGTCTTCCCAATTATAGAGATTGAGTGCGGAAATGTCTTTGATCGAAACGGAAGTGGGACAAAAATCGTTGCCCAGCACTGATAGTTCGTATTCATGATGTGGGTAAGAGAGATAAGCAGAAGCCAGCAATGAACGCGCATTCTCAACGTTGTTGATCGCATCGGGATCTGAAAATTGATCCTGCGGAGGAATGTTCAGCGAACAGGAAGCAAGTGAGATGAAGCCTAATCCCACACCTACTATATATATGATAATTTGTTTCAGCATAACGAAAGATGATCAAAAAGTGAGGTTTACATGGAATGTAAAGACGGGCTGAATTGTTCCTGCGAGTTTGCCACTCTCCGGATCTGATTCTTTGTAAGCTGTCCATGTAAAGAGATTGGATCCTTGTAGCCCTACATTGGCATATTGAATGAAAGGCAACACCTTATGAAGCGCATTGGAGGGAATACGATAACGGATGGACATACTCGATAGTTTGAGATAGTCGCTATTGCCAACGGTCCGTGAGTTAGGATAAAGTGCAAGGTTTTCTTCTGCTGTCGTCTGTGTGTAGAACGGTGTCCAATATTCTTTGTTTTCATCTCCACGCTTGAACCACATCCTTTCCGTCTGTCCGGAAACAGCATTATAGATTGCTTGATCGCGATTTCGCACGTATTGATAATTGAATCTCTGCTTGCCGCCAAATACATAATAAAAAGAGATGTCGAAGTCGAATGACTTGTAAGAGAAGTTCGCGTTGAAGCTACCGGAGTAAGGTGGGGTAAGATGTCCGAGCGAAACGAAATCGTCTCGGGTCAAAGGCTCCGTTCCTTGTTTCTCTTTTCCATTCGGAGTAAGAAACACCGGATAACCTGTCAGTGGATTAATGCCTAACGAATGTGCTCCGTAAAGCATATCATAAGCCTTTCCGACTTCGTAATTTGGTAACAAAGACTGCTCGTCTAAGTACAATTTATCTGTCCAATAGAGACTGATCACTTTGTTACTGTTATATGCAATGTTGGCACCGAGATTCAAACGGCAATCGTAAGTATCGATAAGCCGGGCATTGATACCTGCTTCGATACCTCTGTTTTGTAGCACGCCGATGTTTCGTTTCAATGTGGTAAAACCCGTACTTGTGGGGATGGGCACATCGAGTAGCGCTTGTTCGGTGCGCCGGTTATACCAATTCACATCCAAGGTGACACGCTTGAATAGCTCCAAGGTCATTCCGATATCGGTGGCTCTATTCTGTTCGGCTTTCAAGTCTTTGTTATAGAGGGAGAGCAAAGCTAAGGATCGACTTGTTTCGTATGCCTGTTCTGAGAAAGCAAAGGTGCCGACAGTGCTCGATGCGGTGACTCCGTTGAGGTTAGCAGTAACTCCATACGAGGCTTTCAGATTGAGTCGGGTAAGCACTTTATTGTCTTTCAACCATGCATAATTAGTGGGTGTCCATCCAATACCGGCAGCCCAGGCTCTGTTCCATCGCTTATCTCGGGGTAAAACGGATGAAGCGTCGGCCTTGTAGGTGAGATATAGGTCGTAAAGTTCGTTGAATGTGTAGCCTGCAACAACTCCGATACCAGTTGTGCATTCTTGTCACGAGGATTCCTAACTTCCGGTTGGCGATAACCGTGAAGGGAGCGGTTGATGGCTGATGGCGAATCGACATTACCAACACCGTACCCTGTTATACCGACAGCATCGTAGTTAAATAGATAATAGTCCATATTGGCTCCCAATGTTAGGTCGTGCACTTCGCCGAACGTATGATTGTAGGTGGCGCGGAGATTACTCGACAGATTCGTTGTGGTGGCCTTCGTACGACTATAAATGCCTCGTGCTAACTCCGGTACACCTGTATTAGACTCTGAGTAAGCAGAAGCAGGCGTAAAACGATGATCTTCCCCCAGAAGAATATCGAGTCCGGCAACATACGCAACTGTCAATCCTGCTAAGGGATTCAGGGTGAGATTAGCACTTACACCGGCGTTTTTATCGCTCGAATCACTGTTGTATTGATGGATCAAATCATTATATGTATGGTTGGGATAGGAATATAGACTACCCGTCTTACGTTCGTAAGGATTGAGATTATAAACTAACGATGTGGGATCAAATGTCGTACCGTTGGGCGTTTTACTCTTGGCATAACCACCGTTGACACCCAACATCAGATAACCTAACTTCCCGATCCGTTGGTCTAAGCTCATTCTCACGTTGAAACGTTGCTTGTTGTTACCTTCCATTCTGCCTCCTTGGTAGGTGTAATTACCCGAGATATAATAAGTGGTAACATTGTTCCCGCCCTTGATACCGATGCTGTGTTTCTGATAAATGTTATTGCGGATAAGCTCCTTAAACCAATCCGTGTGCGTATTTCGAAGCTCATCGAGTTTTTGTTCACCTTCTCTGATGAGCTGTTCTTTATTTGGATCAGTGGCATGATATTTCTCATAGAAGTCCCGACTGAATCTATATCCCGGAGCGGCAGGATTTTGCAGCAAACGTTCGAGTTCTAACTTCTCTGCCGAATCCATCATCTTCACGCCTCGTCTACCACGTGCAGTGATACCGAAATCCATTCCGTAGGTTACGGTTGTCTTGCCTTGATACCCGCGTTGAGATGCAATTTCAAGTACGCCATTGGCGGCTTTCACACCATAAAGCGCACAAGCAGCTGCGTCTTTCAATACTTTAATACTACTGATATCTTGCGGGTTGAGATTATAGAATGTTTCTGCCGAGATAATCTGTCCGTCAAGCACATATAGTGGTTCGTTGGTTTCATTGCCACGGCGTAGTGAAGAGTTGCCACGGATACGTATCTGTGGGGCCGATCCCAACTCACCCGTATTGATGATGTTCAATCCCGGCACCATACCTTGCAGTGCCAATCCCATGTCGATCATAGGTTTCTCGGTGAGTCGCTTCATATCTACATTCTCCACGACACCCGACTTGGCGCGCAGGTCAATGGCATTGATATTGCTCTTGGCTTTGATCACCACCTCACCTAAATTCTTGGCGTTCTCAGACAGTTTGACATTGAGCTGTCCCTGCCCGCTATATTTCACCCGTTTAGGGGCATAGCCGATGTAGGAGAACACGATCTCTGCTCCTTGTTTCCAGGGTCCGCCGAGCTGATAACGTCCATTTATATCCGTCACAGCAATTGAGTGGGTGCCTGTCACACGGACAGTCACACCCACCAAAGGCTCATTTTGCACATCAGTTACATAGCCGAACAGTCTGTTTTCCTGACCGTGGCATCGGAGAGAAACGGCAAACAGCAAGCCGACTACCAACAGAACAGTTGTTCTGAAACTCCTCATGACCTTCTGTTTCCTTATCTTGCGCTATGCAGCCACAGCTTTGTCTGTTCCACAACCCAATCGGCTACGAGATCGGTTGAAGCCGGAAGAATGCCCTCGGGGCTGTAAACGATTTCCACACCACGGCCTTTCACCAGTGCAGCTTGTTGCTCACTCATCTTATAGTGATCTGCCATTCGCTTCACATCTGATGTGAGATAGATGCCTTGCACGATGATGCGCTTCTTGGCTTGAGCTGCTTTTTCTAAGAGTGGCATGAGTTTGACATTGAAGTTGTGTCCCATCTCGATAAGTTTTCCGTCGGTGTAAGTAATCTTGCTATGCTCTTTGATGTATTTCCCCACATTCTGCAAGATATTCGTCCAAAAACCGATGCGCTCGTTATCGCCATGCGCGAGGAGGATCACGGCTTCATTGGCGGGATCTTTCGAAAGGCTTTTGATTCGTCCCATCATGGATTCTTCCAAAACATTGCTATAATAAAAGGTGGGACCGAGCACAATCGGTGTACGGCTCTTCACCAGTTCTGTTTTCTCTTCTGCCAGTTCCTCGCGCACATAAGGATTGTATTTCTGTCCAAGGATATTCGGTAGATCCTCTTCGGTGTGACTTGACGGCGCCATGAATAGCGGCAAAGCGAAAATAGAGTCTACGCCTTGCGCTTCACAATCTTTGATAACCGAGGCCACCGACGGTTCGGTGTATTCCATCATGGCCACACGAACATAGTCGATACCTTTCAATTGGGCGGTCTTCATTTTGTTCCGAACGATTCCTTCGAGGTTTAAAACGGGTTTGCGCCAACTCTCCATCGGCGAACCATGAGCAATCACAACAAGTGCATTCTTGGCTTCTGCGCCACAGATGCTTGTTATCAACAGGGTGAGAGCGAAAAGTAACTTTTTCATCATTCTATTTATTTTGTTTTGATTTGTTATCCAATCTCTCAGATATATGTAGATCTTGTCTTTAATCGTCAGATCCATTTAACGATGTGCAAAACTATTAAAAAGCGTAGAGGTAGACAATACCCAAAAATAGTGAAATTCATAACTATGAAGCCGTTGAGCAGTATATTCTTTACCCAATAATTGTTATCTCAACAGGTTGTCGAATGATAGAAGTATAAGATGAATAATAATGTTGATTTAATAATTTGACAAACGGATGCCTGATAATTCTTTTTTGAAAAATAATGCGCTCTTTTAGTCCCGAATAAGAACCATGGGAGTGCTGCCCCACAAGTCCTATGGCGCTGCCCCAGCACCATAGGACTTGTGGTTGACAGGTAGTAGGGGGACACATGAGGGAGGTTTAATGTACCAATTAATTGAATGTTAAATAAAGTGAAGCCTAAATAATACATATTTTTTTGCTTAACTTTGCACTCACTTTTTTATCTTACTTATGACTTGGAATAAAATAATCGTCGTATCAATGTTACTTATTATAAGTAATTCTGCATATGCACAGCGTGAACAAGGCTTGTTTCTAGAATTATTTGGTGCATCCACCACGTTGGGGATTCACTATGATACTCGTTTCAATGACCACACGAACTGGGGAGGAAGAGTCGGCATTGCTTACACCCATTCCAATTCTCAAAGTTTCTTTGAATCTGCCCCTGAGAGAACAAGCGGATGGAGCTTTCCAATAGCCGTAAATTATCTTATAGGTGGTGGAAAACACCATGCAGAGGTCGGTATAGGGATAAGTTATGGCATTTACAGTTGTACATATCATGACAAAGGTGGAAGAGAGGTTCAATACGACAGGTCCGGAACCTTTGGCTTTATAGATCTTGGTTATCGTTTTCAACCTAAAAAGGGGATTATGGTACGTGCCGGACTTAACCCTGGCGTAGCTTTGGGAAGACATGACCAACTGGGACGGAATGATCATGGTGTCGATCGTGCGGCCGTAATCTATCCTTATATAAGCTTTGGATATAATTTTTAATAAATAAATACGTATGAGAATGAGAAATTACTTACTGACAGTTTCTGTCGGATTATTTGTGTGCGCTTGTAATTCAGGGGATATTGCTGAGCAGGTGGGAAAAGAGACCAAGAAATCTAATGAGACTGTATCCACTGAAATCATGTCTTTTGACAGTAAAGATGATTTTAAGAAAGCCCTAGACAACTATGATGTAACGAAAGAATTTGCAACAAGAGTTTCGAATTCTTTCCCATCTGCCGACAATGCCTATAAAAATTCTTCAGAAACAGACTTTAATGCTGAACAAATAGGGTTTCTTGTACCTGATGAGAAGTTTCGACATTTTTTGAATAAAGATTTAGAGATTGTTGTTAATGATACATTGTATCGTATAACAAAGGATGGTACATTCTTTACTCACAGTTCTAACAAGGAAGAGTTAGAGAAGGCTGTTGCTAAGGTTGAAAACTTTACTAATGTTACTGAAAGTATGAAGCAATTAGGCAATGTAAAGTTGAAAGACACCTTTGGAACATGGAATAATAAATCTTCTAATCCAATAGATGATGAGGAATATTTCGACGAAGATGAAAACGATGTTGTTATACCTAATCAGTCTGCAACGAGGTCCGCTTCCCGTGATGAACTTACGAGAGAAGATGTGGAGAAATTTCCTGTCGTAGGAGCTGTTAAGGTTCATCTTGTGGATAAGATAATCAGATTTTCTCCCCATTACCTCAATCATACAAAGATTAGGTTCAGTTCAAATTCACGTAGGAAACTATATGTGTCTTTATACAGATATGATTATGTGTTCGGAGTCTCCATTGGCCTTGATTGCAAAGTAATGAAAAAACTTTGGCATGGTTTGAAATGGGGAAGAATGAAAAATTGGGGTGATGGTATTTATTATGGTCTTTCTTCACTGATTGTGAGACAACAAATAAAAGAACCGGCTTTTAATGACTTTATGAATTTTGGTAAGGCTAAATTACAAAATCAATGGCAGAGCTTACCAATCACAAATTCACAACCTATGCTGAAGCTACAAAGAATTTTAAAGGTGGAATAGAGAATAGGTGGAATACAGAGTATAATGGAAATCCCACAAAGAGTCCCTATATTATTCCTATTATAGGAGAAAGTGTCTATAATATATTGGGAGAGGGTAAAGCTTCAGAAAAAATAGCAGAGAGACTTGACCATTTTTTGGTAAATAAGGGAATAAACTTCTTCTCTGGATTGGATACAAGTAATTCTGGGAAACAGATACAATTCTTTTCTGAGAACGACAGAGCTGTGTATAGTTTCTTTAGTAATGATATTACGTGGAATGGAGGAGGTTACAGAATACATGATACGTTCCTTAAATATTATAGAAATATTGTCTTAGGAGTAACTATCAACTTTGGAGGTTCCAATTCAAATATAAAAGTAAAACCTAATATTTCTAATAATGATTTTTTAGGATCACCAGAAATATTCTTTTGTGAAGGTATAGTTTATACGAGAGATGGGGATGGTTGGATTGGAGCAAAGATTATACAGGAAGCTCCCGACAAATCTATTCCAACATTTCATTTTGGAGGAGGACGTAGATAAATCTTTGTAGGATATTTGTAATTATTTATACAAGCCAGAGGAATTTTCTTTGGAGGATGTATTAAAAGTAATGTGCCAAAAAGTTAGACAAAACTTTTTGGCACATCTTGTCTTTTATCCACCATTTTGTGGTTAATGGACATAGGAGTACATATGAGGGAGGTTTGAAGTTTAAACTCCTGCGTAATAAATTGCGGTGTGACGGGCGTCGGTCCTGATTTTTCTTCGTATATTTGCAGCCTAACCGCATTATCTAAGCCGAATGGATACGAATGGAAAGATTCAGTTGTTCCCTTTGTTGCGCATTGCCATCGCATTGGTCTTGGGTGTCGTGGCGGGCGACGGAGTGGGGGACAGACTTCCGGTGTGGATATGGCTTTCGATGCTGGGCGCAATGTTGGTTCCGCTATGCTTTACGCGGTTTAAGCCGGTAACGGAAACCTGTCTGATCTATGCTGCCGTCTTTGTTCTCGGGGCTTGGATCACGACACTGAAAGAGGCGCAACTGCGGATCGTGCTGCCCGATGATGAAGTGGAATATCAGGCGGTTGTCATCAGTCGGCCGGTCGTGAGAGGGAAAGTTATCAGATTCGATATGCTGATCACGCATTGCGAGGGTAGCCCGTGCAGGCGTCCTTTGCGTGTGAAAGCGACTTTGCTGCGTGACACCGTGGCGGGCAGATATAGGCAATTGGATGTGGGGAGCGGACTCACGGCGCGTTCCGTTTTGGTTCATCCTGTGGGGTATGCTGCCGATTCGCATTTCGATTACGTACGTTGGCTGCAAGTGCATGGCTTTGTCGCCGAAACATTCATTTATTATACACAGTGGCAGCAAGAGCCGGCCGATCTATCTTCATTGTCAGAATGGGAACAGACCAGACTCTCGGCGTTGCGTCTGCGGCAACGGTTAGCAGACCGTTTGAGACATTGCGGCATCGAGGGCGAAGCGCTGTCGGTGGTTGCGGCAATGACATTGGGGGATAAAAGCGGGTTGACCCGCGAGGTGAAAGAGGCCTATTCTGTTTCGGGGGCATCGCATGTGCTGGCACTCTCGGGACTCCATTTGGGCATCATCTATGCCTTTCTCACGTTGCTGTTCCCGCATCGTCGGTGGCGCGTGGCGAGCCAAGGTGTGGTGCTCAGCAGCATTTGGAGTTATGTAATCTTGGTGGGTATGCCGTCATCGGTGGTCCGTGCGGCCGTGATGCTCTCCATCTATGCCGTTGCATCGCTGCTGGGTAGGGCTCGCATGTCGGTCAATGCTTTGTCGTTGGCGGCTATTGTGATGCTCGTTGCCAACCCGCTCACTCTCTGGGACATTGGTTTCCAACTCTCATTTGCGGCCGTGATGGCCATCTTCATCTTGTTTCAACCGCTCTATGGATTGCTGCTCGAGCGGTTGTGGATATCGTCGCGCATAGTGAAATGGGTGTGGTCGATGATCGTCGTGTCTGTCGCGGCACAAGTGGGGACGGCTCCGCTGGTGATGTATTACTTCGGTCGATATTCTTGTTATTTTCTGCTGACTAACTTCCTGGTCATCCCCGCCGCCATGCTGATTCTCTATTCAGTGCTTGCCATGTTTGCACTCTCGCCGTTCGCCGTTGTGGAAAGATTGCTTGCCACGTTTGTTCTGACTGTCGCCCGGTGGCTGAATGGCGGTGTCTCACATATTGCAGCGTGGCCGGGTGCCAGCATTGAGGGGATTCGAATCAGTCGGCTACAATTGGTCTTGATTTATTTGCTCATCGGTTGTGTTTACGCCGCGGTGCATTATGTGCGGAAGCTGTATCGGATGTCGCGTGCTTGAAAGGCGCCGCATGCTTGCATTTATGCTTCTATCGTACCCAACGAATGTGTCCTCTCTTACCCAGCTGTTGGGCAGGAGAGGACACATTCGCTGGGTAGAGAGCTACCCAGCGGTTAGGTGTAACGATGCATGCTAATTGTTGTCTTGATACAGATAGCGTTTGATGCTCTTCTTGGGCGTTTTCTCAAACTCTTCGTCGTAAAGGTGGATGCTCGACAGCTTGCTGTAAGCGGGAAGCACGGCATTGAGAGCTTGGCGATTCTGCTCCATGATGTTGGTGAGATCTTCATTGGAGAATCCCATGGTCTTGGCTTCCTCGAAGTCGGGATAAACCAGCCCGATGAGTTTCTCGCCGCTTTGGATGACAACGCTCTCAGTGACCATGGCCATGGAATTGAGTTTGTCCTCGATCTCCTCCGGGTAAATGTTCTGCCCGCTGGCGCCGAGAAGCATATTCTTGGAACGCCCCTTGATGAAGATATTGCCCTGGTCGTCCATCGTGCCCAAATCGCCCGTATGATACCACCCCTCGGGGTCGATGGTGGTCCGTGTGGCTTCTTCGTCTTTGTAATAGCCGAGCATCACATTCAGTCCTCGTGCCAATATCTCGCCTGGCACGTTGGCTGGATCGGGGCTGTCTATTTTCACCTCCATGTGGATGACAGGGCGGCCGCACGATCCGGGTATGAAGGTCTGATAGTCGGCATACGCAATGATCGGTGCACATTCGGTGGCTCCATAGCCGACCGTGAAGGGGAACCCGATCTTGTGTAAGAATGTTTCCACCTCGCGATTGAAGGCGGCACCGCCGATGATGACTTCATAAAAGTGGCCGCCAAAGGTTCGGACACTTGTTCACAAATTTTCTGATTAACTTTCTTGCTGATGACCGGCATATTGAGTAATAGTCGCATCCCATTGTTCTGAATTTTGGGGAATACTTTCTTGCGGATGATCTTCTCGATGATCAGGGGCACTGCGATGATGACAGCAGGTCGGACATCGGCAAAGGCCTGTGCGATGATGGCCGGACTTGGGATGCGGGTGAGATAGAAAATATGGCAGCCCGAAAGAAATTCGAAGATAAATTCGAATGCCATTCCATACATGTGGGCCATGGGCAAGATGCTGATGATGTTGTCGCCGGGATGGATCTTATCACCAAGCACATGGATGGCAAAGTCGAAGTTGCTCCATAATGCTCGGTAAGGAATCATCACACCTTTGGAGAATCCGGTGGTTCCACTGGTATAGTTGATCATAGCCAATTGGTCGGACGAATGATCAATGTAGTAATGTATGTGTTCTTTGCGGAAATACTTGGGGTATTTCTTGCCAAACATCTCATTGAGATGCTCTCGGGCAAAGGTCAGTTGGTCGGTGCGCGATATGACCAGCGAGTAATCGGGAATATAGATGATTCCTTCCAGCCCCGGCATCTTGGTTCCATCGATCGTGGTGGCTACGACATCGCCCACGAAGAGCAATTTGGCTTCGGAGTGATTGACAATGTTGTGCACCTGCTCGGCCGTGAATTCGTGTAGGATAGGCACGGCAATAGCTCCATAAGTGAGTGTAGCGAGGAAAGCCACTGCCCAGTTGGCACTATTACGGCCGCAGAGGGCGATCTTGTCACCTCGTTGTATGCCGCTATTTTCGAATAAGATGTGAAGTTTTTCGATCTTGCGGGCTACATCGTGATATTGCAATGTGATGCCTTTATAATCTGAGAGAGCATCGCGATCCCAATTGTTGATAATGCTTTCCTCGATCAGTTTGTTGAAACTAGGTGTTTGTTCCATATAATTATTCGATTTAAACGTTTTTGTATAAGTATCTCTTAATGCTTTTCTTAGGCGTCTTCTCAAACTCCTCGGTGCGTAGATGAATGGTAGCCAACTTGCAGTAGGGAGGTAGCTGTTCGTTGAGTTCCTGTCGGTTTTGTTCCATGATACCGGTCAGATCCTCGTCGGTGAGATCTAGCACACGGGCTTCTTCGTAGTCGGGATAGACCAGTCCGATGATCCTCTCTCCGTCTTGAATGACTAAGCTTTCGTTGACCATCGTCATGGAGTTTAATTGGTTTTCGATTTCTTCGGGATAGACATTCTGTCCATTCGAACCGAGTAACATGTTCTTGATGCGTCCGTTGATGAAAATATGTCCGTCTTCGCTCATCGTACCGAGGTCGCCTGTATGAAACCATCCGTCTTCATCAATCACTTTACGCGTGGCTTCTTCATTCTTATAATAGCCCAGCATCACATTGAGACCTCTCGTAATGATCTCGCCGGGAATGTTTTGGGGATCTGGGCTTGCCACCTTGACCTCCATTCGGGTGACTACTGTGCCGCACGAACCCGGTACGAAATCAGTCCAGTCGCTGAATGTAATCATCGGGGCTGTCTCTGTTGTGCCGTAACCAACAGTGATCGGGAATCCGATATTCACCAAGAAGTCTTCAATCTCTTTATTCAGGCTGGCACCGCCGACCACCACTTCGTATGCATTACCACCGAAAGCTTCTTTCACGGTCTCACAAATACGCTCTTTCACTTTCTTGTTGATCACGGGCATATTCATCAGCAGTCGTACTTTGTTGTTCTGTACGATAGGGAACACTTTTTTACGGATGATTTTCTCAACGATCAGCGGAACGGAGATTACCACAGCCGGCTTTACCTCGGCAATTGCTTCAGCAATAAGAGACGGGCTTGGTAATCGAGTCAGGAAATAAATGTGGTTGCCGAAGCAAAACTCAAAGATGAATTCCACCAGTTGGCCATACATGTGTGCCATTGGCAACATGCTTAACACTTTACTCCCTCGTGTGAGATGCTTACCGATTGCTTCATTAATGAAGTCCATATTGCTCCATAGCGCCCGATAAGGCAACATGACACCTTTGGAGAAACCTGTTGTTCCGCTGGTGTAATTGATTATTGCCAATTCCTCAGCTGTATCTTGATGATAGTGGACGTGCTCCTTTCGGAAAAATTTAGGATATTTGCGACCGAACATTTCATTGAGATGTTCGCGTGCATAGATGAGCTTTTCTGAGCGTGACTCAAGTAAAGAGAAATCGGGCAAATATATGATGCCTTCCAGAGTCGGCATCTGCAACGCATCAATCTGTGTAGCCACGACATCGCCTACAAATAAAAGGCGTGATTCGGAATGATTGACAATATTATAAATCTGATCCGGTGTGAATTCATGTTGAATCGGTACGACAACTGCTCCATACGCGATCGTTGCCAAAAAGGTAACGGCCCAATGCGCACTATTACGTCCGCAGATTGCGATTTTATCGCCTTTCTCAACGCCACTGCTTTCAAAGAGGATATGTAGTTTCTCGATTTTCCGCGCCACATCATGATATTGTAGCGTAGCCCCTTTGTAATCTGTCAGGGCGTCCAAATCCCAATTGTTTATGATACTCTGTTCAACGAAGGAGTTAAAGCTGGGTATTGATTCCATTGCACAAATCTCAAAAATATGTGCAAAGATACGACCTTCTTTGCACATATCAAAATCTTTTGTGCATATTTTAAGCCTTGTTGTCCCTAATGGGAATAGACTTGCTGTGTAGGTCTTAGTGAATAAAGATCTATTTCACGTCTCCTACTTTGATCAAATACTCGGCAATCTGCACGGCATTCAATGCTGCACCCTTGCGAATTTGGTCTCCACTGAGCCAAAACGTGAGTCCGTGGTCGTCAGCTAAATCCTTACGCACCCGACCGACAAACACATCATCCTTGCCGGCTGTCTCCAAAGGCATCGGATAAATGAGATGATCGGGATCGTCTTTCAGTGTGCATCCTGGTGCGGAAGCTATGGCCCGGCGAGCTTCTTCGACGCTGATGGGACGCTCGGTCTCTATCCACACACTTTCGGAATGCGACCGGAGCGAACTCACGCGCACACACATGGCCGAACATTTCACATCACTGTGCAGAATTTTTTGTGTCTCATTAAACATCTTCATCTCCTCTTTCGTATAACCAGTGTCGGTGAAGGCGTCGATCTGCGGAATCACATTATAAGCTAACTGATGCGGAAACTTATTCACGGTGACCATTTTTCCTTCAACAATCTCTTTGTATTGCTGCTCCAACTCGGCCATAGCAGCTGCGCCGGCACCGCTTGCACTCTGATAGCTTGCTACGTGAATGCGCTTGATGTGAGACAGATTCTCCAATGGTTTCAGCACCACCACCATCATAATCGTGGTACAATTGGGGTTTGCAATAATACCGCGGGGCCGATCGAGTGCATCTTCTGCATTGCATTCGGGCACCACAAGGGGCACGTCTTTGTCCATTCTGAAAGCGCTGGAATTATCGATCATCACGGCACCATGCTTGGTAATGGTGTCTGCAAATTCCTTGGACGTTCCGCCACCAGCCGAAACAAAGGCGATATCCACGTCTTTGAAGTCGTCGTTATGCTGTAAAAGCTTTACTTCATAATCTTTTCCTCGAAAGGTATATGTATGTCCAGCACTGCGCTCCGAACCGAAAAGCACCAATTCATCTATCGGGAAATTCCGCTCAGCAAGTATGCGAAGAAACTCTTGTCCCACTGCACCGCTTGCCCCAATAATCGCTATTTTCATCTGCTTATCAATTAATGAACGAACTAAAAATGTCTTGCAAAAGTACAACTTTCTAAAACAAACGCATCCGAAATAGATATATTTTTTGCAACTTTGTGCTTTCAAACCGATTCACAAATTGTTTTATGCCCGACATCTCACATTACCTCCCTATCACGAGTCCGACAATGATTTTCCTCGTAGTGCTGTTGATCGTCTTGTCTGCCCCCATTATAATGGGCAAATTACGTATTCCGCACATCATCGGAATGGTTATTGCGGGCGTGATCGTAGGTCAATACGGTCTCAATATACTCATCCGCGACAATTCGTTTGAGCTTTTCGGCCGTGTGGGACTATACTATATAATGTTCCTTGCAGCCTTGGAGATGGACAATGAAGGGCTGAAAAAAAACAAATATAAGCTACTGACATTCGGACTTCTCACTTTTGTCATCCCCTTTGGCCTGACTTACTTCACCTGTACGATGCTTTTAGGTTACGGATCGATGCGATCTTTATTGTTGAGTTGTATTATGGCTTCCAACACTTTGATTGCTTATCCCATCGTGGGACGTTTCGGATTACAGCGCAAACCGAGTGTTTCGCTCAGCGTCGGAGCATCGATGTTGGCGTTGTTTTTAGCTCTTGTGGTGCTGGCAATGCTCACAGCGATCACCGAGAAGTACGGAGGCATCGGCTTTTGGATATGGTTCGGTTTGAAATTTGCATTGTTCTGTACCGCATTAATACTGCTGATTCCGCGGCTTACACGCTGGTTTCTGCGTCGATATAGCGATGCCGTGATGCAGTTTATATTTATTATGGCAATGCTGTTTATGAGTGCTGCCCTGGCCGAACTCATCGAATTAGAAGGCATTCTCGGTGCATTCCTTTCGGGCTTGATTCTCAATCGCTATATCCCTCACATCTCGCCGCTGATGAATCGCATCGAGTTTATCGGTAACGCACTGTTCATCCCTTATTTTCTGATTGGTGTAGGCATGCTTATTAATGTGCGATTGTTGTTTGCAGGGGGTGGAATCATTTGGGTATTGATCTGTTTGACCGTTGCAGGAACATTGGGAAAAGCCCTTGCTGCCTATCTTTCGAGTTTCAGTTTTCGTCTCCCATTGTCGTCGGGCCACATGATGTTCGGCCTCACTTCGGCCCATGCGGCAGGTTCGATTGCAATGATTATGGTAGGAATGCGCCTACAAACGGCCGACGGACAACCCATGATTGATAACAGTGTGTTGAATGCCGTCATCCTGATGATTCTTTTCACATGTGTCGTTTCGACTATTGTTACCGAACGGGCAGCCCGACGGATAACGCTTAGAGACAAAGAGCTGCCGACGGATAACGATCAGTCGACCGATGACGAGAACATACTCATCCTGTGAAATATCCCGAATATGCCACGAATTTGATCTCGTTGGCTCTCATGATGCGCAATCCGAAACTCGGACGCGGACTGATCGGACTCAATGTATCTATGACGACGCACAGATGCGCAGCAACCAAGAAAAAGGTCGCCGCCTGCTTGAACAACTCACACGTTATGCCAGTGCCGCGGATGTAATGATGCAGACACAAGTGCGCATAGCGGCCAATATCGCAAACGGCATCAAACACGCATTCAAAGAGTATCAGGCATCCGAGATCATCATCGGAATGCATATGCACAAAGATGTTTCTGCGGGATTTTGGGGACAATTCCACCAAAGTCTTTTCAATGGATTGAGCCGACAGATCATGATGGTTCGCTTGCGCCAACCACTCAACACGATTCGTCGCATACAGGTAGCTGTGCCGTCTCGAGCGCAGTTCGAACCGGGCTTTTACCGCTGGTTAGAACGCCTCTCACGCGTGGCATGCAATTTAGAGTGCCGCATTCAGTTTCACGGACGTACCGACACATTGGCACTCATCAATGAATATGTCCGCAATCGGCACCCGAGTCTGCGCGTAGATTACACCACAATGGATCACTGGAACGAACTTCCACGCCTTGCAGGAACCATTGCCGAAGATCATCTCTTTGTCGTTGTCACGGCTCGTAAGGGCACCGTGTCTTACAAAACGGCGTTAGAACGTTTACCGGAAGAGCTTACTCGCCATTTTTCCGGCACCAATCTCATCATCATTTTCCCCGATCAATTCGGCGAAGAGATGGATAAGATGACCTTTGCAGAGCCTCAGCATCAGGAGGAGCGCAGTGCTTACGAGGCCGTTGGCGAGTGGATCAGGCGACAGGTGCACTAATCAATTGTTTATTATTGCTGTCCAGTTAAAAACTTCTCTTTTTTTACTTGTGTAATAAAAATCCGCGGTTTTTTGCTTCCCAGAGTGTCAGGCAACAAATAATCCGCGGTTTTTTGCTTCCTAGAGTGTCAGGCAACAAATAATCCGCGGTTTTTTGCTTCCCGGAGTGTCAGGCAACAAAAAATCCGCGGTTTTTTGCC
>NZ_BAIX01000033.1 GCF_000613405.1 Hoylesella enoeca JCM 12259 | reverse complement strand
CGGAGTTCTTTTGCATCGATGCGCTGCTGGTTATATTTGTTTGTTTAATCATCTCTTTAATTGTTCAGACCCCCAACCCCCTAACTTAGGGGGCGAAGAATTATCAATTAACGCCGGCAAAGGTAATTAAAGATTCTTAATCTCGCAAACATTTCACAAGAAAATTTGATCCAGTCCCCCATATTTATGTTCCTTGAAGCGCATGATAGGCGGCCAATCCTTTCACTCTTTCTCTCGCCGCTTTTCCATTTTGATCATTAGAAGACCGATGCCTGTCCACACCAATTCACGCACGCGGACGATCAGGCAACGAATATGCCGGCACTGGCGGTGATTCCCAAACCGGTGGTCGACAGTAAAAAACCGCCCTCGCGACCGCCCAATTGCAGCGGAATGAAGAACAACAGATTGGCAAACAGCGTGGTAAAGGCGATGATCAAAATGCATTGAATGTAGTTGACCGAGGGCATCAACACAAGTAGGATAAAGAAAACTTCGAGTGCGGAACAGATTCGGCAAGCGAGTTCCAGTAACACTGCCGAGACAAATGTCTTGCGATTCTGTTTGTGGAGAGCGGCAATTTGTCTGTCAATGGTATCTAATCGTTCCCGGTTTCGGTCTACAAAGGGTTTAGCCCAACGCTTGATCAATGGGAGATGGCGCAGCAGATTCATGGCCCGAAAGGCCAATCCCTTGCGATAGCCCACGATGAAGAACCATAGCCCGAGTATGCAAAATGCGCTTGTTGCAGCCAATAGAGTTCCCATGGCGAGGTTGATCGGCTGCGTGAGGATAAACAGCAGGATCGAGATTGCCCAAAACCAAAAGTGGCTGAAAATGTGTGTCATCGCATAAAGAATGACCGACGACGAGGCTCTTTCTGTTCCGATCGAGGGCGCAAGTTCCATAATCCGATAAGGTTCGCCGCCCATCAGTCCGCCCGGTGTGGCATAATTGAGCGCAAATCCCGACACGGTGATCTTGTAAAGCCACCAGAAGTTGACTCTTGCCGGACCTCCGGCGTTGATGATGAGATACCAAGCCGAGGTGTTGAACAGATAGAGGAAAGCCCAAAGCAGGATCACGGCAACCGACCAATAGCCTGCATGTCGCAACCCGTTCCACACGGCTGCGAAATCGAGTTGCGTCACCATGACGACCAACACGATGAGGCCGAAGATGAAGAAGGCGTTCTGATATTTTCTGTTCATGCGCCGATTGTTATTTCTCGATCACGCTATTCTCGTGCTTCTTGGGGGCAGCGAAGCGCACTTTGTCACCATCTTCGCGTTTCTCATGATAGAGTTTTTGGAGCGGATTGTGCATTGGCTCATCGTGCAGGCAACGGTTTCGGAAGGCGTCAATGGCTGTATAGATGGCGTGACGGAATGAAAGCTCGTCGGCAATGCCTTTTCCGGCAATGTCGAAAGCGGCTCCGTGGCAGGGCGATGTGCGTATCAGATCCAGTCCGGCTGTGTATTTCACGCCGTCGGTGGCTGTCAATGTCGTGAAAGGAACGAGTCCCTGGTCGTGATACATAGCCAAAATGGCGTCGAAGGCAGCATATTCTCCGCTACCGAAAAGATGTTCGGCATCGAATGGTCCGAAGACATTAAGCCCGTTGTCGGCCAACTCTTTCACGGCCGGTTGGATGATTTCGGTTTCTTCTTTGCCGTTGCCTATGATGGCGGGATTGAGTGCGAGCACGGCAATCCGCGGATTAGACAATCGAAATTCGCGGCGAATGGTGTTGTAAAGTGTTGTGACACGCTCTTTGATCAACTCCGGCGTGATGGTGGCAGACACGTTTTTGATCGGCAGATTATCTGTAGCCAGTCCGATTCGCAAGCCTTCGCCGAGCAGCAACGTCATCGGTTTCTTACCTTCGCCGACACTTCTTTCGATAAAATCCGTCTGTCCGCTGAATCCCTGAATATGACTGTTGTCCACAGGAGCAGTGACGAGCACGTCGTAAAGTGATGATCGGAAGTCGGTCATGGCACGATCGAGCGCCAGTAAGGCGGCGTTGCCCGACTCGTCGGTGGGCGTTCCTAAATCCACTTTCACCTCTTCTTCGTAAGTGGTCAAGAGATTAATGCGTCCGTCGACAGCATCTTCGGCGCGGGCAATGATGCTGAAATTGGCCGGAATATTGAGCGCCTTGCGATGATAGGCAGCTGTCTTGGGCGACCCATATATGATGGGTGTGCAAAGTTCCAGCATGTCGGGTTCGGCAAAAGTCTTAAAAATCAGTTCGTATCCGATACCATTGGTATCGCCGTGCGTTATAGCAACGCGAATCTTTCTGTCTTCCATTTCAATGGTGTTTTAGTGAGTTTATTGTGTTGCCAACGTGTGAAGCGAGGCTTCCAATTGGCGTATTCTGTTTCTTTTCTTCATTTCCGGGGCGTAGACAAAGGCTTCTGCAACCAGCGTCCAGCTATTTTTCCGAACGACACGACACACAAACGGTCCGCCCATAGCATCGCCTTTCATCTCCCAAAGGCCGCGAACCAGAAAACCGTTTTCCGCTTTTGGTGCAAGCGGATGGATCGAGCAACTGCCTGCGACGGTCTTCATAAACATCGAGTCGGTCTCGCCTTTGATGTTGAGTTGCATCACGCTGTCGCGCTGACGGATGAATCTTTCGGCGTCGGTGGATCTCAGTCGATAGATGCAGAGATTGCGCATGCCGCTCGGCGCGTTGTCCGAAAGCCACAGAAAATCGCGTCCTCGTTTACTCGCCGTCAGCTCTGCGGGCACCCACATGCGTGCGCCAAACATTTTATGAATCGTCTTTTCGGCCTCGATGTTGTGCTTTCGTTTCAGTCGGATAATCTCAACGTTTATCTCGAAACGTGTCAGCAAACTGCGCAGTCGAGGTGCCAGCATCGGCATCGCGCGCTTCAATGCCGCGCCGGAAGGTGTTCCTATGTAGACGACCAATTGCGGTCGGGCATACAGGTTGCGCTCATAGCGGATGCGGGTGCGATCGAACAGCTTACTGTCTACATGCACAATGACGATGCTGCGCGCCTGTTTCACAACTTGATTGTAATGCGCTCGGTCCACAGTTGATATGTCGAAGCTCGGTTCTGATTGCGGCAATCCCTCGGCATCGGCATCGAGTGCGCGATAGACCAAACTGTCGCGATCGTCCACCAAAAGCACTTCATAAGGATGTCCTCCGCTCTTCGGCAACAGCGATTCGCCCCCGCAGGAAAACAGGAGCAGTGCGAGTGTGATCCAACTAACGGCTTTTCTCATTGCGTTTAATAGTTACTTGCAGTGCAATTAACGGTTGGTTGCGATGTCACTAACGGCTTTTCGCTGTGGACAAAAGTCCACATGCAGCAAAGATATCTTGTCCGCGGCTGGCTCGGATGGTTGTAAACACACCGTGAGCTGTGAGATAATCGCGGAAAGAAGCCATCTTTTCGTCACTCGTTCCGTGTAGATCCACGTTCGGAATCGGATGAAACCGAATGAGATTGATGCGACAATCCACGCCTTTCAACAGTCGGACAAGGGCTTGGGCATGTGTCGGCGAATCGTTGACACCGCCGAATACGATATATTCGAACGACAAACGGCGTTGGTGAGCGAAGTCATATCCGCGTAGCAAATCCACGATTTCTGAGATCGGCATGGCTTTCTGAGCCGGCATCAACATCGCTCTCTGTTCGGCGATGGGCGAATGCAGACTGATGGCCACGTGACAATGACTCTCGTCTAAGAACCGTTTGAGTTTGCCGCGGACGCCCACGCTGCTCACCGTGATGCGTTTCGGACTCCATGCATAACCGTAGTTGGCGGTGAGAATCGTCGTTGCCCGCAACACGTTTTCAAGATTATCCATCGGCTCTCCTTGTCCCATAAAGACGATGTTGGTGAGCTTTTCGCGTTCGGGTAGCGCATAAATCTGATTCAGAATGTCGCTCGTGGTGAGGTTACCTTCGAATCCTTGCTTGCCTGTTTGGCAAAAAAGGCAGTTCATTTTGCAACCCACTTGACACGAAACACACAATGTCGCACGGTCGTTATCGGGTATGTAGACCGTCTCTACATATTTCCCGTTTTCCGTTGGAAACAAATATTTGACCGTTCCATCGTTAGAGTGCTGTGCATCGATGGGATCAGCGCATCCGATTCGATAGTGTTCGGCCAGTCGGGCACGGTTTGTTTTCGAGAGATTGGTCATCTCTTCGATATTGCGAACGTGTTGCACGTAGAGCCAATGAGCAATTTGACTGCCGGTGAAAGCCGGCATTCCCAGTTCGCTGACCGCTGTTTTCAGCTCGTCGAGCTTCATTCCCAACAGCGATTGTTTGTTATTGCTCATCCGATGTATCCCCTGTTTGATCGCGCAAAGTTACGTAAAAACATGCTAAAAGGCAAGAGAATCATAGGGAAAGTGGTGGATGCAGAGCCTGCAATACCAAAATCCGCATAAGCCTTTTGTATATATCATGAATATTTTATATCTTTGCCGAACACCAAAAAAAGCTTTACTGACGTGCGATGATACCCGAGAATAAAGATGAGATGAGATTGAAGACTTTCTTTGATAGGCAATTGGAAGTGTGGGATGATGCGCGGACGCGATTCCAGGAACTGACAAACGTGCAGGTACGCGACATCAAATGCGGTGCGAATACGGTCAAGGTGCAGTGGAATCCGGCTCGAATGGTGTCTACGGGAGCAGCTGTCGATAAGCGCGCAATAGCCAACCGACCCTGTTTTTTGTGTGCAGAGAATCGACCGGAAGCACAAATCGTCAAAACGATTGACAATCAATTTGAATTGCTCATCAATCCTTTCCCCATTCTACCGATGCATTTCACTATTCCTGCACGGCATCACCAACCGCAGCAGATTGATGGAAACTATGGCAAAATACATCGTATTTTGACTGAATTCAGCGATATTATGGTTTTTTATAATGACCCGAAATGTGGTGCATCGGCACCTGATCACCTGCATTTTCAGGCTGGGACGAGTGGCATTCTGCCTTTGCAGATAGATTGGCAACGCTGAATACTCGTGCCGAAATTCTCGTTTCGCTGAATGATAACGAGTATATAGCGGCTATCCGGGATTTTGTTTGTCCGGCATTTTGCATCCGTAGTCGCAGCGAAGAAAACGATGTGGCGATGTTCCGAATGCTTTATGCCGTGTTGCCCAAGCACAAAGACGATATCGAACCGATGATGAATATTGTGAGTTGGCGTATCGGCGATGACTTTATTTCGGTTGTTTTTCCGCGTCGGAGTCATCGTCCTGCTTGTTATGATGCTGTGGGCGACGCGCAATTGTTGGTGAGTCCTGGGGCGGTTGATATGGCCGGACTCCTTATTTTACCGCGTGAAGAAGATTTCCTGCGCATTACGCCGGAAGCCGTTCATCAGATATATGCCGACGTTAGCATGTCTTTTGCAGAGCAACTAACGGTTAGTTGTCGCCTGAAAGACCGTTATTTGCAAGGCAATTTACGGTCTTTTGCAACGCCCTTTGTGCATGAGCCTTCGGTGACGGTGGGTGTCGTGAGCGGTGAAGAATTGCACTTCTCGTTCAATAAGCCATATTCAGTGAATGGAGAAAAGGTGAATGGTGTGCAGACGGTGCGTTACTCGGAAGACGAAATCGTGTGGAACGGCAGTCGTTATCGCAAACTTGTTTTCCAACCGCAATTCAATGATGATTCGTTTACGCTCGACGATGTGACGATCGGTGCCCACTTTCATTGGGAACGAAAGGAAAAACAAACGTTTTTGGGTGCGCTTCGTTTGACAGTTGACACCGATCAAGTATTGGCTATCAATGAATTGCCCGTTGAAAAATATTTGGAGAGTGTCATTTCGAGCGAAATGAGCGCCACATCTTCATTGGAATTGCTCAAAGCCCATGCCGTGATCTCACGCAGTTGGTTGCTTGCACAGATGATGAAACGTCGCGCGGCGCATAACGAGACGGTTCATCATTCCTCATGGGTAAGACGCGATGACGAGTGGATCAGATGGTATGACCGCGAAGATCACAGGCTTTTCGACGTCTGTGCCGATGATCATTGCCAGCGTTATCAAGGTGTCACAAAGGCCACAAATAAGCAAGTGGCTGAGGCTGTGAGGGCTACTCGTGTCAAGTGTTGATGAGTGGCGGCGAAATTTGTGATGCGCGGTTCTGCAAATGTTGTGGAGGCGTGAGCGAAGAATTCCAATTCTGCTGGGAAGATACGCCAAAACCTTATTTGATTGCTGTGCGTGACGCGGCTGAAAAAGATGTTCCTGATCTCATGAATGAAGAAAATGCCATGCGTTGGATACGTTCCGAGCCTGCTGCTTTTTGCAATACGCAAGACAAAAGAGTGCTGTCGCAAGTGCTCAATGACTATGATCAGGAGACGGCCGACTTTTATCGTTGGCATGTCGGTTATACGCAAGAGGAATTGATGACGCTTATTCAGAAAAAGACAGGCATCGATTTCGGATATATTGTAGACTTAATTCCGCTGGAACGGGGCAAGAGCGGTCGTATCACACGATTGAAAATTGTGGGTACGGAACACTCGCTTGTCATCGGAAAAGAACTGGAAATCCGTCGCACTTTGAGCGAGACACATCTTTACAGTAGTGCTTTTACTGTGGAGAAAAGTCATTTTGAGACAGGAATCCCGCAACGATTCGATATTCATGGAGCTGGATGGGGACATGGCGTGGGGCTTTGTCAGATCGGCGCAGCTGTGATGGGAACTCTTGGTTACACGTATGATAAGATATTGTTGCATTATTATCGTGGTGCAACGATCAACACCTTATATGTATAATGAGGCATAATAATCCTTGGACTTGGGTTCCTTCGCTTTTCTTCCCAGAGGGTTTGGCGTTTGTAGGCATCACCATGCTGTCGCTGATTTTGTATAAACAACTCGGTTTGAACAATGCTGAGATCACGTTTTATACGAGTTGGCTCTATCTGCCTTGGGTGCTCCGACCACTTTGGAGACCGTTTCTCGATTTGTTTCAAACACGCCGTTGGTGGCTTCTTACAGCCGAATTGCTGATTGGAGCATCGTTCGGTGGAGTAGCATTAGCCATTCCCACGTCGGCTTGGTTGCAAGGAACGCTGGTTGCTTTTTGGTTGGCGGCTTTTGCATTGGCTGTTCATAGCAGTGTCGCTCGTGATGTCTACGAATCCGAATTGGTGCACGAGAGGCGGCGATGGTTTCGTAAAGTGCAGTCGATTGCCTGTTATCTCGGAATGATTTTCGGCCAAGGCATTTTGGTGATGATAGCTGGTAACGTGCAGGTTATTCAACGCGGGAGCATTAGTTATTCGTGGAGTTTAGTGAGTTATGCCGTAACAGGCATTTTCATTTTGTTGTGGTTGTGGAACGGATTGCTGTTGCCGCGCGGTGAAACAAGTCGTTACCGATCTCGTTTCGATATGCGAAGCGTGTGGAACGAGACTATGATCTTGGTACGGGATTTCTTAGATCAGCCACAAATCGTGCCGAGTGCACTCTTTCTTTTATTCTTTATCATGCCCGAGGGAATGCTTTCCAAAGTGTCGTCATTGTTTTTAATAGATGCCATTCACAAAGGAGGACTCGGCCTTTCACCGCAAGAATACGGATTGGTGCAAGGTTCTGTGGGGGTGGTAGGCCTATTAATTGGATTTATTTCGGGCGTAAGTATCATCTCGAAAGATGGACTTCGACGGTGGATTTGGCCGATAACGCTGGCCGCAACGCTGCCTCATGCGTTGTATCTTTATTTGAGTAGCATGCAACCAGCTGGTTTGTTGATCATTTGTTTGTGTGTATTGGTAGAGCAAATGGGCTTCGGTTTCGGTATCGCTGCCTATCTTTTCTATATCGGTTACGTCTGTCACACGGGCTTTCGAACCTTTTATTACATGATGTGCATTGCTTTTATGGCCGTTTCAATGATGATTTCAGGACTGTTTTCAGGTGCTTTGCAAGAACAAGTAGGCTATCATTCGTTTTTCTTGATCGTCTTTTTGTTCGGCATCTTGTCATTGATTTCTGTGGCACTCGTGTATATTGACGCTGATTTCGGCAAACGATTGGGCCGAAAATCGCGTCGGATGAAAATCAAATGACAAATATTCAATCCATGAATCGCTGTGTAATAGTGTCGTAATAATCGATTCGGCGATCGCGCAGAAACGGCCACCAACGACGCACCTGTTCACTATGGGCAAGATCAATGGCGACGGTTTGACAAACCTCTTCATGTTCTCCGGCACGGAAAAGAAACTCGCCTTGCGGACCGCAAACGAAACTGCTGCCCCAGAATTGAATGCCATTGGTTTGCCCGGAAGGGTCTTTCTCAAAACCAACACGATTGACTGAAATCACGGGAAGACCATTAGCGACAGCGTGTCCGCGTTGAATCGTAGTCCATGCTTCGCGTTGTCGCTGTTGTTCTTCGGTCGAATCATTGCTTGCATAACCGATTGCCGTGGGATAAATTAGCATTTCGGCACCCTGCAAAGCCATCAAACGGGCCGCTTCCGGATACCATTGATCCCAGCAAACGAGCACACCTAATTTTCCCACCGACGTCTCGATAGGCTGAAAACCCATGTCGCCAGGCGTGAAATAAAACTTTTCATAATACGCGGGATCATCTGGAATATGCATCTTTCGATATTTTCCCGCCACTGTTCCATCGTGTTCGATCACCACAGCTGTGTTGTGATAGAGTCCCGGTGCGCGTCGCTCGAACAGCGAAGTAATGATGACCACATGATATTTGCATGCTAATCGACCGAAAAATGTTGTCGAAGGACCAGGAATTGGTTCTGCTAAATCAAAATTGTCGACATCTTCCGTTTGGCAGAAATATAGTGAATTGTGTAGTTCCTGCAACACAATCAGTTCGGCGCCTTGCGTTGCGAGCGTCTTGATGCCGGCTTCGAGCCGCTGCATATTGTCTTGAATATCAGCCGTGTTGTGCTGTTGTAAAAGGCCGATTTGTAATTTTTTATTCCTCATTTTCTGGTGATTTTAGCGAAGTAAACCTGCTGGAAACTGCATGGTCATGCAATGAATGGAACCGTGTTGACGGATGATCGTGCACGAATCAATACCGATGATTTCTCTGTCCGGATAGGCCTGGGCGATCGTTTCCATAGCTTCTGCATCCTTACGAGGCTGCCGATATGTGGGGCAAAGCACTGCACCGTTGATGATCAAGAAGTTAGCGTAGGTGGCGGGAAGTCGTTCCGATCCGTCAAAAATTGCATTGGGCATCGGTAATCGTAACAGTCTGTAAGGCTTTCCGTCGGATTTTCGCAGAGATCGGAGCTGTTGTTCCAAGGCGCGGAAATCATCGAATTGTTCGTCATCGGCGTCGTCGCATCCTATATATAATAAGGTGTCGTTGGGCGCCGTACGCACAATGGTGTCGATATGTCCATCGGTATCATCGCCAATCAATTTTCCGTGGTCAAGCCAAATGATGTTATTTGCACGCAGACTCACCGTTAATTGCGCTGCAATTGATGCCTTTTCGCAAGGCAAATTACGGTTACTTGCAAGCAGACATTGGCTTGTTGTGAAAATGGTTCCGTGTCCGTCGCTTTCGATAGAACCGCCTTCGAGTACGAAATCTGTATGATCTTCGGGTGCGACGGAGAATATCCCAGCGGCTGCCAAACGACCATTGATCCGATTGTCAAGGGCTGAAGGAAATTTCTCTCCCCATCCGTTGAACTTGAAGTTGAGTGGAAGCACACGTCCATCGGGCGAAACAAGCGTGAGAACAGCATGATCTCGTGCCCAAGTATCATTCGTGGGACAAGCGAAAAAACGCAAACGGCTGTGCCATTGAGCGTCGATTTCATCGTAAAGGAGGGCTCTCACGGGTTCCGGATCAGGCACCACGATCAGCAATGATTCATGTCTGACGATGGCGCGAGCCATTTCCACGCAGGTGTGCGTAATGTCTTCGAGATACGGAAGCCAGTCAGTTGCAGCGTGCGGCCATGTCATTTGCACGCCCGATTGCACATCCCATTCGGCCGGAAGCACATAATCTGTGTGTTGGGAAATCATTGTCGGATTGCTCATTTTGTGTGCAAAGTTACGCTTTTCCAGGCATAATTTCGTGCAGGAACAGTGATTTTAGAATTTAATTCGTATTTTTGCAAGGAATATTTTCAACTTCCCTGATGCTGGAATTTAAAGACGTTTGCATGGCAAGAGGCGGTCAGACGCTGTTCACCCGACTGTCGTTGATTGTTCGACGGGGTGAAATGCTCTATGTGCGCGGCAGTAAAGACAGTGGCAAATCGTCACTGATCGAGGCCGTGATGGGGCTTATGCCTGTTACCGACGGCTATATTACGATGGAAGGCGAACTTTTAACAACTTATTCGGCAGCCACTTTTCGCAGGCTGATGGCTTATGTTCCGCAGGATCTCCAACTGTCGGAACCCACGTTTGCAGCGCTTTTTGATCGTGTGGTTCGTCTTGATGTAAACCGCAAGAGCGGTCTTTCCAAGGATACTTTATGGGCTTTCTGGAGCACGGTGAATATCGACCGGTCCTATTATGATATGCCTTTCGATCGCGTGGATGAGCCGATGCGGCGCATGCTCATGCTGTCGTTAGCGTGCGTTTTGCGTCGGCCGCTGGTTTTGGTTGACGAATCGCAGCATGCAACCGAGGATGTGTTGCTACGCGAAATGGCCCGACAGGGGTCCGCAGTACTCGTTACCGGAAGTCGCGAAACGGGTAGGGGAGTGTATGATAAACAAATAACGCTTGAAACATAAGATACAGAGATGATGCTGATTCTGCAAATCCTATTAGGCCTTTTGGTGTTGGCCACACCTTTCTATATTATTTTCCGCTATCGTTTGAACGTTTCCGGAAAACCGCTTGGGTGCTGATCCGACTATTCACGATGATGATTCTGACAGGGATTTTCTTGCAATACCTTTTCGAATGGAATCGTGTGGCAGTTAATCTTGTGTGGATTCTCCTCATGGTTATGGTGAGTTCGGCGGGCATTATTCGTAAAGCGCGCTTGCGGATGATGCGTTTTTTCATTCCCGTTAGTGCCGGTGTGGCTGTCACTTCGTTGTTGGCCGGTGTTTATGATGTGGTTTTCGTTTTGGGAAAGGACATGCCTTTCGATGCTCGTTATCTGGTTCCTGTGGTGGGATTGATCATCGGTAATATGGTGGAAAACAACGGGCGGGCGCTCTCCACCTATTATTCGGGTTTGCAACATCACGCCCAACTCTATGCGTTTCTGCTTGGAAACGGAGCCACGCACAATGAAGCCGTGCGCTATTTCGTGAAGAGGGCTTTGGAGAAAAGCGTGCTCGGAAATATTGCCAATATGTCGGTTGCAGTGACAGGAATGTCGCCTGTGATGTTGTGGAGTATGCTTTTGGGCGGTGCCGATGTGTTGACCGCTGTTGTCTTTCAGGTTACTATGCTGATCGTAATGCTCTGTACGTCAATGGTTTCTGTACTCATTACGTTGTGGGTGGCACGTAGATACACTTTTGATGACTACGAGCGGCTGCGCCATGTGAGTCAAAACGTTGACGTGAATCAAGCAGTTTGATTTACGTCAAAAAGACTATCGAATAATCATCTTTCTTTCTTTAAACTGTTGCCGCACACAGTTTGGGGCATTATCTTTGCAAAAGTTTTAGCGAACAAGCTCCAAATCTGACAATAAGAGAGTGTTTGAAGGATAACAACAGGATAACAAAAAAAGAAAAAGAAAGGTAGAAAGATTATGAGAAAAATGGTTAGAAAGATTGTAGAAAGCAAGAAATTGAATAAGTATTGTGTGAATGTTTTGAAGATGTATAATGTCGGCCGCGTGACCCTTCCGGTTTAATCGGCCGTGTAAGAATCAAAAAGCCGGACTGGAATCTATTGTGATTCGAGTCCGTTTTTTTGTATCTTGTCGGCGCCTTGTCTTCCCTTTGTGGATCGGAAGAGGCGAGGGGAGAGGACAACCGAGCGTTAATCACACGCTGACTAAAGCTGAATTGCATGCTGATGAACCGTTGGTTGCAATGCGTTTAACGGTAAATGAGAAATGCAGTGACGATCACTTGTTTTTCGGGTAGATATTCGCGAGATTTAAAACTTAATTTAATTTAAATACAGACCGACTTATATCTCATTCTGAAAAGAAATGATTATATTTGTATCCAAATATCGTTTGATTGCGATAGAATATGCTGTGCGAAATGCACGGCATGATAATAAAAGGCTGATAAAGCGTGAAAATAAAGGAGATTATTGATGCCCTTGAACGATTCGCGCCTCTGCCTTTGCAGGAAGACTATGATAATGCCGGCCTGCAAATTGGATTGACGGAGGCGGAAGTATCAGGGGCTTTATTGTGTTTGGACGTCAACGAACAAGTGATCGATGAGGCAGTGGCATTGGGATGTAACCTGGTGGTGTCTCACCATCCACTGATTTTCCATCGGTTGAGGCAGATTACGGACGCCGACTATGTGCAACGCACGGTGATTAAAGCGATCCAAAACAATGTAACAATTGTCTCGATGCACACCAATTTGGACAATGCAGGAGGCGGTGTGAACTTTAAAATCGCCGAAAAAATGGGTTTGCAGGATGTCGGTTTCTTAACTCCGAGAATTGTGGACGGCGTTGAATGTGGTAGTGGCGTAATTGGAACGTTGCCCGAACCGATAGCTGCCGACGATTTGATTGTGATGCTTAAGCGCGTGTTTGATGTGGAATGCGTGATGTGCAATCAGTTGCTTCGTCGACCGATACAGCGTGTTGGTCTGTGCGGAGGTGCCGGTTCGTTTTTGCTCGAAGATGCTGTTGCAGCCGGAGCGGATGCTTTCGTGACCGGCGAAATGCATTATCATGAATACTTCGGACATGAACAGCAAGTGCAGATCGCTGTTATCGGCCATTTCCAAAGCGAACAGTTTACCAACGAAATATTCAAATCAATCATTGAGGAGACGTGTGGCAACGCGGTGACATGTTATCTCACCAAGACCAACACCAATCCGATCATCTATTTATAATATCATTATGGCAAAGAAAGACCCGACAGATTTGTCTGTCGAAGAGAAGCTCAAAACGCTTTATCAGTTGCAAACAACATTGTCTTCTATCGATGAAAAGAAGGCGTTGAGAGGTGAATTGCCCCTCGAGGTGCAAGACTTGGAAGACGAAATAGCCGGACTCACCACGCGTGTCGATAAAATCGGAAATGAGATTAAGGAGTTTCAGACGGCCGTTTCACAGAAAAAAGCCGAAATCAATCAGGCTCAAGCGAGTGTGGACAGGTATAAATCACAGTTGGACGAAGTCAAAAACAACCGTGAATATGACACTCTCAGCAAAGAGATCGAGTTTCAATCGTTGGAGATCGAACTCTGTAACAAGAAGATTAAAGACGCTGTCGTCAAGATTGCCGAGCGTGAGCGAGACCTGGCTAACGTTCAGGAACAGATCGCCGCACGTGCAGACGATCTCGAACAGAAGCGGAATGAACTCAATGAAATCATGCAAGAGACGCGTGAAGAGGAAGAGAAGCTGAAGGATAAAGCCAAAGTGCTTGAGACAAAAATAGAACCTCGCTTGTTGAATAGCTTCAAACGCATTCGCAAAAACGTGCGTAATGGCTTGGGAATCGTTTATGTTCAGCGTGATGCTTGCGGTGGTTGTTTCAATAAAATACCGCCACAGAGACAACTGGATATTAAGATGCACAAGAAGATCATTGTTTGCGAGTATTGTGGTCGCATTCTTGTAGATCCAGAGTTGGCTGGAGTTAAGGTCGATACGGTTGTTACTGAGGAGAAGCCGAAGCGTAAACGCGCAGTTCGCAAGGCGAAAAAAGAGGAAAGCGAAGATTGATTTCCTCGGACAATATGATATAAAAAAGGCACCCACTTGCTGTTACTAATGCAGGTGAGTGCCTTTTTTAGTGGTGTGAATTATTATTTCCGACTCTGTTTCCACACCTTTTTCATGGAGCGATCGATGGTGAATCTGCCGTTTGTAATATCGCTGAGACTCAGTGAGATATAGTCGATATTATAATTGGTGGGGCCTTCTTCCCAAAGAAAACCGATGCGCCCGTCGTGCTGTGGGGTCATAGTGGAGTAACCAGAAACATCGTTACTCACCTGTAAACCTTTGTTCCAATCGGCTGCAAAGGCTTCGGGTGTGAGATGACCGGCACCTAATTCACGGTAGAAAAAGCCTACATGGGTGCGTTGTGGCCCGAAAGGAACCGATTGAATAGCCACAAATGTGCGACGATCTGTGGTTGTGTTTCGGGCTTTGAGAATCAGAATCTCGCCGTTGCAGGCGTTTTTGATACTTTTGAAAGCTGCTGCTTTGGCACGTTTTCCCCATTGGCCAGCCCCTGATTTGATATCGGTGAAAGTGTAAATATTAAACATTCGCCCCTCGGAACGTGAACTTAATACGACACTTCCATCAGGGAGCTCTTCGCATTTAGGTTCATCGCCATCGGGACAACACGATTCGTCGATGCTACCCAACACTTTCCACGTGTTGCCGAAGTCGTCGCTGAAAATGACAAAGTTGCCTGAAAGCGTACAGAGTGCAGCATAAAGCGATAGTATTTGCCAGTTTTGACATAGCGACTTTGGTGAATCTTGCCCGAACCTACGAATAAACTGCGGATGGGTCCGGCTTTTCGACTATCGAAAAGACTGTAAATCTGTTCGGTGATTTCCATTCCTTTGTCCCATGTCTGGCCGTTGTCGTGACTCCGGAAGCATGCTGCACGGCAGGGATTCTTGCGTGTGCTGCGGCTGTAAGGCCTTTTTCCGGCTACGCAAACGACGAGAACTTCGTTGCTGTTGCGGTCTGCCACGATGGCACAATCGCCAAAAGCATAGTTCCAAGTGTTGTTTTTTGCTGTGCCGTTGCCGTCTGCCAACAGTTTTTCCGGACCCCAAGTGCGGCCGTTATCATGGCTGATGCGATAATGCAAATCCACCGGACCGAAGCCGATATCGGCTCCGCAATAACGGTAATCGCTCACAGCGATGAGATCGCCATTGCTGCATGTAGCGATAGCAGGGATGCGATAGGGGATCGTGTCGGTCTTTTTGGTCTCGAAAAGCCGTTGTTTATACTGGCCTGTTGCATGGCTCGGGAGAACTGAAAACAGTGTAACCGATAGTAATAGGGTGGCTGTTAATTTCATCTGATTGGATTGTTGATTGGGTAATTAGAATTTTATCTGATTGCAAATTTAATCTTTTTAAATGGAATAGACCGATTTTCGGATTATAAGTTTACGGATTTTTGTGTTTTTAATTAGTCGAGATGAGGTAATTTCTCGATCTATTTGGTTTTTCGTTTTGAGTCTTGATCATTTGAACAATGTCGTTCGAGGATGATTGATGGAACCTGAGTAGTGTTGCAACTAACGGTTAGTCACGTTGCAATTAACCGTTAATGAATACGTGATTGGCGGTTAATTGGCGCACATTTAACGGTTAATTGCAACGTATTTTCTGCTGTGAGATTTGCATATTTCGGGCTGATGGTCGAGTCGGTCGATTCTACACGATTCTCGCAAGTGTTTGTTCGGGGAGATCAAATCTCGTTATAAGCAGGGATGTTGTGGATAAAAGTGTAGGTGTTATGCTCGTAGTCCATGCGGCAACAATAGTGTTGCAACCCGTTGCTCACGATGAGATAATCCACGTGCAGCAACATGTTGTAGACCGAAATCTGGTCGAACACTTGTTGGGTGAGTTGAACCGATGGAGCTTTATACTCAATGATCATCCTCGGATGCAGGTCGGTGTCGTAAAGAACACTGTCTGCCCGCATGCTCTTGTCACCAATCTTGAGTTGCACTTCATTGGCAAGCAGCGTGTTGGGATAGCCCTTTTGCTCAATCAAAAAATGGATGAAATGTTGCCGGACCCATTCTTCGGGCGTGAGTGCACATGTTTTCGGCGCAGAATATCGAATATTGTGGGATGTTGGCGAGTGCCGGCAAGATTTATTTGAAATGTGGGGAGATTTAATCGAATCATTTTGTTATATTTGCAAATGCGTATGCAAAATTACGAAAAAGCAGCGTAATAAGGACGAGCGAGCTGGTTTTCTCCTCGTTTTTACACCTAATTTGTTATATGGCAGATAAGAAAACAGCGGTCGGTTTCGACCAGATTATGCGCGATTTGAAGGCGCACCATTTTGCTCAAATCTATATTTTGATGGGCGACGAGGCTTATTATATCGATAAAATCGCTGATTTTATCGCCGAAAATGTGCTTCAACCCGAAGAGCGTGACTTCAATCAGAGCATCGTTTTTGGTGCAGACACCACGGCTGTGCAGGTTGTTGACCTGGCCAAAGGCTATCCTATGATGGCCGAACATCGCGTGGTTATCGTTAAGGAAGCACAAGCGATGCGTGGATTTGAAGCGATCGAGAAATATTTAGATGCTCCTGTGAAGTCGACTGTATTGGTGTTGTGTTACAAAAATGGTACGATTGATCGGCGGAAAAAACTCATCCCCAAAGCCGAAACAGTCGGAGTGGTGTTTGAAAGTAAGAAAAAACGAGATTATGAATTGCCTGGTTTCATCACGGGATATCTGAAAATACAGGGCGCAACGATTGATAACAAGTCGGCGGTGATGATCGCCGATCATATCGGTGCAGATTTGTCGCGTCTCACTTCGGAGTTGGACAAGGTGATGATTTCGCTCCCCCAAAAAGACAAACGGGTGACCCCGGAAATTGTTGAACAACAGATCGGTGTGAGCAAAGATTTTAACGCTTTTGAATTTCGTGATGCGATTGTAAACCGAAACATATTCAAGGCAAATCAAATTATGAAATATCTTGACAAGAATCCTAAATCCGGATCACTGTTTTCATTCCTTCCGCTACTCTTCAATTACTTTCAAAATTTGATGATTGCCTATTATGCACCCAACAGAAATGATGAACGAGCGGTCGCTCAATACTTGGATCTGCGATCGGTTTGGTCTGTTAAGGATTATATGACGGGGATGCGGAATTACAGTGGGATGAAAACGATGCAGATAATAGGCAAGATCAGGGAGGTGGATGCTAAGAGTAAAGGACTTGATAATCCCAACACATCGCTCGGTGAATTGATGAAAGAACTTGTTTTCTTTATTTTGCATTGACAATTTAGCGTAATTTGCACGCCGTTTTACTGTTTTTCGTCTTCTGTCTAACCGTCTTTCGCATCCCATTTTACCGTTTTTCGTCTTCTTTTTAGCTATTTCAAGTACTTCGAGGGAGTGCTTTTTTTGAACTAATTATCAAGAATCACAATACTTTAAGTCGTTTTTCCTCCTCCATAATTCGCGTATTTGAAACCGGATTGACTGTTGATCGAAAAAACTTTAATAATGAGAAAAATGAGTATTTATAGTTCCTTGAAATTCAGTTTTATGTTTCTTTTAGGTTTATATATGTGTAATTCCTCCTTAATTTATTGATATGTAAATGTTCAAATATATACATTTGTAATATAAATTATTGATTAGTCTTTTCTGTTTTATGTGTTTTAATTCTTAAATCGATAGTTGAAAATTTCGATTTTAAATACTAAACACATATCTATACAATGCAATTAAAAGATAAAAAAGCATTGATAATCAGTTTGTTAATTGCGATTTGTTTAAGTGAATATAGCTGTTCTTCGCCTTTATCATGTGGATTCATGCATAAATGGTTTGTTAGTGACTTCTCAAAGAATAATAATTCGATATAAATCAAAAGATTAGGTAGATTCAATCAAGAGTCTATTTACTTTGTTTTTAAGATCTAAATTCACGTTTGTATTTGTATATTCAAATAGGAGATAGCGTCGCTTCATTGATTTAAATATTTGAATTTAAATATTAATATTGTGTGAATTGAAATTTAATGTGGATTTGTTGTTTATCTCAAAAAATCTATTTAACTTTGTAAAACCAAAGAAAATGCTTTCTATGAGAGCTAAAATCGACTAACGAAGTAGGAAATGAAGGATCGCATCAGACAAATTATGGAGAGTCAACATATGACTCAACAGACTTTCGCTCAATTCATCGGAATGTCTCCGGCATCATTGAGCAGCATCTTTAATGGACGAACTCGTCCCACGATCAACATTGTTGAAGCTATCAAAAATAAAATTCCGGGCATCTCAACAGATTGGTTGCTCTTCGGAACTGGAACTATGTATAAGAATAGTCAGCGTGATTCTACTCAACTTCCAACGTCAATTGATCCGACAGATTCAAGTCAGATGTTGATTTTCGAAGATGATTCGCCTACCCCATTACCTTCGAATTTGGATACGAATAAGGCACAAGAAGGTGCTCATTCTATTCTGGATAGAAGTAGAATAAATATGAAATATATTGACAAACAACAACGGAAAATTACCGAAATACGTGTCTTTTATGACGACCAAACATGGGAAACTTTCTCACCTGATAAGTAGTCTGTTTTTAACTATCTGTAAAATATATTATTGATAATGTGCAGATCCGATGCGAGGAATAATGAGTTAGATTCGCATTGATCTGCACTTTCTTTCGTATCTTTGCAATCTCATTATTGCAGAAGCGGCTATGAAGAAGTTTTGTCTTGATCTGACGGTCAGTCAAGTGGATCGACTCAGTGAGAAGTATGTGCTGATACGTCTTACGGACAGCCGTCCTTTGCCCGACATTTTACCTGGACAGTTTGTCGAAGTGCGTATTGATGACTCGCCGACAACGTTCCTTCGCCGTCCCATTTCCATTCATTTTTTAGATCGAAAAGCCAACGAATTGTGGCTGCTTGTAGCTATAATCGGCGACGGAACACGCCGATTGGCTCGACTGAAAGCCGGTGATCAGCTCAATTGTGTGTTGCCTTTGGGCAACGGATTTACGCTTCCTAAATCTCCGGCAATGCGTTTTTTGCTTGTTGGAGGAGGTGTGGGCGTAGCTCCTCTGTTGTATTTGGGCAGCCGGTTTCAGGCTATGGGAGGTGTGCTACATTCCTTTTAGGAGCTCGTTCGGCTTCGGATGTTTTGGAAAAAGCCGACTTTGAAGCTGTCGGTCGCGTGTTTGTAACCACCGAAGACGGAAGTTTTGGCGAACGAGGATTTGTTACTGATCATTCGATTTTGCGCCGAGAGCGCTTTGATTTCATAGCCACGTGCGGCCCGAAACCGATGATGCAGGCAGTGGCTCATTATGCTCGACAGAGTGAAACGCCGTGCGAGGTGTCGTTGGAGAATATGATGGCGTGCGGCATCGGCGCCTGTCTATGTTGTGTGGAGAAGTCGGTCGAAGGCAATGTATGTGTTTGCAAAGAGGTCCTGTATTCAATATCAATAGATTATTATGGCAGATCTGAACGTAAAAATCGGTGCGATGCACCTTAAAAATCCTGTGATGACAGCCTCGGGAACTTTTGGTTACGGTCTCGAATATGCCGATTTCGTTCCTCTGGACGGTCTTGGAGGCATCATAGTAAAAGGTACTACGCTCCTCGCTCGCGAAGGAAACGATTATCCGCGAATGGCGGAGACGCCCTCAGGAATGCTCAATTGTGTGGGACTTCAAAATAAAGGTGTGGATTATTTTTGCTCGAATATCTATCCACAGATTAAGGATCTCGACACGAATATGATAGTCAACGTGAGCGGTTCATCGCCCGACGATTATGCAGAATGTGCTGCTCGTATCGACGAATTGGATCGGATACCCGCTATTGAGCTCAATATCTCGTGCCCGAATGTGCGCCAGGGCGGGATGGCTTTCGGTGTGACGTGTGACGGGGCAATCCAAGTTGTCAAGGCAGTGCGCCGTAGTTACAAGAAAACACTCATCGTAAAGCTGTCTCCAAATGTGACGAATATTGCTGAAATTGCGCGTGCTTGCGAGGCCGAAGGAGCTGATTCGGTGTCGCTGATCAACACATTGATGGGCATGGCGATAGATATTGAGCGTCGCAAACCTATGCTTAGCATCGGAACGGGAGGATTGAGTGGACCGTGTGTAAAACCTGTTGCACTGCGAATGGTGTGGCAAACGGCCTGTGCAGTGAAGATTCCCGTGGTGGGATTGGGCGGTATCTGCACGGCGAAAGACGCCATTGAATTTCTCATGGCGGGTGCAACGGCTGTGCAGATCGGTACGGCCAATTTCCTGGATCCCACTGTAACGATTAAAGTTAGAGACGGAATCAATGCGTGGCTCGATGCTCACGGCTGTGCATCGGTGCACGAAATCATCGGTGCATTACATGATTAAGCTGGGAGATAGGCGACAAAACATCCCCGATAAATCAAGAAAAATGGGCCTATTGGGTTCCAATTGAAACCCAAGATAATTGTCAAAATACAAATTATTGAAAATAAAGAAGTTACCTTATTGATGTGTCTAAACTGGTAACGATTTGGAAACGAGCGAGCTACTTGGCTTTTGCTGTTTTCTTTCTAACCAAGAATGCTTGTTTTTTCTGTTGAGTTTGGTTTGCGTTTTCGACAGCTCCTTTTTCTGCCACGAAGCGTATGAATCTGCGAAATATATCACGACCCTGTCTTTGCCTTTCATGTTCAATCTCCTCGATATTTTGAGATGTGCTGCGAATTCACAGCCATTGTGGTGGTGATGGTCTTCAAGGATCTCCTGTATGGGAAGAGCAGCGTATTGCTGTCGGACGCTCCCGGGGGGCTTTTGCGCCCCCGCAGTGTCTTTCATGGATGTGTAAGGCTACGCCTAAACCAAAACGTTGCGTTTCTAAATGGAATTTTCACATTTTATCGTTTTGATCGTGTCTTTTCTGCTTTGTGAATGAGCGGTTGGGGAGTTTTGTATTCTTCGTTACGAATCAAACGAAAAAAGAGAGACAGACTTCAGGTCTGTCTCTCTGTCTCTGTGTGTAATTCCTTCGATCAGTTGGCCGGAGTCTTCGGAGCTGTCGGGGCTGTCTGCTTGGTATTTCCTGCCGGAGCATTGGCACCTTTTTGTGTACCTGCGGCGGGAGAGGACTGCTGAGAAGCACCGAAACCTTGCGTGTTGGTTGGGTTAGTGGTCTGTGTTTCAGTGGCAGACTGCTCTAAAACGCTCTGATCTGTGGATGCCATAGGTGCTACATAAGCGCAAACCACACTGATGACAACCATGGCAGCAGCTAAACCCCATGTGAGCTTCTCTACTCCGTCGGTGGTTTTGCGAACGCCCATGATAGCGTTTGCCGAGGAAAATTCAGATGAGAGTCCTCCTCCTTTTGACTCCTGTATCAGCACGATGAACACCATCAGCACGGACAACAGTACGATAAGAATTACAAAGAATGTGTAAGCCATTTTTTAATTATTGTTTATTGTTATTTATTATCAATTTCTCTAAGAAGCGAATTTGGTCTGCAAAGTAAGCATTTTTTTTTGGATAATTCAAATTTAGGCGCTTAATTATTTCGAGAGCCTTGGTATATCGCCCTTGTTTTATGTAAATTCGGGCCAGTGTCTCGGTGAAATATCCTTCGTCGCCGGCATCGGATTCATTTTTTGCCGACTCATCTTCAAGTTGCGGAATGAATTCCGGTTCTTCCTTTAATTGAATCTTTCCCGTATCGTTATTGATGAAATTATCGATTAGGCTTTGTCCTTTCATCAGCGGAGCAGCATCGTCCTTGGTCTCGTTCTCGGTTTCTGCTTCACCTTCGAGCAAGTAAGCCACATAGTCCACAGCAGCATCCGCTGGCGTAGGCTTCCGCTTTCGACTTTGCGACTCATCTGTCTCGGCCGGTATCGTATTGAGGAAATCATCGATGAGCGATAATGTCCGACTTTCTTCTGGCTCACGGCTCGGTTGTGGTTTTGCTTCTACTTTCCCCTCGGGACGCAATTTGTAGTGAGCGGCTTCCACCAAATTGAAGATGTCTCGACGATCGGTGACATAGATGGCTGCGCGTCGCAACTCTTCGTCGAACGACGGATCATGAAGCAAATACAAATTTTGTAGCATCAACAAACGAGCCGTCTGATAATACGGATATTGCGCCAACAGACTCCGAAGGTCGTAAAGCGTCTCCTTATCCATGTGTTCCGGGTGATTGATGAGCTGCGTCAGATCCATTGTTTACCAGTTGGCTACGGTTGCATTGTATATTTGATCAGTCAGATCTTTCACCATCTCGGTCACGAGTTGTTCCTGCACAGAATTCAAACTGCGTGTTGTCTCATACGAAGATGTGGCCGTGAACTGACGCTCGAAGTCTTCCTTGTGATTCGCATTATTGGTAAACCGCACGTTGACAGTAATCGAAAGCTCTGTCTGCGCCGAATAACCTTCACTCGAAACTGCCTTATTGCGTTGCGAATACTGGGTGATCTCACCTCGATCTTCAAGTCTCCGTTGCGTTTGACTTGTATCAGGCGGGTGTGATTGGCAAAAACATCTTTCAATTGGTTGTTGAACATCGGCCCCATCGGCCCCCAAACATAACTGCTCCGGATCGGAAAGTCGACAATCTGAATGGTTTTCGTCTTGGTGTAATCAATGCTTGCCCCGTCTAATCTGAATTTGACCGAGCAGGCCGACACGATCAGAGCCAGCACCAAGAGAATGAATTTATTTGTTGCTTTCGAGTCCATATTGTTTGATCCTCCGGTATAGTGTGCGATCAGAGATGCCCAGTTCCAATGCAGCTTTCTTTCGGTTGCCGCCGTTTCGTTCCAACGCTTTCTCCACCAGTTGTCTTCCCAGATCGCTCAGATTGAGAGTCTCCGATTCGTTTATTTCTTCTGCTTCGGCCTCTTCGGCACCCATCGGAACAGCCGAACGCAACACAGGGAAACCGGTTGCACGCTGTCGGGTGTCCGATCCGCCCACCGTCGTAATTCGATTGCCGAATCCTGTTGCACCGTTCAGACTTTGGGCTTCATCCAACTGTTTGCGCAACCCATTCATATCGCGGCGCAGATCACTCACGTTGCCGCGCAACTCATATAAGATCTTGTAGAGAATCTCGCGCTCGCTTTCATACGAATGCGCACCGGGTTGGTTGATCGTGGCGAGCTGTGTGCTCTCCGGATCCTGCGGAATAAACTGCTGCAACTGCTCCGCATCTATCTCGCGATGGGTGCTGAGAATAGACATCTGTTCGGTGATGTTCTTCAATTGGCGCACATTACCGGGCCATTTGTAGTGCAGCATCAACTCTTTGGCGTCCTCGGTCAGCGTAATCTTGGGCAATCTATATTTCTCTGCCATCTGCATCGCGAATAAACGGAAGAGCAGAATGATGTCGCCGCCGCGGTCGCGCAAAGGCGGAATCTGAATAGGAATCGTGTTGAGACGATAATAAAGATCCTCGCGAAAGCGGCTTTCGCTGATCGCCTTACGCATGTTGACATTCGTTGCAGCCACGATCCGCACATCAGTCTTCATGATCTTTTGACCTCCCACGCGGATATATTCGCCCGTCTCGAGCACGCGCAACAGCCGAGCCTGCGTCGCAAGGGGCAATTCGCCAACCTCGTCTAAAAAGATCGTGCCCTTGTTGGCCGTGCCGAAATAACCCTCGCTCTCGCCGATAGCACCCGTAAACGAACCTTTCTCATGGCCGAAGAGTTCGCTGTCGATCGTTCCCTCGGGAATCGAACCGCAGTTGATCGCGAAATATCGCTCTCTTCTTCGCGGCGAATTGTCGTGGATCACGCGCGGAATGATCTCCTTGCCCACGCCGCTCTCGCCGACGATCAATACAGAAAGATCGGTCGGAGCCACCTGTAAGGCCACATCGAGCGCATGATTCAGCCCATCGCAGTTGCCCACAATATTATATCGTTGCTTGATTTTTTGTAGTTCAGTCGTATTCATCGGGTGACAAAATTACACAAAATATTCCATATAACTACTATTTGGACATCGAAAAGTATTGAAGATCGACTAACCTCCCCACTACAAAAACTTACCATCCCACCACAAAAAAAGATGGAAGAGCTACGTATATGCCCTTCCATCTTTTCGCCTTTCCCCCCTTTCAATCATCCTTTCTTCACCATCTCAAACGCCACGTCTTTGAGTCTTTTCTTAAACGCGACGCCGGGCGTGAAGATCACGCGAATCTTAATCGTGTCGGTGTTAAACTCCTTGGCCTTGGCTGCGCCTTTGCTCGAAATCGAGATGCGAATCGTACCAAATTCGCCCATCTGCACGCTGAAACCGTCAAGCAAATAGCTCGGAACGCGGTCCACGAAATTGGAGAGCACGTTCTCAATATCGCCCCGCGTGAGCGACGAACGCCCCGCGATGTCGGTCGAAATCTCGTGCAACGTTTTCGGCCCGAGATTAAACACCGTGCCATAGAGCTTCTTCTTGGTTCTGTCTTGCGGGTTAGCCCGCTCTTGAAGGTAAATTTTCATTTTTACGTCCTTTCTTAAATCTTTGTTTATCAGTGGATTAAAAATCGTACGTCTGGAGTTTTGGCTGCGCACGTCTCGAGCAAAATTTTCATACGTATGGAAATAAATTTTCTCACGTATGGAATTTTATCTCCGCACGTGCGCAGCCAAATTTTCTTACGTGAGAAAATTTAGCTCCACACGTCCGCAGTTGAATTTACAGTGGTGTCCATCTGAAAATGGACCAATCGAAACCAGTAGCACCATTCATAGTTATGTCTTTTTCCCAAAAAGTCATAAGATACCACGATTTGGAGGATGGCCATGATGGGTACTTTGAGCTTGTCCAATAATAGGCATACATTTGATATCCATATTGTACAGCACCACCAGCGATTATCCCTGCTGCAGGTAAAAAGAAACAATCGCTTAACTTCTGTGGAATACCTTCACTGGCGGTTTTCTTCCAAGAAGAAGGAACTTCTGTTGTGCGGTAGTCATTACCATCCGGAGCGACGGTTTTTAAATACGATTCCGATTTGCCTTGCTCGGTGGCGATTACGCTTAGCTTCTTAAACCACATGCCACCTTGGAAAAGCTGTTGCAAAGTGTGATTTACCCAAAGCATCTTGCTGTTCCAGTACGGATCGCCAGTGCTAGCAAGCCAAACAACCTCGTTCACGTTCGGGTTGACTGTGATATCACCTGTGTACATGGGATTTCCATAGTGCCCTTCGTATTCCGGTATCTTGAGGTCGGCCGTAATGTCGTAGATCTTGCCGGCCTCTACGTTGATCGTGATTTGCTGGGGAATAAAGCCTTCAATGGGGTCTGCTGGACCGGATGGAGTACCTCCCATAGAAATTTTGGGATGGTCTGTGGTGTTGCGCAGCCAATAACAGACGGTGAGGTGATGCAGGCCCGGAGCAAGCACCATGTAACTGCCGTTCTTGTCGAGATCGGCCGTAGTGTTGTCGAGGGCAAACTGGTTGGTGTTGAGCACAATCGTTTTCGAGGCGCCGCTGATGGGTGTTGCCGACAGGCCCGAGGCGCTGAAGCCGTAGGTGCCGGCAAGAGGCTTATCAGATGTAACTTCAATCTTTATCAGTTTGCTTCGGTTTACATACGGATCGGTTGAGCGAGGCTGGAAGCACAAGTAAGCAGCCTTGTGCTCGAGCTTAAAGTTATAGATGCCGGTGGCGGCGTCGCGGTGGGCAGTGGCTGTTCCGCAGTCGCCCGACACGCCGAGATGGTCTGCATTGTTGGGTGCGCTCTGCGTTTGCGTGGTGGCGATGGTCACCTCGTCGCCCTTGGTGCTGGCCTTGCCCGTGTAAGTGACGGGGTAGCTTGCGCCAGAAAGTGCAGTCGAGAAATAGAACCGGGCATGAGCGGTCTTATTCTTGATGCTGCTCGAAGTGCTACCGATAGACGTGGCACCCGTGTTGATCCAAATGTTGTCGCCCGTTGCCCAAAAGAATTTCCCTTTGCCACCGATGGAATGTTCCATTGAGGTGCGTGTGGCGAATTCGTCGCCGCTAACAAAAGTAGTCACGGCTTCATTCGTCGTGTTGTTATCCTTGTTTAAATCTTCGTTTGTGCAGGCCGTCAGCCATAATCCAGTCAGGGCAAACGCTGCAAATAGCTTCATTGTCTTCATTTGCTTTTCTCCTTGTTAGTTTATTCGTTCCACTTTTCTTCGGAAGAGGGGGTGAATTCTTCCTCTTCCTCATCAAACCATCCTTGTTTGGCATTACCGTAGCTTCCGCCATTCTCGGCATCTTGATGCTGCCCACTGGCGAATGTTAATAATTGCTCTGTCTGCAATAAGCAGACTGCCACATTGGGCTTGCTGTAAGCCTTACTCTCTAATTGTTTTCTGTTCATATTCTCTATGTTTTAGAATAAATAATCATGCTTATTTTCCCTTTGCCCAGTTGGCAAAAGGGC
>NZ_BAIX01000034.1 GCF_000613405.1 Hoylesella enoeca JCM 12259 | reverse complement strand
GCGGATTTTGATCATCCGAGGGGTCGGAAAGTGAAAATCGAGCGGATTTTGATCATCCGAGGGGTCGGAAAGCAAAAATCAAGCGGATTTTGATCATCCGATGGGTCGGAAAGCAAAAATCAAGCTGATTTTGATCTTCCGACGCGTCGGCGAGTAAAAATTAAGCCGTTTTTAATCTTCCGACGCGTCGGCGAGCAAAAAAAATAAATATTCTTGATTGCTTAGCGGTTTTTAGTCATGCAGCATTAATAGCACACAAAAACATCGCTCAGGTAAGGACTCATATAAAATATTTGCTTTGGAATACCTTTTCCCGTGTAAATAATTGGATCGTTTTTCAACTTATTGGCCATCGTCTCGAAAAGATAGAGTTTATATGACCCTCCGCTACTGGTCAGAACGGCTAAACAATCTACATTTTCCTTAATATTAGGATCCTGATAGTCTTGATAGTCGAAAACGACATGTTTCATCACTTCGATTTGTTCACCAGCAGGAATTGCAGCTTGTCCATTCTCTCGTTTGATCTCATATTCTAATGAATTAGACAAGTCATAACAATAGAGTTTGTCTTTCACACTGAAATACATCATTTCAAACTTTCGGTTTTGTGCAAAACATGTTGCGCTATTTATCTTCATGCTCGGATCGAGTGTCACGATCTTCTTAATACCATTCGTGAGAAATTCGGGATAGAAATCAACAAGATTCTTACCATCTATATAAACAATGATGCGCCCACCGTCTGATTCTTTCCGGAGAACGGCATAGATCTTGCCTCCCTCCCACATTCCCTCGTCCAGGAATCCGAAATAGAGAGGTTCATAGCCGTGGAAATCATTTTTGTAATCGGAATTCTCTGTATCTTTTAAAACAATCACGCGGTCGGGCGTTTTGAATGACGTACAGAATTTTCCGATCTCCGTATCAAACAGAAGAGGAGCCATCGTTGCATTTTTTGTAAAAATATTGCTCACGGAGTGACTTCCTTCCTTCGGGTATGAAAATTTTGAAAGTCCTAACTCACCGTTGCGCTCGGTATAGGCAAAGACTTCTCCGTTGTTGACAAAACCATTTTCTTCTGCGCCCGAATACCATAGCGATGGATTACACTTGGGGATGGTTTCAAAAAAAAGATCTTTGAAGCCAGCCAACCGCTTCATGTCGGATACCCGAACAACAGAGAGGTCAGCGCTTGTTAATATAGTAAAGCATTTATTTTGGTTGATAAGTTTACCGGATTCTGTGTCGAGCCAAGTATATTTCGTGAATCCTAAATATCGTGGTTTGCCTTCCAATGGCTTTCCTATTGTGTTTGTAAGTATGTTTTCAACATTCTTATTGCTCGTGAAGAGATCCAACTCTGTATGGTCGTCAGATTCTTTCATGACATACCAGCCTCGCGAAAATACAGACTGCACGACGAGACTGGAATAGAAATATTTTGTAACTTCTGTCTGCTTGTTTCGACAGGCGAAAATCAGCTGATAGGACGAGAGCTGAAGATTCATTTTATAGGAAAGATGTCTTTCGGTTGACAGTGTGTCGATCTTCCGACGCAGATTATTTTTGTCGAAACACATCCACATATAGTCATAATTGCCATCCTGTAATCGTGGGTCGATATCGAGTGTCTCCGAGAGATTACAAATGTAAACGCTATCTATTCCGCCGACCTGGATCGTGTCTGGATCAGTGTATGAATAATTTCCTTTGTCTTCGTAACAAGCTGACAGTATCTGTAGTGCTAATAAGCAATAAAATAGGGATCTCATATCATTTTCTTTTTAAATGTTAAGGAAAGACGACAGATTTTCCATTTTCGTCTTTAAGCGGAGGATTATTCTTTGGATCTGCATTATAGGCGTCTAATGCTTTTTTGATTTTTTTCAAGAAAAAGTCTCTAAGAGGCCTATCGTTTGAGTCGCGAATGTAGAATTTGATGAATTTATCATCCCACTTCTGCCCGGTTATGTTAATCATGAATCGATGCTTGACTTCTGACCAGTCGCCGAGATAGAGATTGCAGAAATAATCTTTGTCCGACCACATGCGCGGCTTCTCGAGCTTGTCGGATATTGTTATTTTTTTCAGGGCAACCTGCTGAGATGGGATCGTGAAGTCAGGACCAGGCAGCAACCGTAAATAGAGTTCGCGAGCGTTCTTCTGCAAATCTTTATCTGCACGCTTAATGAGAATACGCATCGTCAAGCTATTGGAACGTGAGGGAATGATCAAAACGCCATTGTCGGAGTCGAGGATCTCGAAGTGTTTTCCTTGTTCTGCTGGATACGGCATGTCGGCGTATGTAGAATCAATGATTTTGTTAGGATCATCTTGCGCGTATTGGTAGATCCACTTCTGTTTTACTTGTTCATAGTGCACTGTGCGAGGTTGATCTGTGATTTCTCCTATTGTCATCAAATCGACTTTGATGGTATCGGTCTGTTTCTCATCAGAAAAGTAAGCGAATGTATATACATCGGCGGCGTGATCCGAAAAACGAATCATGTTGTCACCATGATAGGTTTTTAAGTCGGTCTGACAGCTCGGCAAGAGAGAAACGAGTAAGAATGTCGATAAATAATTTATTTTCATGTGAGAATCCTCCGTCTACTGATATTTTAACTCGGTTTTTGGTAAGGGTAATACATAAACGCTCTTAGAACCTTCCTTGTTGGTCCATAAGATGTTTCGTTCTCCCCGGCGCTTATATTGGAAGAACTGCTGTCCTTCTCCATAGAACTCTTTATTATATTCCGAGGTAACAAATGCCATTTTACCCTCTTCCGTGTCTACATTGACTTGTCTTGACACATTACGGGCTTTCAACAACTCGTCGACCAATGGCTTATATTCGTTGGGTGATTCGCTGCACTCTATGGCGATGAGATACATCTCGTAAATGCGTATCAGAGGAATTTGCTCGGCAGAATATTTCGCGATCTCACTTCCCTGCTTGTATTTCATTAAGATAAACCGCGTGCGAGATGTCTCTGTCACTTGTTTCCATAAAGTGTTGACTCTGACATCAGTCACGTCCGAAGCGAAGAGCTCTTTTTTGATGTAACGTTCCAGCATATATACTCCGCCGGCCTGATAGATGAAACGTTCTGCCAATTCTTCGAGATTGTAGACATGAAGCGAGAATAAATGTTCCTTGCTGGCTATATAGTCTTTGTTCTGGACAATATCTTCTTTCTGGCAGAGTGATCGCCAATGGGAATTGATAACTTGTTGTGCATATTTTTTAGCTTGGGCGTGGTCCTGCATCCATAGGTAGAAACGCGCTTTGATCGCGAGCACAGCCCAATAGTTCATTCTGTTTTGCCGATGGGTAAAATAATTATCTTCATGACTTTTTGTGTCCACATTTTTGAGCAGAAGCTCAGCCTCATCCAGATCCTGCTTCAACGATGCGACGTATTCTGTCCAAGTATTAACAGGGAGATTATTCTTTGAGACGGCTTTTGAATATGTCAGCAATTTTCGATCATCCTGCGTCCCGGGAATAGGTCCGAAGAGCCGGAGTAGATCGAGGTGGCAAAATGCGCGCAGCCCCAATGCTTCGCCCTTGATAAGATCATGTTTCTCGCCAGATAGCACTCCATTGTCTACAAACCGAAGCAAATTATTGACATTCAGCAATACGTTATAGAGTCCCGCATAGATATTCTTGATAGATTCTTCCACCGCGGCGTCTTCATAGTCATAATTACTGTAACGACCTTCTGTGGTACTACTGTTAGCCACCCAATGTTGGGCCATATACTCTAACATACCCATGGTGAGCTGTCGGCCATAGAGCTGATGGGATTTCATGTTGATATAAACTCCCGTCAGTGCATTCTCAAAGCCAGTCTCTGTGGAAAACATCTCCTCTTCCTCCTCATTGTTGGAGGGTTTCACGTCTAACCAATCGCTACACGAACTCATCATGAGCGTGGCTAGAAAAATGATATAATAAATAGTTTTTTTCATAATCCTTACATTAAAATATGACCGAAAGGGAGAAAACGTAACGGTGAGAGAAGGGGTACATCAATCCGCGCTCCTGCTTGACGGATGATGCTCGAAAGAGATTATCCGTGCTAAAAGAAGCAGACATGTTTTGAATATTTAGACTCGAAAGCCAAGCCCGCGGACAGTCGTACCTGAGCTGAATGCTCTGACACTCTAATAGATTCTCGCGCTGTACAAATCTTGATGACATTTGTGTCTGTCTTCGGTCTCGAATATCTTTGAAGAATGTGTGATCGCCGGGACGCTTCCACCTATCTTTATAAACGCGCCGATCGACATTATACCGCAGATCTGCATTCTCCACGCGGTCTACTAATGTGGAGTTATAAATATCTCCTCCTACACGATAGCTGAACGACATCGTCAGGGTGAGCCTCTTAAAATTAAACATCGTATTGATATTTCCTCGCAGTTTTGGATCTTCTACGCCACACGCAACTCTGTCGGCAGCATCCCATTTATAGGTAGCATTTCCGAAACGGTCACGATAGAGTTCTCTTCCCGTACTGGGATCGATTCCGTAAGAAGGAACGACATAGATGGTGCGCAAGGCCTGTCCTTCTCTATATAAAAAGTTGGGATTCGATCCGCCTCGTTTTTCCAACTCTTTATTGGCCTCTTTTAAAGCATCGGAGATTTTTAAAATGCGATTCGTCTCGTGTATCGCACTAAGAGACAACGTCCAGTTAACATCCTTCCTGCGGAGCAGATAGGCCATAACCGAGAGCTCAAATCCTTGATTGCGAACCTTTCCGACATTGGCTGTATAGCTCGGGAATCCATTTGCCAATGGAATATTCATTTCCGAGAGAAGATTATCTGTCGTGTTGCGATAAATGTCGGCCGTAAATCTCAATCGACTGTCGAGAATGCTGGCTTCGAGTCCGAAGTTCCATTTATAAGTGCGCTGCCATTCCAGATCCTTATTCGCAATACCCATCAAATGTGTTCCAAACCAATAGCGATATCTGTCACTCATATAATATTGATAGGTGGCTAAGGCTTGGTAGGGATTGAAATTCACAGCTCCAGTCACAGCGTACGATCCCCGGATTTTTAAGCGGTCGAGCCAGTGAAGATCGCGTAGGAATTTTTCGCGGTTGATATTCCATCCTATGCCGAAAGAATAAAACGGAGCGAAACGTTTGTTTTTCCCGAACTGAGAAGCTCCATCCAATCGATAGGCTAAGTCGGCGAAATAACGATTGTCATAAATGTAGTTTACATTACCCGTCAGTCCGATCCGACGATCAAGCAAATCTGTACCTGATGGTTTCCCCTTATCTTCGTATTGAAGCGCCATTGACAACATCTTGAATTTCGATTGTGGGAATCCTTCCATCACAAACGTATATAGTTCCGACTGCTGCTGCGCCAAATTATAATCAAATCCGACAAAGAGTGTGTGTTTATTTCCAAATCGGTGGGAATAATTCAGCGTAATGTCCAGATCATAACTGAAATCGTTTCCTGTGGAATATTGGTATTTCCCTTTTCTGAATATTTTGTCCTCTGAATAGTCTTTGAAGTCCGTATGCCCGGCTGGCTTGAAAACATCCCGCGAATTGAAACGTTTCGAGACGCCAAATCTTGACCGGACGACGAGATCTTCCCATGGACGCCATTCCAAGTTGAAATTATTGAAGATCACCGTATTCTTTTGTCTATTCACCATATCCAACGTCGCATTGTACATCGGATTCTCGGGTGCAGGATTAAAAAAGTTCTCATTTTTCGATTCAAACTCCCGGCGCATTCTGCCTCGTTCGTCGCGCTCTGTCCAATAAGGATTCAAATAGACATAATTTCTGAAAGATCCGTAAGGCGACTCATCGGCCACCATGTTTCCAATTTCCAGATTATTGGTGAACAATAGATTCTTGTGCTCATACACCAAGTTGATTGCCCCATTGAAATTTTTGCGTTGGGATCCTTTCATCACACCTTTCACATCATTGTATTGCAATGAGACTGCGTATCTAAAACCGTCGGCATTGCCGCCCTCGACACGAAAGTTATGCCTATGTCCCACACCTATACGGAGAGGTTTTGATAACCAATAGGTGTCCACGCCTCGCTCCACTTCTTCACGCATGGCGTTGTATCGTTCGCGCAGACTCATTTCCACATTGGCAAAGTCACTCTCATATAGCCCGGCCTCGCGTTCCAGTTGCAACTTCTCGCGGGCATTCAAAACATCATAGCCCGTCAAGTCCGGGGCTTCAATGTTGAGACCACCGCGATAAGACAATCTCAATTTCCCGACCTCTGGACGTTTAGATTCGATGACCACTACGCCATTTGCACCGCGCGAACCATAAATGGCCGTGGCCGAACCGTCTTTCAGAATCGTTACCGAATTAATATCTTCATCATTCAAATCACGCATACGAGCCAGCGAAATCTCCACACCATCTAAAATAATCAACGGCGTATTCAAATCCACCCGAGTTTCGTTTTTCAGATCTTCCACGGTTGGCAAGCTCGATGTTCCGCGAATCTGAACCGTTGCCAGATGATTGGGATCGCCGCCGAAATTGTTGTTTTCCAAAACATTAAACGTCGGATCGATATTCTTCAACGTTGAGATAATGTCACGACCTTTGAATGATCGTAACTGTTCGTTATCGATCGTTGCCACAGCTCCGGTAAAACTTTCCTTGCTCTTTCGGAAAATACCAGTCACCACAACATTGTCGAGCGATTTAGTTGTAGACGTCAACAAGATTCTGCCATCAGATGAGGCATCCACCACCTCAGTCTTCATTCCCAGATAAGACACCTGCAATTGTCGTCCAATAGGCGAAATTTCAAAGTGATAATTGCCGTCCATATCGGTGACGACCGCCATTTTAGTCCCAATGACTTTAACTGTTGCACCGATCACTGGCTCACCATCTTCTTTCGACAACACGCAACCCTGGATCACTTTGGCCGTTCTCTGCTTCTGTGATAGAGCCGTTTTCAAGATCACACTCACAGTCTGCCCATCAGTGTCATAAGTCAACGGCGTATCTTTCAACACATAATCCATCACCTGCTTAAACGATGCTTTCTGAATCTGCCCATTCACTTTGTAAGCGGCAACATCGTCATAAGCAAACAGAAACTTATAGGCAGTCAGTTTTTCAAGGCGTTTAAACACAGACGGCAAACGCTCATTGCGAAACGCAATCGTCAACGGTTCATCTTGTGCGGCACACAATGGCAATACGATCAGACTCAATATCAACAGGAGAGTCAGGCGAAAAACTTTCATCATGCACAATGGTTTTAGAGTTATGATTACAAATTCAATAGATTATCTTATATTTAAGATACATACGAATAAGGAAAAAGTTACGCCCGAAACCAAAAAAGAATCTTTCGAAGATATAAAAATCGCCACAAGGCATAGCTATTTGCAACAATCCCGCATGACTCCAATCATTTAGTTTTTTCATTTCGTCACCGCGTTCTCATCCTCTCGTGCTAATTTAGATGATAACTCATTGATAACCAAGATTCTTTTTCCGGATTTTCAACTAATCGTCTTTTGCGTGATAATCTATGGTCTTTCACACCCGAACTAACAGTCTTTTGCAGCGCGAAAGACCATTAATTGGAATAGGGTGAATAATAAAACGCTAAGTTTGCAAACTTTTTCTGTTTTTTCTTTTACCTTTGTTCGTCATAAAGCGGAAAGTATATGGACGAAAACTTTGATTTCGAACAAATATTCAAAGCATATTACACACAATTATATTGCTTTGCCAAACAGATGATCATTGATGAACAGGAGTGTCACGATATCGTCTGCGAAGCCTATGAAGACGTGTGGCGCAACATTTCCACCATCAGAAAAGAAACGGTCAAGGCATATCTCTATGCCTGCGTGAGAAACAAAAGCATCAACCGACTCAGGCATAGGAACACACATCGCCAATATTTGGAATACTGCAAAAAAATGACGGATCCCTACGCACATAACGATGAACTGAATGAAAGATTGGAAAGAGAGAGACTCATCAATGAGGCCGTAGAAACAATGAAACCACCCATCGGCGACGTGTTGAGAGCTTGTTTCATCGACGGGAAAAAGTATGCAGAGATTGCCCAAGAGATGGGGATCAGTCTGAGTTTGGTCAAGAAATATATGGTGAAAGCCATGGCCAATATCAGAGAGAACATACAAAAAAGATTAAAGTCGTAACTATATCATATATGAATTGTAGTATTTATATATTGAAAAAGGATGAAGAAAACTGATCAAATAACAGAAAATAAAATTCAGGAACAAGCATTGCAGATCAGCGAACATGCCTCAGAGGTCAGCGATGAAGATATTGAGCATATCGATTCCGACCCACATTTGCTCGAAGCATGCAGAGATTTATTTTCCGTGAAAAAGGTAATGGCCGAGATAGGTATTTCTATTGACGTGCAATCGCGTTATGATGCGTTTATGCGCAAACATCGGTCACGCGCAAAAACAGTTATACAGTGGTTCGCTGCAGCAGTTGTCGCAGCTGTGATCGGCATCGCATTGACGCTCCATTTCCATCATAGCCCCTCCCCTACTGCCCTCCATCGGTCACAAATGATTTATATAGCCGACAACAAGCCACACCCTATTACCATCAGCGGGAAACGTATTCGGACAGTCAGTATCGGAAAAGAAACAAGTGACAGAACATTGGCTGTTGCATCGCTCGCTCCTAATGTGGCCGATGTTTTTACCGTAACAGTTCCCAAAGGAGACGTTTACACGCTGGTGCTCACCGACGGTACAAAAGTGTATTTGCATCCGGACAGTAGGTTCCGATTCCCAACCAACTTTGCACGAAGTGAACGCTGCGTGGAGCTTAACGGTGAAGCGTATTTTGAGGTGACCCACGACGCCAATCGACCATTTAAAGTTAAGGCTCACGGAATCACCACAACCGTACTCGGAACCGAGTTTAACGTCAGTGCTTATCAAGGTCAATCTCCTCACGTGACACTGATTTCTGGTAGCGTGCAAGTGCGTAGTGGCCGCCATTCGGTCATCATCAAACCTGGCGAACAAAGTATTTTAACGGATCAAGGACAGCTGGAAATCGCCAAAGTCGACACCGATGTTTACACTTATTGGCGTGATGGATATTTCTATTATGACAATGTTTCATTAGAAGAAATCATGACTCACTTAGGCCGAACATACAATATGTCTGTCGAATTTCTGTCACCCCGAATGAAGGATTACAAAATCCACTTTGTCGCCAAACGGTCGGCCAAGATCGACGATGTGGTTCGCACACTCAATAAAATCAATCGCATCCACATCATCCGTAAAGGAAACCTTTTGTCGGTGGAATAAGCTTCCGTCGACAAAAGGCATTTGCCACATTCTATTTTCTTATTTCCGACGGCACGAACTTCACTTTCGCCAACACAGGATAATGATCCGACGGCGTGCGCAGAACGGATTTTCCAAACGTGATTTCACGCGGAGCCTGATCGCTGTGTCGCGTTTTCTGATCCTCACACTGCGTCCAATAACTGTTGGTAAGAATGCCGTAATGCAGCACTTCAAATTGAGACGAAAGAAAAATGTGATCAATCCGGCTGTCGGTTTTCAATTCCGGCTTAAAATCATTAAACGTTCCGTTTTCTGCAAAACGCTGTTTCGCAATCGCGTATGCATCTTTCAGCAGTCCGGAATCTGAAAATATCCGATAGATCTCATTCGTTTGATCCACATTGAAATCCCCCGTGAGAATCACCGGATCATGTCCGGCAATCTCTCGAATCTTCTTCATGACGAGCTTTGCAGCCTCTCTGCGTGCCACGACACCCACATGATCCATGTGAAGATTGAAGAAACAGAAGTGTTTTTGAGTCTTCCTATCCATGAAACGTCCCCAAGTGCAAATGCGTACACAGGCAGCATCCCACCCCAACACTGGTTTGTCGGGTGTCTCATTGAGCCAGAAATTTCCGCTTTTGATCAACGCCACGCGATCTTTCTGATAGAAAATGGCTGAATATTCGCCACCTTTCTTACCGTCTTCACGCCCGATTCCGATATAAGCATAGCCCGGGAGCAGACGCGTCATATCCCGCAATTGATGATTCAAAGCCTCTTGCGTGCCGAAGACATCAGGTTGTTCGAAATTGATCATATTGCAGATCACAGGACATCGACGCGCCCATCCGTTACCCGCCCGCACATCATCGGCATTATCATTACGAATGTTGTAGGTTCCGACAAGCAAAGATTGTGCATAAATACCCGCTGCAAAGAGCAGAAACAGGGATAAAAACATTGACTTTTTCATTTTACTTTAAATCGAAAATTATGGTTTCGCAAAGATACAATAATTTATTGAAACACTCCCATCCTATTTCACCCACTTTGCAACTAACGCTTTTGGGTCGTACAACTAACGGTGAGTTGCCGTGCAATTAACCGTTAATTGTGAGCTAAATAAGCATGAATCAAAATACGATCGCTTTCCCCTTTTCCACGAAAATAGAAAGAAATGTTTGGTTGGTTGGATAAAAAGCACTATCTTTGCACCGCATTTTGCAAAATAACAACAAATTAATTCATTTTAAAAGTAGTATGAATCATTACGAAACCGTTTTCATTTTGACTCCCGTTTTGTCTGATGAACAGATGAAGGAAACGGTCGCTAAGTTCACGAAGCTGCTCACCGATAAGGGTGCCGAGATTGTGAACGAAGAGATCTGGGGGCTTAAGAAGATGGCTTATGCTATCGACAAGAAGTCGACAGGCTTTTACAACCTGTTGGAATTCACAGCAGAGCCGTCTGTAATCAAATCTCTCGAAACCGGATTCCGGCGCGACGAGAAAGTCATTCGCTTTATGACAGTCAAGCTCGACAAGTATGCGGTCGAATACGCAGCAAAGAGAAAGAGCAAATACGCTAAAAAGGAGGAGGCTTAATTATGGCAGATCAGAGATCATCAGAAATCCGTTACTTGACCCCGCCGTCAGTAGACACGAAGAAAAAGAAGTATTGCCGTTTCAAGAAGAGCGGTATTAAGTATATCGACTATAAGGATCCCGAGTTCTTGAAGAAATTCTTGAACGAGCAGGGTAAAATCCTCCCGCGTCGCATTACAGGTACATCTCAGAAGTATCAGCGCCGTGTGGCACAGGCTATCAAGCGTGCCCGCCAGATCGCTCTGCTTCCTTACGTAACCGATTTGATGAAATAATTAAACGAGGAGGGAAACAGAATGGAACTCATACTGAGAGAAGATATTATCGGACTGGGCTATAAGAACGATATCGTTACCGTGAAGAGCGGTTATGGCCGCAACTATTTGATTCCGACAGGTAAGGCTGTCATCGCTTCGGATTCTGCTAAGAAAGTGCTTGCAGAGAACTTGAAACAGCAGGCTCATAAGCTGGCTGCCATCAAGGCCGATGCTGAAAAACGTGCAGAGGCTCTGCAAAACGTGGCTTTGGTTATCGAAGCTAAGGTTTCGGCAACAGGCGTAACTTATGGTTCGGTGAATGCTGCTACCGTGGCAGAAGAGTTGAAGAAACGCGGCATCGAAGTTGATCGCAAGATCATCACGATGCACGACATCAAGAAAGTGGGCGATTTCGAGGCCACGATCCACTTCCACAAAGACGTTGAAGTGAAAGTTCCCGTGAAAGTGGTAGCCGAGAATGCTCCCGTCGAAGAAGCTCCTGAGGCAGAGGTTTCGGCCGAAGTCGAAGTGGCAGAAGCACCTGTTGCAGAAGTGGAAGCACAGATCGAAGAAGACGAGACACCCGCCGCAGAATAACATTTGCACTGTAAAGCAAATCTATATGAGTCCCGATCGCTACACAAGTATGCGATCGGGATTTTTGTATTCTCCGCAAAACAGAACAGCAGTATTGGCATCGGGAAGGCACTAATAATCATTAATTAAACCGATTACGCCACATGATTTGCCATATTTTTATTACTTTTGCACCTCTGAATGAATTATAACAAATAACAATAAGGTATATGAAAGCATTTGTTTTTCCCGGACAGGGAGCACAGTTTGTGGGTATGGGCAAGGATCTTTACGACAACAATCCGTTGGCAAAAGAACTCTTTGACAAGGCAAACGACATTCTCGGATATAGAATTACGGATACAATGTTCGACGGAACGGATGAAGAACTGAGGCAGACCAAGGTTACACAGCCGGCTGTTTTCCTGCACAGCGTGATCAGCGCACTGTGCATGGGCGATGCATTCAAGCCCGACATGGTGGCAGGCCACTCTCTGGGTGAGTTCTCTGCACTGGTAGCAGCAGGCGCATTGAGCTTCGAAGACGGTCTGAAACTGGTTTATGCCCGTGCGATGGCGATGCAGAAAGCCTGCGATGTGGCTCCGGGGACGATGGCAGCCATCATCGGTCTGGCAGACGAAAAGGTAGAGGAGATCTGCCATGAGGTGAGTACAGAAAGCAATGTGGTGATTCCCGCCAACTACAATTGCCCTGGTCAGCTGGTGATTTCGGGTCATGTGGATGCTGTCAACGCTGCATGCGAGAAGCTGAAAGCTGCCGGTGCCAAACGAGCATTGCCTTTGAAGGTGGGCGGCGCATTCCATTCACCGTTGATGCAACCTGCTAAGGAAGAATTGCAGAAGGCGATCGAGAAGACCACCGTCAATGATCCGAAATGTCCCGTATATCAGAACGTAGACGGAAAACCACACACCACAGCCGCAGACATCAAAGCCAATCTTATAGCTCAGCTCACAAGTCCTGTTCGTTGGACATCGAGCGTACAAAACATGGTGGCCGACGGCGCCGACGACTTCACCGAGTGTGGTCCCGGAAAGGCTTTGCAAGGAATGATCGCCCGCATTGCCAAAGATGTGAAAGCCCACGGAATAGAGCTTTAAACCTTGATTGCACAAGAGAGACAAACAACCAAGGTGAACAAGAAAAAAATCATTATTTATCAAACCTTACCGCGACTTTTCGGCAATCGTAACCTCACCCGACAGGTAAACGGTACGCTTGCCGAAAACGGTTGCGGTAAGATGAGCGACTTCGATGCGCCCACGTTGCGACGCATCCACACGCTCGGCGCCACTCATATCTGGTACACTGGCGTGATCCGACACGCCACCGATACCGATTACACCCGCTTCGGCATTCCGCGTCAACATCCGGCCGTAGTCAAAGGACTGGCCGGGTCGCCTTATGCCATCACCGACTATTATGACATCGACCCCGACTTAGCCGACGACGTGGAGCAACGCATGGAGGAGTGGACCCAACTCATCGACCGAACCCATGCAGCCGGCATGCAGGTGATCATGGATTTCGTGCCCAATCACGTGGCGCGCCAGTATCACTCCATCGCCAAACCCGCAACGGTCAAAGACCTCGGGCAGGATGATAACACCGACAAGCATTTCGATCAGCAAAACAACTTCTATTACTGCACGGGCCAACCCTTCGCGCCACAGTTTGATCTGCAAGCCGGAGCTGCCCAACCCTATGCAGAGATGCCCGCCAAAGCGACCGGAAACGACCGATTCGACAACCATCCCGGTATCAACGACTGGTATGAGACCGTGAAACTCAATTACGGCATCGACTATTGTGACGCTGGAGGACGAAGCCGACACTTCGATCCCGTACCCAATACGTGGATTAAGATGACCGACATCCTCCTCTTTTGGACAGCCAAAGGCATAGACGGATTCCGATGCGACATGGTCGAAATGGTGCCCACCGAATTCTGGACCTATGCCACACAGATCGTCAAGGAGCGCTACCCCCAACTGCTGTTCATCGGCGAAGTCTATGATCCCGAACAATATCGAAGCTACATCAACAGCGGATTCGACTATCTATACGACAAAGTCGGCATGTACGACTGCCTGCGCGCCGTCATCCGAGGCGAGCGACCAGCCTCCTCAATCACTTACCAATGGCAGTCCACCGGCGACATCACCGACCACATGCTCTACTTCTTAGAGAATCACGACGAGCAACGCATAGCCAGCGACTACTTCTGCGGCGACGCCCACAAAGCCCTGCCAGCCATCATGGTGAGCGCACTGATGCGCACCAACCCCTTCATGATCTACGCCGGACAAGAATACGGCGAACCCGGGATGGACCGAGAAGGATTCAGCGGCACAGACGGACGCACCACCATCTTCGACTATTGGACCGTGGACGCCATCTACAAAGCTACTTCAAGCGCAACGCCCTCACCACACAGCAGAAACAACTCGCCCTGCAATATCAAAAGATCCTCCGAATAGCCAACCGCGAAAAAGCCGTGCGCCAAGGCGCATTCTTCGACCTGATGTACGCCAATCCACAATCGTGGCAATTCGACCCCCACACCCAATTCGCCTTCCTCCGCAAACAAGACGACGACGCACTCCTGGTCATCATCAACTTCTCAGACCGCCGCGTGCACGTCAACGTCAACCTCCCCGGCCACGCATTCGACTATCTCGGCATGACCGAGCGCGACGTCACCGCCGTCGACCTGCTCACCGGCGAAACAGTCATCCTCCCCTTGAAGCGCGACACCACAGTCCCCGCAGACATCCGCCCCCACACCGGGCGCATTTATAAATTCAGCATGAAGATGGAAAACAGCGCCTACGTGCTCAACGAGCACAACAAAGAAGAATTCCCACCGGCCCACACCGCCGAGCACCTGCTCAATCAAGTGATGATCCGGATGTTCGGTTGCGAACGCTCACGCAATGCCCACATCGAACGAAAAAAGAGCAAAATCACTTACATCCTCGATCGGAAACCAGATCGAAAGCAAGAGAAAGCCATCGAAACACAGATGAACGAACTCATCGACCAGGATCTGCCCGTGACCTACGAATACGTAGACCGCAACCACATCCCAGCCGATGTCACACTCGATCGCCTGCCCGACGATGCCTCCGAGACCATCCGCCTGGTGCGCATCGGTCACTTCGACGTATGCCCCTGCATTGGCAAACACGTGCGATCCACCGCACAGATCGGCCGTTTCGAGCTACTCGGAACCAACTGGGACGAAGCCACCCATGCCTTCCGCATCCGCTTCAAAGTGATAACCACATAGGTCCTCCTCCACAAACCACACTCCCCCAATCGAGTAGCCGCCCCATCCCACTCCGGCTACTCGATTGCGTTTCCACGCCTCCCCTCCCACCTCCACTCCTTTCCCCCACAAGCTTCTCCTCTCGCCCACTCGCGAACTCCACCGCTCCGCCGCCTATTCTCCCCCACCTTCACCCACCAACCAACCCAACCTCCTCCCACGTCAACCCCTCCCTTTCTCCCCACCTCACTCCTTTCCCCACAAGCCTTCTCCTCTCGCCCACCCGCGAACTCCACCACTCCGCCGCCTGTTCGCCTATTCATTTACTCCTATATTTCTATTACTTTCCTCCGCTACTACGATTGAAAAGATCCTATACAAATTGAATTATCATCATGATGAGATTAAATTATCATCGCGATGAAACAAAAATATCATCATGATGAAACGAAATTCTCATCATGATGATAATTCAATTTGTATAGGATCTTTTTAATCGTAGTATAGGTAGAAAAAGATAGCACAACAGGTTGAAATAGATTGCAGTACTGGGTGAGAAAGACTGGAGTGCTGGGTAAAAAAGGCTGGAGTGCCAATAGGGGAAGATTAAAGTAGCGATAGGGAAAGATGGCAGTGTTGGGTGAGAAGGATTGGGAGGCAGGCGTTGAGAGACGCGAAGCATGCGAGGAGTGAAGATCGGGTGAGGCAAGGACGGAGAGCTGCATAGGCTCGCGGCATGAGAAGTGTGCATAATGGGAATAGGGCGAAAGGCTCGCGGCCGAGAGCGCAAAGTTCGCGGTCTGAATCTTTATCCAAATGTGTGTTTGCTTTGTCAAAACGGGAACATTATTTCGCTGTCTGCATTTTTTTTCTTTCCTTTGCAGGTGCTTATGAAAACGAATATACCATCCTCACGATCACGGGTTCCGACAGTACGGGCGGCTCTGGTGTTCAGGCAGATATCAAGACGATTTCGGCACTGGGCGGGTATGCTTTGTCAGCAATCACAGCGATTACGGTTCAGAACACGCTCGGTATTCAGGAGTTTTTTAATCTGCCGGCCCATATCGTTGCCGGCCAGATTGAGGCTATTATGAACGATATTCAACCGGAGGTGGTCAAGATCGGTATGATTCGGAGTGTAGGCACGCTGAATGCAGTGGTTGGCGCGCTGTCTAAGTATAAACCGCGGCAGACGATCTACGATCCGATTGTCTATTCGAGTCGAGGCGATGTGCTGATGGCCGACGATGTGATTGCCCAGGTGAAGTGTCGGTTGTTGCCGCTCATCGATTTGGTCATTGTCCGCGAACGCGATGCAGCCTATTTTATGTGCAGTAAGGCGTCGGATATGGTGGGTAGAGATCAGGTAGCATCGTGGTTCGGTGCTTTCGGTTGCCGCAACGTGATCATGCAGGAAGATCTTCTGCCGCAGTATGCACATGGATTGGGAAACAGTCTGGCTTCGGCCATTGCTGTTTATTTGGGTCAGGGATTGCCGATGGACGAGGCCCTGAGCCGTTCCAAGACGTTTATGAATCAGCAGATACGAGTCGCTTCAGACCTGACAGGTCGGAGCAGCGAACTTTATAATGAATTTGTCAGCGAGGTAATGGCGCATCACCGCACCAATAGCGACGTGCATTTTTATGCCGATTGCCTGAATGTGAGTAGCAGATATCTGGCCCAAGTTACCAAACGTATCTCAGGGAAATCGCCCAAGAGTATCATCGACGATTATCTGATCAGTGAAATCGAGCAGCAACTCAAAACCACGGACAAAACTGTTCAGGAGACGGCTTATGCTTTCGGATTTTCGTCACAGGCGCATTTCACCAAGTTTTTTAAGAAGATGAAAGGAATATCCCCAAGTCAGTACCGTAAAAATTAAATATCATTATGACTGAAAACAGACAAACATTGAACCGCAACTTGGCTCAGATGCTTAAGGGCGGAGTGATTATGGACGTGACAACCCCCGAACAGGCTCGTATTGCCGAGACTGCGGGCGCGTGTGCAGTGATGGCGCTCGAGCGCATTCCGGCTGATATTCGTGCAGCCGGCGGTGTTTCGCGGATGAGCGATCCGAAGATGATCAAAGGTATTCAAGCTGCCGTTTCCATCCCCGTGATGGCCAAGTGCCGCATCGGCCATTTTGCTGAGGCGCAGATTTTGCAGGCTATCGAGATCGATTATATCGACGAGAGCGAGGTGCTTTCGCCTGCAGACGATGTTTATCACATTGATAAGACCCGTTTTGACGTGCCCTTCGTCTGCGGTGCGAAGAATTTGGGCGAAGCCTTGCGGCGCATTGTCGAAGGTGCAACGATGATTCGGACGAAAGGCGAACCGGCACCGGCGACGTGGTGCAGGCCGTGACGCATATGCGGATGATGCAGAGCGAGATTCGCAGAATCGGTTCGATGCGCGACGACGAACTGTTTGAGGCCGCCAAACAGCTTCAAGTTCCGTTCGAGTTAGTGCAGTATGTGCACGACAATGGCAAGCTCCCCGTGGTGAACTTTGCAGCTGGCGGTGTGGCTACTCCTGCCGATGCAGCGCTGATGATGCAACTGGGCGCAGAGGGTGTGTTCGTCGGATCGGGCATCTTCAAGAGCGGAAATCCGGCTAAGCGGCTGCCGCCATCGTGAAAGCCGTAACCAATTACAACGATGCCAAGATGCTGGCCGAACTCTCCGAGGACCTCGGCGAGGCGATGGTGGGCATCAATGAGCAGGAGATTCAGCTGTTGATGGCTGAGAGAGGCAAGTAAATGAGAATTGCCGTATTAGCATTACAGGGAGCTTTTATCGAGCATCGGCGGATGTTGTCTGCGTTGGGAGCTGACAGTTTTGAGGTCAGACAAGCAGCCGATTGGAACCAACCGAAAGACGGACTGATCATTCCCGGCGGCGAAAGTACCACCCAACTCAAACTGCTTCATGAGCTATGTCTGCTCCATCCCATCCAAGAGGCAATCCGCGGAGGATTACCCGTCTTTGGAACCTGTGCCGGACTGATTCTTTTGGGTAAGCAAGTGGATGGCAAACCATATACGGGTATCTCGACGATGGATATTGCTGTGCGCCGCAATGCTTACGGAAGACAGTTGGGAAGTTTCTATACTGAGGCACCGTTTGATGGAATAGAAGAGGAGGTTCCGATGACTTTCATTCGTGCTCCTTATATAGAAGCATTGACATCGGCAGATTGTCAAGCCTTGGTAACTGTCGGCGGACATATCGTTGCTGCTCGGCAAGGACGCCAGCTGGTAACGGCTTTCCATCCGGAATTGAATGAAGACACACGTATTCATCAGTATTTCTTGAATATGGTCGTATAAAAAAGAAGAGCAGTTCAAATGTTTGAGCTGCTCTTCTTTTTATTTTGTTTCGATCTCTTCTTTCATATCGATGAATTGCTTTTCTGCATCGTAAAACTCATATTGCAGAAAAGCGAGCTTTTGAGAAGAGATAATGTGCACGCCGAAACCGTATTTGAACTGCCATTTGCGCTTCAATGAGACAACGCCTTGGTTGATATAGGCCGCCACATAAGGGTGAACGTGCAGATAAAACTTCCTGATACCAATCTTATTAACTAATCGGTCAATCTTACTCTCGAGCTGATCCGTAAACAGAATACTTGATTTAATCTTTCCTTTTCCAAAACAAGTGGGGCACGTTTCTTCAACGTTGACATCCATCGCAGGGCGCACTCGCTGGCGCGTGATCTGCATCAGACCGAACTTACTCAATGGAAGGATGTTGTGACGAGCTCTGTCTTTCTGCATATTCTTGCACATTCGCTCGTAAAGCATCTGCCTGTCTTCGGCCAAATTCATATCAATGAAGTCGACAACGATGATCCCTCCCATGTCACGCAGGCGCAATTGGCGGGCCAATTCGTCTGCTGCACCGAGATTAACGTCCAATGCATTAGCCTCTTGTCCGCTCACTTGACGCGATCGATTGCCGCTATTCACATCCACAACGTGCAGTGCTTCGGTATGTTCAATAATGAGATAAGCACCATGTTTGTAGTTGACGGTCTTGCCGAAGCTCGATTTGATTTGCTTGGTGATGTTGAAATTGTCAAAGATCGGCGTCTTGCCCGAGTACAGTTTCACGATGCCAGCCTTTTCAGGGGCTATCAAAGAGACATAGTGCTGTACTTCTTTAAACACATCATTGTCATTGACGTAGATGTTCTCGTAAGTCGGATTGAAAAGATCGCGCAACAAAGCGACAGCTCGTCCGGTCTCTTCAAACACCAATTGGGGTCGTTTCTGTGTTTTCTGAACTTTCTCAATGGCTGTCTCCCAACGCTTGTTCAGCACTTTCAATTCGGCATCTAATTCGGCTACTCGTTTACCTTCGCTACTGTTCTGACAATAACGCCGCAGTTTTTAGGCTTAATACTGTGGATGAGTTGCTTGAGTCGGGCGCGTTCTTCGCCACTTTTGATCTTGGATGAAACCGACACTTTATCATTGAAAGGAATCAGAACCAAGAATCGTCCGGCAAAAGACAGTTCGCCGGTCAGGCGTGGTCCTTTGGTGGAAATCGGTTCTTTGACAATCTGAACCAACACTTCTTGCCCCACGGTGAGCGTAGTCTGCACGCTTCCGTCTTTCTTTAAGTCGGGCAATCGGGATGCTTTTGCAAAGGGATAAAGTTTTTTTCGGTCGCTCTGTACTTGTTTGAGATACTTCTCGTAAGAGTTAAATTGGCTTCCTAAGTCAAGATAATGAAGAAAGGCATCGCGTTCATATCCAACATCTACGAAGCAAGCATTGAGCCCAGGCATCAGTTTTTTGACCTTGGCCACGTAGATATTTCCAACAGAAAACGAAGCCGATCGCGGTTCGTTCTGATACTCCACGAGATTCTTGTCCTCTAAGAGTGCGATCGAAATTTCTTTCTGTTGAACGTCAATTACAACTTCGCTGGTCATTCTTTTACTTGAAAACTTAGTGTATTTAATAAAAAAGGTATGTCAAAAAATCCTCGACGGATACATTGACATACCCCAGTCAGAAGAGACTGTCGAGCCAAATGGATTTACTTGCTCTTATGTCTGTTCTTCCGTAATCTCTTTTTACGCTTATGCGTTGCCATCTTGTGGCCCTTTTTCTTTTTACCGTTTGGCATAATCTTTAAATTTAATTTGTTTGTTATAGTGTTATTGATATTCCTCGATTCGGAACCGGCCGCATTCAGCCTTTCATCTGCTCGATGAAACTTTTGGCAGGTTTGAAGCTCGGAAGATCGTGTGCTTCGATATTGATAGTCGTATTCTTCAAGATGTTACGGGCTGTTTTGGCAGCACGATGTTTGATGATAAAACTACCGAAACCTCGCAGATAGACATTCTCTCTTTTCTCTAAGAGGCTGTCTTTAACAGTGTCCATAAATCCTTCTACAACGGCAGCGACATCCCTTTTGGGGACTCCGGTCTTCTCTGCAATCTCATTGATTATATCAGCTTTTGTCATTGTATGATTTGTTATTATTGTTATGATACTTAACTCCTTAATTCCAAATGAGTGTGCAAATATACGAGTTTTTTGCGTGAAAAGGAAATTTATTTCGCATTTTTTGCCGATTCGCACGATAATCGTGGGCCGTTACGAACCTGCCGTCGGCTATTGCGGTGAAACTTAATGGATCGTTGGGGTGCAACTAACAGTTAATGGCCGTGCAACTAACGGTTAATGGTACTGCGATTAACCATTAAACGCAAGTTGATTGACCGTTAGTTGAAAAGGCCGAAGAATGCTGTGGAATACAAATAAACAGAAACATGCGTCGCCTCTCTCAATGATTTTGTGTACTTTTGCGTTGATGGACGGGCGCAAAATCATACACATCGACATGGATGCATTCTTTGCTTCGATTGAGCAGAGAGATCATCCGAATGGCGAGGCAGGCCCATTGCCGTGGGATTTGATGGTCCGCGGGGCGTGGTTTCCACTGCGAGCTACGAAGCCCGGCGCTTCGGCGTGCATTCGGCCATGGCAATGAGCAGGGCCAAACGACTCTGTCCGTGGCTCATTGTGGCGCGGTCGCATTTCGATCATTACCGCGAAGTGTCGCACCAGATACATGAAATTTTTCGCGAATACACCGATCTGATCGAACCTTTATCCATTGATGAGGCGTTTCTCGACGTGACCTATAATAAAAGTGGTATAGAACGGGCCGACGAACTCGCGCTCGACATCAAGCGGAAAATTCGGGAACGAACACGGCTGACGGCTTCGGCAGGCGTTTCTTACAACAAATTTCTGGCCAAAATTGCATCGGATTATCGCAAACCCGACGGTCTTTTTGTCATTCCCGAAGCTCAATCGCTCGATTTCATAGCCCAACTACCCATCGAAAAGTTTTGGAGTGTGGGACCGAAAACGGCCGAACGAATGCACCGAATGGGAATCTTCAACGGCTCACAGTTGCGCAACGTGTCGCTTAATCACCTGAAAGAAGTGTTCGGAAAAGCCGGAAGCATCTATTACGATTTCGCTCGCGGCATCGATCTTCGACCTGTCGTGACCGAACACGAACGCAAATCGGTGAGTTGCGAACAGACTTTTCTCGAAGACATCGGCACTCGATCTAAGATCCTGATAGAGCTTTATCACACGGTTTTAGAACTGGTCGAACGAATCTCCAAGGCTCAATTCGAGGGAAAAACACTGACACTGAAAGTGAAATTCTTTGACTTCAACCAGGTCACCCGCAGCAAAACAGCCCGCAAAAACCTGCTTACCAAAGACGACATACTACCTTTGGCCAAGGAATTGCTGAATGAAGTGAATTTCTCCGGGACCCATCCGATCCGCCTCATCGGTCTTTCGGTTTCTCATCCTGCCGACTCCGCCCCGTTGGATCGCCCTGAATGGGTGGAAGGTTATTTGCCGTTCGAAGCATAAATTCAAGCGATGCATTGTTTGAATTACAGTTATTTTCATGTAACTTTGCAAGAAATTAAAATCAAAATCGTATCGATATGAAGCAAACAAAGATCGTATGTTCCATCAGTGATTTGAAGTGCGAGCAAGACTTTATCCGCAAATTGTTCTTCGCCGGGATGAATGTTGTCCGGATGAACACGGCCCATGCCACCCCAGAAGGCATCCGGAAAATCATCCGCAACGTGCGGGCCGTGTCGCCACACATCGGTATTCTCATCGACACAAAGGGTCCCGAAGTGCGCACAACAGGCGTAGCCGCACCCATCCCATATAAAACCGGCGAAACAGTCAAGATATTCGGGCGGCCGGAAATGGACACTTCGCACGACATTATTAATGTTTCCTATATCGATATAGCCAAAGATATCAAGGTGGGCGACGACCTGCTCTTCGACGACGGAGCCTTAGACATGAAGGTGATTGGCGTTGAAGGTCCCATGCTGATGGCTCGCGTACAAAACGACGGAGTGTTAGGCAGCCACAAAAGTGTGAATGTCCCGGGCGAACATATCGATCTTCCGGCGCTCACTGAGAAAGATCGGAACAACATTTTGCTTGCAATCGAAGAAGATATCGACTTTATTGCTCACTCGTTCGTACGTAATGCGGCCGACGTCAAGGCCGTGCAAGATATTCTCGATGCGCACGGAAGCGACATTAAAATCATTTCGAAGATCGAAAACCAAGAGGGAGTGGACAACATAGACGAGATTATCGATGCTTCATATGGCATTATGATTGCGCGTGGCGACTTAGGAATCGAAGTGCCGATCGAGAAGATTCCGGGCATTCAAAGGCAAATCATACGCAAGTGTGTGATGAAAAAGAAACCCGTGATCGTGGCTACCCAGATGCTGCACACAATGATTAACAACCCTCGTCCCACACGAGCTGAGGTGACAGATATCGCCAATGCCATTTATTCTAACACCGACGCACTGATGCTCAGCGGCGAAACCGCCAGCGGAAAATATCCCGTCGAGGCTGTGGAAACGATGGCGGCAGTGGCCGAACAGGCAGAAAAAGACCGATTCGGAATCAGAGATTACGACATCGTTTTAAATGATAACTGCACCCAGAAAGAGTTTTTGGCTTATTCAGCGATTGATTCCACGCGCCGATTGGGTGTTGCCGGTATCATCACCGATAGCGAAACGGGTGAGACGGCGCGCAACATCGCAGCCTTTCGCGGTCCTACTCCCGTGCTTGCCATTTGTTATAAGGAAAAGACGCAACGCTGGCTCAATCTTAGTTACGGCATCATTCCCATCTATCAAAAGGAGCATCAGAGTGCCGAATACATGTTTATGGCGGCGCTCCGGATGCTTCGTCAGAAGGGATATATCACGCTCGATGATAAGATTGCGTATTTAAGCGGTAGCTTCGGAGAGAGTGGCGGCACCACGTTTGTTGAAATCAATCGAGTTCGACAAGTGTTCGATAAGTCGTATGAATTCCATCTTCCGCAGCACGTGGAGCGTTAAACATGCATCCGATCGCACCGGAAACGATCATCGAAAACGCCGAATCAAAATCTGATTCGGCGCTTTTCTTTTCCTCTCTTTTACACGCACAAAAGACAATTATCGTTATTGCATGTGGAAAAAGCAACTTATCGGCTCTCTGATTGACGGTTAATCACCACGCAACCAACCATGCTTTACACGACGATTAACCGTCAATGAAAACCCATGTGATAGTGAATTAAGAAACAAACAAATACAGCTCCGATACTCACCTTGTAAGATCTGTCCGACCAATCACATTTTCAGACTTCAAACATGCCCGCTTATCCATCGCTTCAAAAGAAAAATTCATACCTTTTCTGATTGATTTTTCGCCCGCATCGCATGGCTCTTCAAAAAAGATTATGTAAATTTGCGCCTTTAAAAAAGAAACCTTTATGGAAAAGAATGAGAAACAATCGGGCAGTCTGATCTATGGAGTCAACGAGCGGCCGGCGTTGCGCGACACCCTTTTTGCGGCCATTCAACATCTTCTTGCGATATTTATCGCCATCATTACACCACCTTTAATCATCGCCAAAGCATTGCATTTGGATCTTGCTTTGACTGGTTTCTTAGTATCGATGGCCCTTTTCGTGTCGGGCATTGCTACCTTTATTCAATGCCGGAAGATAGGTCCTGTGGGTTGCGGACTGCTTTGTGTGCAGGGCACCAGCTTCTCATTCATTGGCCCCATCATTGCAATTGGCAACGCAGGAGGCCTTCCGCTCATCTTCGGAGCGTGTATTGCAGGCGCTCCGGTGGAGATGATGATGAGCTATTCGTTTAAATATCTGCGTCGGATTATTACGCCATTGGTCAGCGGAATCGTTGTAATGCTCATCGGATTAAGCCTGATCAAAGCTGGTATTGTGGCCTGTGGGGGCGGTAATACGGATGCCCCCGACTTTGCTTCACCGCGTAATCTACTGGTGGCCGGCGTAGTTTTGCTCAGCGTTATACTGCTCAATAGCACGCGCAATAAGTATATTCGGATGAGTTCGATATTTACGGGTGTAGTTATTGGCTATATCTTGTCGCTCGCTTTGGGAATGGTCGATTTCGGAAATATCGCTGCCCACAGTTCTACGGCATTCTATGTGCCGGCTCCTTTCAAGTTGGGCGTCGACTTCAATGTATCTTCCATCATTGCCGTTGCATTGGTTTACTTGGTTACGGCGATAGAAGCCACGGGCGATGTAACGGCTAACTCGATGATTTCCGGCCGTCCGGTAGAGGGCGAAGAATATGTCAAACGAGTGTCGGGAGGCGTCTTGGCCGACGGTATTAACTCGCTGTTGGCTGGCGTTTTCAGTTCTTTTCCCAACTCGATATTCGCTCAAAACAACGGGATTATTCAACTAACAGGCGTGGCCAGCCGTTATGTGGGTTACTTCATCGCTGCAATGCTCATTTTGCTCGGGCTTTTTCCCATCGTGGGTATCGTCTTCTCGCTGATGCCTTCGGCTGTTTTGGGTGGCGCAACACTGTTAATGTTCGGTACGGTGGCCGCTGCCGGTGTGCGCATCGTGGCCTCGAAGAAACTCGATCACCGTTCAATGCTTGTTATTGCAGCCAGTTTATCGCTCGGAATAGGCGTCGAACTGATGCCCGACATTCTGCGACAGCTGCCCCTAAGTGTGCAAACTATTTTCTCATCGGGCATTACCACGGGCGGACTTACAGCCATTATCTGTAACGTATTGATTAATTTGAAGAAATAAACACACGCAATGGACAAGTTAAAACAGCGTATTCTGCAAGACGGCAAGTGCTATCCTGGCGGCATCTTAAAGGTAGATAGCTTTATCAATCACCAAATGGACCCTAATCTGATGATGGAGTTGGCCAAGGAGTTTGCTGCTCTTTTCGCCGGACTTCACATCAATAAGATCATCACAATAGAAGCAAGCGGCATCGCTCCGGCTATACTTGTGGGCTATCTGATGCAACTTCCCGTGGTGTTTATCAAAAAGAAAGAACCCAAAACAATGGAGAATATGCTCACATCTGTGGTTCATTCATTTACGAAAGACCGCGATTACACGGTTTGTATCAGCACCGACTATCTTACAAAAGATGATCACGTGCTCTTCATTGATGATTTCTTGGCCAACGGCAATGCGTCGATGGGGGTGATAGATTTATGTCGTAAGGCCGGCGCTAAGATTGAAGCGATGGGCTTTATCATTGAGAAAGCATTCCAGCAAGGTGGCGAAACCCTTCGTAAACACGGCATTCGCTACACGGCTTTGGCCACTGTCGAGAGCTTGGACAACTGTAAAATCAAGCTGAAATAGACCTCCACATTCAATTAATTTGCAAAAAGTTTGCAAGATTTAGAAAGTTATTATACCTTTGCCCCCGGTTTCTTTCGCCTCCTTAGCCTCCTTAGCCCCCTAAGTTAGGGGGATGGGGGTCTGAACAAGCGAGAGGCCGATTAAAAAGAGCAAACGAGAGATGATTAAACAAACAAATATAA
>NZ_BAIX01000035.1 GCF_000613405.1 Hoylesella enoeca JCM 12259 | reverse complement strand
TTTCTGAAGTCGTTGTTGTTTCGTCAAGGCATTTGAGTGATAACATCCTGGGAGCTGCTGTAGGGGTGAATACGTTTTTAGATGGCATAGGCATTTCGTTGAAAAAACATGGTGGAAATTCCACTTGGGGCAGTAATCGGAAATTCTACTGGCATGCAGCAGGAGAGCGTGGATTCTATGGCAATCAGCATGTAAAGACCATTAGATTGAGCACTACCGGAAAGAGTATTACTAAAGTTGCTGGTCCTGTGGGAATTGGGCTAAATGTTTCCCAATTAGGTGTTGGTGCTTATGCCGACTACCAAAACTACCAGAGTTATGGCTATACAGACGGTTACAATACGGTTCGGGCTACGGCAGATGTTGCAGGTGGCTGGGCTGGTGGTACGGCAGGTGCAATGTTGGGGGCAAAAGCCGGTGCGGCAGTTGGCGTGTGGTTTGGCGGCGTTGGTGTTGTCCCAGGAACGATTGTTGGCGGTGCCATAGGAGGGGTAGTCGGAACTTTTGGTGGCGGTTGGTTAGGTACAAGAACTGTGGATATAATTTATGGAATGTAAATGTAGGTGTAAATGATAAACAGCAATAATTTTGAATATTTTTTAAACGCCATACATTATTGTCTTTGGATCGGTGATATGACATTTGGCGATTTTATGGGGAGGGTAGTCAATATACTACTTTCTCCCATACCCAAGTATCTCTTTACGAAAGAATATAAAAAGAAATATTATGAGCGTCGGCAAAGAGAACAAAAAAATATAGATAAGTTTTTCTATGACGAAGAATATGGTTATCATATCGGTTGGGCCCACCATTGGTTTGGTTATTTTTATTCTTGTTATCCGGCTTTTTTGTCATTTATATTACTTGGTATCGTTTTCCGATACTTTGGAAAGGTAAGTTTCCTTGTAATTATATTGACAGTGGCTATTCCCGTTGGAATTTTCTATATTCCAGCCTACCAATCTGTTTTTAGTAAAGATCGCTATCTGAAATACTTCAAGCAGTTTGAAAAAAAAGACAAGCCATGGCATCAGAAGTGGAAAAGGATAACAATTCTGTTCTGTATTGGTGCTATAGCTACAGTGTTTTTGGGGATTGTGGCCATGTGGGGGGTCTTGCTACTATAATCAGGGCTACGAGCTAATCCGCGAAAAAGAGAAGATAAACCAGTACAACATGTGAGTTCTATTACTTTGACGGTAATATCATCGCCGTCAGGAAGAACGGTACAGAGAAGAATTATCTTGCCTTCACGGACAATTTAGGGAGCATTCTTTCCGTTATGGACGAAGATGGCACAAAAGTCTTCGATGCCTCATACGATGCTTGGGGAAAACAGACTGTGATGCTCAACACCATCGGTTTGCACCGCGGCTACACAGGGCACGAGATGCTCAGTGAGTTTGACATCATCAACATGAACCAACGGTCACTGTCGCGAAGCGGGGAAAGTAACGGTCGTCTGTACGATCCCATTCTTGACCGTTTCTTCTGCTCGGACAACGATGTGCAGATGTCGGACAACAGTCAGAACTCTAACTGCAATAGCTATGAATTACATGAGCTATGACCATGGTTTTCCGGTTCGAAAAACAACATGATCTGTTCGGGTGAGAAAAACGTCCAGTGCTTTCGGATAAAACGTCTAGATGTTTTTGAGAAAACGTCTAGATGTTTTTGAGAAAACGACTAGATGTTTTTCGGAAAACGTCCAGACGTTTTTTGGAGGACCAATAAGGGTTTTGTAAATCATTATTTATCAGGGTATTACAAACCGATGGGAAACAGACGAAATTCTCCTCTTCCTGACTCGCAATCATTCGGAAGTCGAGAACCGTTCTCTTTACGATAAAAACCGTAACTTTGCAGCAAAAGTCGACAATGGATATATCTTTTATTCTCAAAAAATATTATGGGTTCAGCACGTTCAGACCGAACCAACGCGAAATCATCGACGATATTGTCGCGGGCAACGATTGCCTCGTGTTGATGCCGACAGGCGGCGGGAAGAGTCTGTGTTACCAGATTCCGGCTTTGGCCATGCCCGGGACGGCTGTTGTGGTGTCGCCTTTGATCAGTCTGATGTATGATCAGGTGGAAGCGCTCAAAGCCAATGGTATCGCGGCCGAAGCGCTCAACAGTGGCAACGATATGAATCAGGATCTGATCATCAAACGGCGTTGTTTGGCCGGCGACATCAAACTTCTTTATATGTCGCCCGAACGATTGATCGCAGAGATCCCCTTCTTGCTCAGTGAAATCAAGATCAGTCTCATCGCTATTGACGAAGCTCACTGCATCAGCCAATGGGGACACGATTTCAGACCCGAGTATTCGCAACTGGGCATTCTGCACGACCGATTCCCGCAGACACCAATCGTGGCTCTCACGGCGACGGCCGATAAAGTGACGAGGCAGGATATCATCAAGCAACTTCGTCTGCGAGTGGCTTCCGACAACCATATTTATATCTCCTCATTCGACCGCCCCAACCTGTCGTTGAGCGTGCGAAAAGAGTCGGGGAAGGCCGAGAAGATGAGGGTTATCATCGGCTATATCGAGCGTCATCCGGACGATGCGGGCATCATTTATTGCCTCAGTCGGAAAACCACCGAGAGCATAGCCGACTATCTACGCAAGCGAAACATCCGTGCAGAGGCCTATCACGCCGGTATGTCGGCCAGCGAACGCAGCCGGATTCAGGAGCAATTCAAAACCGATCAGACACCCGTTGTCTGTGCCACGATTGCTTTCGGGATGGGCATCGACAAGAGTAACGTGCGCTGGATATTCCATTACAACATGCCCAAAAGCATCGAGAGCTTTTACCAGGAGATCGGTCGTGCAGGCCGAGACGGTGCACCGGCCGACACCTTTCTATTTTATTCGTTGGCCGACATGATCCAATTGAGACGCTTTGCCAACGATAGCGGACAGCGTGAGGTGAATCTCGAGAAACTGCAACGCATGCAGGACTATGCCGAAAGCAGTGTATGCCGCCGTCGTATTCTGTTGAACTACTTCGGCGAACAAAGCGATCACGATTGCGGTCACTGTGACGTGTGCCTGAGTCCGCCCCGGAAGTTTGACGGGACGCAGGTCATTCAAAAAGCACTCAGCGCAATGGCCCGCACCGATCAGCGTATTCGATTCGGGACGGTCATCGAAATCCTTCGCGGCATGGCATCGACCACCGTCGTGCAAAACGGTTACGACCATATCAAGACATTCGGTGTGGGACGCGACATCAGCACGACAGAGTGGCAAGACTATCTCTTGCAGATGCTGCAAATGGGCTTTATCGAAGTCGCTTACAACGAAGGCGACATCATCAAGATTACGCCCAGCGGACAAGACATTCTCTATGGTCGCAAACAAGCAGATTTAGCCATCCACCGGAAATCCGAACCCGTCGGGCGAAAGGAGACCAAGCGCGCGCTCCGGCAGCGTGAACAGACAGAGATGGCAGCCTCGCAGATCTTCCCCGAAGTGCATGCTTCGCGTGTGGAAGACGCCAATCTGTTCGCGGCGCTGCGCCAATTGCGTTCAGCTTTGGCCCAAGCGCAGGGGTTCCCCGCCTATATCGTTCTGTCGGACAAAGTGCTCCATGCCCTCGCCACCGACAAACCGACAACCAAGGAGCAGTTTGGCAACATTCCCGGAATTGGCGAATACAAGCAAAAGAAATATAGCGACGCCTTTATCCAAGTCATCAAACGATTCGTCTGAGCGAGTCAGAAGCAACGCACTCCGTCAAGCAATAAACAATACACGTAACAGCAAATGGGTGAAAAGACAGCTTCCCCCAGCCATCTCACCCTTTTCCAGCCTTCCACCTCCCACCTTCCACCTTCCACCTTTTAAATCGCCTGAACCTTACGTCTTTCCGGTGGGCGCTTTTACTACCCAGATTTATTTTTTGTTTTCGAGCTTCGAATTGATTGAACCTTTTATACGCCTCTAATAAAGGAGGTGCAAGCCTGGAAAGTTTTTATCCTTTGCAATGCCATTGCAATTATTTTATCGTACTTTTGCAGCAAATTTAGGATAGGCTATGATGCGATTATCAGATTTAAAGACAGGCCAACGCGGTGTTATCGTCAAGGTTTTGGGATACGGAAGTTTTCGTAAGCGCATTGTCGAGATGGGCTTCATCAAGGGAAAGGTGGTGGAGGTGTTGCTCAATGCACCGTTGCAAGACCCTGTGAAATATAAGATTATGGGTTACGAGATCTCGTTGCGACACGATGAGGCCCGGATGATCGAAATCATTTCTGTGGATGAGATACAAGCATCAGAACAAATAGGGAATACGACAACCCACCAGCATAGCATTTTCATCGCTGAGGGTGAGGAACAGAGGCCGCTCAGCGAACAGCAGCTCCGCGACGCCGCCATGGAAAAACGTCGCACCATCAATGTTGCACTTGTGGGTAATCCCAACTGTGGTAAGACTTCGCTTTTCAACTTTGCATCGGGCGCTCACGAACGAGTGGGCAATTATTCGGGCGTAACCGTAGATGCCAAAGAGGGTCACGCCTCATTCGAAGGCTATGAATTCAAACTTGTCGATTTGCCAGGCACCTACTCTCTGTCGGCTTATAGCCCCGAAGAGATGTATGTCCGGCGTCAGATCCTTGACAAAACACCCGATGTCATTATCAACGTTATCGACTCGAGCAATCTCGAACGCAATCTTTATCTCACCACCCAACTCGTGGACATGGATCTGAGAATGGTCTGTGCGCTGAATATGTTTGACGAATTCGAATCGCGTGGTGACTCGCTGGATTATCAGAAATTGGGTCAGCTGTTTGGTGTACCGATGGTTCCTACTGTCTTCCGAACAGGTCGCGGTGTTGATCTGCTCTTTCATATCATTATTAACATGTATGAGGGTGTCGATTTCTTAGACCAGGAAGGAAATATCAATCCTGAGGTGGCCAAGGACTTACAAACTTGGCACAAGCACTATCAAAAGACCAACGATGAAGATCACCCCGAAGATTTTGCGCACGGTCTACGTCCGCGACGTAATATCTTCCGGCATATCCACGTCAATCATGGAAAATACATCGAACAAGCCATCAACGATGTGAAAGAAACCCTGCATGATAACAACCAACTCCGCTCCAAATACTCCATCCGCTACCTGGCTATCAAACTGTTGGAAAACGATACCGACATCATTTCATTGAGTCAGACCTTGCCCAATGCACAGGCGATAAACGATGCCGTGGCCCGTGGCGAGCAACTCATCAAGGACGAAACCAAAGAAGACAGCGAAACGGCTATCATGGATGCAAAATATGGTTTCATTCACGGCGCTTTACAGGAAGCAGGCTTTGTCGAAGGCAAAAAGCAAGACACCTATCAGATGACCCATTTTCTGGATGCCATCATCACACATAAATACTTCGGTTTCCCGCTCTTCTTCCTTTTCTTATACATCATGTTCCAAGCCACATTCTCTTTGGGACAATACCCCATGGATTGGATTGAAGCTGGCGTTGCGGCCTTGGGTGATTGGATCAGTCTGTCAATGCCCGACGGACCGATCAAAGCGATGCTCGTCGACGGCGTGATCGGCGGAGTCGGAGCCGTAATCGTTTTCCTGCCACAGATTTTGATTCTCTATTTTTTCATTTCCTTTATGGAAGACAGTGGCTATATGGCGCGGGCTGCATTCATCATGGACAAAGTGATGCATCGCATGGGCTTGCACGGCAAATCCTTTATTCCGCTAATCATGGGATTCGGATGCAATGTGCCGGCCATTATGGCCACACGCACCATCGAGAGCCGACGCTCACGCCTAATCACAATGCTCGTGCTCCCGATGATGAGCTGCTCGGCCCGACTTCCCATTTATATTATGATCACCGGAACTTTTTTCGCCTTACAATACCGGTCAATCATCATGATTTCACTCTATGCCATCGGCATCCTGATGGCCGTCATCATCAGCCGACTATTCAGCCGATTTGTGATCAAAGGCGAAGACATACCTTTTGTCATGGAATTACCACCCTACCGATTCCCAACGAGTAAAGCCATCGCCCGTCACACTTGGGAGAAGGGCAAACAATATCTCCAAAAGATGGGAGGCATCATTCTCGTGGCCAGTATCATTGTCTGGGCATTAGGTTATTTCCCGCACAACGATCAGTTAGACAATCAGGCCCAACAAGAACAAAGCTATATCGGACGAATCGGTAAGACCATCGAACCCATCTTCCGTCCGCAAGGTTTCGACTGGAAGCTCGATGTTGGGCTGCTGGCTGGTGTCGGAGCCAAAGAGATCGTCGCTTCGACCATGGGGGTGTTATACAGCAACGATTCGAGTGTAGCCGAAAGCGACGAGGCCGACAACGACACTGCCAAATACACCCGACTGCGTCGCCAAATGATTTCCGACGGTATCACGCCCCTCACGGCCTACTGTTATCTGCTCTTCGTGCTCCTGTATTTCCCCTGTGTAGCCACCATTGCCGCCATCAAAAACGAGAGTGGCTCATGGCGTTGGGCCCTCTTCGGTGCCGTCTACACATCCGTCTTGGCATGGACTGTAAGTGCTGCCGTCTACCAAATCGGCCGACTATTCTTTACGTAATATTTGAATCCAACAGCGCATCCATGCGAAGTCTCCCCGATTTCTCTTGCACCCTTTAACACTTTATATTTGCAAATCTGGGAAAAGTCTTAACACACGCAAGTCCCCAAAACCAGAAAAATGGGGGTTCGGGGATCCCGACGGGCCGCCCGGAAGAAAAAAGGGTTGTCGGGATGCCCCGAAACGCGAAAAATTGGAAAAATGAGGCGTCGGGGGGCCCCGATAGGCCGCCTGGAAGAAAAAAGGGCTGTCGGGGGGTCCCGATGGACAAAAAAATCAGAAAAACAATGTTTCGGGATGCCCCGACGGGCAAAAAATTAGAAAAACAACGTTTCAGCAGGTGATGAAAGCCTCAAAATCAGAAAAACAACGTTTCAGCAGGTGATGAAAGCTTTAAAATTAGAAAAATGACCCGTCATCTATGGATGATTAAAGGTGAAAAAGTGAAAGGATGAGGGATGCTGTCTTTTCACCCTTTTACTTTGTTGCGGTAGGTGGACTTATGATTGCGCCTTTGTGCAATCATTCAACATTTCTTACTCAATATTTCATAGCCATGTGATTGGCAGGAGATTCTCGCCGGTCTCGATGATTCGGAGGTGATATTTGTCGGTATATGAGATGGTCATTAAGCGTTGAGGGGTGGTGTCATTGTGGGCGACGGAGAGGGCTACGTGCCCCATTGTGCGGCGCAGATTGAGTTCTACGCAAGGATGGAGTTTGAATTGTCCGTTGTGGGAAACGATCATCATGTCGATGCCTAACGGGCCGTTGTATGCGGGAGCTAACTGATTGGTGAGCAAGCGGGTGATTGTGTTGCGCACGGTGTCGAGCAGTGAGGTGGGGATATGCTGTGAGAGGATTTTCTGTTTCTCGCTTTCGGTGGCGATGATGCTGCCGGTGTATGATCCGTTTGTGGTTTTAAAGAGTGACAGACCTTGGTAGGTTACGCTGCCATGGGTGCAGAGGAATTCCATGCCGAAGTCGCGGATCTTGTTGTAAAAAGGCTCGATCATCAGTCCGCCTTGACGTTTGATAGTATTGACGGCCCAACCTTTCAGATGCGGTTCCAATTGGTCTGACTGTGGTTCGACATATCTGAGACCGCGTCCACTGCTGCTCCATGGTGCTTTCAGCACGGCGTGGCGGAGCTGACAGATGCGGGCGTGCAGGATTTGGATGTCGGTGATATATTCGCTTGTGCCGATGAGGCGCTCGTCTGTTGGGATCAGGTGGGGTAATATTTGTTCGCCGGCCCAACGTCTGTTGCTGAGTCGGCGTATTTGTGCAAGCCTTTCATGGGTCGGTGTTTGTTTTTCTAGTTCGGGATTGATGGCGGATAATTGCTGTTTGAGTGCTGAATCCCATCCCCACGGGGCAATTTCGAGCTTGCAGGAAGACGCGATGGAAAGATCTGATGATGTGACAAAGAGCACGTCGGCTGTGTGACATTTCAGATGACGAACGGCATTGAGGGCTGCCGAAATGTTTTCGACGAGTACTAAATCGCCGTCATCGGCCCATAAAACCGGTAAGAATCCGAGATCGGATCGCAGTTCGCGGGCTATGTGAGGAGGTGTGAAATGTGGGTTGTCGGCCGCTAAGGCCATGTCGTGTTCGGGATTGAAGATGTGCAGTTTCATTTGATTCCGCGCTCGTTGAGTGCTTTCGAATATTTGGCTGCATTGCGTTGGTGCTCCTGATAGGTGCGGGCGAAGTTGTGGGTGCCGCTGAAATCCTCTTTGGCGCACATATAGAGATAGTCGTGGTGGACATGATCGAGGACAGCATCGATGCCAGCTACAGTCGGAATCCGGATCGGACCGGGAGGTAATCCCGCGTTTTTATATGTGTTATAGGGGCTGTCGATGTGCAGCAGATTGTGATAGATGCGGTGCAAGTCGAATTTTTTCCAGGCGTATTTGATGGTCGGGTCGGCTTGTAAAGGCATTCCGTTAGGATATTCGGCATTGCGAAGTTTGAGACGATTGTAATACATTCCTGCCACCATCGGTTTCTCTTGGTTGTTGGCTGTCTCCTCGTCGACAATGCTGGCCAAGGTAATTACCTCGTTTTCGGTCATTCCCATCTGCTGGGCCTTTTGTTTTCGCTCGAAGTTCCAGAATCTTTTGTTTTCGCGTTTCATTCGATCAAGCAGGTGGTCGAGCGATATATTCCAGTAAATGTCATAGGTGTTGGGGATGAACATGCAGGCAATGGTGAGCGTGTCGTAGCCGTAACGGCGGCAGGTCTGTTCGTCGGTGAGTGCCCGATAGATCGTTGTGCTGTCGAGCATCAGCTTCTTGGAAAGTTCGGCGGAGAGTCGGTTTAGTGTCCGGACAGACGGAATCGTCAGTTCGACTGGTGCTTGCTGCCCGTTTTTGATGCGTCGAAATATTCTGAAAGCGCCGTCTCCCGGATTCACGGCATAACGTCCGGTGCGGATATGATTGTGGTAAGAACTGTGACGGACCAGCGTTTGGAGCCCTTGTCTTCCGTGACAAGTAGACATGGCGGAGAGCTTGGTTAAAACGGAATCAACATTATCGTCGTTGTCGATATAGACATATTCGGTTTGGGGGTGTGTCGAGAACGAAGAGAAAAAGTAATAATACACCAGTCCGAAGATCACGAGCAGGCATACACCGGCAGGTATCAAATATCGTTTTGTGAGCTTCTTGTTCATATCATTCATTATCATAAAAACGCTGCAAAGGTACTAAAAAGCAGATAGTTTTTACTACCTTTGCGGCAATATTTTATGTTTCAACGATCCAAGATGATGAAAGAATATGACACTTATGTCTTTGATTTAGACGGCACTCTGCTCAATACGCTGACCGATTTGGCTGCAAGCTGTAATTATGCTCTGCGCAGTGCGGATATGCCCGAGCGCACGTTGGATGAAGTCAGACAGTTTGTGGGGAATGGCGTGAAGTTATTGATGGAACGAGCAACGCCCGACGGACTCGAAAATCCGCGCTTTGAAGAGATTTATGAGACTTTTCGGCAGCATTACCTCGTGCATAGTCTCGATACGACGAGGCCATATCCCGGGATTATAGAGTTGCTGGCCGAACTGCAAAACAGGGGCAAACACCTTGCAATTGTCAGCAACAAATTTTATGATGCTACGCAAGAGCTGTGCCGACATTTCTTTCATGATTATATAAAGGTGGCTATCGGAGAGCGCGAAGATATTCGGAAAAAGCCTGCACCTGATACCGTTATCGAGGCATTGCGGCAATTGGGCGTTACGAAAGACCGTGCCGTATATGTCGGCGACAGTGATGTTGACGTGGCAACGGCTCGCAACAGCGGTATGCCCTGCATCAGTGTGTTGTGGGGATTCAGGTCGAAAGAATTTCTGACGGCTTATGGTGCCACAACATTCGTTCATCATCCGCGAGAGATTTTGTTTGAATAGGGGATGATAACATGCCATGGGTTCATGGCATGGAGCGATCAATCTTCGTGCTTTTTCAACACTCTATGAGGCATATCGCCGTGGCCCAGAAGTTCTATGGGACATCCGAAGTGCTCTTGGAGTTCTTCTTCGGAGATCTCCGTACTGGCGTGATAATGTAAAGTTCGGTTCACACAAGCCACGTCTTTTACGTTTTGGAGGATGGTACCGATATCATGACTCACGATAATGATGGCGCAGTCGCGGTTGATCGTATCAAGTATTTGATACATTTGTTCCTGGAAACGCTTGTCGATATACGTATTGGGTTCATCGAGCACCACCACTTCGGGATGCGAAACGATAGCGCGCGCTAAGAGCACACGCTGCAATTGTCCACCACTCAATGCTCCGATGGGTTTCCGTTCGAATTCTTCGAGTTCCATTCTGTGGATCGTTTCTCTCACTTGTTGATGTTGTTCGCGGGTGTAAGGGCGCAAGAATCGTTTCTGACGACTCAATCCCGACAACACAACTTCATAGACAGAGATGGGGAAACGACGATCAATGTCATTGTATTGAGGTAAATACCCCATTGTTATTTCATGTACCGGACGACCTTCTCGTAAATAAGTCACCTGCCCCGAAATGGGTTTCATCAGCCCGAGAATAATTCGGATGAGCGTTGTTTTACCGCCTCCGTTGGGACCGATGATGCCGAGAAAATCATGATCGAACACCGTCAGCGTAGCATCTTGCAATACGATCTTATCTTCATAAGCGGCTGTGACGTGTTCAAGGCGTATAATGGGCTGCATCGATTTATCTCAAAAGTTCGGATATTTGTAGCATCTGTTTATCCCAGAAATAACTCAGCGGATTGATTTCCAATGGTCTGATACCAAGTCCTTGAGTGATAATCTCGGTATTACGGTTAGTAAATTCCTGCTGGATGAATATTGTTCGAATATCTAATCGTTTAGCCGTTGCAATGAGCTGTTGCAGTTGTGCGGCCGAAGGTTCACGTCCTTCTTCTTCGATCGGCAACTGAACGAGTCCGTATTCTTTGGCGAAATAAGTGAGTGTGGGGTGATAAATGATAAATGCTTTGGCTCTGCTCTTTTGCAGATTAGCTCGTATCGTGTCATCTGTTTGCTTGATCTTGGCAAGCAATCGTTCATAATTCTTCCTGAAATAAGCACTGTCTTGTACGTCTACCGACATCACTGCATCATAGATGTTGCGGGCAATGACTTGCGCGTTGGCACAATTCATCCATGTATGCGGGTCTTCCACACGATTGATACTACTGATGGGAGCGATGCCGTCCGACGAATCTACGACGATGGTATGCGGTGCATTGTCGGTGAGTTTCTTCATCCATGTGTGTTCAAACCCGATATTTCCCACCTTTATATATATGTCGCTTCCGGCTAAATCCATCATTTGCCGAGCCGTCGGTTCATAAGTCTCAGGGTTGATTCCGTTGGGAACCATTGTTGTTACCTTGAATCTGTTTCCCACAATTTGATCTGTGAAAAAGCGAAGTGGCTCAATGGTCACGGTTATTGTGCGCGGACCTTCGTTTTGGGGAGGACCGCATGCAATGAATGTCAGTGCTGTCAGTGCAATCAATATATATTTTTTCATATCTTAAAAAAGCAAACCTACTCCATAAATCAATAATATGTAACGCACAACTTTACCCAACGTGATGCTCGTGAACGTGATGACGATATTGGCTCTCATCAATCCCAGGGATACGGTGATGGCGCTTCCGATGATCGGAAGAAATGCGAAAAATCCCATCCATGCACCATGTCCGGCCATAAATCGCTCGGCTTTGTCGAGGCTTTCTTGTTTGACGTGCAGATATTTCTCTATCCATTCGGGCTTGCCTAAACGTCCGATGCCGTAATTGACCATGGATCCTGCCACGTTGCCGATGGTTCCGTAGAGTGCAAGTTGCCATGGATTGAGACCCGCCGCCATCAATCCGAGCATCACAGCTTCGCTACTGAACGGGAGTACACTGCCTGCCAACAGCGCTGATGTCAGCATTCCCCAATAGCCGTAATGGATTAACAGATCGATCAATGCGTCCATAGATTGTATGCGGTTATAACAATCGACAGACCGATGAGCAAATAGAAGGCTATATTTGTCAGTCGGGTGCGTGTCAGTGCAATGAAATGAGCAATCAACGGGGCTGTATTGACAATCAGAATTCCCATCAGTATATCGTAATATTGAGGTTGCAGAATCATGAAAACAATACTGCCGACACACATCGTGATGAAGAGTTCATAGAGCATTCGCGTGCGAATCTTGTCTGCAAAGCTATTGCGCAGATAATGGATAATCCCTATTGCTGCGATCAGAACGACATAAGCGAAAGTTACGATTTGGTGTTCGGTGATGGCTGAATAGTCAAACAGTGGTCCAAACTGTGCCATATTGGTAAAATGTCGGGCGAGTTGATCGATCTCTCCGGTATAAGCGTGGTAGCCGCCGATGAACCAATAGGGGACGATTAAGCCCAAGACCGAAGCCCAGAATGTTCGGTTGCTGAATGCAAGGATGTTTACAGCCAGCAGAATCCATAGAATCGGGACGTAGAAAGCGATCTGAATGAATATTGTCGAGGCAATTCCGATACAGAGAAAGGCATAAAACACGGGACCGGAAGCCTGTTTATCTTGGTAGGCTCTGAACAAAGCCGTGTAGCAACCGATGAAACATAGCTGCACGATTCTGCTTTCAACAGAAGGGAAAATGATGTTGGCTGCCGACATCAAAACCAAAAAAGTGCAGGAAATCATCCGACTATAAATGCGGATCAACGAATTGGTATTGTTCAGTTCGATGACAAGATAAGTGGAAACGATCAGCATTGCCATCTGAACCCACAATTGGTCGCTGAGCAATCGACATGCCAGGCACACAAGAACAGCGTACACTACCGTTATTGGCAGTGCCCATCTGCTTTCTGCTATCCTGTTTTGCATTCTTCTTGCCATCGTCTTCCTTATAGTCGTTGGGCTGAAAACGCCGTGTCCGAATCCACTTTTTGATCTATGATTATAGATCTTTTCCGATGTCGCTACGGAAGTATTTGTCCTCGAAATGAATCTTTTCAGCTGCGGTGAAGCTCTTTTGCAGAGCTTCGTCTTTGTCTTTTCCGTAACTGCTTACGGCGATAACCCGACCACCATTGGTAACAAGTTGACCGCCTTTAACGGCTGTCCCGCTATGAAAAACAATACTTTCACACACCTGATCAAGTCCTGTGATGGGATGACCTTTGGCGTATTGTTGCGGATAACCACCGCTGACGAGCATCACACAGACTGCTGCGCGATCATCGAAAACAATTTCCCGTCGGTCAAGATCTCCTTGGGCAACACCTTCGAAGAGGTCCACAATGTCGCTTTTGAGTCTCAGCATCACGGTCTCGGTCTCGGGATCGCCCATCCGGCAATTGTATTCGATGACCATCGGATTGCCTTTCACGTTGATCAAACCGAAGAAAATAAACCCTTTGTAATCGATTCCCTCCTCAGAAAGTCCATCTATCGTGGGACGAATAATGCGTTCCTCAACTTTCTGCATCCACTCTTTGGTGGCAAAAGGAACGGGCGACACGCTCCCCATTCCGCCCGTATTGAGTCCCGTGTCGTGCTCACCGATGCGCTTATAGTCCTTGGCCTCGGGCAAAATTAGATAATGTTTGCCATCGGTCAACACAAAAACAGAGCACTCGATGCCGTCTAAAAACTCTTCGATAACGACTTGCGACGAGGCTTTTCCAAATTTTCCGTCGAGCATTTCGTCCAGTGCAGCCTGGGCTTCGGCCCATGTCGGAAGGATGAGCACCCCCTTGCCTGCACACAACCCATCAGCTTTGAGCACGTAAGGAGGCGTTAATGAGGCGATGAAAGACCGTTCTTCATCGTGCAACTGATGGTTAATCGTGCGGTGATTTGCCGTTGGAATGCCATGCCTTTGCATAAAGGCTTTGGCAAAATCTTTTGATCCTTCGAGACGAGCACCGCTTTTCGAAGGGCCGATCACTGCGATATGAGCTGTTTGGGGATCATTTTTGAAAGCGTCGTAGATACCGTTCACCAGCGGATCTTCGGGTCCGACAACCACCATCTCGATGCCGTTTGTTATGACAAAGTCTTTCAGTCGGACGAAATCATTGACTTCGATGTCTACGTTTTCACCCACTTCGGCCGTTCCGGGATTACCCGGAGCTATGAAAAGACGGTCTACACGCGGACTCTGCGCAATCTTCCAGGCCAGCGCATGTTCACGACCGCCACTGCCTAACAGTAATATTTTCATCCTGTTTATTTTAAATAGTCATCGAAATATTGCGATATTCGCTCATGCAGATGCGTGCTCTGATGACCTCGCATGTTATGAGGTTCACCGGGATAAACGAAGAAGTCGGGTTGCGTTCCTACCTGAATACACGCTTGCAAGAAGTTGAGTGCATGTTGCGGAAGCACCACTGGATCGTTCATTCCTATGATAATTTGCAACTTTCCTTTTAAATTCTTGGCCTTGGAAAGCAGACTGCTCTCAGCAAAACCTTGTGGATTGCTCTGCGGAGTGCCCATATAGCGCTCTCCATACATAGCTTCGTACCATTTCCAATCAATCACCGGACCACCTGCAACACCCACTTTGAAGACTTCGGGATAAGTGGTCATCAGATTGGTGGTCATAAAACCGCCGAAGCTCCAACCATGAATACCCATTCGATTGGTGTCTACATAGGGCAACGATTTGAGATATTCCACACCTCGCATTTGGTCTTTCATCTCTTCGATACCCAAATGATGGAAAGTGGCTTGCTCAAAGTCGCGCCCGCGGTTGCAGCTGCCACGATTGTCGAGAATGAAGAGCAGATAACCCTTTTGTGCCATATAAGTTTCCCATCCGCGGCTCATGTAATGCCAACGAGCTTCCACATTGCGCGTGCCCGGACCTCCGTAGACATATATAATGGTGGGATATTTCTTCTTGGAATCGAAGTTTACGGGTTTCACCATCCGATAATAAAGATCTGTTTTGCCATCGGCAGCTTTCAATGTACCGCACGAATATTCCGGCACTTGATATCCGATCCATGGATCCTCAGCCTTAAAATAGGGTTGTTTTCGGGCTGTTGCCACATAGATTATATCAATGTTGCGGGGCGTTTCGGGTGCGGTGAAATTATCGATAATCCAATTTCCCCCCGGTGAGAGAGCCAATTTGTGACCGCCATCGGCTCATAGATATTGGCATGACATCCCTTTCCGTTGTCGAGCAGACGCCGTTTGCCGCTTTGAATATGAACGGCAAAAATGTTGTTCTGTATCGGATTGCATTCGTTCGATAAGATAATGGCTTCTTTCCGAGCTGGGTTAAAGCCCATCAAATCAAGAACGAGCCATTTGCCAGAAGTGATTTGTTTCAGTTGTTGTCCCTTGACGTTGAATAAATAAAGGTGATTGAAACCGTCTTTTTCGCTTTGCAGAATGAATTTAGAGGCATCCCACGGCAGAAAAGTAATCGGATTGACAGGGTGAACATACTTCTCGCTATGCTCGCGATATAGCGTTGACACTTTGTTTCCGGTCGTTGCATCATACACATCGAGTGAAAAATCAGACTGTTTGCGATTGAGTTCGATCAAATAAAGCAGTCGATTGTCGGGACTCCAACAGATATTCGTGAAGTAACGATCAGTCGGATCGCCTGTATTCAAATAAATGGTGCGACCTGTTTTCAGGTTATAAATGCCCACTTTTACTTGATGTATGGTTTCGCCAGCCATCGGATACTTCTCCGGTTCGAGTGTTGCAATGCGAGTGTTGATGTTTACCAACGGATAGTCTGTAACCATACTCTGATCCATTCGATAAAAAGCGAGCTGCTGTCCGTCATTGCTCCAAAACGTACCTTTATATATACCGAACTCGTTGCGATTAACAATTTGTCCGTAAACAATGTCTCGGCTGCCGTCGGTAGTGAGTTGATGAGTCTTTCCTTGGGCGTCGGTGAGATAGAGGTTATGATTTCTTACAAATGCCACAGCACGTGAGGCGGCATTCCAGTCAGCGTGTGTTTCATCGGCGCAAGGTTGACTCCACACGCGTTTCTGCTGTTTCCAATCGAACAAGATGCGGTCAGTCCCATTGCTAACAAGCACTAACGGCTGTCCGAAATAAGGAAAAGTGGCATTAGAAAGCGACTTTATCTTGTGTTCATTTGCTGTTACACAGCCGTGGCTATTCAATGTTTCAAGCGTGAAAAGGAGTGACTCTTTTCCCGTTTTTTTATCAATCAGGGTGCAACGATCATGATCTGTGTGCACCAACTCATCGCCCCACCACGCCGTGTAGCGATTTTTGGGCACCATATTATGGTAATTATTGCCGCCGAAGTTCAGATCTTCGAGTGTGAATTGTTTCTGTGCCGATGCGGTCATAGCGATAAACAGGAACAGGATTAGGTTCTTAGTCTTCATCATTTTCATATTGTTTATAGTTTTTTCCATAGTCTTTCCCACTGCTGCGACGACTTCCTCGCCCCGCAAATTTATTGTTGCGATCGAATGATTTACCATTGCCGCGTGCACCTTTAAAGCGATCTGAGGGGCGCCGTTCACGCTTTTCATCGCGGTTCCAACGATTTTCGCGGTTTTCCTTACGTTCTAATGAGTGAAAGGTAAACGATCGGATATCGCTGTTTTGATTCTCTTCTTCTTCATCAAGACGTTTTTTGAATTCCCGATTCTTTTTAAACCGATGTTTCTCTGCCATTTGTTTCTTTTCTTCGACAGTCTTAACAATACCGCCTTCACTGCGAAAATCTTTCAGTTTCCCATTAAAAATAGAATACTTTCTGAACTCACATTCCAGCGAACCGTTGAATACCGGAATCTTGATTGACGGTTTCAAACCGATCTGTTCGAAACATTCTTCACGATAACTCAATATCCATGCATCGTTGTTCATGAACTGATGCTTAAGCCGTTCACCGATCATTTTGTAAGTTCCGAGTAGATTTGGTGTGGAGATTCGCTCTCCGTAAGGTGGATTCATCACGATCACACTCTTCTCGGCAGGCTTTGTGAAGTCTTTGAAATCGGCTTGTTCCACGGTGATATCATTTGTCAGGCCGGCTGCACGGACATTCATCCGAGCCGTGTTGACGGCTTTCATATCGATGTCGTACCCGTAAATGTGATGCGAGAACTCACGTTCCTGCGAGTCATCGTTATAGATTCTATCGAAGAGAGCTGCGTCGTAATCGGTCCACTTTTCAAAAGCATACTCTTTACGGAATACGCCCGGACTCATGTTTCGTGCAATGAGAGCTGCTTCAATGAGGATTGTTCCCGAGCCGCACATAGGATCTATGAAGTCGGTTTCGCCTTTCCAACCTGTCATCAGAATCATTCCCGCAGCCAAAACTTCATTCAACGGCGCTTCCACCGACTCTTGCCGGTAACCTCGGCGATGCAAGGATTCACCGCTGGAATCAAGACATATCGTGGCGTTTTCATCTGCAATGTGGATGTGAAGGCGCATATCGGGGTTCGAAATAGATATGTTCGGACGCGTGCCGGTGTGTTCTCTGAACTGGTCGACAATAGCATCCTTCACCTTGTAAGTCACGAAGCGGGAGTTGCGAAACTCTTCCGAGTAAACCACGGAATCAACGGAAAACGTCTTACCGTTCTCTATATATAAGCTCCAATCAATCTTTTTGATCTCATTATAGACATCATCGGCCGAGCGAGCTTTGAAGTGTTTGATGGGTTTGAGGATTCGAATGGCTGTGTGCAATTGAAAATTCGCCCGATACATCATCTCTTGATCTCCGGTGAACGACACCACTCGGCGTCCTATTTGCACGTTGTTTGCTCCCAGTTGGGTAAGCTCTTGGGCCAAAACTGGCTCTAATCCCATGAATGTTTTGGCGATGAGTTCAAATTCCATTGTTGTGGTTTGTGTATTAAAAATCTTTGTTTCAATTCCTATTGGATTTCTTGGTGCTCGACTGCAAATGCTGACTTCCTGCGAGGAAAGTGCATCGACAGCCTCGGTCAGCGTATGAGCCAAACTTCACCCTATCCATTTCTGATGTCTATATAATCAATGATTTTGCCTACAAAATTAGTAATAATAATTTAAAAGTAGGTAATTGTCGGTGTTAAATTGACAATGTCGAGAGGTGAAAAAGTGAAAAGTCAGACAGTAAAACATGCGGATGGAATAGCGAAAAATCACAGGCTGTTTTTCATGCTGCATTTGTTTCGTTTTTCATAAACCGTTAAACGCATTGCAATGAAGCACTAATCGGAGCGCAACGAAGCGTTAGTTGTCATGCGATTGACGGCAAATTGGAATGTTGTTGATAGCTGTTTGATTTATAATGAGATATAAAGATGTTGTTTCTTAATCACTTGTTGAAAATCCGATTACAGGAAACGGACTTGTCGCAGATTGATCATGCAGAGGATCATGTATTCTTCATGTTTGGTATGAGCGTGTTTCCAACCATGCGTGCAACTTTTTTCGCCGGAGTGTCGTCTAATGTTCAAACACTTAAAAGAGGAATGTGTATGAAACGAAGTATTGTATTTTTAGCTGTTACAGGCTTGTTGGCGAGTCTCACGTCGTGTTTTCAGAATTGCCGGGCGATGGATGATGGTCCTATCATTACCAGTGACCGGCGAGTCAGTTCATTTGATAAGATCGAGCTGAGTGTGCCCTATGACATCTTTTATACACAAGGCACGAAATGCAGCGTGAAGATTGAAGGACCGGAAAAGTTGGTGAAACGTATTGCAACCGAATCGGATGGACAACAGTTGAAAGTGTATTTCCCGATCCGTGAGACGTTTCGTTTCGGTCGCAATTGCGGTCAGGTAAGCATCTTCATCACCTCGCCCGATGTGACGAGTGTTGTCTTGCGCGGTTCGGGAACATTCGTAGCAAAGGGAAAAATAGACAGCGATACGCTCGATCTGCATCTGCTCGGAAGCGGCGACATGCATGTGTCGGATGTCATTTGCGATCAACTGACCACATTTTTACAGGGTAGTGGCGACCTCACTGTTGACAACGTGCAGACTGTTTTGTCGCGTGTGAGGCTGTTGGGATCGGGTGATCTACGTGTGAAGCAACAACATGTGACGACCACTGACATCAGTCTCACCGGTTCGGGCGACATTGATATGCACATGAAAAACTGCAAGAACGTGTCGTGTAAACTCATCGGTTCGGGCGATGTGACGTTGACCGGCGATGTGGCAACCCTCAATCGATCGACAACTGGATCCGGCGATATCAATGTTTCGAAGTTGACAGTGAAGAAATAGGGGAGTAGACAAAGGGGATGAATCAATGACTTGACTTGCCAATTCGTTTACTCGTTTACGCGTCTACTGGTTTACTCCCAACTTCGAAAACAAAAGTGAGGGAAAAGTTTTCGCTTATCATTCAGAATATGTAACTTTGCGCTGCAATAACCGACAAGTGATTAGTTTGGATGAAATATGCAATTATTGCTGCGGGAGAAGGCTCTCGATTGCTCCATGACGGCATTCGAGAACCTAAACCGTTGGTAGAGATTGGAGGAGAACGGCTCATCGACCGACTGCTTCGGATCTTCACAGCCAGCGGTGCTGATGAAATCATCGTGATATGCAATGATCTCACGACGGGCGTCAGTCGACATTTAGAGAATATTCAGCAGTGTGGTCTGAACGGACTGCACGTTCCTTTGAAGTTCATTGTCAAGACAACGCCGAGCTCAATGCATAGTTTCTTCGAACTGAGCAGTCTGTTGGGTAATGAACCTTTTGTGTTAACAACGGTTGACACGATCTTTCGCGAAGAAGAGTTTGCCGCTTATGAGACCGCATTCAAACAGCTCTTGGCCGACGGAGAAGACGGATTGATGGGCGTGACAGACTTTATCGACGACGAAAAACCACTCTATGTGGCGACGGATGAGATGCTGAATATTACGGGCTTTTATGACGATCATGCACAGCATTGCCGTTATATTTCGGGCGGAATTTATGGCCTTGCCCCCAACTCGATAGAGACGTTGCACCGATGCATGATCAATGGCGAAAGTAGGATGCGCAATTTTCAGCGCGGGTTGATCAGAGATGGTCGGCGATTGAAGGCTTATCCGTTTACCAAAGTGCTGGATATAGACCACGCCGACGATATTCTGAAAGCCGAAAAATTCTTAATCGAGAACTAACAAGATGCGATTCGACCGACGAATCATTGCTGTGAGACGGGCCGACAGATTCTCACCGAACTCCGTGGAGAATGATCGCGCTATTCTGCAAGCCGTCATCGATCGATTGGGCAGCGATATTCCGATAATTGATGAAGAGCAACTCATGCCCGAGACAACAGCCGATTTCTTCGTTTCTATGGGTCGATTGCCTCGCACGACAGCATTGTTGCGTCGGCAGGAAAAGCATGGTGCCGTGGTCGTCAACAGTGGCGTAGGCGTTGAAAACTGTGTCAGGAGTAAGCTCGATGCATTGATGCGCCGTGAGAATTATCCAATGCCGCCACTCGAAAGTGATTCGGGTTATTGGCTCAAACGTGGAGATGCGGCGGCACAAAGCAAAGACGATGTGGTGTTTTGTCGTGATAAATCGGCGTTGGAAGCTGCTCGCAAGATATTTGCAGCACGTGGTGTGACGGATATTGTAATCAGTTCGAACGTTGAAGGAGATTTAATAAAATTCTATGCCGTATCAGGCGGCTTCTTCCGTTATTATTATCCGAGCGACGACGGACAGTTTAAGTTTGCCGATGAACGGCTCAATGGACCAGCCCATCATTATGCGTTTGATGTTGGGAAATTGCAAAAGACCGTGGCGAAGTTGGCCGATCGCATTGGGATCGACGTCTATGGAGGCGATGCGATCATTGATGTGCGTGGACAAATGTATATCATTGATTTCAACGATTGGCCCAGTTTCTCGCGTTGTCGAGACGCAGCTGCCGAGGCGATCGTCAGTTATTTAAAAACGAAATGAGTAAATTCAACGACCTGTTACAGGCTTCTTTCAAGTCGGCCGACACCGAAGAGTGGCTCGATGTACACTTTACGCGCCCCATAGGATTGGTGTTTGCACTGCTGTGGAACAAACTTGGCATACATCCGAATGCAATAACCATTCTCTCGATATTCCTCGGCGTGGGAGCCGGTGTCATGTTTTCGCACACCGATCTCACGCATAATATTTGGGGGGTCGTGCTGTTGATGCTGGCCAATTTCTGCGACTCGACTGACGGACAGATGGCTCGTCTCTCAGGAAAAAAGACCCTTGTGGGGCGGGTTTTGGATGGATTCTCGGGCGATGTGTGGTTTTTCGCGATTTATGTAGCCATCTGTCTGCGACTGCAAAGCCAATTGATGCCGGGCACAGACATTCATTGGGGCGTGTGGATATGGCTGTTGGCTATCGTGGCAGGTGTGTTTTGTCATTCGCCTCAGAGTTCGTTGAGCGACTATTACAGGCAAATCCATCTCTATTTCTTGAAAGGAAAAGCGGGTAGTGAGCTTGATCATTCTGCCCAACAACGAGCTATTTATGAGAGTTTACCTAAGCGTCAGCTTCTCGCACGGATATTCTATTATAATTATGCGAACTATTGCAGGAGTCAAGAACGACGCACTCCGCAGTTTCAGAAGTTCTTTTCGGCTTTCAGTGTCAAGTATTCCAGCGTGGAAGAAGCGCCCCATGAGTTGCGTGAACGTTTCTTGGCAGGTAGTCGGCCACTGATGAAATACACCAATATATTGACATTCAACGTTCGGGCGATATGTATTTATGTGACCTGTTTGCTCAATTGTCCCTGGATTTATTTGCTGATCGAGATAACGGTGATGAATGGTCTCTATGTTTATATGCGCAAACATCACGAAGCATTGTGTGCTTCGCTTAGTCAGAAACTGCTATGATCAAGGGTTATCTATTCGATTATGGCGGCACACTTGACACGGTCGGTTGCCATTGGGGCCAAATGTTGTGGCATGCTTATGAGCGACAGCGGGTGCCGGTAGCCTGTGAACAGTTTCGAGAAGCCTACATTCATGGTGAGAGAACATTAGGACAAGCAGCTATTATACAGCCCGATTACAGCTTTCACAAGACACTCGACATCAAGATCCGACTCGAAATGGAGTATCTCTGCACACAGGGCGTATGGGAAGCAGACGAAAACGAATTTGCGGAAAAACATCAAGCCGTGCTCGATGATGTGTATCAGCGAGTGAAAGCTATCACGGCTCACAGTCGCGAAGTGCTCGAACGACTGCATGAACATGAGCCGATGGTGCTCGTAAGCAACTTTTACGGGAATATAAAAGAAGTGTTGCGCGAGTTTGAACTCGACTCACTCTTTCAGCAGGTGATCGAGTCTGCCGTCGTGGGCATTCGCAAACCCGATCCGCGTATATTCTCATTAGGTGTGAAAGCATTGGGGCTTGATCCGGCGGAAGTGGCCGTGGTGGGCGACAGCTTATATAAAGATATCGGACCGGCACAACAGATCGGATGCCACACCATTTGGTTTCGAGGAGAGGGATGGACCACACAGCGGTGTGGCGAGATCGTCCCCGACCGAGTGATTACAGATTTGTCTCAGATAGGATAACAGATGAAAAGATTGTTCAGGATATATATTACATGGCTGATTTGCACGTTGTCGTCGACAGTTTCTGCACAGACGATAACGGGAGTTGTGACCGATGCGCAGACCGGCGACACCGTGGCATTTCCCAGTGCTTCGTATCAAGGTCATCAAGTGGCCGTGAGCGGCGATAGTGCGGGGCGATATTCCATCTCGAAACATGTGGGATGGGTGCTCACAATCAGTTCTGTGGGATATAAGTCACAGTCGATTGTGATTCGAGAAAACACTCCCGGCGTGCTGAATGTGCGTTTGAAGCCAGACACCAAACAGTTGGCCGAAGTCGTGGTTAGGCATAAACGCGGTAAATATTCGCGTAAAAATAATCCCGCCGTGGAGTTGATGCGCCGCGTGATTGCTGCCAAGAGACGAACAGATTTGGATAATCACGATTTCTATCAATACAACAAGTATCAGAAACTCACGCTCGCTTTCAATGACCTTACACCTTCGGATTTTGACAGCGGACTACTCAAAAAGCGTAAATGGCTGACCGATCAGGTGGAATTCTGTCCTTATAACAAGAAACTGATATTGCCCGTCTCAGTAGATGAAACTGTCACCCGACATATCTATCGTAAAAATCCGAAGTCTGAAAAGAATATCATCACGGGGCAAAGCAGCACGGGCATCAACCAATTGATACAGACCGGCGACATCCTTAACACCATGATGAAAGACATTTTCACCGATATCGACATCTACGACGATCAGATCCGGTTGCTGCAACATCCCTTTACGAGTCCGATCGGTAAAGATGCCATCGGCTTTTATCGCTATTATATCGAAGACACCGTATATGTGGACAAAGACCGTTGCTATCATTTGCAGTTCCTCCCCAATAATCAACAGGATTTCGGTTTCAGTGGAGAACTTTACATCTTGGCCGACAGCACGCTGCATGTAAAGCAATGCAACTTGCGACTTCCTAAGAAAAGCGACGTCAACTTCGTGCAAAACTTACAAGTGAAGCAGATTTACACGCAGCTGTCCAACGGCGAATGGGCGTTGTCCGATGACGATATGATCGTCGAACTGTCGATGGCAAAGTTTATGCAAAAGCTCATCATCATCCGCACCACGCGTCTCAACGACTATGCTTTCGATCCGCTGCCCAACAAACTCTTCAAAGGCAAGGCACGCGAACGACACGAAGCCGATGCCATGATGCGCGGTGAAGACTTCTGGAACAAATATCGTGCTGTGGAATTAACCAAGAGCGAGTCGTCGATGGATGCTTTTGTTCGTCGCATCCAACAGATCAACGGATTCAAATATATCATCTTCGGGGCCAAGGCTTTGATCGAAAACTTTGTGGAAACGGGCGACCCCACGCATCCCAGCAAGGTCGACATCGGACCTATCAACACGATGATCACGCGCAATTTCATCGACGGAGTCCGCACGAGAATCAGTGCACAAACCACAGCCAATCTCAATCCGCACTGGTTCCTCAGCGGTTATTACGCGCACGGTTGGGGCAGCCAGAAGAATTATTACAAAGGCGAACTCACCTATTCGTTCAACAAAAAAGAGTATCTTCCACGCGAGTTTCCCAAGCGCACACTCACGTTCACATCCACTTACGACATTACGTCGCCGTCAGACAAGTTTGTTCACACCGATAAAGACAATGTCTTCACGGCCTTGAAATGGACCAAGGTAGACAAGATGATGTTCTACAACCGCCAGCAACTCACCTTCGAGCGCGAAGAAGAATGGGGCTTTAAGACCACGTTGGGACTGAAAACAGAGACCAACGAAGCTGCCGGCACGTTGTTCTTCCAGCCTTTGCGCTATCCCGATCCACATCTGGCAACGCTCCTGGCAAATCTCCCCAATTTGGAAGCAGGCAAATTGCTGCATAACGGTAAGATCCGGACCACCGAACTGAATTTGAAATTTGAAATTTCTCCGGGGCGCACTTACATCAACACCAAGCAGCGCCGGATTCCGATCAACCTTGATGCACCCATCTTCAGCCTGTCACATACGATGGGAATAAAAGGATTGCTGGGCGGCGAATACAAATACAATTTCACCGAACTCGGCATCTACAAACGCTTCTGGTTAAACAGCTGGGGCAAGATCGACACGCGGATCAAAGTCGGAGCACAATGGAACAGAGTGCCGTTCCCGCTTTTGATTATGCCCCCAGCCAACCTCTCGTTTATTGTCGAAGACGAATCGTTCGGCTTGATCAACAACATGGAGTTTCTCAACGACCGCTCTGCCACTGCCGAATTGGGCTGGGATTTGAACGGCAAGTTGTTCAATCGCATTCCGCTCTTGAAGAAATTGAAGTGGCGCGAGTTCCTGGGTGCTCGTTGCCTGTGGGGCCGTCTCACCGACAAAAACAATCCCACACTCGCGCAGAATGCCTCGGACGACATCCTAATGCAGTTTCCCGACGGCTGCAACATCATGAATCCCAAGCGCCCCTATGTGGAGTTGGTAGCCGGAGTTCACAACATCTTCAAAATCCTTCACATCGAATACGTGCGCCGCATGACCTATAACCATCTGCCGACAGCTCACAAACAAGGTGTCCGCCTAATGATGCGCCTCACATTCTGATGCACAACCAACCATACTTCCTATATCCCCCAACAAAGCAAAAGGGTGAAAAGTATGTCTCAACATCTTTTCACCCCTTTCATCCTTTCACCTTTTCACCTTTAAGACGCCTTTTCACCTTTAATTCGCCTTTTCACTTTTCGCCTCTTGCAGCGCGCCATCCTTGTCTTTCCGAACCCACAACTTCTTCTGCGGATTAGTCGTATAGCCCAATTCATAAGTCTTGTCTTTGCCCGAACCCTGCGTTTTGCCGGTGAACTGTAAGATCAAGGGGGCGATGCCGTTGGATTCCTCGAATTTGCGGATCAGCGGGTCGAGTTCTTTGCGAAGCGCCTCGAGCTGACGCTCGGCGCGCGCTTTGTTGGTGGCGGCCCGACCAGCCAACAACGTGTGACGATTGTCGACCACGGCATTGTATTCGTTGATGAGGGCCGTAATTTTCGCGCTGGGTTCGAGGTCATCGAGCGAATCGATGCGGCGCAGCACGGCGTTGAGGGCAGCGTCGGTGGCCGAGCGCAGGGCTTTGATGTCGAACGTGCCGGTGGGAATCGTTTTCTTAAATCGCGCCTGGAAGCATTTGTCA
>NZ_BAIX01000036.1 GCF_000613405.1 Hoylesella enoeca JCM 12259 | reverse complement strand
AGCCGTGCGCAAGGGAAATCTTGTTGCCAAGGAGTTTGCCGACAACAAGGTCGATGTGATTATCTATGCCGTGGAACGTTCCTTGGACAGTTATAAGTTCAACCTTTTGCATAACAAGCAACTCTTCATCAATCAGCTAAAAAGTAACCAGCTTGGCAGTCGTACCATTGACGAGGGTTCAATGGACGAGGACAGCGGCATGAACTTCTCAGAGTACGTGGCCGTACTTTCGGGTAATACCGACCTTTTGGAGAAGGCAAGACTTGACAAGAAGATTACCACCTTGGAATCCGAGCGCAAGAACTTCCTCCGCGAGCGTGATGCAGCAACGGGCAAGCTGGCAGAGATTGACAGTTCCGTATCCTTTCATACGGACAAAATCAAGGAGGCACAGTCTGACTTGGCTCTCTTTGAGCAGCGCGTGGAGCGTGATACCGAGGGATTACCTGTCAATAAACTGACAATCAAAGGTGTGGAAGACAGTACCGACATCAAGGTTATTACTGCCCGTCTGCAAGAAATAGACGAAAAAGCTCGCACCAAAGGCGAGTACAACAAAATTGGTGAGATTTATGGGTTTTCCATCATGGTCAAGACAGAGAGCACTTCCAAGGACTTGTTCGACTGCTCGGTGAACCGCTTCTTTGTGAAAGGGCAGGAGTCTATCTACTACACTTACAATAATGGAAAGTTGGCAACAGACCCGAAACTCGCATGTCAGAACTTCGTTAATGCCTTGGAGCGTATTCCAAAGGTGATAGAATCGCACGAGAAGGAAATGGAGAAAGTAACAGCCAATAAGGGTGTTTACATTACTATTGCAAACAGTTCTTGGAAAAAAGAGAACGAGCTTCGCGCACTTAAAGGACAATCAGCAGAGTTGGATAGAAAGATAGCCCTTACATTGAAAGAGTCAAATGAAGAAAATGAAAAATCAAACGAAAATGACCAGCCCGAGTATTTAAGGCAAAATAGCAATAATAACCAAAATACTCAAAAGGACAAGGGAGGCATAATCTATTCAAGTGCTATGAATAATAGAAACAAACAAGAAGAAAGTAAGGGATGTGTTGCAAAATCCAGACTGCGATAAATAATGATGAGGGTGTGTCAAAATGGCACACCCTCATCGAATTATATTATTCCCACAAAGTGTATTCTCTCCAATTTTCAGGAAAGCCCATATCTTTCAAGACAACCAATTTAGGAGATTCATCCAACAGGTTGAGCAATTTTTTTCTAAACGAGCTGTCAGGACTGATTATTTGTTGTAAATACAAAATCACAGATAGGTAGGCAAACAATTTATTGTCCCTTATCGTTGCAGCCTCTTGCTTTGACAAGAAAGGATGGCTCGTCCTATAAGGAAACTTCAATCCTATTGTAAAGCGACGATTCCATACACGACTGTGATGGGCACAGGTGTTGCGCAAGGACGATAAACCGTGCATCCAATTCTTCAGAATGTCGACATTGTAAAGTCCCAAATCCCTGCATATAGTTTTACTTGAAGGATTATTCTTGTCCAGAGCAAAAAACAACTTACTCAATGTTCCCATAGAAACAACCTCTAAGGTCATCCACGCCGGCGGAAAAGCTGGTTCGCTGTATTTTTGATAATAATGGGCTATAAATTCCTCATTACTTCGCTTGACCTCTTTCATCAAATCACCCACAACAGGCTTACCGTCTATGACCTCGTTGCGTGTCAATGCGATAAACTTATCGTGCTGATAGTATAGCTTATGATTGAGAAACCAAAAGGCATCATTCTCATCAACGGAATAAGTTAAGGCTATTCGTGTCCTTAATGCCACCTCGATTTTTTCAATGGCATTGAAGATTAAAGAGCGTAAACGCCTGTCAAAACAATAGAGGTCTATCACATCTTGAAAAGAAATGTCCTTTCTCAGAAACTCGTGATTAGCACCTTCCTCATTATTTTGAAAAGGGTATGTATATGCTCGTAACCTATAATAACTTATGTTATGAAGATATTGGGCAGCAAGTGTTTCATCTCCAATGTCAAGTCCTCGATCGTGCAGTTTTTTTACCTGCTCAGATGTGTCTATCGGCTTCTTTTCGTACCTCATAACCGTATATAAACTCGAAGACCTCCCCGGGTGCGCTGTTCCAATGGGAAGCGTGGGAGGTCATATTGACTGCAAAGTTAACTGTTTTTTTTGAATACGCAAGGAAAATGCCAAAAAAAATCATTGTAAGCGATGATTTTTTCATTAAGAGCAGTATCAAATGCAGAAATGATAAATCATCTTTGTCGGTAAGGCTATCTTAATGGCATCAAACAGTATCAGGCGCAATTCCTTATTGGGCATAGTTCATAAAATAGACTCACCGGCAGATCCAATGGTGTATGCCAAGCGAGTACTGTTTTCGTTGAAGTGCGAAGAATCCGCAACGATCTTTCTGTTTGCAAATGTACGCATTATTTCTCATTCTTGCAAAATAAATGCCAATAGTCTTTGATGGCAGCAAGGAATTACTATTCCCCCCGTTTTCGTACCATTACATCAATCTCTTCCCGAAGAAAAAGCAATCGTCCATTAGCTTTGAGATAAGGGATTTTCCTTGCCCAAACCCAGTTGTAAACAGTCTTTTGTTCCACCTTCAAGATTTTGGAAACATCGATGATGTCCAAGTATTCCGGTTTCAATGGAGGGTGAACGGTTGTATCTATTTCCTGTTCCCGCAGGACGAGCAAACGGTCGAGCTTATCTTCCACATTCTTCAGTTTATCAAACAGGCGTTTCTGCCATGTATCTTCAGGCTGATGGTCTAAGTATGGCATAGTTCTCCTTTTTGATAGTTTCCATTTACATCTTGTGTCAAGATACGTTGCTCTTTCATATAGGCAATATATTTCTTCGCAGTTCTGTCCTTGATTTCCATTTCACGTATCAGAACCTCACACAGTTCTTGGTATGAGAGTTTGAGAGAACTTCGGAAAGCGTCTCTAATAACACCAATAAGTTCATCGGTCTTGCGCTTCTCCTTGTCTTCCTTGGACTTCTCGCCACGATAGACGTGCATATCCTCTGCCTTATCCCAGCCGAAAAGCATCATCGGTACATCCAGCGGACTCCCGTCACGGACTTTCAGTGCTTTTACCACTGAGTATTCGGGATTGTCATCTTTCTCTATAGAGAGGATACCTGCTGCCTTGCGCTGTAGTTCTGAACCGATATGCCCACGCAACTTAATACCGTTAGGCACAAAGTGGAGGACACAGATGATACAAGTATTGTAGATACCCGCCAGACGATAAAGCTCATCAACGATGGCTATACTTTCCGTTTCATCATTGGCGGAGCGTATCAGGTCGGCTATGCCGTCAATCACTACAAGATGGATACCTCCATGCTTATGATGAAACAAATCCATACTCTCACGGATAAGTTTCAGTCTGTCTTTACGGGAGAGCGACGCAAGATACAGGGAGTGGTAAAACTCCGGTACGGTTTTCAATGAAGCACGTTGTAAGGTCTTACCCAAATTTTTGTGCAGTTGTGCCTCGGACTGTTCGGTGTCGTAGTGTAATACCGCCAAGCCGTTAGGGTTGGGCGTAATTTCCAATCCCAATGTTCTCTCGGAAGGTAACCATTCTGTTCCTAATGTCCCGGCAAGAATGGCAGCCACATAATTGCTTTTGCCCGTACCTTCGCCGCCCGTAATACAAAAAAGATTGTCTTGTGTCCCCAACGGTACGCCATTCACTGTCACAACGGACTTTGAAGCATCGGGGGGATTGTCATAGTCTATTTCACATGAACGTAGCATCATGATGGTCTGTGTATAAATTTGGGAGAGCATGGTTGACAGCAGCCCTCTCAATTCTTTTTCATTATGCCTAAGGCAAAGTAATCGGATATATCTTTCTCGCTTTTGATGCCTTGCAGGGGAAGTGTCAGGGTAAGTACCTTATAAGCGGATAGGACTTCCGCTTGCCGTTCTGCCTCCCTAAGACCGGTTTCGTCCGTATCGTATAAGAGAATGATGTGGCGAAAACGAAGCAGCAGGCTCTCGATTATGCTTTCTGGGATTTGTGCAGTCTCACTGTTGAAACAGATGGCATTGAAATGATGGGCGGAGAGGGAAAGCACATCCTTCTCTCCACCCGTGATGAAGAGTATGTCGCCCTTGTTGGGCAGCTGTTCAAAGCCGAACACATAATCTTCCACTTTTTCTCCTCCATACAAAAACCGCATTTTACTGAATGGACGGTAGACTTTAACAAAGTTCCTCATAGCATAGCAGAACATAGGTTCTTCCGAAGAAGAATGAATGGTATATACCTTTCCTTGGTTTGAGACCGACTCAAAACGGGCAATGGACTTGACCTGAAAGCGCTGCAGGGTTTTCGTTCCGATGCCATACCGTGCCCAAAATCCAAGTTCGTTATCCTTGTAAGATTGTTCTGCGATCCTGAACCATTTTTTGGAGCCTGCCTGCTTACTGGCATTCACGGATGTGGGAGGTTTGGGAAGAATATTGGCATTCGACTTGCTTTTTTCGCCCCAATCATTGTACGGCAATGAAATGTTCAGTTGCAGGTCATTGATAATCATCTTCAGCACTTTCATAAAGTCCCTCCGTATATCCAAGCCTTGTATTGCGGCTGCAAACCAAAAACAGTCACCGGAATACATTTCGTTACCGAAGTCTTTCATGCGATAGCACTTCGACCTCGTGTCAAAATAGATATTGCAGGAAGCCCGTTTGTCCTCATATAACGGATTCCGAAAATTCCGCTTGGGAACAAAATCAATCGGCATATAGAAACTGAAGACTTCCAGTCCCCTGTTTGTGTGTTCCAAGATTTCTTCCTTAATGTTCATAGTTCCTCAAACAAAATTTGTGAGTCTCCCATATAGCCTTTCAATATGCCGTCTTTGTAGGCATTGAGCCTTTGAAGAGCTTCCACCCTGCGAAAGCCTTTGAAGGACGCACGTCCCGTCTTGATTGCAATGTACAGTCCTTTGAAGGGATAGACCACGTGATTGCAGGAGACATAACGGTAAGGGATAACCTTACTGTCTCTCCATCGCGCCAATGAAGCTCTGGATATGCCGAGAAGCCGAAGAACATCGGAAGAGTTCAGTTCAATCTTTTCTTCCAACACGGCATAGTCCTGTTTCAGTTCAAAAATGAAGCCTGCAATTCGATCCATGCTCTCTTTCAAGGAATGTATTTCCTCCAAAAGGGTAGCAGGAAGCATGTTATTCTCTGTCATCACGCATCAGTTTTTGAATAAGTTCCTCGATTACTTCTATCAAATCATGAAATGTATATATGCAGTCTTGCTTTTTTACTATACAGTTGGCAAGAAATATGATATGCTGAATCATTCTTTTGTGATCTACCTGACAGAGTTTGTTCAACAAAAAGATGAGATCTTCTTTTTCAATTGTAAAGAAACTATGGTCTTTGTCTTCGGTAGTATGCACCAAAGATTCTATCATTCCCTTGGGAAGATGCAAAAGAAGCACATCCATATCGAATGCCGAGGCACATTTAGTATAGGTGTCAATTCTTAAATCTGTCTGCATTCTGCAATGCTTCCTGAAGTTGGAATATTCCATACCAGCAACTTGAGCTTTCATCTTGCTATCCTTACAAAAAGACAGCATGTCTTCAAGAGTGGGAAGCACGATAAACAAGTGTCCCTCTCTCTTTTGGGGTATCATCTTCTTATCCATATTTATTAATTAATTTGATTTCTAAATGCAAAGTTCGAAAGAAATAAACCTTTTTTAAGAATATTAGATTGCCAATGTTGGCAATATGATGCCATTTGCAATTTTTATTGTTTCACACACGGATAGACCGTCAGTGCACGGTGCAAGTCCCTTTTATATATAAGGGCTTGCACCGTGCACTGAAATTGTAGCCGGAATCTTTCTAAAAGATTTTCAATCAAATATTTGGCGGCAGTTCATATTTTTTGTACCTTTGAACGCGATAAATACAAGTGTGTATTTCTCATAACAGTATCTATGGGTACTCTCAAAATACTCTCTTGTGGCTACAATTTGGTTACAGAGAGAAAACAGGAAAGTATAAATTGCTATGATACAAGGAGTTGAGAAAAATGTTCATTTTCCTCTCTCTCCGCAAACAAGGGTGTAAATCAGCAAGTTATGCGATTTACACCCTTTATTACACCCAAAAATCAAGCAGTTAAGAAAAAAGTTACTCCCAAGACTAATAGTCTTGGGAGTAGTTCATTATTGAGAGAGGTTTATAAGTTTGAAAAAAGGAAAGATCTCACATTCGGTACAATCCTAACCAACCATTTTGGAAAACGTAACTTCCTGCGTCATTTCGGCTAGCTTGAAGGTTATGTGTGTGAATGTATAGTTGGACCAACAGCTGTTACAGAAGCTACGAATATACCTCCTGTGAAATCTTTGCCTGTAATTCTTTATTCAAATTAAACATTGTCCAGCGAGTGAAAATGTACTTTTGCTTTTTAGCAAAGCGCAATATCTTTCGTTGATCATTCATCTCAGTAATGCCCATCAATGTAAGGAGCTTTTGCTTATATGCATCATCCACAAAGGGACATGTCATCATATCCGCCGTGAGAATCGTGAGTTCTGAATTGCGTTTACGCTCCGACTCCGTAACAAGTCGATACTTTTTCAAAATCTTATCTTTCAATACTGTCTTTTGCTCATTATAACACTTGTGGTTAGCATAGTAATACATCAATATAATGCATGCGAATAGGTTATACTGCAAGTCACTTTTATCAATAAACGATTTAATAACTTCAGGTGCGAACAGATATGCAGAACCTAACTCTTTGGCTAATATTAACAGATAGAGACTTTCATGCAAGGTATTTCGATGTGAATCCGTTGTAGCTAGTACCAAGGCTATTTCATCTTGAATCTTCTTAAAGATAATGTCCTTGCTTATTGTTTGGAATCTAACCTTAGGATTAGTTTTGAAATCACCATGCCGCTTTGCATAGATAACAATGGAATTCATTATCTTCTGCAATTTCAATGTTGTGTTTACCTGTCTGTTGCTATTGAAAACAAAGAACGCTACATCTATCAGGGATATAAGATAACTTGTGAGCTTCCTTTGTACTCGTAGTGCATGATTTTCTACATCTCCTTTATCTGTATCTTCTTTTATCATCAGACGCTCATACTGATTGAAGCCCATTTCATATCGATTAAGAAAAGTGTCAAGACGTTGACCCATTTTCTCAAGCAGATAGTTTGCTATATCGCGATATTCAATTTCACATTCTTTAATTATTGCTTTTATTTGAGCATTAATGCTATTTGCAGACAGGTATTTATTAAACTTCATAACAAATATTTCCCTGTCTTTATCCGAATCTTCGCCTTCAGTTTCATCTTCTTTCTCTACGTTCGAACACGATTCCGCATCTTCACAAAGTGAAATCGAAAAAATGTTGTTCAGTAAATCTTCTACTCGTAGTTTGGCTAATGTTATTTTTGTTATAAAAGGTCTTTCAAACTCTTCTGTTTTGGATGGGTTAATCTGCAATTTGAATACTTTAAGCCATTTTGTCAGACCTTCCATGAAGAAATTTCTATCCTTTTCGTCATTATAGAAGAGGAAATAATCATCAACATACCGATAACACTCATAGTTAGATTTCTGGTAAAGTTTTTCTTCCAACAGTTCCTGTTCAACCTTTTGGTCAATATATTGAAGTATAATCTCTGCAAAAATCCGAGAGAACTCCGGACCTATTACAATACCATTTGTTTCACGAGCATTGACGGACTGCATTAGATTGTCAAATGCATCACCAACCCATGAACCATGATACCCAGGCAAAACCTTTACCTTGTCCGCACCTCCTGCAGTCGCCCAACTTATGGTGTGGGTGTAAATACTGTCGAAACAGCTCTGTAAATCGAACTTCACAAGATGTTTGAATTTCTTTTCTGCTCGTTGGTATCTGTAATCCTCATAGAACTTGTATATATTTGAATACTTCTCATAACTATAGTAAGTCTTCTGGTTTTCATACTCGTTGAGGAACAATTCAACATTATCAATCTTACGTCCTAACAACTTTCGATGGAGTCTATCTCTATAATAAATGCTTTGTGCTATCTTATGTGGCTTGCGAATAGAGTATGTGCTCTGATTACAAAGATAGAGCATAGAATACTTATACTTATCATAAAACTCAACAACTTGCCACTGATTATATGGATGTATAATAGACAACGTTCTGTTTTTATTTTTCTTGTGAGCGATATTAAATTGATAGGGGTAGAATAAAGCATTAAGTCGATGTTGTATTGTCCCGATTTTTTGATGTTTTTCATAAGATCCGAATAGCAATGCAGCAAAAACATTCGCATCAGTTTCATTTGAACGTTTAGATTGACTTAAAACATTGTACTTAATACCATGATCTTTTTGTTCTTCACCAACCCATGAATATTTGGCAAGAAATCGATACAAATATCGGTTTGAGAATATTATAGGACATTCGTAGGGCAAGACATCAGAAAAGAGGACTCGCTCTTTGCTATAGCTAAGTTTTATCTTCTTTCTGTTTCTCATCCCATGACTGTTTTATCATTTGCAGTCTGCTTTTTTTTATCTTATATCGCTTATGAGCACAAAAGCCTTTAACAAAGGATACTTGAGCAAGCTGTTTCTTCAAGGTTGCTTCTATCTGTGACTTTTTAGCCGGATCAACACCTGCCTTACCATTCAATGATATTTGGGCACACTTCTTTTGAAGATCATTATCCAGCTTTTCCAAATCTTGTGTTTTTGTATTGTCCAACAATTGGTTTGAGTAAAATATACCCACCTTCACGCCTCTCTTAGCATTATATAGGTTAATATTACATGTTAATACATGTAATGCATCAAACAAATAATGAGCCGCAACATCGTAAGATGCGGTATTTAGCAAATGGTCAAACTTCAGAAAAGTCTTGGATATACGATTTGATAACTTTTTCTTTTTGTCCTTAGATAAAGAGAAAATGCCTTGCTTATCCTTATTTCCTTTGATAGACTGTAGGGTATATCCTAGAAGATCAAATTTTAGGCTTGCGGTACCTTGAGAATCATAAGTATAGCATTTGTTTTCTTCATCTGTAGCAGGTGTGTGTATTTTCAAACCATACTTAATATACGCATTAGTTAGAGCTTTGACATAATCATTCAATGACCACTGGTGCTCTTCATCTAAATCTGGGTGTACCACGATAATAATATCATCCACATATCTTGCCATGAACACTATTCCTGGCAGTGTACGCCTAATTTCCTCATCTATCTTGGACAAATAGAATTCAGAGAGTAGCGAACTAATAGCACAACCTCGTGGAATACCGGTTTGAGGAGTCCGTACAAGTGGGCGCAGATTCTTGGCTTCAAACTCCTTACGAATGAGTCCTCGCAAAAGGGATTTGCTCTTTACATCAAGCAGATTGTTACCCTCCAAATACCCAAACAACTTATCATGCGGTATTGACTCGAAGCAGTGACAAACATCCGTTCGGATTATATAGTACCTGTTCTTATCCTCTCTCAACAATATCTTTAGCTGAGAAAGAATCTCATTGCGACTTGACATGGATATATTAAACAGCTTTTTCACATTCCGGCAAAGGACTTGCATTGCGAAAAACTCTTCAGCTGTAGTTCCAATAGAATAAACAGGTTTCTTTGGATCTGCTGACGAATCTGGTGTGAGGTTGAAACGAAAACTACTAGATAAAATATTTGAAGACACTTTAATAAGATGCTCTTGCAACAAGGCTTTTTGCTGCTGAGCATTCTTCTTCATCGATTGCTTCAGAAAGTCAACAAGGTCTGCTTCATCCTCCGTACGCTCTGCCGTTTTCTTTCTCAATATTTCATTTAGCTCCTTTCTCATATCTCGGTATTCCTGAGCTGAAGCTAAATACTCAGGTGAAAGATACCTTTTCTGCATCTTTCCCTTCCTATTCACCGCATTGAACGCATCATTTAGCGAATCGTAGTTGTATGAGAAACTATATTGAGACATCTCTTTAGAACCTATTTTGATTACAAAGGTATAAAATTTTCTCAATAATATAAAGAAACGCTCCAAGTTTTTACATATAAGGAACAGCTATGTTCTCGATTTCGTAGCAAAGGTGTTAAAAACTGATAGTGTGCGATGATGAATTTACTTCTGAATAAGTAGTTCTGAAATGCTAACTTTCATCTCGTGAAGCCCTATGATTTCCCAACTTTCCAATATACTTCCCGCTGTATCCCTGCCTCTTGGAAAAGCATTAAAAGCTCTCTACTTTTGCATCGTCAGACCTGACTGAATGCCCTATGCGCAAGGGCGAGTTATTCATTTCAAAAAATTGGATTATGACGATAAATGAATTACTGGACAAGCCTGTTTGGCAGATGACTGGTGAAGAATTGCTTTTCCTTGCACAACACAGTAATATATCCACGAGCAGGGAATCAACAAAGACTTCTTCCTCCAAAGAAGAAAAGCGATATGTGTACGGGTTGGCTGGCATTGCACGCCTCTTCGGCTGTAGTTTGCCTACGGCTAACCGTATCAAGCAGAGTGGTAAAATCAATCGTGCTATTACACAAGTAGGACGCAAGATTATTGTTGATGCTGACCTTGCACTGGAATTGGCAGGGCGAAAGACAGGAGGACGATGATGCATACAACTGATTATGAAAACATTTGGCAAAAGTCGCTCATTCATGTAACCGATGAGTTTGCGCTCCCTCCAGTTGTACTACAAGCAGGTGAAGCCATTATTGGCACACTGGGGAACTTCAGTGTATCAACAGGTAAGGCGAAAGCCAAGAAGACTTTCAATGTGAGTGCCATCGTAGCTGCAGCTCTTATCAATGGAAAGGTGCTGGAATATCAAGCATCATTTCCTGAGAGTAAATGCACAATTCTTTACTTTGATACGGAACAAAGTCCTTATCATTGCCAACTTGTGATGCAACGTATTTTGAGATTGGCAAAACTGCCGATAGACAAGGAACCGCAGAATTTGAAGTTCAGTCATCTTAGAGCCATTGCTGACCCTAACGAGCGCAGAGAAATCATTCGCTATGCCATCTACAACACGCCCAACGTGGGCTTGGTAGTCATTGATGGCATTCGTGATTTGATGCTCGACATCAACAACTCAACGGAAGCAACCAAGTTAGTGGGCGACCTGATGCAATGGACGAGCGAGCAAAACATCCACATCCAAACTGTACTTCACCTCAACAAGGGCGACGACAACGCACGAGGACATATTGGGACGGAACTCAACAACAAGGCTGAAACAGTTCTTCAAATCATAAAGGACAACACTATGCCTGAACGCAGTATTGTTGCACCTTCCATCATTCGTTCCAAACCCTTTGAAAAGTTTGCCTTTCGACTTAAGGAGGTTGAAGACGATATTTGCATTCCCCAAATAGATCTCTCATATTCGGACAATGAACGGAAGTCACATCGTTTCTCCTACCAAGAGTTAAGCACTAACGAACATCGAAAAGCGTTGGAACCAGTCTTCTCTACAAATGAAGTCTTGCCATATAGTAAACTTATCGTAGCTCTCAAAGAGGCTTATGCTAAGATTGTGGGGCTATCCTATGGGCAAACTAAACTCAAGGAGCTTTTACAATTCTTGCTCAACAAAGGCATAGTGGTTAAGGAAGAACGAGGAAAATATCGGCTCAGTCATAATTCTCTACAATAAAACCTTTGGTCGGTCGGACACAGGCTATATATACCTGAATCAATCCGACCAAAGAGAAACAAACTTGGTCGGACGTAAAGGTGTGCCTATAGTGTACGACTGTCCGACCAATCCTAAAACCTTCAGCCTCCAAAAGAAAAAGGCTGAGAGTTATTCATTTCAAACATCAAAACAAAATCACAATGGAAATACAAAATATCAAGCAAATCTCTATCACAGATTATTTGCAGCAACAGGGTTATTCACCTGCGCGAGTACAAGGAATTCATTTTTGGTACTGCTCCCCGCTGCGCAACGAAGGTACTCCATCATTCAAAGTAAATATAGAGCGTAATCAATGGTATGACTTCGGAACTGGCGAATATGGAGATATTATTGACCTTGTGCGTGCTTTACAGCATTGTACCATGTACGAAGCTATTGAACTTCTAATCGGTTCAAAACAAATAGTGCATCAAGATTTTTCTTTTGGCGGTGAAAGAAAAACCTCTAATCACAAATTAGAAATCATATCTGTGCAATCGCTTACCAATCCTTATTTGTTACGTTACATCGCAGAACGAGGAGTACCTCTCAGCATCGCCAATAGGTTCTGTTCTGAAATTCGATACAATAATACCAATCGGACATACTATGCCATTGGGTTTGCAAACGATGCTGGCGGTTGGGAAGTTCGTAGTCCTTATTTCAAAGGCTGCATTGCTCCAAAAGCGATTACAACTATTAGTAAAGGCACAGACGTTTTACAAATCTTTGAAGGGTTTATGGATTTCCTTTCGTGGCAAACGCTAAATCCATCTTCAGCTTGCGATACCATAGTTCTTAATTCTTTGGCTCTTTTGCCACGTATTCAAGAGAAGTTAAAAAGCTACAAGCAAGTTGAGAGTTTTCTGGACAATGATGAAGCAGGACGAAAAACGTTTGAAGTTTTGAAGCAGTTTTGCCCATCTATCATAGACGGTTCTGTTCGCTATCAAACTCACAAAGACCTCAACGAATGGCTAGTTGCTCAATCTAAAGTCAAAGAGAAACAAATGTTATTACCAACCATAAAGTGTGGTATTAGAAGATAGTGTTTATCAGGGAAGCAAGTTTGTGTTTTGAGTATCTCAAAACCTACTTGCTCCCACCTTTGGGAGGTGAAAATCCCGTTGGTCTCATCAAAAAAATAAAAAATGGAACAGAAAAATAAAGGTGGACGACCCACTAAAACTTTATCAGAGAAACGGAAATATCAAGTGCTTCTTCGACTTAATACAATGGAGTATTACACCTTGTTGGGAAAAGCACGTGAAGCCTCTATTTCACGAACAGAGTTTTTACGGCAGCTCATAACAAATGCAGAAGTAAAGAGCCGAATCAAGCCAGAGGAAATGCAACTCATCCGTACGGTTTCGGGCATGGCAAACAATCTCAATCAGATAGCCCATCGGCTCAATGCTTTCGGCATTTCTTCACTCAATGAAGAATTGAATGCGCTGAAACAACTTATTCACGAACTCATGAAACGATTGAAACCATGATAGCCAAGATTATTAAAGGAACAAACTTCAGTGGAGTTGTCAATTATATGCTCAGCAAACGCGAAGGTCAAGTCAAGGTTTTACAAGCTAATGGCGTACGCAGTTCTTTACCAAATGACATTGCACACGACTTCAACTTGCAAGCCTCTATGCGTCCGAATGTACAAAAACCAGTTTGTCATACCATACTCTCATTCTCAGCACATGATTCAGAACGACTGACAGATGCAACAATGGTGAAGATTGCCAACGAATATCTTCATAAAATGGGCTATGGCGACACACAGAGCCTTATCGTAAGGCACAGTGACCGCCATCATCCTCACCTGCACATTTGTATCAATCGCATTGGTAACAATGGCAAAACCATCAGCGACCACAACGAAAAGTATCGTTCAACGAAGATTTGTAGAGAACTGACAGAGCGTTATGGTCTAACCATTGGCGAAGGAAAGCAAGAGGTAAACCGCTCAAGATTGAGAGGTGAGGATAAATTACGATACGAGATATTCGATACCATTAAGTCTATATTACTTCAATCTCAGACTTGGAAAGATTTTGTTGCAGGGTTAGAGCAACAAGGTATTACCACTCGTTTCAAAACGAAAGGCAACACCGATGTTGTTCAAGGAATCATCTTTGAAAAAGACGGATGTAGTTTCAGTGGCTCAAAGATAGACCGAACGTGCTCTTTCTCTCGCCTCAATGCTGAGATAGAACAAAATTCTCACAAACAAGAGAAAACTAATCTACAAAATGAGCCTATGGTAGATTCTGTAGATGAAAGCTATTTCATTACCGACCTATCTGAAGCAATTAGTGAAGTGTTTTCTATGCCAACACCAAGTAATGGCGTAGATGTTGATGAGCTCCGCTTCCAAAAGAAACTTCACAATAGAGCAAATCGCAAACGTAGAATTTAATCACATCAAATTTATATCAGTATGAATAACGAAATAGCACCTGTTCTTGATATGCTCGAAGAACTTAAACAAGAATGCAAAGCCATCAGTAAGGCACAGGTAGAACTGCGCACTACTATTACAGAACAGCTATCTATTCCAAAGGGAGATAGTGTTAAAACACAAGAAACCGTGCAAATCCATCTCTCGAAAGAAACCCAAGCCAAAATCAAGGAACACCAACTTTTTGTTTTGGAGGCACTATCAGAGTCGAGTAAGAAGCTTGACCCAAAGTTTGAAGCCTTGCAACAGCTTATCAGTAAACAACAAAAGCCCGTAGAATACAAGAACTACTCGCTATTTGCAAGCATTCAATTAGCCGAGCGTATGCTGCTTTTATTGGTTTGTGGGCTGGTCATGGTGAGTTGCTGGTTCTTCGGTATGGGAGCCAACAAGCTGCAAACAGCCTCTGATTACGACCTGCGCTATCGCTATCTGCGCATGCAAGGCAAAGCCACCGCTTCAGACTTTACACATCTTGACAGCATCTTTATCACGCACCGCAATTCCAAAGCCATTCAGCAGATGCAACAGAAAGTTGTCGATTATGAGCAAGCCATACAACGACAAGCCGAGTTATTTTTGCAACAGGAGCGAATCCAACAGGAACAGAGAGAGTTGAATAGGCACTTGAAAAAATAACAAACACTCCAAAAGACACCCCAGAAAATTGTTTGGTACAGTTTCTTGGGGTGTCTTTAACAAATTATAAAGATACAATTATTCATTTGCCATATAACTTAATACTTTGTTTAAAACATCGAGATACTTTGTCGTATTTACACTCATACCACTACCTGGAGCTGTAAGAAAAATGCCCCAAGATGGACAAGCCGCATAAAGTTTCTTTTCGTATGTTCCTTTTGGTTGATTAGAACTTTGTTCTCCTTCTCTAAGCCAATGCCAGTCTGAGATATAATGATATGCAAAGCTATCAATCACTATACCTGGCAAATGATAACTAGGAAAATAATTATCTCGTATTTCACGCATATGTTTGCAAGTATCATACAATAAACCATTGCTTTCAATGTTTTTCTTTCTCATTGCCTGCTGTTCTGCCTTCGGGTTTGTCGTCAGCCAATTTCCTCCCATATTAGAGTCTGTAGGTATATTGACCATTCCAATTTCCTATCCAATCTATTTGACGAAATGCGGGTAGTATTTCGAATTTAATACCATCAGAAAAGTCAACTACCACAACTTGTCCATCTCCCCTAACATTACTTCTTGGATAGGTTGTTAGAATTACATTTTTTACTGTTTGCAACAATCTTGATTGACCATTCCCTTTTAAGGCATCGAACCTTTCATATTCATCCTTAGGTAGTTCAACAAGCATATCTATATCACTTGTATCAATAGCTGTACCTCTACCATATGAGCCAACATATAAACTATGATTACTCACACTATCATTTCCCCAAAACTCTAAATTTACAGCACGGGTAATTCGCTTATATCTTTGTGATACCAAAGAGCGTCGTTCTGCACTAATAATCTCACCTCTTTTTTTTTACTACATCCATAATATTTTTAATTTAATCAATGCACATAATTAGTTTGAAGAAATCATTCAATAGAGGAACAGCACAGCAATAATATATAACAACAGCAAGACATACCATAATTATGCAACACTTAGCACTTTGTGGGATTTTATCTTTCCACAACTCAAAGTGTAACTGCTCATCCAGCCAATCGACATCTTTCTCACAGAATAGCTTATAATGCGCAAACCATCCAGCAAAAACTATTTGATTAGGCTCTGAACCTTTATTAAATTCTATTTCAATTTTCTCATATACCTCTTCAATTTTTTGAAAGTCCTCATCTTTTTCTATTTCTATACTTTTTACCTTCATATAGAGATTTTTTAGTTGATAGGCCATTTGGGTGTTATTTTTACCTCGATTTTTATATTCATTGATATTGGGAGTAAAACGTTCTATATAAATACTAACAATGCTGAATATTAGTACTGCAATCGAAATGGGTTTAGCTGTAAACTCAGACCATCCTAGACCAAGTATGCCTGCAACAATAGAGAAGAAAGCTATCCACTCTGGCAGTTTATTAACGATATCATAAGTTGCAAAATTTAGATTGGCAGCATAGCTAATATCATAGCCTTTTTGTGCAACTTTTTTAAGTAAGTCTTGTTTCATTTTATAATATCCTTTTGTTCTATAATCTTAGACAACTCCTCTTCAACCTCCTCCACCGTAGGTAAAGCAGATTTTAGATTATCAGGGATAGCCTTTGATAGTTGGTAATCACTCACACCAATTGGTTGGTCGTAACCTGAGAGGCCATATTGCGCTACTACCTTATCGCCACCATTGCAGAGAAGCAAGCCGATGGTTTTATTGTCGTGCTCGCCACGTAGGGTATCATCTACTACATTGATATAGAAGTTAAGTTGTCCCATATATTCAGGCTTGAAGGGTGTTGCTTTGAGTTCGACAACAACGTATGCATGTAGTTGGATGTTATAGAGAATGAGGTCGGCATAGAAATCAGAATCACCTACTTCAAACTGCTTCTGCTGTGCCACAAATGCAAAGCCACTGCCCATTTCCAAAAGATATTTGGTGATATGCGAAACCAATTGCCGTTCAATGTCTCGTTCTGCCATTTTATCTGCCTGCCCCATCATGTCAAAGATGTAAGGGTCCTTTATCAGATAGTTGGCAAGGTCGCTTTGCGGTTTGGGTAATCGCACAGAGAAGTTGCTCACTTTCTTTGCCGTAATCTGCCGAGCGAAAAGGTTTGTTTCAATCTGCATTTGCAGAACATTACTACTCCAACCATTGGCAATCGCTGCGTGATATACCAATAACGTTCACCCAAAGGCAGCTTGCTATTAAGCAATATAACATGGCTCGCCCAATTAGTGCGAACTACGGCAGACTGCTTAAAAATTTCTTCTATCTGATTTATATCGTGTTGGTAAATGACAGACAGTACTTCTGATATCTCTCCTAATTGTGCAAGAGCTTCTTGCGTAATTATATCTCCTTGATTACCTATAGCTTGAATTTGCGCAAGAGGTTCTTGCGTAAATTGATTGAGTTCGTTTGTAAGTTGTAATACATTATCTACCGAAGGACTATTAAGCTGTTTTTCAACCTTACCCATTTCTAATAGAATCTCCATAGGATAGGCTTTGGCGAATTGGCTCATATAGATAAGATTACGAGTGGAATACCCCTTCTTGTCTGGATATTTAGAACGTATCGCCTTAGAAAGGTTGTCAATGACTTTGCTTCCCCAACCTTCTTTCTTTTGGAGATAGAGGATAAAATGTCCCACTTTCCAATAGTGGAAAAGCATGTCTGCGTTTGCAGAGGCTATCATGCGTACTTGTGTATGCTCGAGGTCGGAACCGATGGCTTGAACAACGAGTGATAAATCTTGTTTCTCTGCTTTATTTATTTCTTGGCTCATATTGTTTCAGTGTTATAATTGATTGAATTTACTCATGGCATTCGCTTTGATGTCGTCCGCAATGTCTATGTATGGTTTCATAGCCTCGTAATCGCTATGCCCAGTCCATTTCATAACTACTTGCGGAGGAATCCCCAATGCAAGTGCATTACAGATAAACGTTCTACGACCAGCGTGTGTTCCAAGTAAGGCATATTTAGGTGTAACTTCGTCAATGCGTTCATTACCTCTATAATAAGTTTGACGTACAGGTTCATCAATGCCTGCGAGTTCTGCTAATTCCTTAAGATAATCATTCATTTTCTGGTTAGTTATAACAGGTAACACCTTGTCATCTTCAAATGCCACATCCTTGTATTTATCAAGAATTGCTTTACTATGTTTATTCAATTCGATAATCAGGCTATCAGAAGTTTTAACTGTCGTTACCTCAATGTGGTCGCCCTTTATATCACTTCTACGAAGATTAAACACATCGGAGTAGCGCAAGCCCGTGAAGCATTGGAAAAGAAATACATCACGCACCCGGTCCAAAGCTTGCTTGGCAGCTGGTATTTCGAACTCTCGGAGTTTGTTCAGTTCCTCCCATGTAAGGAATATGATTTTCTTCTGTGTACTTTTGAGTTTAGGTTTATAACTATCGTAAGCATTGTTCTGATGCAGACCTTTCTTGAAAGCCCAACGTAAAAACCACTTCAAGAAACTTAATTGCTTGCCTATAGTAGAATTGCGCATTTCCTTTACATCACGAAGATAGGTAACATAATCATTTAGACCTTTCTCATCAAAGAAATCAAATGTAAGTTCAGTACGAAAGTTCATCAAATGATTTTTCACAGCAGAAAACTTCTCGTAAGTAGAATCAGTCCAATCATTCTGTCGTCCGCAATCTCTCACAAACTCATCGAAGGCCTTGTAGAAAGCATTAGGTGTTGATTTTCTCTGTTTGACTTCTTCTATAGGTTTGTGCAGCGCATTGAATGCCTCTTTAATTTGTTCAGGAGTTGGCATTATTTCTTCTACTTCAAACTTCTTAAAGATTTCCTGCACCTCTGTATAATAGCCCAAGAGTGAAGCATTGATTTCAGAAGCTGATTGTTTCAATTTGTTTGTGCAACCGTTTCTTACACGCTGCTTATCAGTATCCCATTTCGCAGCATCAATACGATAGCCTGTTGTGAATTCAATTCGTTTGGAAGCAAAATTGACACGCATACGGATAGGCACATTCTCTACAATGAGTACTCCGTCCTTCTTCCTGCTTTCCAACGTGAAGATAATATTTCGCTTGATGTTCATACTTTAGGGTGTTTTGATTTCTGCACCCAAATTTACACCCAAAAATTGATTCTACCAAAGATTTTCCATGAAATCTTATTTTATTAACATTCTACTTAAAGTGCTATTATACAACAGATTGAGCGTTTATGATACTATTTGAAGGTTCAAGAGAAAGAGCCTCTCTCTCCGCTAATAGGCTTCAAAAGGACTTCACAAAAGTTGTCATTTTAGCCTTCAAAATTTAGATAATCGTTGTAAAATCAAGGTTTTACAACGATTTTTCTTTGTATATACCTCTATCGCCTGACGGCATAAACCTATGTTTTGACAATCATCATTCGGTCAAATTCTGCTACATAAACTGCTACACAAAAATTGTAACAATAAAAAATGTAGCAATGACGGGATTTTGAATACCAAATTGAAGGCATCAATTCTTTCTGTTTCAGTATGTTATATATTAACTTTGCAGCCGAGTGCTACACAAAAGAATGATGCATTATGAGAACAAATTTCAAGGTATCCTTCTACCTACGCTCAAACTATGAGAACAAAGAAGGAAAATCGCCTGTAATGCTCCGTGTATTCCTTAACGGAGAGATGTCAAATTTTGGTTCTACGAAAATTTTCGTGGATAAGACAATGTGGAATAATACCACAAGCCGACTTAAAGGTCGGACGGCAGAAAACTTGTCCGTCAATGCGGCATTGGACTCCATTTCCACTACACTGAATGGAATTTACCGCAAGTTTGAGGATGACGAGTCCCTGTCATTGGAAAAAATCCGTTCTTTCTTTGTAGGAAAAGACAGGGAATACACGACTTTTCTCCCGGTATTTGACAAGTTCAACGAAGATGTCAGACAGCGTGTCGGACACACCATCAGCAAAGACAGTCTGCAAAAGTACAGTGTTTTGAGAAGACATTTCTCAGAGTTCCTTATCCATAAATATGGAAGAAAGGATATAGGACTGACAGAATTCACACCATCCGTGGTACAAGACTTTGAGTTATATCTGAGTACTGTGGCAGGTTGCGCTTACAATACGTCGGTCAAGAAAATGAAGGCTCTCAAAACCGTAACCATATATGCACAAAAGCGTGGCTATCTCCTTCACGACCCCTTTCTCAATCATCGTTTCCACTTGGAGCCGGTAAACCGTGGTTTCCTCACGGACGAAGAAATCATGAAGATAGCCAACAAGGATTTCGGCATCCAGCGTTTGGAACTGGTAAGGGACGTTTTCATCTTCTCTTGCTTCACAGGTCTGGCATACATCGACGTGTCCAATCTCACACCAGACAATATCGTAACACTTGATGATAAGCAGTGGATTATGACCAAAAGGCAGAAAACAAGCGTGGAAACAAATGTCCTACTTCTCGATATTCCGAAGCGCATCATTGCAAAGTATAGTGGAAAGACCTATCGGGATGGCAAACTATTCCCCATACTGACGAATCAGAAGACTAATGCGTATTTGAAAGAAATAGCCGACCTTTGCGGTGTCAAGAAGAACCTGACCTTTCACCTTGCCCGGCATACATTTGCCACCATGTCTTTGAGTAAGGGCGTTCCGATGGAAAGTGTGTCGAAGATGCTCGGACATAGCCAAATTAAGACCACACAAGTGTATGCGGAGGCCTCCCCGGAGCGTATCTTTCGGGATGTGGAGAAGATTCTCCCTCTCATCGCACAATATCGTTTAATCAACTAAAAAGTCCAAGAACAATGAAAAGTACACTTTCAATTCTATTTTACATAGACAGAAGCAAGACAAACGAACGGAATGAATGCGTTATCCGATGCCGTATCACCTGCAATGGTGCTTCATCCTCATTCTCAACGGGTTTATACACCTCTTCTGATGATTGACAAGCAAAGAAAAGACGCATGAAAGTATCAGCAAAGAGAGCAAATGCCGTCAATCTGCAACTAAACTCAATGGATGAACAACTTCATGCTCTCTATGAACGCACATTAAGGAAGAGAACTATATCACGGCTGAATACCTCAAAGAGCAGTATCTGCGCTACATGAAGCCCGTACCAACACTTATAGAACTTTATCAAGCCCTTTGTGAAAGCAAGAAGGAATTAGAGGGAAATACGCTCAGTAAAGCAACAGTCAAGACATTCAAGGACAGCCAAAGGAGTTTTGTCCATTTTCTGAGTGTAAAAGGGAATGAGAGCTGTCTTCCCAAAGAGGCTGACAAAGACCTCATAGAGAACTACAGACTGTTCATGCTACGAGACTTGGGCAACAAGGAAAGCACTATTTCCAACCGTCTGCGCCACCTGCATCAAGTCATCCGAAAAGCATTGCAGCAACGATATATCCGTGAAGAGCCTTTTGAACTGATAGATATAGAAACGCCCACCTACGAGCACAATGCCCTCACTTCTGACGATTTACACAAACTTCTATCATATCGCCCTCACCGCTCGGTGGACAATCATTGCAGGCTCATCTTCCTCTTGGGCTGTTTCACGAGGCTGGCATTCTCAGACTTGAAGAAACTCCGAATGGACGATGTTTATACATTCGGAGATGGGTGTAGGTACATATCGCTCAGTCGCACAAAGACACAGAACAGGAGCATTGTCCCCTTGTTACCCATTGCCGAAGAGATACTCACCATTGTCAGCGACGGACGAAAGGAGGGCTTGGTCTTCCGTGAGCTCCCCACGAACAGCCATTTCAACCGCAAGATAAGGGATATCATCATCAAGGCAGGACTGCCACCTCATACCGAAGCCACCTCGCACACAGCACGACATATCTTTGCCACACACTTATCATGCACAACCAAAGCTCTTAAGCTTTTCGACAATTCCTGATAAGCTTTTTGTGTTAAACTTATAATCTACGGATAATAAACCTTGCGGTTGTTGCGTTATTAGAAAAAAGAACTCCCTGCGGAGCTAAGGCCTCCGGCGATGCGGGGAAGTGGGTGGAGGCACGAAAATTGTAATATTATGGCAAACAAACCATTGCAGTATGTTCTTACGGAACGTAAGTTGAATGTCGGCCCGAAGGCCGGACAGATTATGCAGATTGCCCAGCCGACGGGCAGGCATCGCGTTGATTTTCAGAGTTTTTGCGAACGTGTGGCAAAATCTACGACGTTCAACAGGCAGGAAGTTCAGGCTGTGTTGAGCTATGCTACGGAGATTGCGCGCGACATCGTGGCTAACGGTGATATTGTTGAGTTTGGCGAAATCGGCACGCTCAAACCGTCGTTCAAGAGTCGTGCGGTGCCTAAGGGGCAGAAGTTTTTGGCCAACGTGCACATCGAGAAGCCGATGGTGCGGCTCGTGCCATCGAAGAAGTATTTCACGCTTACGGATGTGACTTATGAGCTTATTGAGAAGCCGGTGAAGCTGGTTAAGCCGTAAAAGGTCGGGCGGCTGTCGGTTGACAGTGTTCTTGGGTGAGGCGGCAGCGGTTTTGTGCTTGCCGTCGCCTTGCTTTTTGATATGTTTTATTTATTGAACGAATAGTAATGAGGCAGTTTACATTTATAGTTTGCTTATTGTTTGCTATCTGTGTGAATGCACAAAAAGTAGAAGAAATGGAAGAAAACAAGATTGCTCGGAAAGAAGTGGCAAATAGAAATGATAAGTCAGAGAGAAAGTTGTTCCTGGCATCATCGTTCAAAGATGTGGCAAAGCTTTTTGCCGACTTTGCCGGTGTGAATCTGAAGGGTAAGAGGGTGACATTTATTCCTACGGCGAGCATCCCTGAGGCGGTGAAGTTTTTTGTTAGTTCGGGCAGGAAAGCTCTTGAGAAAATAGGGCTGACGGTGGATGAATTGGAGCTGACGCAGGCGAGTGAGCCGGAAATCAGAGATAAACTGGAAAGGAACGATTATATCTACATAACGGGCGGAAATACGTTTTTTCTTCTTCAGGAGTTGAGACGGACGGGGGCTGACAAAATCATTGTTGAACAGATAGAACAGGGGAAACTGTATATCGGGGAGTCGGCCGGCTCAATAATTGTGTCGCCAAATATCGAATATGTTAAAGAGATGGATGATTGTAGCAAGGCTCCCGAACTTTCAGACTTTTCTGCGTTGCGCGTTGTTGATTTCTATCCTTTGCCCCATTATACGAATTTTCCGTTTAAGAAGGTTGTTGAGAAAATCATTGCGGCATATGGGGAAAGGATTGCTCTTTATCCAATAAGCAATGTGCAAGTTATCACGGTGAACGGAACGGAAGTTAGAGTCGAAAGCAAAAAATGAATTTATAGGGCGAACTAAGTTTATCACCGCACGAACAGACATGGCTCTCATTGCCTGCCTTCTGCGATGCCGTGATGCAGGGCTTCACGCACCCCGAAGCGGAAAGCATGGCAAGCGAGGTCTTGTATCAGGGCTTGCACTTTTCCAAGTATAACACGCTTGTATCTCATTGAGGTCAATGGTATGCCAACGATAGGAGGTAAAGACATGGCTTGATATAGTAGCATCCGGAGCCTTTGTAGTGTCAAGAGCCAAGATAAACGCTCTACTCCACACGCCAAGAGTTTTTCAAACACTTGGCTTTTTTCGAGCAAAGCTCTCAACAACTCGTGTGTTGTCTGCGCATCTTGTAACTGCTCTTGAATTGAAAATCGGCGGACGAAGTGAAAGCCAAACTAATAAAAACTCTGACAATGAATACAATCATCATGAATCAAGACGTTCTTAAAAGTTCGATTTCTCGCCGAGACAATAGAAGCAAGCTTCCATTGTCCTCACGGCTTGACGAAATCGTTCATACACCTGCCTTCATCAAGGCAGACGCATCGAACAAAACCGATAGGAACAAGCAGCAGTCGACTTCTTCCAAGCAAGTCCGCCACTTCTCTTGGACACGCTTCATCGAACTCACTATTCTGCTTGCTGTCGTTATTAGTTTTTAAGGAACGATTAATTACTATAAGTCATCACTTCTTTCCACTTATATTCATCTTATAAATAAGATGCAACATTAAGTAATTTGGAATAGCATTAAAACGTGTCTCGGTTTTCCCTTGCCCGTTTATCTCATAATTTATGCTCTTGAGTTGATGAAATATATCGTACCCTTCAAGTTTGGCTGCCATTTTTCCTTTAAAGAAGTTCTTACTAATGTATACGTTACAAATTAAATCATTAATATTGTGGCCTTAAACGATAATCGTAGGAATAATATGGAGTGTTGTCATATCGATTGCGATAGTCATCTATACCATTGCCTTTTAAGTACTTCAACTGGTAATTGTTGAACATCGAATTTGTGGTATTTAAATAGTTACCTTCTATAAATGCTGATATACGATCACCAGATTTCAACTTTTTATATGCATTAACATTGGCAAAAGTTGTGAGTGAATGACCAAATGTAAGATATCCATGATGTAGTCTTTCTTATCAATGTCAACCCCCATTGCTTGGCTCCTATCAGTACTTTTTTCAAAAACCTTTAGGTTTTTCACGGTATAGTTTGGTAAATTTTCTATTAACTGTTTGTTATTTCCTTTGAAGAAATCCTTGCCGTTAAGCGTAAGATAATCTAATTTTCGACCATTGATGAATATTTCGCCATTGCTATTAAGTGTGGCACCTGGTAATTGTCTGATTAGAGCATCAAGCATACTTCCCTCAGGAAGATTGAAGGCATCTGCATTATATACAATAGTATCACCCTTCATAATCATCTTAATTTTTGTGCTCTTAACAACAACCTCGTCTAACATATGCTCTTTATTTTCCATTCCTTTTTTCTTGATGGGAATGTCTTGCATGTCAATATTTGTATTTCTACTTTTGGAATAAAATGAAAAAAAAACCGAGGGTTTGCCTTGCGGCCGAGGCGCGTAGCCCCGAAGAGCGATACCAGCAATACAAAAAGGGGAGTCCCTTTTGAGGACTCCCTGAGATTAATAATCTTTGTATTGTATATGTATAAACAACTAATCTCGGAGCAAAGGCCGCAAATTTTTGCCTTACTCAAAAGAAAAACCCAAAGAAAAGAAATTGCGCGCATTGTGGGCATCAGCCCGTAGAGTCAACCATACAATTCCTAACTCGACATAAAATTTCTTTGGAAAACGTTTGTCTGTTTAAGAATCTTTACTTACCTTTGCCCCCGGTTCTTCGCCTCCTTCGCCCCCTTCCGCCCCCTAAGTTAGGGGGATGGGAGGCTGAACAAGCGAGGGGCCGATCAAAAAAGGATCAAACGAGAAGTATGATTAAACAAGCAAATATAACC
>NZ_BAIX01000037.1 GCF_000613405.1 Hoylesella enoeca JCM 12259 | reverse complement strand
ACCCTTTTGCCAACCGAGCAAGGGGGAAAACTTCACGAATTATTCACTCAAAACATAGCGATTATGAAACAAAAACAATTAGAGAGATGGGCTTATGCGAAGCCCGCAGTTGAGGCCATCCGTTTGGAACCTCACAGCGAATTGATGGACACCTCGTTCCCCAACAGCGGCGGACACAACAAGGCCGGCGACGACGGCGACGATCTGAGCGCCAAGCAAGGTTGGTTTGACGAAGACGAGGAAACCCTCAGCTCCGAGAGAACCCTTTGGGATTAGAGAGTTATTAATTTAGTAAAAACAGAAATGAAAGATTACATGAACATGAAGACAAACATTTTATCACTGCTCGCTTTCGCCGGCCTACTCACGTTTGTCGGCTGCGCCAACGACGACACAACAAATAACGACAAAGAGCCGGGCACCGAGGGCCTCACCGGCTTTGTCGTAGAAGAAGACAATGCAACCCGCACCACGGCCGAATACGACGGCTCGGGCTTGAAGTTCTTTTGGACGGCCAATGACCGCCTATGGGTCAACAACGGCACGTTGACACAAGATGCCAGCAACAATATTAGCTCGGTGCTCGTCAATAATCCTGCAAATGCCTCTGCCGTACAACGGGCAGCCAAAGCCAGATTCTGGTTCAGCGGCACCTTCACGGCATCGAGCTATCCCGTGCGCTACACGGGCAAGGGCAATGCCGACGGCGATAAAGTGACCATCAAAGCCGCACAGGCGCAAACCATCCCTAATGACGCGAGTCACATCGGTGAGGACGGCGACTGCGGCATAGCTACGGCCACGAAGCCCGCAGGAGACACCCAATACCACTTCACGCTCGACCATGAGGCGTCGTATCTCACCTTTATGCCTTACAATGCGCAAGGAAAACTGATCGGCGTACTCCAAAAGATCAAAGTCAGCGCCGACCAAGCCATTTGCGGCCAGTTCGATTTCAACGATGCGGGTATCGATACCGGAACCCGTCCCATCGCAGGCCCCACCACGCAAAACATTGAGTTGACCGTGAGCGGCTTCTCCATTCCCGCTGCAGCCACCAAGGAGACCAACGCTGCCACGATGGTGATCGCCCCGGGCGTCTACACCCACTTCACCGTGGAATACACCCTGCATGATCCCATAACAAACGTGGGTACAACAATCACCAAGCAATATCCGGGTACCGTCACGTGCACCAAAGGACGAAACAAAAAAGTCTCTCAGGACTTGAATATTACCGTCTACCACGCAACGAGTATTACTCGTGGGATGCCCAACAACAGTATTGGGCCGGCATGAGTGGGATAAATCCGGTTATGTGGCAGGTCAAGACCAACCTACGGTCAATAATTCAACAGTGGCTAGTGCCTATGCTCAAGATAACACTGATCCTCGCTGGTGGAGAGAGGACACTTCACTCCCGGCTCCTGCTGCTAATCACAGCTGTCAGAATTGCCCCAACGTGAACGAATGTATTTGGTATACCATGCAAGGCGATCCTCACTGGGATGAGCAAACACTCTGGGCCACGATGGGACACCTCTACAAGGCCGGCATGTGGTTTAAGAAAAAGGACAACATTTCAGGCTTTACTGCTTCCAACTATAACGGTACTGATTACCGTACCACAAGTGGTTTTTTCTTCGCCAACAATAGCACTCCCGGCAAGCCCAGCAATCTGAATGATTATTTCTATCTCCCCGCGCTTGGCACCTATTACAACGGTTTTCTAAGCGGTGTGGGCAGTGAAGGCTTCTACTGGACGAGTTCACCTACCGGGTATGTACACAGTGCAAACTGCTTGTTCTTTGATAGTAGCAATGGCGCGTCTGTGAGCGACAACGGTCGTGAAGCCGCTTTCCGACTGTGGACTGTCCAATAATTAAGTAGTCTGTGGGGGAGTTCCGAAGCTCGGAAAATGAGACAAAACAGCGTTTCGGCCGCGGCCGACGCGCAGAAAAAGACAAAAACTGTGTTTCGGCCTGGGCCGACGAGCAAAAAACAGTGAAAACTGTGTTTCGGCCCGGGTCGACAACCCCAAAATAGTAAAAACGGCGTTTCGGCCACGGCCGACGAGCAAAAAATCGAAAAAATGGCGTTTCGGCCATGGCCGACGGGCAAAAAACAGCAAAAATAAGTCATCGTACCCCTACGACGATCGAAAACGAGAAGGAACAGCTCGGCGTAGGGGTACAATCGATGGAAAATGGTGAAAGGAGACTTTCGTACCCCTACGATAAGCAGAAAATGAGAAAAACAGCTCGTCGTAGGGGTACGATCGACAAAAAATAGCAAAAGGAGATCTTCGTAGGGGTACGACGGGCAGCTTTCGCTGTCTTTTATCCGTCGTACCCCTACGATTTGCAATTATTGGGTGGGGAGTCTAACTGTTGATTTTATAAATGTGAGAGCACTTTCTCGATGACGAGGGGGAAATAGTCTTGTTCCAGGATATGCTCTTTGGCGGCAATGTCGTCGGGGGTATCGGCGGGGGTGAGGGGGTGTGAAACTGTGCGATGATTTCGCCTCCGTCGCAAATGGGACTTACCCAATGCACAGTCATTCCTGTCTCGGTCTCTTGTGCTCGTTTCACGGCTTCGTGCACATGGTGCCCATACATTCCTTTTCCGCCGAACTTGGGCAGTAAGGCGGGGTGGAGGTTGAGCATGCGATGGTCGTAGGCGCGAATGAGAAAGTTGGGAATCATTTGCAGAAAGCCTGCCAGCACGATGAAGTCGATGTGATAGCTTGCATGAGCGCCATCATTTGGGGTTCGTCGTTGAGGTGGTTGCGGGTCATCACGGTGCTCGGTATGCCGAGATTTTTTGCCCGTGTGAGTGCATAGGCGTCGATTCGGTTGCTCAGGACGAGTGCGATTTTCACGTGTGGGTGGTTGGCAAAATGGCGGATGATGTTTTCGCAATTGGTTCCGCTGCCTGAAACGAAGATGGCTACATTGATCATGGTTCGTCCTCCCAATTGTCATCGTCATCGAAGCCGAAGGTGATGGGGCCGGCAAAGGCGTCGAGTGAGCGCCGCTCTTTTTTAGTTGGGCGCCCGGTGCCTCGTGCTCGGTCGATAAATCCGCTGATGCGATTCATTTCTAATAATTCGTATTGCTTGGGATCGGTGACATTCTCGTAAATGTCGGGAATGAGTTTGGCACCGACTCGCTGTTCGATCGGTTTTAATACTTTGAAGGAATAAGTGACGGGTGGTTTGCGTACATTGATGGTTTCGCCGGTTTTGATGATGTGACTGGGTTTCATGGATATGCCGTTTTGGGTTACTCGTCCGTTTTTGCAGGCATCGGCTGCGATGGCTCGTGTTTTGAAGATGCGGGCGGCCCATAGCCATTTGTCGATGCGGGCGCTTCCTTGGGTGTCTTCCCATGAGGATGAGGCTGTCTTGGATGGATTGTTTTTATTGTTTGTCATGATTTTTGGAGGGGATGCCGATTAAACAGATTCATTGTGGTGTCGATACCGGCCAATACAAAACTCTTGATGATTTCGATGGCTGTGTCGATGCTGGGCTGTAAGGTTTTCATGTCTTCTTCGTCATATTTTCCCAGCACCCAGTCGATTTGTCGGCCGCGAGGAAATTCGTTGCCGATTCCCACTCGGAGTCGGGCATATTGCTGTCCGATGAGTTGTTGGATGTGTCCCAAACCGTTGTGCCCGCCGTTGCTGCCGGCAGCTTTCAGTCGTAGTGCACCGAGGGGAAGGGCAAGATCGTCGACGATGACGAGCAGATGGCTTTGGTCGATATTTTCTTTGGTGAGCCAATAGCGCACAGCATTCCCGCTGAGGTTCATAAAGGTTGTGGGTTTTAACAGGAAGATTCTTCGCCCTTTGAGCGATGTTTCGCCGATGAATCCATAACGTTTGTCTTCAAAAACAACATTGGATGCCTTTGCAAAGGCATCCAATATCATAAATCCAGTGTTGTGGCGGGTATTCGAATATTCGTCTCCGGGATTACCCAAACCAACGATCAAATATTTTTCCATTACTTATGATTCAGCAGCAGGCTCTTCTGCCGGCTCTTCTGTGGTCTCGGTTGCCGTAGCCATAGATGCAGCACGGGTCATCTTGATGGAGCAGACAACAACATCTTTGCTTGTGGTCAATTCTATTCCCTCATAACTCAGGTCTCCTACCTTGATACTCTTACCAATCTCCAATGCTTTCACATCGATGTCGAGATGCTCGGGAATTTGCTGATAAGGTGCTGTTACGTTGATCTTACGGATGGAAAGATTCATGCGTCCACCATCGCGCACACCTTGTGCAAGTCCTACCAACTTCACGGGAACACCGATTGTGATGGGCTTTTGGTCGTTCACCTCATAGAAGTCTACGTGCAGCAGTGCGTCTGTAACGGGATGGAATTGCAGTTCTTTCAGAATCGCAGTGTGGCTTTCGCCGTCGATGATGAGATTGATAACATAAATGTGGGGTGTGTAAACTATCTTGCGAAGCTCGCTCATCGACGAAGTAAATGCCAATGCCACGGGTTTGCCATCTTCTTTTGCCTCGCCATAAAGGTTACAGGGCACGAAACCTTCTTTTCTCAATGTCTTTGACGCTTTCTTTCCGAGGTCTGTACGCTTCTGACCTGATACATTAATTTCTTTCATACTGTGTTACTCTAAATTAAGTTGTTAATCATTCTTGCCTTAATTCGCCATCACACGATTCCTGGGATTAGCCGATAGGAACGCTTGTTCCCTCTGTAATCACTTTCATATAGATGTGCTCAAAAAAGCGATGCAAAGTTACACCTTTTCCGTGAGATGTGCAAAGTTTCTCTAAAAAAAGGCAGATTTCTTTTGGCTTTTCTTGCATGTAAATAGAAAAAGCTATATTTTTGCGTTGTAATTACAACAAAACACAAATCGCGTTAAGTTAAAGAGTAATGATCAACAGGGAATTAATCAGAATCAAGATAGTTCAGTTAACCTACGCATACTATCAAAACGGCAACAGAAATATGGATAATGCTGAGAAAGAATTGCTTTTCAGTTTATCAAAGGCTTACGATCTTTATAATTATCTTTTAGACTTAATCGTAGCGGTGACGCGTGTAGCCCGCAAGCACATTGAAGTTGCGACGGCGCGTGCACAACGTGAAGGTACGGAATTGCCATCGCAGAAATTCGCTTATAACAAATTTGCCGTCCAGCTCGAAGAGAATAAGATGCTTAATGGTTTTATCGAAGAGCAGAAACAGATGTGGGATGACAATGCTGAATTTGTGCGTAAACTTTATGCCCAAATTGAGCAAAGCGAAACTTATGAAAACTATATGGCCGACACGGAAGACTCTTATGAAGCCGACCGCGAAGTGTGGCGCAAACTCTATAAGCAGCTGATCCAGGAAAACGAAGACCTCGACACTTTGCTTGAAGAGAAGAGTCTCTATTGGAATGACGATAAAGAAGTGGTCGATACTTTTGTCTTGAAGACCATCAAGCGATTTGATCCGAAAAATAAAGCAAAGCAAGAACTCTTGCCCGAATATAAGGATGAAGAGGACAAGGATTTTGCTCGCAAATTGTTTCGGGCTACGATTCTCAATGCCGATACTTACCAGCACTATATGAGCGAGACATCGCGCAATTGGGATTTCTCACGTTTGGCTTATATGGATGTGGTCATTATGCAGATCGCGATTGCCGAGATGATGACGTTCCCCAATATTCCTGTCTCTGTGACCATCAATGAATATGTGGACTTAGCGAAACTTTACAGCACGCACAAGAGTGGCGGTTATATCAATGGGATGCTCGACTCGATTGCGCGGCATCTGATTCAGACCGGCAAATTGATGAAAGTTATGGATACGCCTAAACCCAAGAAAGCATCCGTGGATTCGAAGAAGCCAGTCGAGAACAAGAAAGAGACAGAAGAGAATGATAATAAAGAAGAAACAAATCAATAAATTTTAATAATGAACGAAATGTTATTAGCTGCACAGGCAGCACAGGGCGGTGGCTCTATGGGATTCTTAATCATGATGATTGCGATTTTCGCAATTATGTGGTTTTTTATGATTCGCCCCCAACAAAAGAAGCAAAAGGAGATCCGTGCGTTTCAAAATGCATTGCAGGAAGGATCAAAAGTGATCACCGGCGGCGGAATTTACGGAACCATCAAGCGTATAGACTTCACTGCAAATCTCGTTGATGTGGAAATCGCTCGTGGTGTGATCATCAGTGTAGATCGATCCTATATCTTTGCGGATGCCACTTCTTCGCAGGCATCCGGTGCAAAAGCATAATCGATGAATAGGCCGAAGATCGCGCAAATCAGTAAGACTGTCAGGAACTTTTTGTTTAGTTCGACGAACAAAGAGTTTCTGATTTTTTTGTTTTTCTTAGCTCTCAGCGGTGTGTTTTGGTTGATCATGACGCTCAACGAGACCTATGAACGCGAACTCTTTGTGCCTGTTCGGATGATGAATGTACCTAAAAATATTGTTATGACGGGCGATCTCGACGACTCCGTGCGCGTAGTCGTCCGTGATAAAGGATTCACGTTGTTGGCTTACGAGACCAGTCATCGGTTGCGTCCGATATATATCAACTTCTCAACGTATGCCAATCGTAATGCAGGACATGGTTTTGTGCCTCCGACCGACATTCAAAAACTTATTACTCAACAGTTGTATGGCTCGTCGAAGATTACTTCGGTGAAGACGGATGGTTTGCAATTCTATTTTAATTTTGGTCGATCCAAGCGCGTGCCAGTGCGATTGTCTGGGAGGATCAAGCCAGGTGACAGTTATTATTTGGCCCACGCGACATTCAGTCCCGACTCGGTGACGGTTTATGCGAGTCGCTCAGAATTGGATAAAATCAGCGTTGCCTATACCGATTTTCTTGAAATCAAGAACTTTCAAGACACTGTTGTTACGCGTGTCACATTGCGTCGAATACGCGGTGTGAAGTTTGTCCCGTCTGAGGTGCGTGTCACGCTCTATCCCGAGATCCTCACCGAAGAGAGTTTGGAGGTGCCGATCAGTGCCGTGAATGTACCGGCTGGTAAAGTGTTGCGGATGTTTCCCTCGCGGGTGAAAGTGAATTTTGTGGTGGGAGCCAGCCTATTTCGGTCGATCAATCCGACCGATTTCCGAGTTGTGGTTGACTATCGTGACATCATCGAAAATCCTTCCGACAAGTGTACGCTTTATTTGCGCGCATTTCCGCACGGTGTAACCAAACCTCGTCTCGATATTACCGAAGTGGATTATCTTGTCGAACAACAATGAGAATAGCTATTACGGGGGGAATTGGAAGCGGCAAGTCGTATGTCTGCAAAGAGCTTGCACGTCGGGGATTTAGCGTTTATGATTGCGACGAAGCAGCCAAACGATTGTTGCGCACGTCCCGACACCTGCAACAGGAATTGATTCGCTTGGTTGGCGCAGATGTATATAGAGATAAGGTGTTGCAGAAAGGTGTCTTATCCAAGTTTCTGCTGGCCAGTGAGAGGAACAAGCAGGCAGTCAACGATCTGATTCACCCCGCTGTGGCGAGGGATTTCGAACAGTCGGGCAAAGATTGGCTCGAGAGTGCTATCCTGTTTGACAGTGGCTTCTATCTTCGAATACATTTCGATCTGATTGTCTGTATCTCGGCTCCTTTGGACGTGCGAATCACTCGTATCATGGCCCGCGATGGAATTTCGCGCTCACGCGCTTTGGCTTGGATCAATGCCCAATGGCCCCAGGAAAAGATGATAGAGCATAGCGATTTCATTATCCAAAACGATGGCTCGAGCGATCTCGGAGCTGCTATCGATCGACTAATAAATCAACTGAATATACCAAAATAGTAAGAACAAGTATGGAAACAATTCTTTCAATTGCCGGGAAGCCCGGTTTGTATAAACTGGTCTCACGCGGAAAAGCTAATTTGATTGTCGAAGCGCTTGATGAAACGCATCGCAGGTTGCCCGCCTTTGCGAGTGACCGCGTGACCAGTCTCGGAGACATCGCCATCTATACCGACGACGAGGACATCCCTCTGTGGCAGGTGCTGAAAAGCGTGGGCGAAAAGGAACAAGGCAAGCAAAGTGCGCTCAATTATAAGAAGTGCACCAGCGGCGAACTGCGTGATTATTTCGCCGAAGTGCTCCCTGCCTATGATCGAGATCGTGTGCACGACAGCGATATCAAGAAGCTCATCCAGTGGTATAACATTCTTGTGAAATGCGGTATCACCGACTTTCAAGCTGCCTTGGCACCGGCCGAAAACGACGAAGAGAAGAAGGACTAAGCGCATTTGTTTGCTTTTGTATTCAAACGGCAGCGGATTACCATCGAGAGAGGTAATCCGCTGTTGTTTTTTGTCCTTTCTTTTATAGGGATTCCTTGATGATTCCCTATGGGGGAAGGTGAGTCCTATACGAGTTCTCCTCCATCCCTTATATCAAGCTCCCCGTGTGGTAAGGGAGGTGTCAGATCCTAAGAAAAGCAATAGGCCGGATATAAAAGGATAGGTCTCGAATATCATCCTAATTGAGGGGGCTGAGGAAGTAGTCTTCGAGCGCTTGGCCGGCAGCTCCGTCTGTGTTGGTGAGATCTTTCAGAATGTGCCCGTGCTCCATGAGCGTGATGCGGGTGCTGATGTCAACGGTGTGTTGCAGGTTGTGACTTGAAATCAGGATGGTGGCTCCGGTGGCACGATTGTAGTCGATGAGGAGACGCTTGAGGATGTTCTGGTCGATGGATCTAAGAAGTTGAACGGTTCGTCGAGGATCACTGTTTTGGGGTGATTGAAGAGGGCGGCAATGATGCCGATTTTTTGTTTATTGCCTGCGGAGAAGTCGCGGATCAACTTCCTATGCCCCAGGATTTCGCCGCTCATCAGCAAGGCGAACTCTTGGATGCGCTCAGTGATGAGCGTCTTGTCCATGGCGCAGACTTTGCCAATGAATTCGAAATATTCTTCGGGTGTGAGGAAGTCGATGAGAAAACTTTCGTCGATGTAGGCACCCGTAGTTTGCTTCCAATCTTCGGAGATCGCGGGATTGATCCCATCGATGGTGACTGTGCCTTCGTCGGCTTTGAGGAGGTCGAGGATGAGACGGAACAGGGTGGTTTTTCCTGCCCCGTTGTTACCCACAAGACCTAAGATCTCTCCGGAAAGGATTTGCAGTTCGGGAATATCCACTGCAATGTTTTCACCGAATGCTTTTTTGAGGTTGTTGATTTGAATGGGCATGTGAAAATGAATTTTTGATTAGAATTTGATGAGTGATGGCTCATCCAAGGGCTTGGAAACGTTGCCTGGTGATTTTTCTGCTCATCCGAGGCCTCGGAAACGCTGTCCGGCAAATTTTTCGTCAATCCGAGGCCTCGGATGAGTAGAAAAGTGAACGAGTAAACAAGAGCACTTGTTTACTCGTTCACTCCACTAAATTCCTCTGCCGTGACAGTTCTTAAACTTTTTACCGCTGCCGCAAGGACAGGGATCGTTGGGGCGAGGCATCTTGTCTTTGATATAAGGCGTGTGGTTTTGCCGCACATTTTCGCGCGTGTCTTGGTGGGCAGCTGCTTGCTGAGCCGGATCGCTGAGATTGTCTTTCTGCTCGGTGTAACGCTGGCTGCGCACTTCGGGTGCTGCCTCTTGCACTTCTTGTTGCAAGTCGGGGATTTGCCCGCGCATCAATATGCCGGAGATGCGATTGTTCATGTCGTTGACCATTGAATCGAAGAGTTTCACGCTTTCGAGTTTGAAGATGAGCAGGGGATCTTTCTGCTCGTAAGATGCGTTTTGGACACTGTGGCGAAGCTCGTCAAGTTGTCTCAGGTTTTCTTTCCAGCAGTCGTCGATAATGTGGAGCATGATCACTTTTTCAAACTGTTTGACCACAGATTTGGCTTCGCTGTCGTAGGCCTCTTTCAGATGGCAGGGGATGTTGAAGACCTGTCTTCCGTCAGTGATGGGGACCATGATGCGCTCGTATTTGCTGCCTTCGTTTTCCTCCACTTGTTTGATGATGGGGTAGGCGACGCTTTGTATACGGTCGGTCTTGCGCTTGAAGGTGGCCATTGCTTCTTGGAATGTGCGCTCTTCGAGTTCTTGTCGGTTGCCGTTGATAAACTCGTTTTCATCGAAAGGACATTCCATGGCCAGGACTTTGAGGAAGTCTTCTTTGCAACCTTCAAAGTCGTTCGACTCGATGATGTTGACCACTCGGTCCCAAATGATATTGGTGATGTCCATTCCGATTCGTTCGCCCATCAATGCGTGGCGGCGTTTCTCGTAGATCACGGTGCGCTGCTTGTTCATCACGTCGTCGTATTCCAAGAGATGCTTACGGATGCCGAAGTTGTTTTCTTCTACTTTCTTCTGTGCTCGCTCGATGCTTCGAGAAATCAGCGGACTCTCGATTCGTTCGTTTTCTTTGAGCCCGAGTCGATCCATCACACTGGCGATGCGCTCGGATGCGAAGAGACGCATGAGCTTGTCTTCCAGTGAAACGTAGAAGACGGAGGAGCCGGGGTCGCCTTGTCGTCCGGCACGTCCACGCAGCTGACGATCCACACGACGGCTCTCGTGTCGCTCCGTACCGATGATAGCCAAACCGCCGGCAGCTTTGACTTCGGGCGTGAGCTTGATGTCGGTACCACGTCCGGCCATGTTCGTCGCAATGGTTACGGCTCCCAGCATACGCTCTTCTTCGTGTGTGTTACCGTCCTCATCGGTAATGGTGCATTTACCGAGCGTGCTTCGACCTGCCTCTGCCACGATATTCGCTTCTTGCTGATGGAGCTTGGCATTGAGTACATTGTGAGGAATGTTGCGCAGTTTCAGCATGCGTGACAGCAACTCTGAGATTTCGACAGACGTCGTACCTACCAGGCAGGGACGTCCTTGATTGCGCATTTCAATGATTTCGTCGATTACGGCTGCATATTTTCCACGTGCTGTCTTATAGACGCGGTCGTCCATATCATTTCGCTGGATCGGTTTGTTGGTGGGAATTTCTACGACGTCCAATTTATAGATATCCCAGAATTCACCAGCTTCGGTGGATGCCGTACCCGTCATACCCGCCAGTTTGTGATACATACGGAAGTAGTTTTGCAGCGTAATGGTAGCAAAAGTCTGTGTGGCAGCTTCTACTTTGACATGTTCTTTGGCTTCGATAGCCTGATGGAGTCCGTCACTCCAACGGCGTCCTTCCATGATACGGCCCGTTTGTTCGTCGACAATTTTCACTTCGCCGTCCATCACCACATATTCGTCGTCTTTGTTGAACATCGTGTAGGCTTTCAGCAATTGCTGCAAAGTGTGTACGCGTTCGCTCTGAACGGCATAATGATTGAGCATCTCGTCTTTCTTGTCCAACTTGGTCTGCGCGTCAATTGTTGTGTCGGCTTCCAATGCCGAGAGTTGCGATGTGATGTCAGGAAGCACAAAAAGATCGCGGTCTTGCACCTGATTGGCCAACCAATCGGTACCTTTGTCGGTGAGATCACAGCTATTCAATTTCTCGTCTACCACAAAATAAAGTGGTTCGACAGCCTCGGGCATGCGACGGTTGTTGTTCTCCATATAGACTTCTTCCGTTTTCAGCATTCCGGACTTAATTCCTTCTTCGGAGAGAAATTTGATCAGCGGCTTGTTTTTGGGCAGACACTTGTATGATCTATACAGAGAGAGGAAACCTTCATCTGTCAGTTTCTGGTCTTTTTTCTCTTGTCCTTCGGCGATTTTGGTTCGGGCTTCGGCCAAGAATTGCGTCGCTAACTTACGTTGTACGTCGACCAAGCGCTCCACTAACGGTTGATACTCCTCAAACATTTGGTCGTCTCCTTTGGGAACAGGACCAGAGATGATGAGCGGTGTGCGTGCATCGTCGATCAAAACAGAGTCTACCTCATCCACAATGGCATAATTATGCGTGCGTTGTACGAGGTCGGCAGGCGAGATGGCCATATTGTCGCGCAGATAGTCGAAACCGAATTCATTGTTTGTTCCGAATGTAATGTCGGCCAGATAAGCTTTTCGACGTTCAGGCGAATTGGGCTGATGCTTATCGATACAGTCCACGGACAGACCGTTGAACATATACAGTGGCCCCATCCATTCAGAGTCACGCTTGGCCAAATAGTCGTTGACGGTCACGACATGAACGCCGTTTCCTGTCAGGGCATTGAGGAAAACGGGGAGCGTTGCCACCAAAGTTTTACCCTCACCAGTGGCCATCTCGGCAATCTTTCCTTGATGGAGAGCGATTCCTCCGAAGATTTGCACGTCGTAATGGACCATCTCCCATTTGAGATCATTGCCTCCGGCGGTCCAATGATTGTGATAAATCGCTTTATCGCCGTCGATGGTGATAAAATCGTTTGCAGGATTCCCCGCCAGTTCACGATCGAAATCCGTAGCAGTAACAACGGTTTCTTCATTCTCTGCAAACCTGCGGGCAGTATCTTTGACGATGCTAAAAGCAACGGGCATGACCTCATTCAAGGATTTCTCATACACTTCCAAGGCTTCTTTTTCGAGTTTGTCGATTTGGTTGAAAATCTCTTCGCGCTCATCAATGGGCGTATCTTCGATTTTCGATTTCAACTCTTCGATCTGTTGTTTCTGTTCTTTTGCAGAATCTTGGACGTATTTTTTGATCTCATTGGTCTTAGCGCGGAGCGCGTCGTTACTCAGTGACTGAATCTCTGGATACACCGCTTTCACTTTCTCAACAAGCGGTTGAATGAGTTTCATATCCCTTGATGATTTGTTGCCGAACAACGACTGCAAAATCTTACTTAAATTCATTATATCTTGTTTTATGAGTTTCTGAAAAATGCCCGACTGTATTTGATCTGTTCAAATAATCGGCGCAAAATTACGAATAAATTTTGATTTTAAGGCAAATTACATCTCTTTTGTAATTTGCAGAACCTCTTGAATTTCAGGGTAGAGGCTCGGCTTTGCAAGCATTGGGTGCTCTGATGTGAATGGTGCGTGCTATCGTAGGCGCAATTTGGTCTACGGTGACAGGTGTAGCGATGCGTCGTGGCTTGATACCCGCCCCATAAAAGATGATGGGAAATGGTATTAAGCTCGACCGCGAAACATAATTCTCTTGATTGTCTTCGTTGAGAAGTTTCCAGCCCGGTGCCACTTCGATGAGAATATCGCCGCTAATGGAAGCGTTATAACCATTGCGAAGTTTGGTGATGTCATTGCCGTTGGCCAACAATCGTTCGCTGGTGAAAACGTCGCTCACACCTGCATTCTGAATCAGAAAGTCTTGGCTGCGACTCAACACATCGCTGAGGTTGAGCCGTTTCTGCTCGATGAGATTGCGATTGAGATAAACTTCGTTGTGGAAACACGTCTCCACGTAACGTCCCTGACCGTAAATGGCACCGAGATAGATGTTGAGCAGTTTGGCTGTGCGGTTGATATAGAATGTGCCTGTGGGTATGCGGTATTTGGCATAATCGATGTTGGGCTCCTCATGATAACCCGAATTCGTGACAACAAACAGCACTCGATTCTTTCCCACGGTGGTTTCGATGTCGGTAATCAGGTCGGAGAGCAGTTTGTCTAATTGCAGATAAGCGCTCTCTGCGGCTGTCTTGGGATTGGATCCGGCCACAGGCTTGGCCGACAATGTCACTGACAATAAGTCGGTTGTCTCGTCTTTGCCCAGCGCATTGTCTTTAAGACAGGCTTTGGCAGCCTTGATAATGAAGCGTTTCGGGCCGAGATCGTGGACAGCTGTTGGCTGTTCACTTTGTTGAAAGCAGCTACCCAATTGCGCGTTTTGTCCGAATAGTAAGTCGAAGTCTCTAATCCGCTGCCTTTGTTGTCGATCCACAGCGCTCCGTCTGCGGCATGTCCGGCCGAGAAAACGGCTGCCACTTTATCGGGAGCGATGGCATAGATGAGGCTGTTCCATTGCTGGAAACCTTCATTTCATCGCCGATCGTAGAGGTGGACAGTCTTGACGGCGAAGTCGTATATTTTTGATCGTCTGTGCAAAACACTGGTCTGAGCGTGCTGCGATCGAGCCATTGTGTTGCCACGATACCATTATAATATGGTGTTGTACCCGTAGCGATCGAAGCGATAGCCGATGCTTCGTCTACCGGAGCAAACGGAAAGTCGGCTCCGTCATATACGCGCCCTTGCTGTAACAGTTTTCGCAGACCGCTGGAAGTATACATCGGGGCAAATGTCTCAATGTAATCCGAGCGCAGTTGGTCGATCGTAATGTTGACCACGAGTCTCGGAGCAGGTTGCAGCAGTTGTGCATTCGTCGTGGCAGTCAGCACTACCAGCAGAGCCGTTATATATCTGTTCATTTCTTTTGAGTTGTCAATCGTAGGGCCGATGTATATCTGATAAGCAAAGATAGTGCCACAATATTCATTCCTTCGGCATAATCTTGGATGATGTTACCAATAAAGAAGAGTAAAGTCAGGATTGTCATCGTGGGGAAAAGCCAGTATTGTTGTTTTGTGCGCAAAGCTTTGACGGCTGGCCAAATGAAGATAAGCGGTAGTGGATTAAGCACTAAGATTTGCAGGTTCAGGCTCACTGTGGGATGCTGTGAGAACACCATTGCAGTAAGGATAAGCCCGGCCAGTCCGCAACTAACCATTAATGAGGCGTCGAAAAGCCATAAATTGCAGTGCAAGAAACGCTCAATTGCAAGGCATATAACCGTTAATGAAAATAGGATCAACGAACACTCAATGGGACGAAGAGGAAAACCTGATTTTCGAGGTAAGGTCTGTTGCCTGAGCAATATCTCTGTTCGGGTTACTAATTTGCGTGTCGATCCGTCGGGAGCAGTGATATATGCGTGGTCGAAATCACGTCTCAAATTGTCTGGCAAGAACTCTTGTTGCTCAGTAGTGGTCTTGCAATCGGCTTTCACTCCAAGCAATATGTCGTTTCCGAACATAGCCCACGGGAAGTCTTTATCGCATTGGTGCACCATCTCACGATAGCTTGGAGCTGTTGTTTGTCGGTTGGCTGACGACACATTTCCGTCAATATGGCGGATGAGTATATCTCTTGCACGTGTTGTGCAATTGTCATAGAAATAATTATATCTGTAAACTCTATTTTCGGGCAGGTAATTCTCATCGATAGCCCGAGCTATTTGCAATTTCTCTTTTGCGGTCAGATCCAGTTCTTGTTGGATGATGCTGCGCCCCTCGTTACTGTATTGTGCAAAGAAATCATCAAAAGATTCGATGCTCATTTCATAATCGGTGAGACCGAAAACGAAGCGCAAGACAAAGAAAGATTTCTTGAATGAGAACATTCCATAGTTGATAACGAGATCTTCTCCACGATTTCGATCTTGGTATCTGATGGCTGTATGCCCGAAGAGATTGTACACTTCGTTTCCCGGTCCACATGTGAGCAGACTGACGCTGACAGAGTCTGTACTCGTAGAAAAAGGTATTTGAGATTGTGCTCGACCGTTATCTGTTAATAACAGAAAAATAAGCGGTAACGCGAACCTTAATATATCGTTGAAACGTTTCATGATGCAAAAATAACTTATAAATCTAACTTGGAGTTCCCTCATTTCGTTTTTTTTCGATATTTTTGCATCCAAAACTGAAACATAAGCGTACATGAAGAGAACTTTTTTTCGCCTCTTTGCTGGTAACCATGTCAATGACCGCGATGGCTCAAAGCGGTACTAATTCGCCATATAGCATGTATGGATTGGGCGTACTGGCTGATCAGACGAGCGGATTCAATCGTGGGATGAACGGATTGGGGCTTGGTTTTCGTGAGCATAACCAAGTGAATTTTCTCAACCCGGCATCTTACTCTTCCATAGATTCCCTTTCATTCATTTTCGATGCTGGTCTCTCGGGACAGATCACGAACTTTCAGGAAGGCGGAAAAAAGGTGAATGCCAAGAATGCAGACTTCGAATACGCTGTCGCCGGATTCCGTGCTTTCAAGCGCTTCGGTGTCAGTTTCGGTTTGATTCCTTACACGAATGTGGGGTATCGGTATGAAAACACGCAACGTGTGAGCCCGAACAGCAGCACCACTTCCACGATTTCATACTCGGGAAATGGTGGATTGCATCAGGTTTATGTAGGTTTTGGCTGGGAACTGATCAAAGGATTGTCCGTTGGAGCCAATGCTTCGTATCTGTGGGGCAACTATACGCGCTCTGTTCTCAATACTTACAGCGATTCTTATGTCAACACTTTGTCGCGGGTTTATACGGCAAACGTACATAATTATAAATTGGATTTCGGCTTGCAATATGTTGCACGGCTGTCTAAAAGCGACCAGTTGACACTCGGTTTAACTTACGGCTTAGGTCATAAACTCAATGCCAACCCAAAGTGTGAGATCGTTTCGACTAATCCGCAGACCCAAGTCTCTTACTCGAATGCTTACACAGCCGATAACGCTCTTGAACTCCCGACGTCTTATAGCGCAGGACTTGCATGGGATCACAAGCGTCAATGGAAAGTGGGCGTGGATTATAACCTGCAAAAATGGGCTGATGTGGTCTATCCTTTGTATCGTGTTGTGAACAATACACCACAATATTCGGCCGTAACCGGACAATTCAAGGATCGTCACAAATTGACACTGGGCGCCGAATTATGTCCAGGTGAGACATCCCGCAACTTCTTCAAGCGCGTGCATTATCGTGCCGGTGTCTCTTATGTGACACCTTATCTGATGATTAACGGAACAGAAGGGCCTAAGGAAATGAGTGCCAGTTTGGGTTTTGGAATACCTATTATCAACGGTATTAATAACCGTTCTATTCTCAATATCAGTGCGCAGTGGGTGCGGATGGACTCCAAGAGCTTGCTCCAAGAGAATACTTTTCGCATCAATATCGGTCTGACATTCAACGAACGATGGTTTGCTAAGTGGAAGGTAGATTAATGAAACACTTGCTTTCGTGTTCATTGCTCATCCTGACAGTTGCTTTTTTCACCTCATGTGAGGAACAACGGGCTCACACGGCACCCGGAATCTATCCGCGAGATTCGGTTGCCATGATGATCAGTTATGGCGTCAACACACTGATTTCGGATTCGGGTGTTATCAAATATCGCGTCGTTACCGAACGATGGGAAGTGAATAGGAATCGCCGTCCACCTCGATGGATCTTCGATAAGGGACTCTTCTTAGAGCAATTCGATGAAAAATTTCATGTGCAATCCTATATTCAGTGTGACACGGCCTATTATTATGAAGAGCAAAAGCTATGGGAACTCCATAGTCGTGTGCGTATTCTGACCAAAGACGGACTGCGATTCACCAGCGAACGATTGTTCTGGGATGAGAATCAACACGAACTTTACTCCAATGTTTTCTCTCGTTTGGTGACGCCCGATCGTCAATTGCAAGGCACTTATTTCCGTAGTGACGAGCGAATGACTCGTTATTTCGTGTCCAATAGTAAAGGTTCGTTTGCCCGAAGCGATTTTGAAAATTCGGGAGACACTCTCCAATCGGCACCCGATTCGACCAAGAGCATACTGCGAATGCGCACGTCTCCACAACGAAAGAGTATATCATCACCTCTGACTCATTAAATGGAAGAAGGAATAAGTATATCACTGATCATCGGAATCATTGTCACGATGGTGTTCTCGGCGTTTTTCTCGGGAATGGAAATCGCTTTCGTGACAAGCAACCGAATGCTGGCTGAAATGGATAAAGAGAAAGACGGACTTTCGCAGCGATTGCTTTCCGTGTTTTATCATCACCCCAATAACTTTGTCAGCACAATGCTGGTGGGCAATAACATAGCATTGGTTATTTACGGAATCTTGATAGCTAAGCTCTTCGACAATACGATATTCCGAGGTGCGGATGTTGCTTTCACGGTGCCGGCAGACACGATTCTCTCCACAGTCATTGTGCTTTTCACGGGCGAATTTCTTCCCAAGACATTGTTTAAAAGCAATCCTAACCGACTACTCACCATCTTTGCTGTGCCGGCTTATGTTTGTTACGTGGTGCTTTGGCCTATCAGCAAGTTCGCAACATCTTTATCGCGAATACTGTTGCGTTTGATTGGTATCAGAATGTCGAAAGAAAGTGCTGATGAAGCATTCACGAAAGTGGATTTAGACTATCTCGTCCAAACGAGTATAGACAATGCCCAAAGTGAAGATGATATCGAAGATGAGGTGAAAATCTTTCAGAACGCTTTGGATTTCACCGATACCAAGGTGCGCGACTGTATGGTGCCACGCACAGAAATCAATGCAGTCGACACTGATGATTGCTCGATTGAAGATCTAAAACAGAAATTCATTGAGAGCGGAAACTCCAAATTGATCGTTTATGAGGGTGATATCGATCACATTATCGGCTATATCCATTCGTCGGAAATGTTTAAAAATCCGGCGAATTGGCGCGACGGCATACGCACGATGCCGTTTGTGCCAGAGACGATGGCGGCTCCCAAGCTGATGCAGACATTCTTGCAGCAGAAGAAGAGTCTTGGAGTCGTGGTCGATGAGTTTGGTGGAACAAGTGGAATTGTATCATTGGAAGACATCGTCGAAGAAATATTTGGCGAGATCGAGAGAGCATGATAATGCAAAGTATGTGGCCAAACGGACAGATGACGGCGAGTTCATTCTCTCGGCACGTCTCGAAATCGACAAAGTCAATGATATGTTCGATCTTGATTTGCCCGAAAGCGATGAGTATATGACTGTCGGTGGACTGATATTACATTATTATCAGAGTTTTCCCAAGCTCAACGAAATTGTTAAGGTGGGCCGCTTTGAGTTTAGAATTATCAAGAATACCAGGACAAAGATTGAATTAGTAAAGCTAAAAGTGAATGATTGACAGCAGATTTAGGATGAAAAGTTCCTTTGTTTGCTAACTTTTTAGTATTTTTGTGCGCATTTTGTACAAAGATGAAAATAATAAGTAATTACATAAAACAATAAAGATTAATGGCAGCATTAGGAAAAATCAGAAGCAAAGGCGGCATTCTGGCCGGTATAATCGGATTCGCCTTGTTTGCTTTTATCGCCGAAGAGTTGTTCCGGTCGTGCGAGTCTACGCGTAATGAACAGCGACAACAGGTGGGCGAGGTATTAGGAGAGAAAATTAATGTCACTGACTTCCAGAAACTGGTAGACGAATACACGGAAGTGATCAAGATGCAACAAGGGCAGGAAAACCTGAACGATGACCAGATGAATCAAGTGAAAGATATGGTTTGGAATTCGTTTGTGCAGTCTAAACTCGTGGAGGACGAGGCCAAACGTTTGGGCCTGACAGTGACAGACGAGGAAATGCAGAACATTCTGAAAGCCGGTACCAATCCGATGCTCTTGCAGACTCCCTTTGTTGATCAGCAGACACGCCGTTTCGATGTCAATGCGTTGCAGAAGTTTTTAGCCGAATACAAAACCCAGTCGGGGACGAATCCGCAACTCACTGAACAATATAGCAGAATTTATAAATACTGGACTTTCATCGAGAAGACGCTCCGTCAGCAGACGCTTGCACAGAAATATCAAAGTCTTTTGGCGCATTGCCTGCTTTCAAATCCCATAGAAGCCAAGATGACTTTCAAAGATGAAAACGAAGAAAGCAATATCCAGCTCGCAGCATTCCCCTACACCGATATTGCGGATAACAAGGTGCAGATTAGCGATGCCGACTTGAAAGCGAAATACGATGAACTGAAACCGCGTTTCCGTCAGTATGTGGAGAGTCGCAGTGTTAAGTATGTCGATGTTCAGGTGGCTGCTTCACAGGCAGACCAAGCAGCGATTCAGAAAGAGATGAACGGCTATGCCAAAGATCTCGCAGCTGCTGCCGATCCCACCGAAGTGGTTCGCAAGAGCACTTCTTTGTTCCCTTACTTGGGCATTCCCGTATCTAAAAGCGCATTTCCGACAGACATCGCCGGCCGACTCGACTCCATGGCCGTAGGTCAGACTTATGGTCCTGTTACCAATAAAGACGACAACACGGTAAATATTGTCAAACTCGTGGCCAAGCAACAGCTTCCCGATTCGGTGGAATATCGCCAGATCCAAGTGGCCCGATCAACTCCGGAAGCCACTCGTAAGGCAGCAGACTCCATTTATACAGCTCTGCAAGGTGGTGCCGATTTTGCTGCCATTGCCAAGAAATATGGCCAGACAGGCGAGTCCACTTGGCTCACCACGCAGCAGTATCAGTTTGCGCCATCGCTCGACAAAGATTCCAAGAATTTGATTGGCACACTGAATACGCTTCCCGTTAAGGAAATCAGAAACATTCCCTTTGCTTCCGGCAATATCATCGTGCAGGTTCTCAATCGCAAGGGAATGGTCAATAAATACACTGCAGCAGTCATCAAGAAGAATATCGAATTCTCACGCAACACTTATTCGACTGCTTACAACAAGTTCAGTTCATTCGTCAGCGCCAATCAAACGGCTGACGACATCGTGAAGAATGCCGTGAAAAGCGGATACACCGTGCAGACAGTAGCCGACATCACAACGGCGCAGCACAATCTGGCAGGCATTCATGGCACTCGCGAAGCCTTGAAATGGCTCTTCGACGCCAAAGAGGGTGATGTGTCGCCGATGTACGAATGCGGCGATAATGATCATCTTCTCGTGGTGATCCTTGACAAAATCAATGCCGAAGGCTATCGCTCGCTAAAAGATCCGCAGGTCAACGCGATGGTCAAAGACGAAGTGATGAAAGACAAGAAAGCCGAAATGTTACTTGCCAAAGTCAACGGAGTCAACAGCCTCGCTGCTGCCCGAGCTAAGGGAGGCAAGCTCAGCACAGTCAATCAAGTGACCTTTGCCGCACCGGTTTTTGTTGCCACATCGGGTGCCAGCGAACCTGCATTGAGCGGAGCCGCAGCAGCCACGGGCAAGGGCAAGTTCTGCTCACAACCCGTCAAGGGAAATGCCGGCGTATATTTCGTACAAGTAACAGGCAAAACCATGCGTCCCGTGAAGTTTGATGAGAAGGCACAAGAGCAGAAGCTGCGCCAAAAGGCCATGCAATATGCTGCCAACTTCATGAACGAGCTTTATGTCAAAGCTGGCGTGGTGGACAATCGCTACCTCTTCTTCTGATGCGCTTGCGTATTTGAATATGAAGGAACGTTAAATGACGAATGATTGCGCTATCGCGCAATAAGAAAGTTACAAATGATCAATAAATAAATGACGGGTTGCTAATGCAACCCGTCATTCTTTTTATTATTCATTGCGCGCAAGGCGCGCAACCATTCGTCATTCAACAGTCAAAATTCAACATTGCGAAGCCTACGGCTTCGCTGGCTTCGCTACTCGTTCGTAGCTCACATCGTTAAGCTCAAAATACTTCTTCGAGAGCACCAAACGGAGAATCGGCTTGAGAATATGCTCCTTGGGATTGAATTTCGTTCCCTTGGGCACGGCCTTGCTCTTGAACGAAGGAATCAGCGTACCCATATCGCCGAACTCCACTGTGTCGCCGTTGGCCACGAAATCGCGCGCCGTATAAATGGCCTGGTTGATCACGGCCCCCACTTCTTGGGGCGAGAAAGTCGTGTTCTTCGCCACAGCATTGCAAAGTGTGCGGAAATCCACACGCTCGCGTCCTGTGGCCACGGCGATTTGCACTTCCTCGTTGTTGTTTTTGTCTCTCATTTTCAGTTTGCGCAGTTTCAGGATGTACTGCAAAGGTCTGTTTGCCATAATTTTTGTGTTTTTAAGATGAATAATAGCGGCCAGTCCGAATCAGTGCACGCACTGGTCGCGATGAATGTATGTTCTCTCTTCAATCAGTGCATGCACTCTTTCAAATCAGTGCATGCACTGTTTTGAATTAGTACATGCACTGTTTTCGATTAGTGCGTGCGTTTGTTTCATTCCTCTTGATAACTTGTTAAGATGGGATATCCCAAGGCTCACTGGGCACTCCACAGCGGGAATGAAGCTCCGCGACTTTGAGCTGCCATGGACACGTTGGCTTGACCGAAGTAAAAGAAATACGAAGTACTCACAGTTATAGGCGTACTCGACCAGTAAGTGCCGGAGCTCCCTATACTATAAACTGCCAACTCGCCACCAAGGTAATAACCCAAACATGGGAGGTAGAAATAATCGCTTAGGTTGCTGGGCTTACCCTGGGTGATAACAGAATTGTCGCAACTATTAATTGTGATACGGTAATCGGTGCCGTTATAATTGGAATCATTGAAGCCTGAGATATTGGCCTTTTTCTTAAGCCACATACCGCCAGTGTATAAGTGCCCCATGGTGGCCCAAAGGGTTGTGCCGTCCCAATGAGGATCGCCTTGCATGATGTACCAAGCACATTCGTTAGCATTGGGACAACCTGCGGCACTGCGGTTAGCGGCAGGAATAGGGAGGGAAGCATCCTCCCTATACCAGCGACTATCAGTGTTATTTTTAGGATAATTGCTGCTGGTAATACCGTAGACAGTGGGCTGCTGGCGTAGTGCAGTATTGGGATTATTCCACTCGTAACCTTTCCAATAATGCTGACCCACTGCAGCATCCCACATGTAATAACCGTTGCCGGGATAATTGGTTCGGGTGGGTGTCACATCGGCTGTGATATCGGTAACTGTGTTGGCAGCAAATGTGGCCGAGACGGTTTGGGTGAGCGTTGTCCCGACGTTGGTCGCAGGATCTTTCACATAACAATCAATCGTGAGCGTGTGAGTTCCCGGAGCGATGACCATATAGGCACTATTATCAGCGTCTGTGGTTGCATTGCCCATCGAAAAGCCATTGCCACTGCCGGTGGTTAGTGTGATGGTATTGGTACCGCCACTTTTCGGTGTGAGGCCGGTGCTTGCCAAGGTGTAGGTGCCAGCAATATCGTTATCAGAAGTTACAACTATCTTTTGTAAATAGAGATTCTTACCCAGCTCTGTGTTCTCATTGCGTGGCAAGATGCACAGGTAGGCGGCTTGATGTTTAAGTTTAAATGCAAACATGTTGCCGCTACCCGTAGCTGTTGCGGTGCCGCAATCGCCTGAAACGGCGAAATGATCTGTGTTATTGGGAGCACTTTGTATTTGTGTGGCAGCGATGGTTACTTCATCAGCCTTACTGCTGTTCTTACCCGTGTAAGTAACAGGATAGCTGGTGCCTGTGAATGTACTGGCGAAATAGAACTTGGCATAATCGGTTTTGCCCGTGATCGTGCTCGATGTACTACTCTCATGTGTGCCACCATTATCTACCCAGATGTTATCGTCTGTTGTCCAAAAGAACTTGCCACCGCCGCTTGCAGTTCGATCCATTGATGTGCGGGTGGCGGGTTCATCGCCACTCACAAAGGCAGTCAGACCTTTATTATCTTGATCATTATCTTTACTCATGTCTTCGTTTGCGCAGGCTGCTGTTAATAACAGAATTGCTGCAAATATCAGTTTTGTTTTCTTCATTGTTTCTTGTCTTTAAATTTGTTTATTCTTTCCACAGTTGATAATTCTCCTTTTCCTCGGGAGATGCTTCTTCTTCCTCCTCATCAAACCATCCTGGTTTGGCATTTCCAAGGGTTCCGCCATGTCCGGCATCTTCATGTTGACCACTAAGATTTAATAATCTCTCTGTCTGCAACTCACAGACTTCAACTACAGGCTTATGATAGCCCCTACTCTCTAAATAATTTTTGTTCATATACATTATGTTTTTGAATAAATAACCGTGCTTATTTTCCTTTTGTCGAGTAGAAAAAAGGGCACAAAAAGAAGAACAAAGGGAACTCCGAAAAGCCCTTTGTTTATT